>PWZT01000018.1 GCA_003567315.1 Paracoccaceae bacterium
CGAAAGGCCGCTCGGATGTGCCGCGTTTCGTGGACTGGTACATGAACGGCAAGATCGAGATCGACCCGATGATCACCCACAAGCTCTCGCTGGACCGGATCAATGAAGGCTTCGATCTGATGCATGCGGGCAAATCCATCCGCGCGGTGGTGGAGTTCTGATGCCATGGCCCGGCCCATCGATTTCTGGGTCTCCATCGGCAGCACCTATAGCGCCCTGACGGTTCTGCGTCTGGCAAAGGCAGGCGCCGACGCGCCGAAGCTGCGCTGGCGGCCTTTCGATGTGCGCCGGATCATGCTTGCGCAGAACAACATCCCCTTTCGCGACAAGCCGGTGAAAGCCGCCTATATGTGGCGCGATATCGAGCGGCGCGCGCAGAAATACGGGCTGGAGCTACGCCTGCCCGCGCCCTATCCGCTGCCGAACCTGCCGCTCGCCAATCAGATCGCGCTGCTGGGCAGTCAGGAGGGCTGGTGCGAAGCCTATGTGACCGAGACCTATAGGCTCTGGTTCGGCGACGGGCTGGTGCCGGGGGAGGAGCCCGCCATCTCGCGCGCGCTGGAGGTGATTGGGCAAGACGCTGGTGCGGTCATGGCGCGCGCGACAAGTGCGGAGATGGTCGCGGCATTGCAGGCGCAAAGCGATCATGCGATGACGCTCGGGGTCTTCGGGGCACCGAGTTTCGTTGTGGGTGACGAGGTGTTCTGGGGCGATGACCGGCTTGAGGATGCGGTGAAATGGGCGCGCGATGGACATCTTGACTGACCTGCGGATCCGCGCGGCGGAGCCGACGGATGGCGCGACGCTCTGGGCGCTGCTCGAGCCCGTGTTCCGGGCGGGCGAGACCTATGCCATCGACCCTGCCATCAGCCGCGACGACGCGCTCGCCTGGTGGGCGGGCGGCACGCATGACGCGTTCATCGCCGCGCGCGACGGGGTGGCGCTGGGCAGCTACTATATCTGCCCCAACCAGCAGGGCGGCGGCGCGCATGTGTGCAATTGCGGTTTTGTGACAGCAGCGCAGGCGCAGGGGCAGGGGGTGGCGCGCGCCATGCTCCTGCATGCGCTGGAAGAGGCGCGGGCGCGCGGCTATCTCGCGATGCAGTTCAACTGCGTGGTCGAAAGCAATACCCGCGCAGTGAAGCTCTGGCAGGCGCATGGGTTTGCGGTGGCGGGGCGTTTGCCCGGGGCCTTTCGCCATCCGCAAAAAGGCTTTATCGACGCGCTGGTGATGTACCGGAAGCTGTGAGGGGGCTCTGCCCCCCGGTCCCTGCGGTCCCTCCCCCCGGAGTATTTTGAGCAAGATGAAAAGGAGAGACATATGGCGCGGGCCGGGATACCGCTTCTTGCAGTGCTGATTGACGCGGATAATTCCTCGCCGCGCTGGGCGGAGGCGATCTTCGAGGAGATCGCGAGCCTTGGCGAGGCTTCCGTGCGGCGGATATACGGGGATTTCTCGCGCAGCCAGATGTCGGGCTGGCAGGATGCGCTGCCGAAACTCGCACTCGTGCCGCATCACCAGCCGGCCAACACCGTGGGCAAGAATTCCTCCGATATCGCGCTGGTGATCGATGCGATGGATCTGCTGCATTCGGGGCGGTTCGACGGCTTCGTGCTGGTCAGCTCCGACAGCGATTTCACGCGATTGGCGAGCCGCATTCGCGAACAGGGGCTCGATGTCTACGGGATCGGCCAGCAAAAGACGCCCGAGGCGTTCCGCAAAGCCTGCAAGCGCTTCATTTTCGTGGAAAATATCCTGCCCGAGAGTCATCCCGAACCGGGCGAGAAGCGCGGCCGGATGCAGCCCTCCAAGGCGGTGCCGCTGATCAAGGCGGCGATGGACCATATCGACAAGGATGAGGAATGGTTCTCGCTCGGCCCGCTCGGGCAGTTCATCGTGGCGGCCAATCCCGATTTCGACAGCCGCAATTATGGCTGCGCGAAGCTGAGCGAGCTGGTGGCGCGGACGGGGGCGTTCGAGCTGCGCAAATCGGCGGGGAATGTGATGCAGGTGCGGGTGAAACCCTAGACAGGGGGGGCGGAGGCCCTTATTTGCGCGTCATGGCCAAGATCTCTGACCCGAATTACCGCATCATCGCCGAGAACCGCCGGGCGCGGCATGATTATGCCATCGAGCAGGATCTCGAATGCGGGATCATGCTGACGGGCTCGGAAGTCAAATCCATGCGCAATGGCAAGGCGAATATCGCCGAGAGCTATGCGGCGGTGGAGGATGGCGAGTTGTGGCTGGTCAACGCCTACATCGCGCCCTACACGCAGGCCAAGACCTTCGGGCATGAAGAACGTCGCCGCCGTAAGTTACTGGTTTCCAAGCGGGAATTGGCGCGGCTCTGGGCGGCCACGGCCAAGGATGGGATGACGCTCGTGCCGCTGGTGATGTATTTCAACCATCGCGGGCTGGTGAAGCTGAAGATTGCAGTGGCCAAGGGCAAGAAGCTCGCCGACAAGCGCGCGACCGAGGCCAAGCGCGACTGGGACCGGCAGAAACGCAGGCTGCTCAAGGAGCATGGCTGAGAGCATGGCTGATTTTTTCGCCATGTGAAAAAGCGTTTCACAAATTGCGCGACCTGCATGGCCGATTTTTTCACATCGTGAAAAACGATTTCAGAATAGCCCCAGGCCACTCTCCTCGCCGTCCAGATCGCGGTGATAGCGCCCCGTCGCCTCGTAGACGATACGAACGGGCGTCATGCCGATCCAGTGCCGCAGGGCGTCCCGCCCCGCCCTTTCGTTACCGAACCGGGCATGCTTGCGGTCGGACAAATGGTAGATGTCGAGAGTGTCCTTGGAAATGTCGATGCAAATGGTATCATTCATCGTCTTTCGTCTCCTGCTCCAGTCACGCATTGAAGCTGTTTCGCGTGATCACGCCCTCGTCAGTCCGTGATCGCTTCTCCAGGATCAACAAGAGCTTGATATTCTCGCAGCAGGGTCGCTTCGTCGATGAACAGAGCGTCGCGGCGTGCGGCCAAGGCGCGTTCGGAACGCTTCTGCGCGCCGCCTTCAAGCACCGGGCAAATCTCGGCTAGCGTTTCCATTTCCTCGAAAACGCCATTGCAATGCAGGATCACATCGCAGCCAGCCCCGAGCGCCAGTTCCGCGCGTCGCGCCACTGTCCCGCTCAGCGCCTCCATCGAGATGTCGTCCGTCATCAGCAGCCCTTCAAAGCCGATGTCATCCCGGATCACGCGGATCATTCGGTGTGATTGTGTCGCAGGCGCAGACGGGTCGATCTGCGAGAAGACCACATGCGCTGTCATCGCGAGCGGCAGATCGGCAAGCCCCCGAAAGGGCGCGAAATCCGAGCTTTCGAGTGTTTGCCGCGACGCCGTTACATGCGGCAGCTCCCTATGGCTGTCGCGCGTCGCGCGGCCATGCCCGGGGATATGCTTGAGCACAGGCAGCACGCCGCCATGCATCAGCCCGTTGCTCATCGCACGGGCGATCGTGGAGACGGAGGCAGCGTCCATCCCGTAGCATCGATTTTGCAGCACAGCATGGGTCGAGGGTGTGGCGATATCGGCGAGCGGGGCGCAGTTCACAGTGATGCCGCAGCGCAGCAGCTCGGCTGCGATCAATCGACCACGCAGATACATGGCGCGCTCCGGGTCGCGGGTATGCAGCGACTGTTCGAGGGCAGGGGGCCAGGCGCGCCAATGTGGCGGGCCCATGCGCTGCACGCGCCCGCCTTCCTGATCAATCAGGATCGGCAGGTCGCGCCCGGTCGCGTCGCGCAACTCAGCTGTCAGCGCTGCGAGCTGTGCCGGATTTTCGATATTGCGCGAAAACAGGATCACGCCCCAGGGCTGGGCGGCGTGATACAGCCTGCGCTCTGCGGGGGTGAGCCTGTGCCCCGCGCAGCCGAAAATCACCGCGCGCGGGGCAGATGCTGCGCTCATCTGATGAGGACCGGAATGCAGTCGATCTGCTGGTCCACAAGCCCGGCGCAGAAGCGCCTGGCATCGCGTTCATCCTGAAAGCCATGCGCGCGCAGCCGGTAGAAGACCGAGCCACCGCTATGCGCCGCTTCGATCACCCGCCCGCGATCATCGAGCAATGGCGCGAAGCGGCGGGCCAGTTGATCCCATGCCGCGCGGGCCGCTTCCGGATCGTCATAGGCGCCAAGCTGTACCAGCCGTGTGCCCGGGCCGAGTGTCGCGGGGTCGATGTCGATGTCGCGCACTCGCGTCAGCCCGCTTGCCACTGAGGATGCGACCGAAGACGCCAGATCGTCCGCCGCGTCGCTGCTGCCGGAGGAGGGCGCGGCGCGGGCGGCGAGCCGGGTCTGCGCGGCGGCGTCATCGCGTTTGGGTGGGCGCGGGGAGGTGCTCACGGCGCGGGGGGTGGGGGAAACAATGCCGAGGCTTTCCGAGGCGCGGTCGGGTTGCGCCACGTCCTGTTGCAGGGCCGCGAGCACGGGGTCTGTGGTCTCGCGCGTGCTTTCGGGCGCAGGCTCGCGGGGTTCCTGCGGCGGCAGGATGACGTCTTCGAGGGGCAATTCGTCGGGCGCGGGCGCCAGCACAATCTCCTCGCTTTGCGCCTCGTCCGTCGCGCCAACGCCTGTGATGCCGTTGATCGACAGCCCCTGATGTGCGGCCTGACGTCCGCCCGCGTCGAGCGGCGCTTCGCGGAGTGGGCCTTCGAGCGCGCGGACGACCGGAACCCCGGCCACATCGCGTTGCATCAATTGCCACACCCATGCCGCGCTACCGATCAGCAGAGCCACTGACAAGACAGCGCCCAGGGCGTGAAACACGGTGTTGGAGCTCAGCGGCGGCTTGCCGGAGCTTGCCGCATGCGGCTGCGGCGGCATATGTGGCGGGTAGCCATGCGGGGCCGCGCCATACGGCGCGTGACCCGGCGCTGCGTATGCAGGGTAGGGGGCAGGGTAGACGGGCGGGTGCGCGGGGCCAGTGAAATACCCACCCGGTTCATGCACGTGATGCGCGCCATCGTGATAAGGGTCGGTCCCATGCCCGGCATTCCAACCGTCCATGCCGCGCGGGTGAGATTGCTCGACCGGCGTCGCCATATTGTTCCAGCCCGCGTGAAAACTACGCTCGTTCATGCCAACCTCATTGCGGCCCCTGCCGCGTTGACACGCAAGGGCCGAATTCATTGATGTCTTGGCAAGCTGCCTGCTCGACACTGCCATTCAGCACCGCTTTTCGCGGTTTATTGTGCCGGTTTGGCCACGCTTCAGCGCATTTCTTCCACCGGCTTGACCCCCACAATAGCAAGGCCGGCAGAAATCGCAACGCTTGTGGCGCGGGCAAGGGCAAGTTTTGCAACAGTTGTTGCCGGATCGCCCTCTTGGACGAAGCGCAGGGCAGGGGTGTCATTGCCGCGGTTCCACAATCCATGGAAATCGGCGGCAAGCTCGGAGAGATAGCCTGCGATGCGATGCGGCTCCTGTGTGCGCGCGGCCAGTTCCACGACACGCGGCCATTCGCCGAGTTTGCGCATCAGCGCGAGTTCCGCCTCATGGTCGAGCTGCGCAAGAGCCGCCCTTGACAGCGCCGCATCATCGCTCGCGATCCCGGCCTCCTGCGCCTTGCGCAGAACCGAGCAGATCCGGGCATGGGCGTATTGCACATAAAACACCGGGTTGTCGCGCGATTGCTCCAGCACCTTGTCGAAATCGAAATCGAGCGTGGCGTCGTTCTTGCGCGTCAGCATCACGAAACGGGTCACATCCGCGCCCACATCCTCGACGACATCGCGCAGCGTGACGAAGGTGCCTGCGCGTTTCGACATCTTGAAGGGCTCGCCGTTCTTGTAGAGCTTCACGAGCTGGATGAGCTTGATATCGAGCGGCACCTGCCCGCCGGAAAGCGCGGAGACCGCTGCCTTCATCCGCTTGACATAGCCCCCGTGATCGGCGCCGAAAATGTCGATGAGCATATCGAAGCCGCGCGTGATCTTGTTGTGGTGATAGGCGATGTCGGGGGCGAAATAGGTCCATCCGCCATCCGATTTCCTGATCGGGCGGTCCACGTCATCGCCATGCGCGGTCGAGCGGAAGAGAAGCTGTTCGCGCGGCTCCCAATCCTCGGGCGTCTTGCCCTTGGGCGGCTTGAGCGTGCCAGTATAGATCAGCCCCTGCGCGCGCAGCCGCTCGATGGCGGCCTCGATCTCGCCTGTGCCGTAAAGCGCCTTCTCACTGGAATAGACATCCATCGTGACGCCCAGGGCTGCCAGATCGGCCCGGATCATCGCCATCATGCGCTCGGTCGCGAAATCGCGGATGGTCTCGAGCCAGACGGATTCGGGCTGGTCGAGAAACCTGTCGCCGAATTCCGCTTTCAGCGCCTCGCCGACCTCGATCAGATACTCGCCCGGATACAGCCCCTCGGCGATCTCCGGGCTCAGACCATGCGCCTCGCGATACCGCTCATAGGCCGAGCGCGCCAGCACATCGACCTGCGCGCCGCCATCATTGATGTAGTATTCGCGCGTCACCTCATAGCCCGCAAAGGCCAGCAGATTGCACAGCGCATCGCCCACCACGGCCCCGCGCGTATGGCCCACATGCATGGGGCCTGTGGGATTGGCCGAGACAAACTCCACATTCACCTTGCGGCCCTGTCCAAGCCCGGAGCGACCGAACTCCGCGCCCTCTTTCAGGGCGCTGGCGATGATCCCCTGCCAGACCGCAGGCGACAGGCGCAGGTTCAGGAACCCCGGCCCGGCGACCTCGGCCGACATGATCCGCGGGTCGTCCAGAAGCTGTGCGGCCAGACGCTCGGCGATCTCGCGCGGCTTCATCGCCGCGGGCTTCGCCAGAACCATGGCGGCATTGGTGGCCATGTCGCCATGCGCTGCGTCGCGGGGCGGCTCGACCGCGACATTGGCGAAATCGAGCCCTTCGGGCAGCGCGCCCGCGCGTGTCATCGCGTCGAGGCAGGTGATGACAAGCGCGCGGATATCGGAAAACAGGTTCATCGCATCGGTCCTCTTTCAACGCCATTGCCCTACGCCGCGCCTGCGCGCAGGTCAATGGGCGGGCATGGCTTGCGGCGCGGGGCGATCGCGGTATGGTGGCGCGCGTGATTTCAGGGGAGGGAAAGATGCGCTGGGGTATCCTTGGAGCGGCCAAGATCGCGCGGACGGATCTGGTGCCGGCGATGCAGCTTGCCCGTGGCGCCGAGCTTGTGGCGCTCGCCACCCGCGACCCGGCCCGCGCGGCACCGTTTCAGGATCTGGTGGCGGGGTTGCGGGTGCATGCGAGCTATGAGGCGCTGCTCGATGACCCGGAGATTGACGCGGTCTATATCCCGCTGCCCAACCATCTGCATGTCGACTGGTCCATCAAGGCGGCCGAGGCCGGCAAGCATGTGCTCTGCGAGAAGCCCATCGCGCTGGAGGCGGCCGAGATCGACAAGCTGATCGCCGCGCGCGCGGCGACCGGCAAGCTGATCGCCGAGGCGTTCATGGTCGCGCATCACCCGCAATGGGCGCGGGTGCGCGCGTTGCTGCAGGAGGGGGCCATCGGGCGGCTGGAGCATGTCGAGGGCTGTTTCACCTATACCAATCGCGATCTGGGCAATATCCGCCATGACCCTGCCATGGGTGGCGGTGGTCTGCGCGATGTGGGCGTCTATCCCTGCATCACCACGCGCCTTGCCACGCGCGCAGAACCCGAGCGTCTGCGCGCCGATATTCGCTGGTCGCATGGTGTCGATATCTTCGCGCGGGTCTGGGCCGATTTCCCGGACTTCACCATGTCCTTCTATTGCGGCATGATGCAGACACGGCGTCAGCAGATGGTGTTTCACGGGCAGGATGGCTGGATCGAGCTTTCCGCGCCATTCAACGGGGTGGTCTATGGCGATTGCCGGGTCGAGTTGCACGCGGAGGGCCGTGCGGTGGTGGAACGCTACAATAACGTCAACCAGTACGCGCTGATGGTCGAGGCTTTCGCCGCGAGCGCGGCGGGTGGCGTGCCCTTTGCCTGCCCGCTGGAGGTTTCGCGCGGCAACCAGGCCATGATCGACGCCATATTTGCGGCGGCACGGTAGCGGGTTTTTCTGCCCCGGGCATTTCATTTCGCGGAATTGCGCATTAGATGCTGCCTATCCATGAATGATGATCCGAGAGCCCACGCATGTATGACACGCCGCTCACCGATGCCCTTGCCCCGGTCGCCAATGCGCTGCTGAAGGCGGCCAAGGCCGCAGGGGCCGACGCCGCAGATGCGATTGCCATCGAGGGTCGGTCCGTGTCGATCGATATGCGCAAGGGCGGGCTGGAGCATGCCGAGCGCGCGGAAGGGCTCGATATCGGGTTGCGGGTGTTCATCGGCACTCGTCAAGCCTGTATCTCTTCCTCCGATACGCGCCCCGAGACATTGGAGGCCATGGCCAACCGCGCGGTCGCCATGGCGCGCGAAGCGCCTGACGATCCCCATGCGGGGCTTGCCGAGACCTCACAGCTTGCGATGCTGCGTTCCGCCGAAGGGCTCGATCTGTTCGACCCCACGGCCGAGCCTGACCCCGCCAGCCTGCAAGACGATGCTGCCCGGGCCGAGGCGGCGGCGCTGGCCGTCAAGGGTGTGACGCAGGTGCAGGCGGCATCGGCGGCCTATGGCAAGCAGGCGATCTGGCTGGCGGCGACGAACGGGTTTCAGGGCGGCTATGCGCGCAGTTCGCGCCATATCTCCTGTGTTGCGATCTCGGGCGAGGGCACGGGGATGGAGCGCGACTGGGCCTCGGAAGGGCGCATCTATCAGGAGGATTTGCCCGCGCCCGACGAGATCGGCGCGCTTGCGGGCAGCCGCGCGGCGGAGCGCGCAAACCCGCGCAAGCCCAGGACAGGTACTTACCCTGTGCTCTATGACGAACGCATCGCCTCGAGCCTCATCGGGCATCTGACGAGCGCCATCAACGGCACGGCAATCGCGCGCGGCTCGAGCTGGCTGAAGGATGGCTTGGGTGAACCGGTCCTGCCCAAGGGGATCACGCTGACCGAAAACCCGCTGCGCCCGCGCCGTGCGGGCTCGCGGCCGTTTGACGCCGAAGGGCTGCAAAGCCGCATCAAGGATCTGGTCGCGGACGGCATCCTGCAAAGCTGGGTGCTCGATCTGGCCACGGCGCGCAAGCTGGGGCTGGAGAGCACGGCGAACGCCACGCGCGGCCCGTCCGCGCCGCCCTCGCCCTCGACCTCGAACCTGCTGCTCACGCAAGGGACGAAGACGCGCGCGGAGCTGATGGCCGAAATGGGAACAGGGTTGCTTGTCACCTCGTTGATCGGCGCGACGATCAACCCGACAACCGGGGATTATTCGCGCGGGGCCAGCGGGTTCTGGGTCGAGAATGGCGAGATCGCCTATCCGGTCAATGAATGCACCATCGCGGGCAATCTGCGCGAGATGCTGGGCCGGATCATCCCGGCCAATGACGGGCGCGATCACCTCTCGAGCGTGATCCCGTCGCTGCTGGTCGAAGGGATGACGCTTGCCGGGGACTGACAGCGACCTCGCGCTCCTGGTCGCGGCCGCCCATGCGGCGGGGGAGATTGCGGCAACACATTTCCGAAACCGCCCCCGGGTCTGGGAGAAGAGCGACGGGCAGGGGCCTGTCACGCAAGCCGACCTCGAAGTGGATGCCATGCTGCGCGCGCGGCTGATGGCAGCGCGGCCGGATTATGGCTGGCTGTCGGAGGAGTCCGCGGATGATCACGCGCGTCTTGCGCGCAAGCGCGTGTTCATCATCGACCCGATCGACGGGACGCGCGCCTTCATCGATGGCCAGACAGGCTTTTCGCATGTGCTCTGCATTGTCGAGGATGGCGCGCCCGTTGCCGCCGTCATCCATCTGCCGCTGCTGCAATACACATATACGGCGCAGCGCGGGCAGGGGGCTTTTCTGAATGGGCAAAGGGTGCAGGTCAGCCAGCATGGCGGAACCGGGCGCGCCGATATATTGGTCGCGCGCCCGCAACTCGCGGCAAAGCTCTGGCCCGGCGGTGTGCCCGATTGCACGCGGCATTTCCGCCCGTCGCTGGCATGGCGGCTGGCGCTGGTGGCCGAAGCGCAGTTCGATGCCATGCTCCCCCTGCGCCCGACATGGCATTGGGATATCGCCGCAGGCGCGCTCATGGTCAGCGAAGCCGGTGGTGTGGTCAGCGACGGGCACGGCGCGCAACTGCGCTTCAATCTGGCCGAGCCGCGCGCGGATGGCATCATTGCCGCAGGACCGGCGCTGCATGCAGCCTTGCTCGCGCGGCGCACCGCGTAAGCGTCACCGGCTTTTCAAAACCGCCTCGGGCAGGATAGATTGCGTGCTGTGATGACTGGTTTACAGGCCCAGGCCCGAAGGTTTCGAAATGCTTGATCCGATCGCTGACAGTCCGACGCCAACGCGCTCCGCACAAGCGGGGCATGGACCACGCCTGCAAGGTTGCGCCCGCTGATGCGGGGACTTTTTTCCCAGGCCCGGCGCGCGGAGGCCCTGTCGCCCTCGGTTCTGGCACAGCTGCGGGCGCCATTGATCTGGATGCACGCCGACCATCTTCGCGCAGCGCAGGTGCTTGCGGCGTTTTCCGAGACCTTGCTGCATCGCGCGCCGCATGTCAGCCTGCTGCTGACAGCGCCCGAACTGCCTGCGGATCTGACCGAACGCCCTGGTCGCATTGCCCTCGCTCTGCCCGCTGACGCTCATCAGACAGCGCGGTTTCTGCACAGCCATTGCCCGCCTGTCGCAGCCCTTTTCGCGACCGAGACCCTGCCGACAAAGACCATCAGGGCGCTGGGCCGGGCCGGGATCGCTGTGTTCGTCACCGAAGTCGGCGCCCCGCGCTTCGCCTCGCCCTTGCCGAAACTGTCGGCACGCTCAGCCATGGCGCAGGTCGAAAGCGTCTTCGTGGCCTCTGAAAGCAGCGCTGCGGCCTGGTCGGCGCTGGGTGTGTCGGCGACATCGCTCGTGCCTTGCGGCCGGCTCACGGCGATTCCGGTTGCCCTTGGCTGCAACGAGACCGAGCGTGAGGAACTGGCAGAGAGCTTTCGCCATCGCACGCTCTGGTTCGCGGCCGCTGTGCCGGAGCGCGAGGAAGAAGCCGTGCTGGCTGCGCAGAGTGAAGCCTTGCGGGAAAGCCATCGACTGGCGCTGATCCTGCAACCTGCCGATCCGCGACGCGGCCCCGCCCTGCGCGAGATCGCCGCGAAACGGTTTGTCACGGCGCTACGGTCGCGCGATGAGACGATCACCCCTGAGACCCAGGTCTATATCGCCGATACCGAAGGCGAACG
>PWZT01000091.1 GCA_003567315.1 Paracoccaceae bacterium
AGAGGCTGGTAATGCTCCACGCAGGCCCGCGCCACCTCTTCGGGCAGCCCCGCTTCGCGCGCGTAATAGCTGCCCATCAGCCCCTGCAATTCGGGGAACTCGCCCACCATATCGGAGCGCAGATCGGCCTTGGCCACCCGCGCGGCCTCGGCGGCCAGATCGGGCTTAGCACCCACCAGCGGCGCGATCTCGCGGGCCAGCGCGGCGATGCGTTCCACGCGGTCGGCCTGGCTGCCGAGCTTGTTGTGAAATGTGACATTCTCGAGGCCAGCGCCCATGCCCTCCAGCCCCACGGATTTGACCACGCGTAGGTCATTTTCCCAGAAAAACTGTGCATCCGAGAGCCTTGCGGCCAGAACCTTCTGATTGCCTGCAAGGATCGTGGCACCATGATCAGCAGTCTCGCGATTGGCGACTGTCACAAAGCCGACAATCTGCCCCGATTTCGGATCGCGCGCGGAAAAGAACTCCTGATGCTCGCGCATACTGGTCTGGAGCACTTCGGGCGGCAGGCCAAGGAACTCTTCGCCGATCCGCCCCATCAGCACGACCGGCCATTCCACCAGCCCCGCGACCTCTGCCAGCAGCCCCTTGTCCTCGACCAGTTCCAACCCTTGCGCGAAGGCCATATGGCTGGCTTCGTTCCAGATATGTTCGGCACGCTCGGCCGGGTCGAGGATGACATAGGCGCGCTTGAGCCTGACCGCGTAGTCCTCGAACCCCGTCACTGTAAAGGCGTCGGGCGCCATGAAACGATGCCCGCGCGTGGTGTCGCCTGCGGTGATGCCATCGACGCTCAAGGACACGATTTCGGTCCCGGCCTCGCGCGTCAGGATGCACAGGATCGCATGCAGCGGGCGCACCCAGCGCAAGCCGCCATCCCCCCAGCGCATCGACTTCGGCCACGGGAAATTGCGGATGGTTTTTTCCAGCACCTCGGCCACGATGGCAGGCGCGGCGCGGCCCTCGGTCACGACAGTCGCGATATAGACCTGCCCCTTTTTGTCGTCGCGGATCTCGAGATCCGCCATCGTGAGCCCGGTCGATCGCAGAAACCCCTCGATCGCCTTGTCGGGCGCGCCCACCTTCGGACCACGGCGTTCCTCGCGCAGCGTCGGCGAGTGCTCGGAGAGGCCCTGAACGGCGAGCGCGAGCCTGCGCGGCGTGGCGAAAGCCTGCGCCTCGGCATAGGTCAGCCCTGCCTCTACCAGACCATCGGTCATCATCCGTTTGAGCGCGTCGCAGGCCCCGGCCTGCATGCGCGCCGGGATTTCCTCGGAGAAAAGCTCGATCAGAAGGTCAGCCATGAGAGTCTCAGCTTTCGGGGGGTGGGGGGCAGTCGGGCGGGACTGGATCGCCATCGAAATGCGCCGTGCCACATGGGTTGATCTGTTGCCAGGCATAGCCGCGCCCGTCCATCAGGATGACGACGCGATCAATACCGTATTCGATATGCGAAATCCCCGTGACCGCCCGCGCGCGGCCGTCCTCGAGCGCGGCCGTGAGCGCCCCAGCATCGAAACAGTCGAACCAATGCGGCGCGATCAGGGGGGTGGGGTCGGGGTAGGGCGTGAACTGGTCGGGGTTCGCGTCGATCTCGAAACAGGCGCGGTAGCGTATCGGGGAGCTGTCGGAGTCAATGCCGCGAAAATTCGTGACTGCGACATCCTGCGCGGCCAGCGCGCCGATGGGGGTCAGCGCGATATGGCTCTGCTCGGGCAGGCGGTCATAGAAGCCATAGACCTGCAGGTAATAGGCCCCGCCGCCTGCGAGCACCGTCGCGCCAAGCAAAAGGATGACGAGCGCGCGTCCCATCAGGCCGCAGCCCCGCCGGCTTCGGTTTGGACAAAGGCATCGGCGCAGAGCTTGGCCAGCGCACGCACGCGGCCGATATAGGCCTGACGTTCGGTCACCGAGATGACGCCGCGCGCATCAAGCAGGTTGAAAAGATGCGAGGCCTTGATGCATTGATCATAGGCGGGATGCGCCATGATATTGGCGCGTCCGCCGAATTTCGGGTCCTCTGCGTCAAACCCCAGCAGGCGCTGGCATTCGGCCTCGGCATCCCTGAAATGCTGAAAGAGTTTTTCAGTATCGGCACCGTCGAAATTATGGCGCGAATATTCCTGCTCGGTCTGGCGGAACACATCGCCATAGCTCAGCGGAATGCGCGCATCGGGGGCGTTGAAGGGCATGTCCATGACATGATCGACGCCCAGCACATACATCGCCAGCCGTTCCAGCCCATAGGTCAACTCACCCGAGACAGGGCGGCAGTCATGGCCACCGACCTGCTGGAAATAGGTGAATTGCGACACTTCCATTCCGTCGCACCAGACCTCCCAGCCCAGACCCCAGGCGCCGAGCGTGGGGCTCTCCCAGTCATCCTCGACAAAGCGGATGTCATGGAGTGCATCGTCGATCCCGATGGCGCGCAAGCTGCCGAGATAGAGGTCCTGCAGATCAGGGGGCGAGGGTTTGATGATGACCTGATATTGGTAGTAGTGCTGCAACCGGTTGGGGTTTTCGCCATACCGCCCGTCCGTGGGGCGGCGCGAGGGCTGCACATAGGCCGCAGCCCATGCTTTCGTGCCGAGCGCGCGCAGGGTCGTGGCCGGGTGAAAGGTGCCTGCGCCCACTTCCATGTCATAGGGTTGCAGAATGGCGCAGCCCTTTTCGGCCCAGTAGTTTTGCAGCCGCAGGATGATTTCCTGAAAGCACTGGGGCTTTTGTGATGTGGAATCAGTGCGCTCGTGCATGGCGGCCCCTTGTCTTGCGCGCGGTTTCTCGTAAGCTCCGCCTCAATAGGCAAGCTCATGCTGAGGGTCAACGCACAAACCCCGGCTGTGAGATCGCGCCGCAGCTCGTGTTGTTCGAATAAGGAATATCAGGGAATGGGATTGATCACATGCCGCAGCGCTGTCTGGGCCGCCACAGTGTCCGTTGCTGCCATCCTGACGCTGGAGGCTGCGCAGGCGCAGGAGCAACGCTGGGTTCAGATCGAGGCCCATCGCGACCTTGACGAGGCGCTGTCGCGCGCGCGGCAACTGAATGCCGAATTGGGCAATCTCAGCGGCTTTCGACTGCCAAGTGAGTGGTTTGCACTGAGTATTGGCCCGTTCGAGAGTGAAGGCGATGCGTTCGCAGTGCGCCGCCAATTGCGCGGCGAGCGGGCCATCCCGGCGGATGCCTTTGTCAGCAATGGCGCGGATTATCTCGACCAGATCTTCCCGGAAGACGGGTCCGTCGCGATGCCAGCCGACCCTCTGGCAGCTCTTGAAGACGAGAGCGCCGAAGACGTGATCGGTGACATCGCACTGGCAGAGCCGGAGCCTGAGCCGGAGCCGGAGCCTGAACCCGAGGAAACCCTGCGCGAGGCGCAGGCCTCCGAGCGCGCGCTCAGCCGCGACGAGCGGGCGGAATTGCAGACAGCTTTGCAGTGGTTCGGTTACTATACGATGGCGATTGACGCGGCCTTCGGCCCAGGAACCCGCCGTTCGATGCGTGAATGGCAGGAGGATCAGGGCTATGAGGTGACCGGCGTGCTCACGACCCGCCAGCGCGCCGAATTGCTCGAGAGCTACGAGGCCGAACTTGCTGCGCTCGGCATGCAGCGGATGCGCGATGATCTGGCGGGGATTGAGATCGAGTTGCCGATGGCGATGGTTGATTTCGACCGCCACGAGACGCCTTTCGTGCATTTCGAGGAGCGCGACGACAGCGGTGTGCAGGTGTTGCTGATCAGCCAGCCGGGCACGCAGGCGACCCTGTTCGGGCTCTACGAGATCATGCAGACGCTGGAGATCGTGCCGCTGGAGGGCGAGCGCGAACGTCGGCAGAACTCTTTCCTGCTGACAGGGCAGGATGACGATCTGCGCTCGCACACATTCGCGCAATTCCGCAATGGCGAGATCAAGGGCTACACTCTGATCTGGACGCCCGAGCGCGATGCGCAGATGGAACGTGTGCTGCCGATGATGGAAGCGAGCTTCAGCACCTTCAGCGGCACGCTGCCCGAAAGCGCGGGGCAGGCCAGCACAGTGCGGCGCTCGGCGCTCATGGCCGGGTTGGCGGTGCGCCAGCCGGATTTCTCGCGCTCGGGGTTTTACATTGATGCCACTGGCACGGTCCTGACAACCGCCGATGCTGTGGCGCAATGCGGGCGGGTGACGATTGACGAGGCGTATAATGCCCGCGTCGTGGCAATGGATGAAGCACTGGGGCTCGCCGTGCTCGAACCCGAGACTCCGCTGGTGCCGCTCGCCTTTGCACAGTTCCATGAGCGCGATGCGACCCTTGGGGCCGAGGTGCGCATCTCGGGCTTTTCGTTCGAGGATGTGATGTCGCGGCCTGTGCTGACCTTCGGGACAGTGGATGATCTGCAGGGGTTGAATGGCGAAGATGACCGGATGCGCCTGAGCGCCGAAATCCGGCAGGGTGATCTCGGCGGGCCAGTGTTCGGGCCGAATGGCGCGGTTATCGGGCTGTTGTCGGGGCAGCCGCAGGAGCAGGGGCGCGTGCTGCCCTCTGACGTGAATTTCGCGGTCAATTCTGCTGCGATTCGGAGCTTTCTCGAGGCCGAGAACATCTCCAGCGGCACGTTGCGCGATGATGTTGCGGTGTCCCCCGAAATGCTGACGCGAATGGCGGGGGATCTGACCGTGCTGGTGTCTTGCTGGAATTGAATCGGGCGCGAGCGGGCGGGCTAACAACATCTTGAGTTTCCGGCGCAGCCGCCTATGCTGCGCCGCAGCTTGAGAAAGTCCCAGATGCCCAAATACCTGACCCTCACCGATTACGCGCAGATCACCGGGTCTGCGCCAATCAAGCGCCAGACCCATGGATGGCGCGCCAAATGCCTGCAACGATTGGTGCGCCTGGACATGCCTGTCCCGCAGACGATCTCGCTGTCCTTCGCAGCGGTGCGCGAGATTGCGACGGGTGCGCAGATGAATCTGCGCCATCTGCTCAGCCATTTCCCGCAAGGTCAGTTGCTCTCGGTGCGTCCATCTGCCGAATACCCCGAATGGGGCGGGCCAGCGGCGATCCTCAATATCGGGATCAATGACGAGAAACATGCCGAAATTTCGGCGATTTATGGCGAGCCGGTCGCAACCCGCATGTATCTGCGCTTCGTGCAGGCCTATGCCGCGCATGTCGCCCATCTCGACCCCGACATGTTTGACACACCCGAGCCAAGCCTGCCCGCCCTGCAAGCCGCGTTGCGCGACTACGAGATGGAGATGGAAGAGCCTTTCCCGCAATCGCCCGTCCAGCAGCTTGCGGATGTGCTGCGCTCCATGGCGCGCGCTTGGGAGGGCACCTCGGCACGTTTGCTCAGACAGGCCAAGGGCGCGCCGGTAGAAGCCGGGTTGGGCCTTGTGGTGCAGGCCATGGCCGGCGGGGTCGGGGCAGGCGAGAGTGGGGCCGGGCTGATCCGCTTCATCAATGCCGACACGGGCGCGCCGCAGGTCACGGGGCGGTTCAAATCCTATGGTCTGCATGGGCTGGAGGCGATGGGCGATGATGCGGACGTGCTCTTTCTCACGCGCGACAAGCGAGGCCCATCGCTGGAAGAGCGCTGCCCCGAAGCTTTTGCCGAATTGTTGTGCCATGGCGCGCATGCGCGCGAGCGGTTGCGTGAGGAAATGGAGATCGAGTTCACGCTGGAAGACGGCAAGCTCTGGGTGCTGGATGCCGTGACAGTCCAGCGCTCCTCGCGCGCCTCGGTCCGGGTGGCGGTCGATCTGGCCAATGACGGTATTCTTGAGCGCGACGAGGCGCTGATGCGGATCGCGCCCAAAGCGCTGAGCGAATTGCTGCACCGGCAGGTCAATCCGCGCAAGCGCGCGGAGCTTTTCGTGCGTGGTCTGGCCGCAAGCCCCGGCGCTGCGATAGGGCGGATCGTGTTTTCCTCTACGGCAGCGCAGGCGCTGGCTGCGCGCGACGAGCCCTGCATCCTGATCCGGCGCGAGACGACGCCCGAGGATATTCGTGGCATGCATGCGGCCCAGGCCGTTGTCACCGAACGCGGGGGCATGACGAGCCATGCCGCCGTGATCGGGCGCGGGCTTGGTGTGCCTTGCGTTGTGGGTGCGTCCCAATTGCAGATCGATGAGCGCCGCAAGACCGTGCGCGCGGGCGACCAGGTTTTTTCCGAAGGCGATATGCTGACCGTGGACGGCACGCATGGGCAGGTGCTGGTCGGTGCTGTGGATCTGTTGGAGCCTGCGCTCGATGATCGTTTCGTCACACTGCTCGACTGGGCCGATGCGCGGCGCGATATCGATATTCGCGCCAATGCCGACACGCCCGCTGATGCCCGCATCGCGCGCGAGTTCAAGGCGCAGGGGATCGGGCTGTGCCGCACCGAACATATGTTCTTTGAGGATGATCGCCTGACACTGATGCGCGAGATGATTTTCGCTGATGCGCCCGAGGACCGCTCGGACGCGCTGGGCCGCCTCCTGCCGATGCAGCGCGCGGATTTCATCGAGCTGTTCGAGATCATGCAGGGCCAGCCCGTCTGCATCCGCCTGTTCGACCCGCCCCTGCATGAATTCCTGCCGCACTCGAAAGAGGGGCTGCGGTTCCTGGCCGATGCGCTGGACAAGCCGCTCTCCGAGATCATGCGCCGCGCGGATGCGTTATCCGAATTCAACCCCATGCTGGGCATGCGCGGTGTGCGCCTTGGGGTGACGATCCCCGAGATATACGAGATGCAGGTGCGCGCGATTTTCGAGGCGACTGTGGAACTCACGCGCCGCGAAACGCCCGTGGTCCCCGAGATCATGATCCCGCTGGTCTCTGCCATGCGTGAGGTCGAGTTGGTCAAATCGCGCATCGATGCGATCGCGGCGACAGTGCGCTCGCGGCTGGGGCTCGATTTCGATTATCGCATCGGGGTGATGGTCGAGACGCCCCGCGCGGCGCTGCGCTCGGGCGATATTGCGCTGCACGCGTCGTTTCTGTCCTTCGGCACCAATGATCTGACGCAGATGACATATGGTCTTTCGCGCGACGATGCCGGGCGCTTCATGTCGGATTACGTGCAGCAACAGGTTTTTCATGAGGACCCGTTCCATACGCTCGATCTCGACGGGGTGGGTGAGTTGCTCCGGCTAGGTGCGGCGCGCGGGCGCGAGACCCGGCCTGAAGTCACGCTCTCGATCTGTGGCGAGCATGGCGGCAATCCGGATTCGATTCGTTTCTGTCGGGATCTCGGCTTCGATTATGTTTCGTGCTCGCCGTTCCGTGTTCCTGTCGCAAGGCTCGCCGCTGCGCAGCTTGTCATCGAGGAAGAAAGCTGACCTCTATAAATTATCTGCTTTGGTGAACATGTTAGGCGATCTGGCGTTGTCTTCGATCGCCGCGTAATCAGGCGATTTGCCCGGTTTCTGGACCTTTCGCGCATTTTCTGCTACCAGATCAAAGCTTAGTGATGATGATTTGACAGGGGCAGGGGCGCGAATTCGCTGCGCTCGTGATGAAAATGACTGGTTCTTGGAGAACATCGGCGGAATCGTCTGATGACCGCTCACCTTTGTTGGTCGCGACAGCCTCGCACCACGCAACTCAAAAAACCCATTATTCCGGGCTTCGCAAGGGACTCACCTTTTCGGCGATCTGCGCATTTGCCGTCATGGTCGCGTTGCCAGTGGCGAGCTCCCGGGTCGAAGTCAGCACCCTGAATGAAGAGCTGCGCGGGAAGCTGGTGCACGCATCGATTCAGTATTCGAACCCGCTCAATCGCAACGCGGTTCTGAAGAATGCCCCCGCGCCGGAGGCGATCCGACCCGCCAGCCTGCCGGGGGATCAGGGCATTGACCTGCCGCTGGAACGGTTCGCTCTTCCGAAGACCGAAGGCAGGCAAGATTCCACTGCGCGGCAAGCCACCGAGGATAAGCCCGAGGCAGAAACTGCGCCGGAAATCCTTGCCTCGCTTCGTCCGCTGGCGCGTCCCGCCACCGAAGGAGTCTCTCCGCACCTCTCCACACATGGGGCAGGCGTGATGCCGGTCCCCCCTGTGGAAACGCTTGCGCCGCTGGTATCGAACCGCCCGCAAATCCGCCCGGCCGGGCTGGAGCGGCGCGTTGTTCAGTATAACCGCCGCTGGCTGCGCAACGTCGCAGCGCGTGACCTTTCAGAGCAGGAAGCCTGTCTGGCCACCGCCATTTATCATGAAGCGCGCGGCGAAAGCATTCGCGGGCAATTCGCAGTGGCCGAGGTTATCCTGAATCGTGTGGACTCGCGCCAATTCCCCAACTCGATATGCGGTGTTGTCTATCAGGGTGTGCAGCAAGGACGGATCGGCGGGTGCCAGTTCAGCTTTGCCTGTGATGGCAACTCCGAGGCCCTGGCCAACCGAAGCTCGGCACGGATCGCGCGGCGCATCGCGCAAGTCATGTCGGATGGCGGCAATCGTGCCCTGACGCGGGGCGCGCTTTATTTCCACACGACGGCAGTGAATCCCCCCTGGGCCAGCCGCTTCACCCAGACCACGCATATCGGCGCGCATCTCTTTTATCGGGGCTGAGCCAAGGCGCTGGCGTCGCATCCTGCGCGCGATAGGGCGCGAATTGTCATTGTGTTGTCGAATGTCGGCGTTAGACAAGGGCCATCTTCTCTCGAAAGATGGCCCATGAGTTCTGACATCCGCCTTGCCTTTTCACACCCGCAAGCCCGCGCCGAAGCCTCGGCCCCGGCCGACCCGCGTGACCGCATCAGCGTGCGCGATCACGTCGTCGAAGTGGAGATCGGGGCGTTTCAGGCCGAGCGCGGGCATCGTCAGCGCGTCCGCTTCAATGTCGTGGTCGAAGTCCGCCCGCATCCGGCCCCGCTTGAGGATGATGTGGATCGCATCCTTTCCTACGACCGGATTACCGAAGCCATCGCGCTGGAACTCGCGGCCGAGCGCCTGAACCTGCTGGAAACGCTGGCCGAACGCATTGCCGAGCGTATCCTGCATGAGCCGCAAGCGATGCGTGCCTTCGTGCGGGTCGAGAAGCTGGATCGCGGCCCGGGCGCATTGGGTGTCGAGATCGTGCGCACCCGCGCCGCCCAGCCTTTGCGCGCCATGAATGAGTCAGGCGAAGAGACGGCCGTGCATCCGCTGATCGTCTATCTCGACAATGCTCTGATCGACGCGCCGGATCTTGCTGCGCGTCTGGACGCATTGCTGCTCGAGGGGCTCCCCGTCATCCTGTGCGTGGGCATGCCGCCCGACCCGGTGGCTGAGACCGGGCATCGCGCTGTGCAGCGCCGGATTGACCTGCTGGCCATTGAGCAGAATGCCTGGCGGCTTGCGGCGCGCGATCCGCGCTGCGTCGTGGTGGCCAGCCGGACCGAGATCGACTGGGCCATGAAACAAGGGCAGATGATCGTCTGGGCGCCCTCGAAGCTCGTGCTCGATTCGACTGACAGCCCGGATGCCCCCGCACGCGACGGTGTCGCTTTGGCGCTCTGGCTGGCCGAGCATGTCGCAGCCGCCCGGATGCTGCTGCCTGAAGGGATCGCCGCCCCGCCGGGCAGCCATGTGCCGCAGGCCAGCCTGCCGCGCTGAGGCTTGCAAGCGCGAGCGTGTTTCGGCAAAGAGCGCGGATGATCTACCGCCTGCCTCTCCTGCTCCCCGCTGCACAGGCCGCGCCTGACATGCCCGCCCTGCGCGGGCAGCGCGCCTTGCGTATCGCTGCCATTCAGGAACTCTCCCGTGACGCGCCGCCCCGCGTCAGACCCTTCGATCCTGCGCAGGACGCCGACCTGACCGCGCCCTTGCAGCCGCTTTGCGGGCTTGGGCTTGAGCGGCCTTTGATCATGGGCATCCTGAATGTCACCCCCGACAGTTTTTCGGATGGCGGCAAATTCGCGTCGTCAGAGCACGCCTTCGCGCAGGCGCGCGCGATGGTCGAGGCAGGCGCGGCGATCATCGATATCGGGGGCGAATCCACGCGCCCCGGTGCTCAGGAAGTGCCCATCGCCGAGGAAATCGCGCGCACCGCGCCGCTGATCCGCGCCTTGCGCGACGAAGGCATCACCACGCCCATCTCGATCGACACGCGCAAGGCGGCGGTCGCGGCCGCCGCCTTGGAGGCCGGGGCAGACTTCGTGAATGATGTGTCAGCTCTGACATGGGATCGTGAGCTGGCGCAGGTGGTGGCCGAGGCGGGTGTTCCACTCTGCCTGATGCATGCGCAAGGCACCCCCCAGACCATGCAGAAAAATCCGCAATATGATGACGTTAGACTCGATGTGCGCGACTGGCTGGAGGTGGCGATTGGCCGCGCGGAGGCTGCCGGGATCGATCGTGCGAGGCTGATCGTTGATCCCGGAATAGGCTTTGGCAAGACCTTGGCGCATAATCTCGCACTCCTTACCCATCTGGGGCTCGCGCATGAGACAGGCTGTGCTATTCTGCTCGGAGCATCGCGTAAGCGCTTCATTGGTACGCTGAGCGGGGTTGAAGAGGCGGGTGCGCGAATGGCAGGCTCGCTTGCCGTGGCGCTGCATGGCGCGGCGCAGGGCGCGCAGATCCTGCGCGTCCATGATGTGGAAGAAACCAGACAGGCGCTCGCAGTTTGGCAGGCGCTCAATGAAGCGGACAATGGGGGGCCGGGATGACTCGCAAGCTATTCGGCACAGACGGTGTGCGCGGGACCGCGAACTGCTATCCGATGACCGCCGAGATGGCGCTGAAGCTCGGCGCGGCTGCCGGGCGTCATTTCCGGCGCGATGGCAGCAATGGCCACCGCGTGGTGATCGGCAAGGATACGCGACTGTCGGGTTACATGATCGAAACCGCGCTGACGGCAGGGCTCACCAGTACCGGCATGAATGTGCTGCTGCTCGGGCCTGTGCCCACGCCAGCGGTGGGCTTTCTCACCCGCTCGATGCGGGCTGACATGGGCATCATGATCTCGGCCAGCCACAATGCGCATCAGGATAACGGGATCAAGTTTTTCGGGCCCGATGGCTTCAAGCTCTCGGATGATGACGAGGCCGCTATCGAGAAAATCCTCGAGGGCGACATCGCGCTCGCGCAACCGGCCAATATCGGGCGGGCAAAGCGGATCGAGGATGCCAGCGGGCGCTATGTGGAATACGCCAAGACGACGCTTGCGCGCGGCACGCAGCTCAACGGGCTGCGCATTGTCCTCGATTGTGCGAACGGCGCGGCGCATCGCGTGGCGCCGCAGCTCCTGTGGGAGCTGGGTGCGGATGTGATCTCCATCGGCACGAACCCCAACGGGCTCAACATCAATCTCGATTGCGGATCGACATATCCGCGCGCATGTGCCGCCAAGGTGCTCGAGACCGGGGCCGATCTGGGCATCACGCTTGATGGCGATGCCGACCGCGTGATCCTGATCGACGAACGCGGCCAGATCGCTGATGGCGATCAGATCATGGCGCTGTTCGCACGCCGCTGGGCCGAGGCGGAGCGGCTGCGCGACGGGGTGCTGGTGGCAACTGTCATGTCCAATCTGGGGCTTGAGCATTTCCTGCACGGGCATGGGCTGCGCATGGAGCGCACCTCGGTCGGCGACCGTTATGTGGTCGAGCGGATGCGGCAGGGCGGCTGGAACCTCGGCGGCGAGCAATCGGGCCATATCGTGATGACCGATTATGCCACGACGGGCGACGGGCTCATCGCGGCGCTGCAGTTTCTCGCGGCGATGGTGGAGACTGGTAGGCCCGCCTCGATGCTGGCGCGCAATTTCGAGCCTGTGCCGCAGCTTCTGAAAAACCTCCGCTACGCGCCGGGGGTCGATCTTCTGTCCAAGGCTGAAGTGCAGGCAGCGATCGAGGATGGCAAGGCGCGGCTCAATGGGCGCGGGCGGCTTCTTATCCGCAAATCGGGCACCGAGCCTTTGGTGCGGGTGATGGCCGAATGTGAGGATGAGGGGCTTCTGGCGGAAGTCGTGAACGGCATCATCGCCGAAATGGAAGCCGTCGCCTGAGTGCGGCACCGCGCCCGGCTGGGGACGCGATGCCGTTCTGCTTCAATTCTTCTGGCGCAACCCGCCGCCATGCCCGTGCATCCCACCCGAGACTTCCTCAGTCGCCTCTCCAGCGAGCTCCCTGGGCAGGATGAGATTGAGCACGATGGCGATGGCAGCTGCTGGCAGGATGCCCGAGGTCAGGAGCACGCGCGGCGTGTCGGGCAGGTGCTGCAGGGCCGTGGGTTCAAGTTGCAGACCAAGCCCCAGTGAGAGCGCAATCGCGAAGATCACCATGTTGCGCCGGTTCCAATGCACATCCGAGAGCATCGAGATACCTGCAGCGACGACCATGCCGAACATCACGATTACACCGCCGCCCAGCACTTCGATGGGCACTGTCGAGATTACTGCGCCGACCTTGGGGAAAAGCCCCGCGAGGATCAGAAAGATCGCGCCGATGGTCACCACATGGCGGCTCATCACGCCGGTCATGGCGATCAGCCCGACATTCTGGCTGAAGCTCGTGTTGGGTAGCGCACCGAAAAGGCCCGAGACTGCCGTACCCAGCCCATCGGCATAGGTCGCGCCCTCGATCTCGCGCTCGCTGGCCTCGCGGCCGGCACCGCCCTTGGTGATGCCCGAGACATCTCCCACTGTCTCGACCGCTGAGACGAAGGTCATGGCGCAGAAGGCGATGATTGCGGCTGCCGTGAATTCGAGCCCGAAATGCAGCGGGTTGGGCAAGGCGAATGGCGCGGCTGTGCCAACGGCCCCGAGATCGACCATGCCCATCGCGAAGGCCACGACATAGCCTACGACCAGCCCGATCAGCACCGCCGAGACCGAGAGCATCCCGCGCGCATAGAATTTCAGACCCAGCGTTACAAGGATCACCACCAGCGCCACCGACCAGCTTTGCAGATTGCCGAATTGATCGGTTCCCATGGCGGGCACGCCGCCCGCGGCATATTGCACCCCGACCTGCACCAGCGCGAGGCCGATCATGGTCACCACAAGCCCTGTCACCAGCGGTGGCAGCGCAAAACGGATGCGCCCGATGATGAGCCCAAGCGAGGCGTGAAAGAGCCCGCCCACGAGAATGCCGCCCATCACGGCGGCCATGGCATCGACACCCTTACCGGCGACCAGCGGGATCATGATCGGGATGAAGGCGAAGGATGTGCCTTGAACGATGGGCAGCCGCGCGCCCACAGGGCCGAAGGTGATGGTCTGCAGGAGCGTCGCTGCGCCTGCAAAGAACATCGACATCTGCAGCATGTAGATCAGGTTCGGGAAATCGGGTGAGCCCGAGCCAAACCCGAACCCCGCTGCCCCCGCCACGATAATCGCGGGCGTTACATTCGATACGAACATGGCCAGCACGTGCTGCACGCCAAGCGGGATCGCCTTGTAGATGGGTGGCGTGTAATCTGGGTCGCGAAGTTGCGCGGGGGTTCCAAGGGTTGTATCGGCCAAGTTCAGTCCTCCTTCAGACAAGCGGGAGCAAGCGCCCAGAGGCGGGATGCGCTCATGGTGCCAGAGTTGCGCGGGGTGTCCTCCTCACACCGGGCCGCGCACCTCCCACGGGGTTGAAAACCAGTATTCCTCGAGGTTCGGTGTTGCCCCGATGCGGTCGATCACAGCAAAACGGCCCGGATGGCTGAGAGGCGTGAGAACCCCATGCCAGATATTGCGATGAAAATTGATGCCTTGCGCGCCATTCGTAACGAAAGCTTGCGGGGTATCGGGGATTCCGCTCAGATCTTGCGCAACGATGACCAGAAATGGCTGTTCATGCATCGGAATGAAAGCCTGGCTGCCCTCCGGATGCCGCTCGACCAAATCCAGCCGGTAGGGCAGGGCGCGGGGCTGGGCGTCGAAGAGTGAGATGCCAGCACGCCCCCCGGGGTCGAAATCGAGCCGCGCGCGGTCATGGAAGCGCCCGCACAGGCCCTGATTGATCAGCTTGTCCGGCGCGCCTGCGACCTCCAGCACATCGCCGAAGGGGGCGAAGGATCGTGCGGTCAGGGGGCTGGTGGTGATCGCGAGCATTTGCGGTGCCTTCGGCTGTGGCGAGGGGGTGTGTTGAGTATTTCTGGCAAGATGAAGCCGCTAGGGGAGCATGTCCTTCAGCCGCAATTCGGCGATCCGCTCTACCTGCGCGCAGGCGGTCGCGAATTCGGTGGCGCTGTCATTGTCGATGCGGGTCTGGAAAGCGGCGAGGATCGACGCCTTGGTATTGTCGCGCACGGCAATGATGAAGGGAAAGCCGTGCTTTTCCACATAGGCGGAATTGAGTTGCTGGAAGCGGGTACGTTCGTCATCGGTGAGCGCATCGAGCCCGGCGCTGGCCTGTTCTTGTGTTGATTCCGCCGTAAGGCGTTTGGCAGCGGCGAGTTTTCCGGCGAGATCAGGATGCGCGCGCAAAACGCCCATGCGTTCGTCATGGCTGGCGCTGCGAAAGGCACGGGCAAGGGCATTGGCAAGCCCGGTCGCACTGTCATGGGCGGGGCCAAGCTCAAGCGCATGGGCGCGCTCGGCGACCCATGGCGAATGCTCGTAAATGCCACCGAAGCGCGCGACGAAACGCGCGCGATCCATGGTCGAGGGACGCTCGCGGCGCTTATGCGGTTGGGTCGCGGCCCAGTGGCGGGCGATGTCGATGCGGCGGGCGAACCACACACCCTCATGCGCTTGCGCGTGATCGAGAAAGCGCATCAGACCCGCGAGCTTGCCCGGCCGCCCGATCAGACGGCAATGCAGCCCGATGGAAAGCATTTTCGGCGCCCCTGCCTCTCCCTCGGCATAGAGCACATCGAAGGCGTCCTTGAGATAGCTCTCGAAATCGCCCCCTGTCACCCAGCCTGGGGCTGTCGCGAAGCGCATGTCATTGGCCTCGAGCGTATAGGGCAGGATGAGTTGGTCGCGGTCGCCGAATTCCATCCAATGCGGAAGATCATCATCATAGGTGTCGGAAATCCAGTCGAACTGGCCTGTCTCGGCGGCAAGGCGTACCGTGTTTGTCGAGCAGCGGCCGGTATACCAGCCCTGCGGCGGCGTGCCGACAACCTCGGTATGCAAACGGATCGCCTCGGCAATTGCCGCGCGTTCCTCGGCCTCGGGCATGTCGCGATGCTCGACCCATTTCAGCCCGTGACTCGCGATCTCCCAGTCGGCCTGCTTCATCGCGGCGACCTGTTCAGGATTGCGGGCGAGCGCCGTGGCCACGCCATAGATCGTGACGGGAAGACCGCGCGCGGTGAACAGCCGGTGCAGCCGCCAGAACCCGGCGCGTGCGCCATAGTCATAGATCGATTCCATGTTCCAGTGGCGCTGCCCGGGCCAGGGCGCGGCGCCGGGAATGTCGGAGAGGAACGCTTCCGAGGCCGCATCGCCATGCAGAAGGCAATTCTCGCCGCCCTCCTCGTAATTCAGCACCAGCGAGATTGCGATTTTCGCACCGCCCGGCCAGGCGGCATCGGGTGGGGTCGCGCCATAGCCGGTCATGTTGCGTGGGTAGCGTTGCAAGTGGCACCTCCGGAGATCATCTCGATTATGTGATAAAGCAGAATAATCATTTCCGCTTTCTTTGATTTTTTGAAAGACCTGAACACGGTGCATCGCGCGTCAGGCTGGAAAAGCTGTAATTTGCGCGGCAATATCGGGCAAACCCATGCGTTTGGAGGCCGAAATGGCAGGATTTCTGACGACCCATGTTCTCGATACCGCGCGCGGCCTGCCTGCTGCGGGCCTTCATGTCACGCTTTACCGGCTGGAGGGGCGCGCGCGCGAGGAACTGGCGCGCACGGTGACGAATGACGATGGACGCACCGACAGCCCGATCCTGCCGCAGGCGGAGTTTGCGCCCGGGCAGTATGAGCTGGTCTTTGCAGCGGGTGAGTATCTGCGCGCGACAGGGCAGGCAGGCGCGGAGCCGCTCTTTCTCGATGAGGTGCCGATCCGCTTCGGGATCAATGACGCGGAGAGCCATTATCATGTGCCGCTCTTGCTCTCGCCTTTCGGTTTCTCCACCTATCGCGGGAGCTGAGCGAGGCTTGCCTCCGCCTGCGCGAGTGCCGCGCGGATCCTTGTGGCGATGAAATCGGTGAAGATCGTGACCTTCGGGTCGCGCAGCCGCCTGTGCGGGGTGAGGGCCGCGAGCGTCACTGGCAACGGTGGCGTGGCCTCGGCCACAGGCACCAGCGCGCCGCTGAGAAGATGCTCCGCCACCTCGAAGACCGGTTTCATCACGATCCCGCGCCCGTCGAGCGCCCAGCCTGTCAGAACATCACCATCATCCGACTCAAAAGGCCCCGCGATCTTGAACCTCTGCGGCCCGTCCGGCGTCTGCAGCCGCCACTGAAACTCGCGCGCCCCGGGATAGCGCAGGTTGAGACAATCATGGCCGTCGTGCAAGAGCGCCGCGCCATCGCCGGGCTTTCCGCGCCGAGCGATATAGGAAGGGGCAGCGCAGAGCAGGCGCGGGCATTCGGCGATCACGCGCATCTTGAGCGCAGAGTCCTCCAGCGGGCCAAGATGAAACGCCAGATCCAGCCCTTCGCCCGTAACATCTATATTTCGATCCGACAGCCGCAGGCGTAGCTCGATCTCGGGGTTTTCATCCTTGAAGATGGGCACATGCGGCGCGATCAGCCGTCGCCCGATGCCCAGAGGAGCTGCAACGAACAGCGTCCCGCGCGGCTGCGCGGTCGCATGGGTCAGCGCGCCTTCGGCCTCGGCAATCGCATCGAGGATTTTTAGCGCGCCCTCATAGAATAGCTGCCCGTTCGAGGTCGGTTTGAGCGAGCGCGTGGTGCGGTTGAACAGCCGCACGCCCAGATGCTTTTCCAACTCCGCCACCCGCGCCGAGGTCACCGCGGGCGAGGTGCGCTGATCGCGTGCGGCCGCCGACATGCTGCCCAATTCATAGACACGCACGAACATCTGGACATTGTTGAGATAAGCCATGGCGATTTTCAGGGTGATTTTGAAAGTGCTGGGTGTTTTCTGGAATTAACAGAAAGCGGTGTAGCGGTATAGGGTCAGCCGACACCCGAATGGAAAGGATGCGCATATGCTGGAACTGGCTGTCTGGGGCGCCTGGGCGGAATTTGCTGTCCGCTGGCTGCATGTCATCACGGCGATTGCCTGGATCGGGTCGAGCTTCTATTTCATCGCGCTCGATCTGGGCCTGCGCAAATCGCCCGACATGCCCAAAGGCGCGCATGGCGAGGAATGGCAGGTCCATGGCGGCGGTTTCTACCATATCCAGAAATATCTCGTCGCGCCCGAGCGGCTGCCCGAGCATCTTATCTGGCATAAATGGCAGAGCTACTGGACATGGATATCCGGCTTCGTGCTGCTGGTGCTCGTCTATTATGTCGGCGCGGAATTCTACCTGATCGACCGTGACCTGGCCGATCTGGAAATCTGGCAGGCCATCGCGATCTCCGTGGCCTCGCTGGCCGTGGGCTGGGTGATCTACGATTTCCTGTGCAAATCGCGCTTCGGAGAGGACAATACGCGGCTGATGGTGCTCCTCTTCGTGCTCCTGGTCATCATGTCATGGGGCTACACGCAGGTCTTCACAGGCCGTGCGGCGCTGCTGCATCTGGGCGCGTTCACCGCCACGATCATGTCGGCGAATGTGTTCTTCATCATCATCCCCAATCAGAAGATCGTTGTGGCCGATCTCAAGGCCGGTCGCACGCCCGACCCGAAATACGGCAAAATCGCCAAGCAGCGCTCGACCCATAACAACTACCTCACGCTGCCTGTGATCTTCCTGATGTTGTCGAACCACTACCCGCTTGCCTTCGCCTCCGAGTTCAACTGGCTCATCGCCGGGTTGGTGTTCCTGATGGGGGTGACCATCCGGCATTTCTTCAACACCATGCATATGGGTGGGGGGTATCTGTGGTGGACATGGGGGGCCACGACCGCGCTCTTTGTGACCATCATCCTGCTCTCCACGCTGGGCCAGCCGCGCGAGGACACAACCGACCTCGCCAGCCTGCCGCCCTCCGTGGCCCGCTTCGCCGAGGATCCGCATTTCGAGGATGTCTACTGGAATGTCGTCGGCCATTGCTCAATGTGTCACGCGCAAGACCCGCTCTGGCCGGGGCTGCACTGGGCGCCCAAGGGGGTTGTGCTGGAAACCGAGGCGCAGGTCGCGCGCGCGGCGCAAACGATCTATCTGCAATCTGGCATCAGCCACGCCATGCCACCGGGCAGCACAGTGCTGATGGATGATGAAGCCCGTCAGGAAATCGCCGACTGGTATCGGCGCGTGACAGGCTCCTGATCTTCATCTTGCCAGAAATACTCAATCGCGGGGGCGCAGCCCCCGCCTGAACAAAGAACTTGAAAGCCCCGCCGGGAACCGGCGGGGCTTTCGCAATTCGGTCAGACGTGATGCGCGGCGCTCAGCCAATCGCCGCCTGCTTCACCTCATCGTCGATATAGGGCACATATTGCGCGAAATTCTCGGCAAACATCGCCACCAGCTTTGCCGCCTGCGCATCATAGGCCACCGGATCCGCCCATGTCTGACGCGGGTCTAGCAGCACATCCGGCACGCCGGGCACAGCGACCGGCACATCGAAACCGAAATTCGGATCGCGCCGGAATTCTGCTCCTTTCAGCGAGCCATCGAGTGCCGCCGTCAACAGCGCGCGCGTGGCCTTGATCGGCATGCGCGAGCCCGTCCCGTACGCACCCCCGGTCCAGCCAGTATTGACCAGCCAGCAATCCGACCCGAACCGCGCGATCTTCTCTTGCAGAAGCTTGCCATAGACCTCTGGGCGGCGCGGCATGAAAGGCGCGCCGAAGCAGGTCGAGAAGGTCGGCTGCGGCTCGGTCACACCCTGTTCGGTGCCTGCTACCTTGGAGGTGAACCCCGAGAGGAAGTGATACATTGCCTGCGCGGAGGTCAGCCGCGCGATGGGCGGGAGCACACCAAAGGCATCGCAGGTCAGCATGATGATATTTTTTGGCACGCCCCCCAGCGAGGTTTTCGAGGCATTCGAGATCGCATCCAGCGGATAGGCCACGCGGGTATTGGCGGTCAGGCTGTCATCCTCGAAATCCAGCTCCAGCGTCGCAGGATCGTGGACCATGTTCTCGACCACGCTGGCAAAGCGATGGGTCGTGGCATAAATCTCTGGTTCTGCGTCGGGATCGAGATTTATCGTCTTGGCATAGCAGCCGCCTTCGAAATTGAAGATGCCTGTATCCGACCAGCCATGTTCATCATCCCCGATCAGCACCCGCGACGGATCGGCCGAGAGCGTGGTCTTGCCAGTCCCCGACAGACCGAAGAACACGGCAGAGTCGTCAGGATTGCCCGGCGCATGATTGGCCGAGCAATGCATCGGCATGATCCCCTTACCCGGCAGCAGATAGTTGAGCAGCGTGAAAACAGCCTTCTTGTTCTCGCCCGCATAGGCCGTGTTGCAGATCAGGATCCGCTTCTTCTCGAAATTAAGCGCGATCACGGTTTCAGAGCGGGAGCCATGACGCGCCGGATCCGCCTTGAAGCTGGGGCAGTTGATGATGGTGTATTCCGGCACGAAACGGGCCAGCTCATCCATATCCGGGCGACGGAGCAGATGACGGATGAATAACCCATGCCAAGCGAGTTCGGTGACCACGCGCACATCGAGACGATGTTCCGGGGCCGCACCGGCAAAAAGATCCTGTACGAACACTTCGCGCCCGTTCAGATGTGCCAGCATGTCGGCTTCCAACTGATCGAACTGTTCCGGGGACATCGGCGCATTGTTGTCCCACCAGATCGTGTCCTCAACCTGCGCGCTGCGGACAACGAACTTGTCCTTGGGCGAGCGCCCGGTATGCTCTCCGGTCGCGACGAGAAACGCCCCCCCCAGCCCCAGATGCCCCTCGCCCCGCGTGATCGCCGCTTCCATCAGTGCAGGCTCGAGCAGGTTGTAATACGCTTTCGACACGCCGGTTATCCCCTGATCTTCAAGGTTTTTATTCGGGTTGACGCGAGGTGTTGTCATTATGACTGCTCCATTTGGCGCGCGATCCGGACAGCAGCACAAGGATCGGGGTCGGGGTTATGGTCCAGTGTTTCTGAAACAGATGGGTCTGTCTGATGGCTATAACACCACGATCATGGGAAATAACAGGCTCGATTGCGCGAGTTAGCGCAATCAGCGTTCTGTTAGCGTGATTTAAAGACTCTTGTGCGAAAACCTGTGTTGCAAATCGGCACTCGGTCGGTCGCATATCATGCGTGTGCGGCAGCGCTGATGCGCATTTTTGTTGCAAAACTTAACCGATTAGGGAACATTGTGGCAAAAAAGTGGCAATAACGCCAGTAAGAGCAGAGGCAGGCACATGTCAAAAATCGCGTTGGTCGATGACGATCGGAATATTCTGACTTCCGTCTCTATCTGTCTGGAGGCAGAGGGATTCGAGGTCGAAACCTACAATGACGGGCAGGCTGCTTACGATGCCTTCAGTCGCAAGATGCCCGATATGGCCGTGCTGGACATGAAGATGCCGCGCATGGATGGGATGGAATTGCTCCAGCGGCTGCGCCAGAAAACCCAGATGCCGATCATCTTTCTCACCTCCAAGGATGACGAGATCGATGAGGTGCTCGGCCTGCGCATGGGGGCGGATGATTATGTGACCAAGCCGTTTTCGCAGCGCCTGCTTGTCGAACGGATTCGTGCGCTGTTGCGCCGTAAACAAGCCAATGAGGCCGGGCCGGACGCGGTCGAGGAAGCCAAGGTTCTCGTTCGCGGCAATCTGGAAATGGACCCGCTGCGTCATCAGGTGAAGTGGAAAGGTGAGGATGTCACGCTGACTGTCACGGAGTTCCTCTTGCTTCAGGCGCTAGCGCACCGTCCCGGTGTGGTGAAATCGCGCGACCAGCTCATGGATGTGGCCTACGAAGATCAAGTCTATGTCGATGACCGCACGATCGATAGCCATATCAAGCGGTTGCGGAAGAAGATGCGGATGGCCGATCCGGAATTCTCGTCCATCGAGACGCTTTACGGCATTGGGTACAAATATAACGAAGCCTGAGAAAAGGCGGGCGGGGGTAACTCCTCAATAGCGGGTGGCAAAAGTGCAGACGGAGGCAACTGCAGCGCGAACTAATATCGTCCTCGGTGATGATTGGGTCGGACCAGGCGATTCGGTCGAAACCGAAGTGCGTGCATCGCGTGCCCGCAGGGGGCTGATCAGCATTTCCAGTTCACCGCTGGCACGCAAGATTGCGCTCTTCAATCTTGTTGCTCTGGTCGTCCTGATCATAGGGATCCTGTTTACCAATCCGTTCCGCGACTCGCTGCTCGATCAGCAGGCACAACTCCTTGAGGCAAATGTGCAGATCGTTGCAGATATCATCGGCGCGCAGACCGATGCGGAGGCGGTGCAGAACGCGCTTGGCGCCAGGCTCGGATTTGACCAGCGTTACGAATTGATCCTGGTCGGGCTGGACGGGGTCATCACGGCGCGCGGACGCGGGACAGGGGCATCGGAGGATAAGAAGTTTTCTGGCCGAACCACCCCGATCAGCGATTTCCTCGGTGCGATCTGGTCGGGGTTGTCTCTTGCCACAGGCAACCAGTCCGAAGCCGCGGCCGAGTCGTTCTCACAGGTCGCGCAGCGAATGTTTGAAACCAACCGCACGGGCGCACCAGCCAGTCATACAAATATCGATACGACAGAGGGTATGTGGCTCGCAGCAAGTGCTCCGATACTTCGCGATGGCGACGTCACGGGTGCCGTCTTTCTGAAACGCGATTCGGATGATACGGCTGCCCTGATGCGGGCGGAGCGCGAGCAGGTGCTGCAATTCTTCCTGATCGCTGTGCTGGTCTCCATCGGGCTCAGCCTCGTGCTGGCCTCGACCATCGCGAACCCGCTGGCCGATCTGGCGATGGCCGCCGAACTCGGCAAGCGTCGCGATGCGCGCAAGAGCGGGGCTGGCGCACGCGTACGGATCCCTGATCTATCGGGGCGCCCGGACGAAATCGGGGACCTGTCGCGCGCGATGCGTGGTATCGTCAATGCGCTTTACGACCGGGTGGAAGCGAATGAGCGTTTCGCGGCCGATGTCTCGCATGAAATCAAGAACCCGCTGGCCTCGCTGCGCTCTGCCGTGGGCAGCCTGCGGATGGCCAAGCGCGAGGACCAGATCCAGCGGCTGCTGGATGTGATCGAGCATGACGTGCGCCGGCTCGACCGGCTTGTGTCCGACACCTCGAATGCTTCGCGGCTTGACTCCGAACTGGTCAAGGAAGAGCAGGAAGAATTTGACCTTGTTCTGCTGCTCGAAAATCTCAGCGAGCATCTCGCGCGCGAGGCCGCGGAGAAAGGGGTGGAGTTCATCAAGGTTCTGCCCGAAGAGCCGGTGCGCATCACCGGGCTTGAGGGGCGGCTCGCGCAGGTATTCGTCAATCTCATCACGAATGCGATTTCCTTTTGCGAAGAGGGTGATGCGGTCCGGGTCTGGGCCCGCAGGCGCCATGACCGGATTCTGGTGGTGGTCGAGGATACAGGCCCAGGCATTCCCGACAATGCGCTGAAGAAAGTCTTCAAGCGCTTTTACTCCGAGCGGCCTGCGCATCAGTTCGGCAATCATTCGGGCCTTGGTCTTGCGATTTCCAAGCAGATCATCGAAGCGCATCAGGGCGTGATCTGGGCCGAGAATATCCGCCCCGCGGGCGCAGAACCGGACAGTGCCCCGCTGGGCGCGCGTTTCGTTGTCGGCCTGCCGCTCTGAGCGCCCGATCACGGCGCGGTATGTGCATGGCACATCCGTCGCCTTTAATTCAGATGGCGACTGGCTCGCGCTGATGATGATCGGCAAGCCGGGGGCTGGCAAATCAGAGCTTGGGCTGGAGTTGATCGCGATCGGGGCACGGCTCGTGGCGGATGACCAGACCTGTCTGACTCGCAAGGAGGATATGATCGAAGCCTCATGTCCCGAGCCGATCCGCGACATGATCGAGCTGCGCGGATTGGGCATCCTGCGCGTCCCTGCCATACCGGCGGCGCAGCTTGCCGTGATCGTCGATCTGGACGCGGTGGAAACCGCGCGCTTGCCGGAGCGCCGAATGATCGAGGTGCATGGCATCGACCTCCGCTATCTACGCAACTGCGCGAGCAGTGCTTTCGCAGCGGGTCTGAAGCACTATGTGCTGTCACGAGGATGGAAGAATGAAGAGGCTTGAGAGGTTGTGACAACGCCGCGTGCCGTACTGGAGCCTATGCGGCTGGTCTTGATCACTGGCCCGTCAGGGGCCGGGCGGAGCACCGCGCTCAATGCGCTGGAGGATATCGGGTTCGAGGCGATCGACAACATGCCGATTTCGCTTGTGCGCAGGCTCCTCGGGTCAGCCCTCGAACGTCCGCTGGCGCTGGTTCTCGATCCGCGCAACCGCGATTTCTCGGTGGATGCGCTGCTGACACTGGTCCGCGATCTTGCGGAGCTGCCTGAGTTGCAATTCGAGCTTGTCTATCTGGACTGCCCGGTCCCGGTGCTGATCCGGCGCTATTCGGAGACACGCAGGCGTCATCCGCTCAGCCCTGACGGAACCGCGCGCGAAGGTATCGAGCTGGAGGCGCGTCTGCTCGAGCCGGTGCGGTTGCGCGCGGATGTGCTGGTCGAGACCGACACGCTGAGCCCGCATGATTTGCGCGCGCGGATACAGGAGCTTTACCCCGACCCGGGCGTGCAGCCCATGCGCGTCCAGATCGAGAGCTTTTCTTACAAGCGCGGCATCCCGAATGGGGTGGACCTGGTATTCGATTGCCGGTTTCTCAACAACCCGCATTGGCAGCCGGAGCTGCGCAAGCTCGATGGCTGTGATCCGCGCGTGGCGGATTACGTGAAGGCCGACCCACGTTTCGACGGTTTTTTCGACCGTGTTCGTGACTTGGTTGACTTCATTTTGCCGGAGTGCACGCAAGAGGGGAAATCGCAGTTGACGATCGCTTTTGGCTGTACGGGCGGCCAACACAGATCGGTTGCAACTGCAGAGAAACTGGTGAATACGCTTGCACAGGCAAAGTGGCATGTGTCTAAACGACACAGGGAACTCGAACGCATTGCGGCGCAATCCGCAGGCACAGGAAACGCGTAGGTTTGCTCGTGATCGGGATCGTTATTGTTGCTCATGGGGGCCTCGCACGCGAATACCTCGCGGCAATCGAGCATGTGATCGGCAAGCAATCCGGCATCGCGGCCATCTCGATCGAGTATGATCATGACAGGGCCGCCAAACAGGCCGAAATCTCGGACGCCGCCGATGCGGTGGACAAGGGTGAGGGTGTGATCGTTGTCACCGACATGTTCGGCGGCTCGCCTTCGAACCTCTCACTGCCTGCCTGCAGCGGGCCGGACCGGCGCATTCTTTACGGCGCCAATCTGCCGATGCTGATAAAGCTCGCGAAGTCGCGCGATCTGGGATTGCAGGCTGCGACCTCTGCGGCATTGGAGGCAGGGCGAAAATACATCAACTCGGTCGAGATCGGGCGCTGAGACAGAACGACAGGGACAACGGGCAGAATGGTGGAACTCGACCTCGACATCGTGAATGAAAAGGGCTTGCATGCGCGCGCGTCCGCGAAATTCGTGGAACTGGTTGAAGCGCATGAGGCCCGTGTCGAAGTGATGAAGGACGGCATGTCCGTGCCCGGCGATTCCATCATGGGGCTCTTGATGCTGGCGGCCTCGCGCGGCTCGCGGATCACGGTCAAGGTCTCGGGCAGCGACGAGGCTGAACTGGCCGAAGGGCTGCGCAAATTGGTCGCCGAGCGCTTCGGCGAGGCGATGTAGCGCGTCGTTCAGTCGTCCTGCCCCAGTCTGGGTGCGGGCTTTCCGGCTTCATGCGGGTAGCGCGAGAAATTGAAGGGGGAGCGCACCCCTTTCAACCCGTCCATATCCAGCGCCATGCCGCGTGCGATGACCTGCGGATCCGCGAAAACCTGCGCCATGTCATTGATCGGCCCGGCTGGCACGCCCGCCTCTTCGCAGGCCGAAAGCAATGTCGCCATCTCCCAGCGTGCTGTCTGCGCGCAGATCAGATCGGAGAGCGCCTCGCGCCGTGCAACGCGCGCGGCGTTGCTCGCGTAATCCGGGTGGCAGGCGAGGTCTCCGCGCCCCAGCAAGGAGCAAAGCCGCTGATATTGCCCGTCATTTCCTGTGGCGATGATGATATGGCCATCCGAGCAGGGGACGACCTGATAGGGGGCGAGATTCGGGTGGAAATTGCCCAACCGCCCCGGCGGCGTGCCGGTCGCGAGATAATTCATCGCCTGATTGGCCATGACCGAGACCGCCGAATCCATCAGCGCCATGTCGATATGCTGGCCAAGCCCGCTCCCGGCGCGCTCATGCAGTGCGGCGAGGATTGCAGTGCTGGCATAGATGCCGGTGATGATGTCCGTGACGGCCACGCCCACCTTGTAGGGCGTTCCTTCGGCCGGGCCAGTGATTGACATCAGCCCCGACATGCCCTGAATGATATAGTCATAGCCCGCGCGATGAGCATAAGGCCCGGTCTGGCCGAAACCAGTGATCGAGCAATATACGAGGCGTGGGTTCAGGGCCGCGAGACTGTCATAGTCGAGCCCGTATTTCTTCAGCCCCCCAACCTTGAAATTCTCGATCAGCACATCGGCATCGGCGACCAGCTCGCGGACCTTCTGCTGACCTTGAGCAGTGCGGAAATCGGCCGTCACCGAAGCCTTGCCGCGATTGGTGGAGTGGAAATAGGCGGCCTCGGGCGTGCCGTCGCGGTCGATGAAGGGCGGGCCCCAACGACGGGTATCATCGCCCTCGGGGGCTTCGACCTTGATTACCTCGGCGCCCAGATCGGCCAGCACCTGCCCGGCCCATGGCCCGGCCAGAATACGCGCCAGTTCGATGACGCGAATGCCCGCCAGCGGCCCGGACATCTGCCTCAGCTACCCAGCTTGTCGTTCAGAATGCTCTCGAACTCCGAATATGGCATGTTCGAATGTAGCTCGCCATTGATAACGAAGCTCGGAGTCGCGCGGATGCCATAGGTCTCGGAGTTGTGCTGATAGAACTCGGTCAGCTCCAGCGCCTTGTCGCTATCCTCGAGGCAGGCATTGACCTGCTCGTCGCTCATGCCCGCCTGACGACCAAGGCGGCGCAGGTTATTGGCGACTTGCGCAGGGTCCGAGGCGCTCGCCCATGTGTCCTGCGTCTGATAGATCAGCTCCAGCATCCCGTGATAGCGCTCTTCCCCGCCACAGCGTGCGACCATCGCGGCCCAAAGCCCGTAACGGTCGAAATAGACTTCGCGCTTTAGATAGAGGATGTCACCGGTGTCGATGAAATTCTCCTGTATCTGTGGAAGCACATTGGCCGAGAAGTTGGCGCAATGCGGGCAAGTCAGCGAGGAATACTCGACCACCACGACGCTCGCATCAGGATTGCCCAGCGGCATGTCGAGCGGGTGGATTTCGGTATCGGCCACGGCGCTCGCGGCCTGAAACTCGGCCGGGGCGTCGGATTGCGTCATATACCACCAGCCACCGGCCCCGATTGCGGCGGCAACAGCGATTGCGGGTATGAGCGTCTTGTTCATGAGTGCTTTCCTTCGGGTTTGCGCGCCTTCGATAGGACATTGCAGGCCAGACGTTCAAGGGCTGATCGCAGCCCGTCATCGGTAACATCAGAGGCAGTTTCTTGCGCGGCGCGCTGTATTTCAGGAGCAGGTGCCGCAGATGCGGATTTCGGGGCGGGCGTGAATTCGGCCTGACCTTCGGCAAAGCCCATTGGCGCGGTCTGGGTCAGGGTGATCCGGGCGATTGCATTGTAGCCATAGCAGGCATTCACTTTCTCGCGCAGCCGGGGCAGTTGCATCTGCAGCATGGGCGCCGCGGCGCCAGTGGTGAGCAAGGTCAGATTGGCGCCCAGGCCCCCCTTGCCATAGCTGATCTTCACCGGACGGCAGAGCGTGGCAATATCCTCGCCCGCGATCTCGGGCCAGTGCGTGAGCAGCCGCGCGACCGCGAAGCCGCGGCTCTCGCTCGCCTTGCGGATTTGCGGCTCCATCAGGTGCGAGGCAGCCTCGAACCCGCGCATCCGGCGCTGGGGTGGTGCTTTGTGGGCGGGTTTCCGGGCCATGGTTACAGATCACACCTTGCAGCGAATGGTGAGGAGTTTACCCTTTGAGCAGGCCAGTTCCATAGGTGCGGTGCGGATTTTCGTGAAACGGGCATAACACATGCGTGACGTGCAAAACAGCGAGATATCGGAGTTGCTGCTCGACTGGTATGACCACCACGCACGCGCGCTCCCTTGGCGCGTGCCGCCGATGAGTGATGCGCGGCCCGATCCATACCGCATCTGGCTCTCGGAAGTGATGTTGCAACAGACGACCGTGGCGGCTGTGAAAGAGTATTTCCACCGTTTCACCGCGCGGTGGCCCACGGTCGAGGCATTGGCAGCGGCCGAGGATGGCGACGTCATGGCGGCATGGGCCGGGCTGGGGTATTACGCCCGGGCGCGCAACCTGTTGAAATGCGCGCGGATTGTTGCGGGGCAGGGGGGCTTTCCCACCACACGAACCGAATTGCAGGCGCTGCCCGGGATCGGCCCCTATACTTCGGCTGCGATTGCAGCCATTGCGTTCGATGCGCCAGAAGTGGTGGTCGATGGCAATGTCGAGCGTGTCATGGCGCGGCTATTTGACGAGCACACACCCCTGCCAGAGGCGAAGCCGCTGCTGACGGCCTATGCCGCGCGGCTCACTCCGCAGGCCCGGCCCGGCGATTACGCGCAGGCGGTGATGGATCTGGGCGCCACGATCTGCACCCCGCGCAACCCGGCCTGTGGCATCTGCCCGCTGCGAACGCCTTGCGCGGCCCGTTTGCAGGGCACGGCGGAGAGCCTTCCGCGCAAGAGCGCCAAGCCTGCCACGCCGATCCGGCTGGGGATCGCCTATCTGGGACGGCGCGCGGATGGCGCATGGCTGATGGAACGCCGCCCGCCGCAGGGGCTCTTGGGCGGGATGCTCGGCTGGCCCGGCAGCGACTGGCGCGAGACAGCACCCGAGGACGCCCCACCACTGGCGGCAGACTGGCGCGAAGTTCCGGGAGAAGTGCGCCATACATTCACGCATTTCCACCTGCGCCTGGCCCTGCGCGCGGCGCATCTGCCGCTGGATGCGCCGGGCCAGTTCATCGCCGCCCATGAATTCGACCCGCGCGCCTTGCCGACGGTCATGCGCAAGGCGCATGCGCTGGCCGTACCCCATCTCAACACTCTGGAGGTTCCATGAGCACCGATCTGTCAGCAACCGATCAATATATCCTGACCCATACCATGCTGCGCATCAAGGATCCTGCGCGCTCGCTTGAATTCTACGAGCAGGTGCTGGGCTTTCGTCTGGTCACGCGGCTCGATTTCGAGGACGCGAAATTCTCGCTCTATTTCCTGCAACCGCGCGGGCATTCGGATTGCGCCGACGGGACGATGGCGCAGACCTTCAGCCGCATGGGCCTTTTGGAGTTGACCCATAACTGGGGGACTGAAACCGATGACACTGAGATGCATTCGGGCAACTCCGACCCGAAGGGCTTCGGCCATATCTGCGTCGCCGTGCCTGACATCAAAGCCGCCTGCGCGCGGTTCGAGGAGATGGGCGTGCGGTTTCAGAAACGTCTGGGCGAGGGCGGCATGAAGGAGATCGCCTTCATTCTCGACCCGGATGGCTACTGGATCGAGATCGTGCAGCCCTCGCTGATGGAGGGGCTGGTGGGGCGCTTCAAGGTGTGAGTCTGTCGCAGGCCGCGGGGCTGTCTTGAGCCGCGAAATACGCTATATTGCGCGCAAGAACGGAGCCCGAACATGACGCCCGAGCAGCTACGCAAGATCACATCCGCCTTGCCCTTCTGGGTCTCGCTGGGGTTTGTGCCGCTTGTGTGGCTCTCGGCAATCTGGGGCGGCTGGTGGTTCATGCTGCCGGTCGCCTATGGCTGGTGGGCTTTCACGCTGATCGATTTCGTCACCGGGCTCGACACGGGCAACCCTGACACGGAGGTGCCTGTCCGTGAGTTGTTCTGGTATCGCACCATCACGCTGATCTGGTTCCCGATCCAGGCCGCCACGATCTTCGGCGTGCTGTGGTATCTCACGCAACAGGCGGGTCATGCGTGGTGGGAGGATTTGGGCGTCACCTTCGGGCTTGGCGTGATGACAGGCGTGATCGGGATCGTCTATGCGCATGAACTCCTGCACCAGAAGCCCGCGCATGAGCGCTGGCTCGCGGATCTGTTGCTCGCCTCGGTGCTCTATTCGCATTTCCGCTCCGAGCATCTGCTGGTGCATCACCGCTATGTCGGCACGCCCCGCGACCCTGTGACGGCGCGCTACAATGAGGGCTTTATCAGCTATTTCTTCCGCGTGCTGCGCGATTGCCCGCCCTCGGCCTTCCGGGCCGAGGCGCAGATGCTCGCGCGCAAGGGCCTGCCGTGGTGGCACCGCTCCAACCCGTTCTGGCGTTTCGCCGCGCTGCAACTGGGCTTTCTCGCATTGGCGCTGGGGGTCGGCGGCTGGTGGGGGCTTGTGCTGTTTGTCTGGCAGGCCGCCGTTGCCTTCTGGCATCTGGAACTAACTAATTACATCGAGCATTACGGGCTCACGCGCCGATACCTGGGCGATGGGAAATACGAGCCCGTGCGCCCGCATCATAGCTGGAACGCATCGCATCAGGCGTCGAACTGGCTGATGATCAATCTCCAGCGCCATTCCGACCACCATTACAAGCCCGACAGGCGCTTCCCGCTCTTGCAGACCTATGACGACACGGAGGCCCCGCAACTGCCTTTCGGCTACCCGGCGCTGACAACGCTCGCGATGTGCCCGCCCCTGTTCCGGCGCTACATGAACCCCAAGGTGCGCGCATGGCGGCGGCAATTCTACCCGGATATCGAGGATTGGTCGGATTACACCAATCACCGCACACCGTTGCCGAAAGGGGCCTCTTGAGAGCCGGTCCATGCGAGCTACGTCGCGCGGTATGAGTGAAACAGAAATCCTCTACAACGGACGCTGCCCGATCTGTTCGGCGGAGATCGCGCATTACGAGGCGATGGCGCGCAAGGTAGACGCGCCCTTGCGCTTCACTGATCTGAACCAGACCGATGTATCCGACTGGGGTCTCACCGAAGACCAGGCCACGCGCCGTATTCATGCGCGCCAGGGCGACCGCATCATTTCGGGCTTTCCCGCCTTCATGATCCTGTGGCGCGACCTGCCCCGCATGCGCTGGCTCGCGCGCCTGTTGTCGCTGCCACTCCTGCGCCAGATCGCGGAATTCGGCTATAACTGGATCGCGGCACCCTTGCTCTACTGGCTTCACAAGCGGCGCGAGGCACGCAAACGCCACGCCTGAGCCACTGCGTCAGACGAATTGCTCGCGGATCAGCCGCTCTTCCAACCCATGCCCGGGGTCAAAAAGCAGCTTATGCGCCACATCGCGGGCCGAGGTGATGTCCACCTGAAGCACATTGCGCACCGAACGGCTGTCGGCATCGGCCATGACCGGGCGGCGTTCGGGGTCGCGCACCTCAAACCGCACGCGCGAGGTCTTGGGCAGCAGCGCGCCGCGCCAGCGCCTTGGCCGAAACGCCGCGACCGGGGTCAGCGCCAGCACATCCGCGCCGATGGGCAGGATCGGGCCATGCGCCGAATAGTTATAGGCGGTCGAACCAGCGGGCGTGCTGAGCATCGCCCCATCGCAGACCAACTCGTCAAGCCGCTGCTTGCCATCGACAATGATGCGCAGCTTGGCAGCTTGCGCGCCCTGGCGCAGAAGCGACACCTCGTTGATCGCCAGCGCCTCGGTCACTGTGCCGTCGATGCGTGTTGCGCGCATCCGCAAGGGGTTCAGCACGGCCATCTCCGCCGCATCGAGCCGCGCCTGCAGCCCGTCGATTTGCCAGCTATTCATCAGAAAGCCGACAGTGCCGCGGTTCATCCCATAGACCGGTGTATCGAGGTGCTGCGTGGCATGGAGTGTCTGAAGCATGAACCCGTCGCCCCCAAGCGCGATGATCACATCCGCCTCTTCAGGCGCCACGGGATTGTGCCGCCATGTGAGCGCGGCAAGGGCTTCCTGCGCATCGGGCGCGCCGCTGGCCATGAAAGCGAGTCTGGGTGCCATGCGCTCTCCTTCTCCCACAGCCCCTTTCTTGCGCGCATCCACCGGCTTGGCAAGCGCGTTCCCATCGGCACCGCGCGGCGCGCATAGGAGATGTTCCTTCCGCGTCACGTCGCCCCAAGCACGAGTTTCGACGCAAACAAGCCTTTGCGGGAGGCCCCTTTTGCGTTAACTGAGCCCCAAATGTCCTTTTCCCATTCTCGGAGGCTGCCTCATGGACCAGACCACGCGCGATACCGGGTTTTTCACGGAGACAGTGGAAGACCGCGATCCTGAACTCTTTGCGGCCATCCGTTCAGAGCTCCGCCGCCAGCGCGACGAGATCGAACTCATTGCCTCGGAGAATATCGTCTCCAAAGCCGTGATGGAGGTGCAGGGCTCGGTCCTGACCAACAAATACGCCGAAGGTTATCCGGGTCGGCGCTATTATGGCGGCTGCCAATATGTCGATATCGCCGAGAACCTCGCCATCGACCGGGCCTGTGAATTGTTCAAATGCGGTTTCGCCAATGTGCAGCCGAATTCCGGTTCGCAAGCCAATCAGGGCGTGTTCACAGCGCTCTTGAAGCCGGGCGACACGATCCTTGGCATGTCGCTCGATGCGGGCGGGCATCTGACGCATGGGGCCAAGCCCAACCAGTCGGGCAAATGGTTCAATGCCGTGCAATATGGCGTGCGCGAGGCCGATCTGGAAATCGACTATGACCAGATCGCGGAGCTAGCGGCCGAGCACAAGCCCAAGATGCTCATCGCCGGGGGCTCCGCTATTCCGCGCATCATCGATTTCGCCCGCATGCGCGAGATCGCCGACAGCGTTGGGGCTTGGCTGCTGGTCGATATGGCGCATTTCGCCGGGCTGGTGGCGGCGGGGCTCTACCCCTCGCCCTTCCCGCATGCGCATGTCGCCACGACTACCACGCACAAGACCCTGCGCGGCCCGCGTGGCGGCATGATCCTGACCGATGACGAGGCGATTGCCAAGAAAGTCAACTCGGCGATCTTCCCCGGCATTCAGGGCGGCCCGCTGATGCATGTGATCGCGGCCAAGGCCGTAGCCTTCGGCGAGGCGCTGCGCCCGGGCTTTCGCGAGTATCAGCATCAGGTCATCGCAAATGCGAAAGCCATGGCGGATCAGCTCGAAAAGGGCGGGCTCGCGACAGTGACCGGCGGGACCGACACGCATCTGCTTCTGGTCGATCTGCGGCCCAAGGGCGTGAAGGGCAACGCCACCGAGAAAGCGCTCGGGCGCGCGCATATCACCTGCAACAAGAATGGCATTCCCTTCGATACCGAAAGCCCGATGGTGACATCGGGTATCCGGCTGGGCACGCCTGCGGGCACCACGCGCGGCTTTGGCGAGGCCGAATTCCGCCAGATCGCCGACTGGATCGTGCGCGTGGTCGATGGGCTGGCCGCGAATGGCGAGGACGGGAATGCCGAGGTCGAGGCGCAGGTGAAGTCCGCAGTGGCAGCGCTCTGCGCGCGTTTCCCCATCTATCCGGAACTCTGAGCCGCACAGGAAGGGGGCGCTCGCGCCCCCTCTTGCGGCGTTGCCGCAATTCACCCCCTGAGAGTATTTTGCAGCAAGATGAAGGCCATTGGGCCTAATGCTGAGCGAGGCGAGATGCTGAATACCCTGCGCCATGGCGTGGCGTCTGCGCGCCCCAAGCTCTTGATTGTGCATGGGCTTTTTGGTTCTGCCCGGAACTGGGGCGCGATTGCGAAACGCCTGTCGGATGCGCGCGAAGTGATCGCGGTCGATATGCGCAATCATGGCGAGAGTTTCTGGGCGGACAGCCACGCTTACGCTGAGTTGGCGCAGGATCTGGCAGAGGTGATCGCGCGTGAGGGCGGCCCTCTCGACCTGCTGGGCCATTCGATGGGGGGTAAGGCCGCGATGGTGCTGGCGCTGACCCGCCCCGAACTGGTGCGGCGCTTGCTCGTGGCCGACATCGCGCCAGTGGCATACAGTCACAGCCAGTCGCATCTGATCGCGGCGATGCGCGCCTTGCCGTTGGCCGAGTTGGAGAGCCGCAGCGCGGCCGATGCAGCGCTTGCGGAGGGGGTCAGCGATCCGGGGGTGCGCGCCTTCCTGCTGCAATCGCTCGATCTGCGTGCAGAGCCCCCGCGCTGGCGGCTCAATCTCGATGTTCTGGAGCGAGAGATGGACGGGATCACGGGCTGGCCCGAGATCAGCGGGCAGTTTGAGCGGCCTGTGCTGTTTCTGAGCGGGGCGAAGTCGGATTACGTCCTGCCCGAGCATCGCCCCACGATCAAGGCGCTGTTTCCGAATGCGAAATTCGCCAAGCTGCCGGGCGCGGGGCACTGGCTGCATGCCGAGGCCCCGCGCCCCTTCGAGGCGTCTGCGCGGATGTGGTTTGACGGATAGCCGCTCAGGCCGAGATCAGCCGCCGCGCGATCACCCAGCTTGCACCCACTCCGAGCATAGCGCCAAGGGCTGCCGATACGAGGATCGGCTGCAACGTGTCCTGCCCGATGGTCAGAACGATAACGACGCCGATCCCGGCGAGCGTGACACCTGCGATCGAATAGATAAGCATGAACAGACGGGTCATTTTGCCTCCTTTTCAAAGCTGTCAGTCGCCTTGTCGCATGCGCGCACCGCCGTGAAATTGATCTTGCGCAAACCGACTTGGGCGTGGGGCAATCAGTCGCAATCGAGCCTTGCGCGCAGAACCCCGCTATCGCCTTCGATGCTGCCGGGGCGCAGGGCACAGCCCGTCGCTGTTTCCGCTGCGACGGCCATTTTCGTTCTAAGCCCAGTCTGGTCCGCCCGGCGCGCATAGCCGTGTCGTATGATTTCGACCCGGTTGCCCTTGCGCCAGATCGTCAGCCTGTAGTCTCCGGCTGTAGCTGCCATCACTTCGCCGCCGCGCATCGAAGGTGAGGGCGAGGCGCAGGCCGCGATCAGGGCGAGCAGCATGATGAGGGCAATGTGCATGCCCCCAGTATATGGCAGCGCTATTGCAAAATGGTTAACGCCTGTGAGGGATCGCTGGAGGCGAGTACCGGACTCGCTACCAATTTTCTAAGCCATTGGTAGGCTTGAACAATCGAGTGCGAGGTTGAGTTGTGTGTCGCACTTCGTGTCACACTTATGCCGTCTAAGTTGTACTGCTGTCAACTCGGGCGTGTTGTCCCCGATGGCGATTCCACCCGCCAATAGTTTGCAGCGGCTTGCGGCTTGGTGGGCTTGTCCGGCTTGGCGGGGTATGGGGGAAGAAGGCGCTCTGCGTTATGTGGATACCACTACGAAAAATTGTTTCGGATTTTTATGATGGTCGATGAAACCACGCCGCTGAGGGCCTTTCTGACCGACGAGCAGATCGCAGCTTTGCCTGATCAATGGGGGGTGCGATCTTGGGCGTTCGAGTCGTATCTTGAGTTGCATCACGACGCTGCGAATGCCGCGCTTGTCCCGGTGCTGGAAGGATTGCGTGAAAGGTGGCTGCAGGGTTTCAAGCGGAAACCGAACGCGAAGCGGCAGGAAAACTTGCTTAACTGTCTGCGCGTGATCTTGCTGAATGTCATGCGGGTGCAAACTGTGGACAACACCCTGACAGTAGGCATCCCGAGCGGAAAGGGGCGGCTGAACACGGAAAAGCAGTATCGGCCTGCCTTTATGACGGTGCAGTATCACCTGAAAGCCTTGGCGCTACTGCAAGACAGCGGGCTGGTCCGGATGGTGAAGGCTGGGCATAAACAGGAAGACTATGCCGAAACCGCCCGCTACGCGCTGACGGACGCAGGGCGCGACAAAATGCTAGTGGCTGGTCTGACGCGCAAGGACTTCACCATTGCCAAGCGCGACGAAGTGATCCTGCTGAAAGACGCCGACAAACGCCTTATCGGATATACCGACACGCCAGCTATCAAGGCCATGCGCGCCAATCTGCGCAGGCTGAACGATCTGCTGGCCGTGACCGACATTGGAACGACACGGGCCACCAACCCGCTGACCGACTTTGACGCGGATTACAGCGGGCAGAACGCCGACCTGTATCGCGTCTTCAACAACGGCAGCTTCGATGAAGGCGGACGTTTCTATGGTGGCTGGTGGCAACATGCCAAGAAACACCTGCGCCGCTGCATCACCATTGACGGTCAACGCACAGTCGAAGCCGATTTCAAGGGGCTGCACCCGGCGATCCTGTTCGCCAAGCAGGGCCTGCCCATCCCAGAAGACCCCTACGCGCTTGTTCCCGGCGTAGCTGAAGATGACACATTGCGGGGCCATGCCAAGACAACATTCCTCGCCCTGCTCAATGCGGACAAACAGGACACGAGTGAACCCAGGGACTTTGACGCCGAAAGGCACGGTATGACTAAACAGGAATTTCAGCGCTCTGTTCGGGACGCCTTCCTTATGCTGCCCGGCATCTTCAGCACCGGACGCGGACTGCGGCTGCAGCGTGAGGACAGCGATATGGCCGAACAGATAATGCTGCATTTCGCAGACAGGGACATCCCGGTACTGCCAGTCCATGACAGCTTCATCATAGCGAAAGAGCACAACGAGGCACTGCAACAGGTCATGGTGGCCGTATTTCATAAAAGATACGGACAGACGCCCCGTATTACTGTGTCGGGCTAACCCAGATTTCCTCCTATATGGAGACAAGCTCCCTCACCCCCCCGTCCCCCATCACCGGGTAAAATAAGGGAACCGACTGGATTTCCTGCGCTGGATCAGGCAGATATCGGGCAATAAGACGCGCATGAGGGGGGCAAGGCCATGCAGAACCTGCTGGATGATCTGACAGAGCTTTTGCAGGCGGATCAAGCCTTTATCTCAGACGGGGCGATCCTCAAGAATGCGGTGATCGAGGCGGCGCTGAACATGGAGCCGCGCTTGCTGGCCCTGCTGATGCAGTCGCCCACGATCAAGGCGCATTTTTTCACTGAGGTTGCGGGCGCGCTGGTCTTCGACAAGGTGAAGTTTCAGGACTTCGTGTCGAACAAAGCCTTCCTGCCCGACAGCTACACGGCCTTCAAGAACCGGATCGGGCTGACGGACGGGCGCGGCGATTACCTGAGCCAGTCGCGCGACGTGGTGCTGGCGTGGCCCTACAAGGATTGCGTGCTGGAAGGCGGCATGACGAAAGAGGACCGGGGCCGTACCGAGGTGTTTTGGAACACGACGCTGGCCCCGGACGACATCACACGCCTGTTTGAACCCAAGGTGCTGACGGGCTGGGAACGCTGGGATGCCGAGGCCGTGGCGGAAGGCAAGCCCAAGCCGGTGGGCGAGGTGTCAGAGGATGACAACTTGCTGATCAAAGGCAACAACCTGCTGGCGCTGCATTCGCTGAAAGCGCGCTTTGCGGGCAAGGTGAAGCTGATCTATATCGACCCGCCCTATAACACCGGCAATGACGGATTTAAGTACAATGATCGCTTCAACCATTCCGCGTGGCTGACGTTCATGCGAAACCGGCTTGAGGCGGCTAAGGCACTTCTGTGCCGGGATGGATTTCTTTTCGTTCAATGCGACGACAATGAGCAAGCCTACCTAAAAGTACTGCTAGACGAAGTATTTCCGAACTTCTTGACTACGATTTGCGTGCAGATGTCGTATGTAAGCGGTGAGAAAATGGCGCATGTAGATCGAAAGCCGCCAAAGATCAAAGAGTTTATTCATGTCTTTACAAAGCATACTGATGTTCGCGTTATGCCAC
>PWZT01000008.1 GCA_003567315.1 Paracoccaceae bacterium
CAGCGCGCCCAGCACGAGCAGCAACAACAGCGACAGCGCCGAGCCCATGGGCCAGTTGAGCTGCGTGATGATCGCCTCGAACACCAGATTGGCGAACATCGCATCGCGCGGCCCCCCAAGGATGAGCGGCGTGATATAGGTGCCCGCGCCGAGGACGAAGCACAGCAGCCCCCCGGCAGCCAGCCCCGGCAGCGACAGCGGCAGCGTGACTTGCGTGAAGGCCTGCCAGCGCGTCGCGCCCAGCGAGGTCGCTGCGTCCTCCAGATTGGTGTCGATCCCGTCGAGGCTGACATAAATGTTCAGCACCATGAAGGGCAGCAGGAAATGCACCAGCCCGAGAATGACCGTCGCCTCGTTATAGAGCATCTGGATCGGCGATGAGATCACGCCGGTCGACAGCAGAAACGTGTTCAGCGCGCCGGAAGAGCCCAGAATGTTGATCCAACTCATCGTGCGGATGATGTAGCTGATCCAGAAAGGCAGCATCAGCAACAAGAGCAGGATCAGCTTGTTGCCGCTGGAGCGCGTGATGAAATAGGCGGCCGGATAGCCCAGAAGCGCGCAGAAGAAACTGGTGATGGCCGCGATCTTCAGCGTGTTGAGCAGAATGTAGCGGTAGAAGGGATCGGTCAGCGCGCGCTGCCAGTTGTCGAGATGAAAGCCCACCGTATCCGGGCCGACGGCCGAGCGCAGCCAGAAGGAATAGACCACGATGAACAACAGCGGGATCAGCAAGAGCAGCGCCACCGCGCCTAGCGCAGGCGAGAGCAGAATCCAAGGCTGGCGTCTTTCGCGGGCTTCTACGGACATGACAGCGATTTGCCTTGCGGATGTGGCGAGGTGTTCATGCCGAAAGATTGCAAAGCTCAAAATCATAAGGCAAATTGATAATTGAAATAGTGAAGATAGATGTTGTCTATGGCCGGCAAGAACGAGGCGGACCGACTGACCCGCGATCTCGACTGGAACCTGTTGCGCAGCTTCGTTGTCATCGCGGAATCGCGCTCGATCACGGATGCGGCGCAACGCCTGCGACTGACCCAGCCATCGGTGTCCACTGCGCTGCAAAAGCTTGAAAAACTTATCGGAAAACGCCTGATCGACCGCGCACCGGGACGCTATGAGCTGACGCGTGCAGGCGCCGTCCTCTATCAGGAGGCGGTGGAGATTCATGGCTCCGTGCACAGGCTCTCGACCCTGATGCGCGACATGACGGACGAGGTGCGCGGCCATGTGCGCATCGCCGTGGCAAGCCATGTGGTCTGCCCATTATTTGATCAGGTGCTGACTGATTTCCACGCTGCCCATCCGCGCGCCACGCTGTCGATCTCGGTGCTGGGCTCGAGTTCCGCGCTGGCCAGTGTCGCGGCGCGCACGGCGTCCTTTGCGATCTGCCTTGTGCACAGACGCGACCCCAAGATCGAATATCTGCGGCTTTACCGCGAGTTCTTCGGGCTGTTCTGCGGCCCGCCGCATCCGCTGTTCGGGCGCGAGGGGCTGGAGCAGCGCGATCTGGCAGGGCATTCCGCTGTCAGCTTCGAGACCGACAGCCTGCATGACGCGCTGCGCTCGGTGACATTGCTGCGCGCGCAATCCGAGTTGAACGAGCAGATCATCGGCACATCGAGCCATCTGGAGGAAGTGCGCCGCATGGTAATTGCGGGGCTTGGCATCGGCCCGCTACCCCTGCATGTCGTGGCCCGCGATGTGCAAGACGGGCTGCTCTGGCGCCTGCCGCCCTATGTCGAGCCCCCCGCGATCGATGTGCATCTTGCATGGAATCCGAAAGCCACCCTCAATCGCGCGGAAACCGCGCTGCTGGATGCGATGAAATACGCGATCCGCGCGGTTCCGATCAGCGCGCGCACCTATGGGAGTGCAGCAAAGGCCGATCGTGCCACTCGATCAAATTGACGCGTTCCCACGTCGCCTTTGGGGCGGCGCATGTGTAGCCTCTCGGGGGAAGCGCGCCTGACGGCGCGCTGCCTTCGGCGAGAGTATTTTGGGCAAGATGAAGTCAAGGCGCACAGGGCCGTATCGGCTACACCATGCTGATCGAGAACGGGTCTGGCCGGGTGTCATGGGCGCCTCACTCGGCTTTCTTGTCATGCCGCAATACGACTCCGACGAAAAGCGCCGAGAACACCAGAATCGCAGCAGCATAGGGCGCGGCCTCCATCAGCATGCCTTCGGATGTGCGCGAGAACATGGTGATCGCCAGCGGCCGAAACCCGGTCGGCGCGAGCAGGAAGGCGATGGGCAATTCCTTCATCGCGATGACAAAGACCAGCACCATGCCGGCCACAATGCCGGGGCGAATGGTGGGCAGGGTCACGCGGGCAAAAACCGACACCGGGCCATGCCCCAGCGCGCGTGCGGCTTCCTCGACTGATGGGCGCGCCTGATAGAGCGCCGAGCGGATCGGGCCGAGGGCGAGCGCAAGGAAACTGAGCGCATAGACTGTCACCAGCAAAAGTTGCGTCTGATACAGAAACCGCGCCGCGTTGAGCGAGAAGAACACGAAAGCCAGCGCAAAGGCCAGCGCAGGCACCGCATAGCCGACAAATGCCAGCCGGTTGATGAGGGTCGAGAGCGGTGAGGGATAGCGTACCGCCAGCACCGCGACGGGCAGCGCCATGGCGGCGGCCATCAGCGCTGCCGGGGCCGCGACCGAGAGCGATTGCGAAAACGCGCGCAGCAGCGCGGGCAGCACGCTGGGCAGATCGTCCAGTCGCAGCATCCAGAAGGTCAGCACCGCCACAGGCAGCCCGACCGCGGCCAGCACCACCAGCGCGACGAACCCCCAGCCCAGCGCCTGCCCCATGCGGTCCAGCGCCACGCGCTTGCGCGCTGTCCCGGCGCCGGAGCCCGTGCGCGCATAATGCGCGCCCTCGCGCAAACGGCTTTCCCACCAGACAACCGAGAGCGCGATGGCGATCAGGATCAGCGCAAGCCAGGCCGCATAGACCCGGTCGAACATGGCCGAGTATTGCAGATAGATCGCATAGCTGAAGACCTCATAGCGCATCAGCGCGACCGCGCCGAAATCACCGATGACATAGAGACCCACCACCAGCCAGCCAGCCATCAGCGCGGGCATGAGATGCGGCAGCGTCACGCGCAGGAACACTTCGCGCTGGGTCGCGCCCAGCGCACGCGCGGCTTCTTCCAGCGACTGATCGAGCCCGGCAAAGGCCGCGCGCAGATTCAGGTAAATATAAGGAAAGGTATAAAGCGCGAGCGCCAGTGTGGCCCCGGGCAAGCCCTGCAAGCGCGGGATCGTGACGCCGAACACCTGATTCATGAAGCCAAAATTTCCCGAGAGCCCGATCAGCGCATAGGCCATCACATAGCCAGGCGTTGCGAGCGGAATGACCGCCAGCAGATTTACAAGCCTGCGCCCGCGCAGATCGGTGCGGCTGACCAGCCACGCCAAAGGCAGCGCCATCGCCGTTGCCAGTGCCAGCGTACAGATCACCAGCAGCAAAGTGTTGACCAGCAGTTGCAGCGTGCGCGGGCGGGTCAGCATGTCGATGGCCTGCGCCATGTCGGCTTGCGCCGCGCGCATGACCAGCCAAGCCAGGGGGAGCAGCATCAGCCCCCCAATAGCCAACCCGATGGCCGAGAACACCAGACGGGCCCGCGGCATCCGCCGCAGGCCCGAAGCTGACATTGTCGTGCTCAGGCTCAAATCAGCCCCGCATCACGGATCATCTCAAGCGTGCCTTCCAGATCACCGATGGTGTTGAGATCCACATCGGGCGCAACGCTTAGCACATCATCAATATCGATGTCCCGCCGCGTGACGATCGCGCCCGGAATGATCGGGAATTCCGATACTTCACCAGTGAAGAACTGCTGCGCGGCTGGCGAGAGCAGGAATTCGATGAAGGCATGGGCCTCTTCCTGATTGTCGGAGCTTGCGAGCACCCCCATGCCCGCGACGAGCAGCAGATTGCCGATATCGCCAGCCTCTGCAAACAGGCTCTGCGTGACCGGGAAATCAGCATCGCGCCCCAGGAAACGTGCAAGATAGTAGTTATTGGTCACCCCGATATCGGCCTCGCCATCGCCGATCGCCTGAATGAGGGCGGTGTTGTTGCGCACGGCGACAGGGTCATTGGCGGCAATGCCTTCCAGCCAGTCGCGCGTGGTATCGTCGCCATGCATGACGCGCATCGCAGTGACATGGGCAAGGAAAGAGCCATTCGTCGCAGGCAACGCAATGCGCCCGCGCCATCTCTCATCGGTCAGATCGAAGATCGAGGCCGGAAGCTCATCCGCCTCCACCCGCTCGGTCGAGTGGGCGAGCACGCGCCCGCGCCCGGAGGTCGCGACCCAGCGGTTTTCGCTGTCGCGATAGGCTTGCGGCACATCGGCCACCAGCGCGTCGGGCAGCGGCGCGAAGAGATCGACCACAGCACCCAGCGCCGCCGCGTCCTGTGCCCAGTAGAGATCAGCAGGAGAGGCGTCGCCTTCTTCCTGCAGCAAGACGGCGAGTTCCGCTGTCCCCGCATAGCGCACATTGACCCTGATGCCCGTCTGCGCCGTGAATGCGTCGATGATCGGGGCGACCAGAGGCTCGCCGCGGCCAGAATAGAGGGTCAGATCAGCAAGGGTCGGCGTCGCGGCAAAGGCGGCCAGCGCGAAGATCGGGGCGCGTAGCATACGCATGTTCGGATCCTTTTTCAGGTCTGGTTTCATAACTTTGCAGGAACCAGCCGCGGGTTACCAGGCGACACGCTGGTTCGGGTCACGGCATTCCAGTCAATTCCTACTGTCTTACTCGGGTAATTAGTCCGACAAGTTTAGTCAAGAATATATTTGACTGGTCAGGAGTGTTCTCACTGATCACCGCGAAATGCGTCAGTGGGCGGGAAGACATGGCCCAGGATGCCTTTACATCGCAGTGTGCAGGGGGCACACCATAGCGACAGCGCGCGCCGCTCATTCCGCGACGCGCAAGACCCTGCCGGCGTTATCGGCCATCCAGCTTTCCAGTGCCGCGACCTGATCGGCGTCCAGCCGCAGGCCCAGCTTGCTGCGTCGCCATAGCACGTCCGGGGCGCTGCGGGCATATTCGCGCGTCATCAGCCATGTGACTTCCGTCTCGGTCAGCGTGGCGCCGAAATCGCGGCCCAGATCAGCGGCCGCACGCGCCTCGCCCAGCATCGCGCGCGCCTCGGTGCCATAGGCGCGCACCAGCCGCGCGGCCCAGGCTTCGGTCAGGAACGGATAGTCGCGCTGCAACCCGCTGACCAGATCGGCCACGCCGTCATGCGCAAAATCTCCGCCCGGCAGCGCAACACCAGCCGTCCATTTGCCCTTGGACAGCGGCAGGACCGTGCCGATCTTCTCCAGCGCCGCCTCGGCCAGCCGCCGGTATGTCGTAATCTTGCCGCCGAAGACATTCAGCACGGGCGCGCCTGCACTGCGGTCGATCTTGAGCGTGTAGTCGCGCGTCGCCGCCGTCGCAGAACTCGCCCCGTCATCATAGAGCGGGCGCACACCGGAATAGCGCCACACCACATCCTCCGCTGTCACGGGCTGCGCGAAATACTGGCTGGCGAAGTTGCACAGATAATCGCGCTCCTCGTCGGTGCATTCGGGCGGGCGCGCGGGATCGTCATGCTCGGAGTCGGTGGTGCCGATCAGGGTGAAATCCTGCTCATAGGGAATGGCGAAGATGATCCGCCCATCCGTGCCCTGAAAGAAATAGCACTTGTCGTGGTCATAGAGCTTGCGCGTGACGATATGGCTGCCGCGCACCAGCCGCACATCCTCGCGGCTATTGAGCCGCAGCTTGCCATGGATCACATCGCCGACCCAAGGCCCCGCCGCATTGACCAGCATCTTCGCGCGGATCGTTTTTGTCTCCTGCTCGGTCTTGACCGTGACCTGCCACGTATCGCCCTCAGCAGTGGCGGAAGTTACCTCCGCCCGCGTATGGATCTGCGCCCCGCGCGCTTCGGCATCCCGGGCATTCAGGACAACCAGCCGCGAATCCTCGACCCAGCAATCGGAGTATTCATAGGCTTTCTCGAACCGCGCCTGCAGCGGCGCACCTTCGGGCCGGCCCTTTAGCGCCAACGTTGACGTGCCCGGCAGGATCTTGCGCCCGCCGAGATTGTCATAGAGGAACAGCCCCAACCGGATCAGCCAGGCCGGGCGACGCCCCTTCATCCACGGCATGAAAATCGAGAGCAACTTCGAGGTCGGCGTGTCGCTCTCGAACCGCATATCCTTGTGATAGGGCAGCACGAATCGCATCGGCCAGGAGATATGCGGCATGGCGCGCAACAGCGTCTCGCGCTCGACTAGCGCCTCGCGCACCAGTCGGAACTCGAAATATTCCAGATAGCGCAGCCCGCCATGAAAGAGCTTGGTCGAGGCCGAGGAGGTCGCGCCTGCCAGATCACCTTTCTCGCAGAGCATGACCGACAGCCCACGCCCCGCGGCGTCGCGGGCAATGCCGCAGCCATTGATGCCGCCGCCGATGATCAGCAGATCGAATGTTTCAGACATGAACCCTCAGCAATATCCCGGACGCTCATGGATGATAAAGGGCGCGTGGTGATGTTCGCAACGACAATTCCCGGAGAAATCTCGTATGTCATTGCGGTGTCTGCACGCGATTTCCGCGCGCAACGGGGCATCGGTGCCCCGAAAAACGGGGCCTCACTGCGACAGTGAGGCCCCGCCAATTCAGTCAGGCCGGATCAGTCGGCCTTCTCGACCACGATCTCTTCGCCGGTCTCCTGATCGACCATCTTCATGGCCAGCCGGACCTTGCCCCGATCATCGAAGCCCAGCAGCTTGACCTTGACTTCTTGCCCTTCCTTCAGAACGTCGGAGGGGTGGTTGAGGCGGCGGTTTTCGATCTGGCTGACATGCACCAGCCCATCGCGCTTGCCGAAGAAGTTCACGAAAGCACCGAAATCGACCAGCTTGACCACGCGGCCCGTGTAGATCTGGCCCACTTCAGGCTCGGCCACGATCGCATAGATCATGTCATAGGCCTTCTTGATGGCCTCCTGATCGTTTGAGGCGATCTTGATGATGCCATCATCATTGATATCGACCTTGGCCCCCGAGACTTCCACGATCTCACGGATGACCTTGCCACCCGTGCCGATCACTTCGCGGATCTTGTCGGTCGGCACCTGCATGGTCTCGATCTTCGGCGCATACTGGCTGAAGCCTTGCGGCGCGCTGATGGCCTTGTTCATCTCGCCCAGGATGTGCATCCGCCCTTCCTTGGCCTGCGCCAACGCCTGTTCCATGATCTCAAAAGTGATGCCCGCGACCTTGATGTCCATCTGCAGCGAGGTGATCCCGGATTCCGTGCCCGCGACCTTGAAATCCATGTCGCCGAGGTGATCCTCGTCGCCCAGAATATCGGTCAGCACTGCGAAGCGGCCATCATCCTCGAGGATCAGGCCCATCGCCACACCGGCAACCGGCGCTTTCAGCGGCACGCCCGCATCCATCATCGACAGCGAGCCACCGCAGACCGACGCCATGGAGCTGGAGCCGTTCGATTCCGTGATCTCGGAGACCACACGGATCGTGTAAGGGAAGTCGGTCGCAGCCGGCAGCACGGCCTGAAGTGCGCGCCATGCGAGTTTGCCATGCCCCACTTCGCGACGGCCCGGAGGGCCAACGCGGCCAATCTCGCCCACGGAATAGGGCGGGAAGTTGTAATGCAGCAGGAAATTCGCCTTGGACGTGCCTGTTAGCGCATCAATGAATTGCTCGTCATCGCCTGTGCCCAGAGTGGTCACACAAAGCGCCTGCGTTTCGCCACGGGTGAACAGGGCCGAGCCATGCGTGCGCGGCAGAATGCCGGTTTCGGCCACGATGGGGCGCACTGTCGTCGTGTCACGGCCATCGACACGCGGCTCACCGCTGACAACGGCACCGCGCAGGATCGACGCTTCGAGCTTCTTCATCGCCGCGCCAAGGTTGGCATCTTCAAGCTGCTCTTCACTCAGCGCAGCCTTGATGGCCTCGCGCGCCTCGGCAATGGCGGCGACACGCTCCTGCTTGTCGCGCAATGCGAAGGCCGCGCGCATCTGTGCTTCGCCAGCGGCTTTCACGGCGGCGTAAAGCTCCGAATAATCGGGTGGCTGGAAGTCGAACGGATCCTTCGCGCATTCCTCGGCCAGATCGATGATCATGTCGATCACGGGCTGATAGCTTTCATGCGCGAATTTCACGGCACCCAGCATCTCGGCCTCGGACAGCTCATAAGCTTCCGATTCGACCATCATCACGGCATCACGCGTGCCCGCGACCACGAGATCGAGCCGCTGCTCGGAATTCTCGCGCAGCTTTTCCATGTCCTGACATTCGGGATTCAGCACATATTCGCCATCGACAAAGCCCACCCGTGCAGCGCCGATTGGCCCCATGAACGGCACGCCGGAAATCGTCAGCGCGGCGGAGGCGGCGATCATGGCCACGACATCGGGTTCATTGACCAGATCGTGGCTGAGCACTGTGCACATGACCAGCACTTCATGCTTGAAGCCATCAACGAACAGCGGCCGGAGCGGCCGGTCGATCAGGCGCGAGGTCAGCGTTTCCTTGTCCGAAGGGCGCGCTTCGCGCTTCAGAAAGCCGCCGGGGATCTTGCCTGCGGCGTAGGTCTTTTCCTGATAATGAACAGTCAGCGGGAAGAAATCCTGACCCGGCTTCGCCTGCTTGGCGAAAGTGACATTGGCCATGACCGAGGTTTCGCCCAGCGTGGCGATGACCGAACCATCGGCCTGGCGGGCAATCTTGCCCGTTTCCAGTGTCAGCGTTTCTTCGCCCCACTGGATCGATTTTTTGGTGATATTGAACATTCTCTGCGGTTCCTCATGGAAAGCGCCAGCCCTCTGGCCTTTCCGTTTCCTATGGCGGCCCCATTGCCGCCGACCCCAATACCTTACGCATCACGCCGGGGCCCAAGCGTCACGTCTCAGATGCGCGCGGGATACAGGAAAACCGCGTTCAAGAAAAGTGGCAAAGACGTGCACGCGCGGAACATGAAAAACGGCCCGCACATCGACGGGCCGTTCGAGCGTTCGCGGGTGCGCGTGTCAGTGATGCGACAGGCGCTCGATTTCTTCTTTCAGGCGTAATTTCTGCTTCTTCAAATCAGCGATCTGGAGGTCGTCGATGCCCGGGCTTCGCTGGGCCGCTTCGACCTTTTCAGAGAGGTGTTCATGTTTCCGGCGGAGTTCGGCAATATGTGAACTCAATGACATTCAGGGTCCTCCTTCTCTGGTTGTAACAAGCTGATTGCACCACAGCGCCGGGCGTCTGTCACCAAAAATCGGTGTGAGGGGCCGCCGCGCGCGCCGATTTCTGCTCAGACAGTAAAGCGCGCCTAAACCACGACCTCTTGCGGGGTTTGCGCTGCAGTATCAAAGACCTCTCGGTAGCGCGCGATCTCGGGCGCGGGCCCCATCGCCTTGTTGGGATTGTCCGAGAGTTTGACAGTCGGGCGCCCGTTCGCGGCAACTGCCTTGCACACCAGCGAGAAGGGGGCCAGCCCGTCATCCGGGGTGAAGCCCCGGAAATCATTTGTCAAAAGCGTTCCCCAGCCGAAACTGACCTTGACCCGGCCCGCGAATTGCCGGTGCAATTCTGCGATCTTGTCCACATCGAGCCCATCCGAGAAGATCACCAGTTTCTCGCGCGGATCCTGCCCGCGCGATTGCCACCAGTCGATGGCCATTTCGGCCCCTGCGGCCGGGTCGCCCGAATCGATGCGCATACCGGTCCAGTCCGACAACCAATCGGGCGCGCGGTCGAGAAAGGTGCGCGAGCCGAAAGTGTCGGGCAGGATGACGCGCAGATTGCCAGAATGCTCGGCCTGCCAATCGGCAAGCACCTGATAGGGGGCCGTGGCCAACTCCGCATCGGTATCGGCGAGCGCGGCATAAACCATCGGCAGTTCATGCGCGTTGGTGCCGATGGCCTCGACCTCGCGGCGCATGGCGATCAGGCAGTTGGAAGTGCCTGCGAACCGCACGCCAAGACCCTCGATCATGGCCTGCACGCACCAATCCTGCCAGAGGAAGGAATGCCGCCTGCGCGTGCCAAAATCGGCGATCCGCAGCCCCTCGATCCCCTGCAGGCGCTTGATCTTCTCCCAGAGCCGCGTCATCGCACGCGCATAGAGCACCTGCAATTCGAACCGCTTCAGCCGCCCCAGCACAGCGCGCGAGCGCAATTCCATCAGCACGGCGAGTGCCGGGATTTCCCAGAGCATCGCCTCGCACCAGCGCCCTTCGAAGGTCAGCTCATACTGATCGCCCACGCGCTCGAGATGATAGGGCGGAAGGCTGAAGCCCTCGAACCATTCCATGAAATCAGGGCGGAACATCTGGCGCTTGCCGTAGAACATGTTGCCGCGCAGGAAGGTGGATTCGCCGCGCGAGAGCGAGAGCGCGCGGATATGGTCGAGCTGCTCGCGCAACTCGCCTTCGTCGATCAGTTCGGCCAGCGGGATATGCGTGGCACGGTTGATCAGACTGAAAGTGACCTGCGTGTGCGGGTGGTTGGTGAACACCGACTGGCACATCAGGAGCTTGTAGAAATCCGTGTCGATCAGCGAGCGGACAATCGGATCGAGTTTCCAGCGATGGTTATAGACGCGGGTGGCGATATCCATGGGCTCAGACCAATGTGACACCCGCCGCCAGCATGTCCGCCCGCGCGCGCTCCAGCGACCCGTCGAGATCGATCCCGCGGCAAAGTTCGGTCAGCACCCGCACCTCGAAGCCGAGCTTGGCCGCATCCAGCGCCGACCAGGCGACGCAGAAATCCGTGGCAAGCCCCACGAAGTCAAGTTGCGTGATCCCACGCGTGCGCAGATAGCCCTCGAGCCCAGTAGGCGTGCGCTGGTCATTCTCGAAAAAGGCCGAATAGCTGTCGATGTCGCGATTGAAGCCCTTGCGCAGGATCATATCGGCGCGGTCCGTCTCCAGCGCGGGATGAAACGCCGCGCCGTCACTGCCCTGCACGCAATGATCCGGCCAGAGCACTTGCGCGCCGTAATC
>PWZT01000101.1 GCA_003567315.1 Paracoccaceae bacterium
CGCAACGCTCGGCGGTGCTCGAGCGCAGTTGCGTATCTGCACCCTGTCATGAAGCGAGCGAATCTGACTGTGAAGACAGGGTGCATGGTCACCCGCATCCGGGTCGAGAAAGCGCGCGCGACCGGGGTCGAATACAGCGACAGGTCGGGGCCGCATGTGGCGGGCGCTGCTGCCGAAGTGTTGCTGGCCGCCGGTGCCATCGGATCACCCAAGCTGATGATGCTTTCGGGGTTGGGGCCCGCCGCGCATCTGCGCGCGCTTGGTATCGACGTTTTGCAGGATCTGCCGGGTGTGGGCGAGAATCTGACCGATCACTACGCCATCGACATCGTGGCGGAGTTGAAGGGCGAGACAAGCCTGAACCGATATCGCAAACCGCATCTCGCGGCCTGGGCCGCGCTGCAATATGCCTTTGCAAGAACTGGACCGCTCACCTCGAATGTCATCGAAGGTGGCGCTTTCTGGTTTTCCCGCGAAGGTCTTGCCGCGCCCGATCTGCAATTCCATTTCCTCCCCGGGGCGGGCGCGGAACCCGGGGTGCCGAGTGTCCGCAAGGGGGCGTGCGGCATCACACTCAACAGCTATGCGTTGCAGCCAAGGGCGCGTGGCACAGTGCGGCTGCGCTCAGCCGATCCGGCCGCGATGCCTATTGTGGACCCCAATTTCCTGGGCCATCCCGACGATCTGCGCATCTCGGTCGAAGGTGTCAGGCTCAGCCGCGAAATTTTCGAGCAGGAGGCGCTGCGGCAGCATATCAGCCGCATCTGTTTCCCTGACAGCACTGTGCGGAGCCAAGCCGATTTCGAAGACTACGCCCGCCAGTTCGGGCGCACCTCCTATCATCCGACCTGCCCCTGCCGGATGGGCCATGACGAGATGGCGGTGGTGGACCCCCAATTACGGGTGCGCGGGATCGACGGGCTACGGATCTGCGACAGCTCGATCATGCCTGCGCTGGTGTCGTCCAACACCAACGCCCCAACGATCATGATCGGCGAAAAAGCGGCCGATCTGGTGCGCGGCAATCGCTGAACGGCCCACTGCCCGATGGTTCAGCGCCGGTCCGCGAGCATCTGGATCGCGGGCCCATAGGCCCTGCGATAATTCCGGTTGCCGTCGAGGAGCAGCGCATAGACGATGCTCGCGCAGGCCAGCCACCAGCGCCGCCGGGCCCAGGACCGCGCGGAAGCGAGACTCTCGCGTGTGGCCCCTGTTTCGAGCGCAGCATAGCCCCGCAGGAACGCCTGGGTCGCCGCAAAGCCATCGGCCTTGTGGTCATAGGCATATTTCACACTCGCCAGCACGAAATTGCGCAGGTTGAAAGCGCCGGTCCTGACAGGGTCGAATTCGAGCGGGTTTTGCTCGAGATCGATGAAGCAGACTGCCTGTCCGTCCCAGCACATATCCTTGGGCCGCCCGCGCCCCAGCGCGATCCCGGCAGAATGCAACTGTCCCAAGGCCTGCCCGGCAGCGTGGAATGCGTCGATGACTTCCGGGCAGCCCTCCGGCCGCACAATCATGACATCGCGCAGATCCGGTCCGCAATCCGCGAGCACCAGACGCCCGGTCTCGAAGTGAAGGACTTTTGGGGCCGGGAAGCCTTTTTCGCGAAACGCGATCAGGTTGTCCCGTTCGCTTTGCAGCGCCTTGGCCAAGTCTTCCTCCGATGGCGGGACCTGCTTCATCCAGTATATCCGCCCTGCAACGAGCAGTTTGACGACACGCGCCTGCGCATGGTCACGGCGGGCAATCTCGATTGCAGCATCCAGCGCCGTGGCTTCGACACTGGAAACACGATCACGAAAGGGTTTCACCATGCTCCAGCCCACCCTCGCCTGGTTGAAACATGCCGCCACGATGATGGCGGACACCAACATGGCCCGCATGCGTGGGCCAAAGCTCTATGCATTCTCTTGCGGGTTCACGATGCGGCGAAACGCATCGCTCTCTTGCATCAGCGCATCCCATGTCCCAAACGCGGCAACCTTCCCCTTGTCCAGAACGACGATCCGGTCGCAGCGCTCGACCGTTGTCAGCCGGTGCGCAATCATCACCACCGTCTTGTCGCCCGGCAAGGCCTCGATGGCATGGATGACCTCCTGCTCGGTCAGATTGTCGAGGGCGCTGGTGGCCTCGTCGAAGACGATAAGATCGGCATCCTGATAGAGCGCGCGCGCGATGCCGACACGCTGGCGCTGCCCGCCCGACAGGCGCACGCCGCGTTCGCCGATATGGGTCTCATAGCCTTGCGGCAATTCGGTCTCGACAAACGCATCGAGATGGGCAGCGTGCGCGGCTTGCTTCAGGCGCGCGTCATCTATTTCCTCAGGCGCGATGCCAAGCGCGATATTCTCGCGCACCGAGGCATCGGTCAGGAAGATTTCCTGCGGGACATAGCCGACCGTGCGTGTCCAGGCGCGCCGATTATCCGGCCCGATCTCGACCCCATCCGCGACAATCCGGCCGGTATCGGGCTGCAACAGGCCCAGAAGCAAATCGGCCAGCGTCGTCTTCCCCGCCCCGGTGGTGCCGACAACTCCGATCTTTTCGCCGGCCCGGATGTTCAGCGTGATATCGCGCAGCCCCGCGCGTTCTGCCCGCGGGTAGCTGAAGTTCACCTTCTCGAGCAGCAGTTCGCGTTTCAGACCGATCGGCACAGGCGGAGTTTCATCGAAAGGATGCGTGGCCTCCAGCCTGACAAGATCGCGATGCACGGCCTCCACGGCTGCCGCGCCGACCTGGGTCTTTGCAAGCGTCAGGAAGAATTTCGAGAATTCCGGCATCAGGCGCTGACCCGCAAAGGCGAAGACCCCCAGCACCGGGATGACCTCGGAAAGCGCGGTTCCTGTCGCCAGCCCCTCGGCATCCAGCATCAGAAGACAGATCAGGATCACCCCGCCCAACGCGACCGCCTGCAAGGTGTAGAGCGGCACTTCAGAGAGCACCCGTGCCGTGCTCTGCGCCTGCGCCATCTGCCGCGATGGGACCGTATAGCGGTTCAGATAGGACGCTTCCCGCCCGAGGATGCGGATGGATTTGATCCCGCTCAGCGCTTCATTGGCGAAGCGGAAACGCTGCTGGTTGTATTCGACCCGGCGCTGCCCAAGGCGCTTGAGCATGCGTCGCGAAGAGATATTCACGATGCCGAACAGCCCGCCAAGCAACAGCATGGACAGCACTGCAATCACGGGATCGACCCATAGCAACAGCGCCACAATGGCCAGGATCGTCAGGAAGGCCGCGATCATCTCGCCGACCGGGCGCAGGAATTCCGTGACCACCTGTTCGGTCTCCGAAAGGATGCGGGGCCCCATCTCGCCCGAATGCCGGTCGAGGAAGAAGACATAGGATTGCGAGAGATAGCGCGCAAGCAGCCGTTTGCTGATCGAATGCATGCGCATGGTCGAAAACCGCGACACCACCCAGATCTTGAGAATCTGGACGAGACTGGACACCACGATCATTAGGAATGACGCTATGCCCAGAGCGATCAGAAACGCATGTATGCTGGTGAAACCGAAAAAATCATAGGCCCAGGCGAGCAGCGGTGTCGTTTCGATCCGGCCCGGGTTCGACAGTACCGTCAGGAAAGGCATCACCGACCCGACCATCACCGCTGCGGCCAGCGCACCGAATATGATAACCAGCAGCACGAGCCATGCATTGCGTCTTTCGCGTTCATCCAGCAAGGCCCATGCCTTGCGCCAGGAAGAGAAAATCGGCATTCGGGACATCTGCTCCAACAGCATGGTCGAGGTGCTAAAGGGTGCGCTCTGATCGCATCCCGGGTTTTGTGACCTATACCCGAGATACAGCGCGGGGGCTAGGTGCTCGGTCCCGTCATCTGGTGGATCGGGTTACCATGAATCCGTTTGGCTCTGATGTCCAGATCCTGCAGCCTTGTTCATACGGCGAGAGGCCGCACAGCGTCTCGAGCCGCCGCGCGAGCCCTCATTATTGCTGCTCCGACAGCGTTGCGGGGATGATCCCGACCCTGGCCATGCAAGATGAAAACACACAGCGGCCCATGGGTGACACGGGCTGAGCCTCGGCAACAGCCACACGATCATTTGTTCCAATCTTGACCAGCTATGCAATCAGAAGCCTGACATCGGGCTGGCGCGCGGCTTTGCTGTCGAAGGTCACGAGATCCCGCGCCCCGCTGCGCCTGACGGCAGCTGCGATCATCAGATCGGCAAAGCCAAAGCCTTCCGTCCGGTAGCACTCGACGCCCTGCCAAACTTCGTCAGCCGCTTCGATCACCAGCTCGACCAGCACCTCGCGGCTGACAAAGCCCGGGTCTGCATCGGTCAGCTGATCGAACAGGGCATTGGCGATACGCGCCTGATCCGGGCCATCCTGCACCAGAAACCGCACCGGCACATTGGCATCAAGCGCGATCACCGCTCAGGCAGTGCGCGCTCGGTCGCAGCCGCGCCAATCGCCTCATCCATCTCCTCAAGGGACACTGGCCGCTGGTCAGGACGGGCGATGACGCCGCGCAATTCCTTCACCGAACGGGCCTTCAGGATGCGCACCGCCCCGTCAAGGATCACATAGCGCACGCGATCGCCGCTGGTCAGACCCAAGGCCGCACGCACATCGCGCGGCAGGGTGGTCTGGCCTTCGACAGTGATGGTCGACTCCCGCATTGGAACGAACTCCTTACTATCTTGTTTTTATTCACAATTATCAAAATGAAATGCAATCATGCGCGCGCAGGCAATTTGCGTCGACAAAATCAATGGCGCCGAAAAACCAGCAGTCGGTTATCAGCGGGCATGATGCGGGGCGGCTCGGTGGTAAAGCCCTGCGCCAGCGCCAGTTTTTCGATGGCTTCCCGGTCGCGCAGGCCCCAATCTGGGTTTCGCATGCGCAGATCGGCATCGAAAGCGGCATTGCCGGGGCCGGTGAAACTGCCGTGCTCATTGAACGGGCCGTAGATCAGGAGTAGTCCCCCCTGCCCCAGCCGCGCGGCGGCGCCTTCGATCAGCCCTTCGGTGGCGGCCCAAGGGGCGATATGGGTCAGGTTGGCGGTGAAGATCGCATCGACCGGCGGGCCGGGCCATGGCGGGCGGGCGGCGTCAAGCAGCAAGGGAGGAAGCACCCGGCCTGCCAGATCGGGGCACAGCGCGCGCCAGTCCTCGATGCCAGAAAGCCCCGCTCGCGTGGTCTCGCTCGGCTGCCATATCACTTGCGGCAGGCTGCGCGCCATCCAGAGCGCGTGCTCGCCTGTGCCAGAGGCGATTTCCAGCACGGTGCAGGGCGTGGCGGGCAGCAGGCCCGCGAGGACCGCCGCGATGGGCGCGCGGTTGCGGGCTGCGGCCGGGGCGTGCTGCAGATGCGGCAGGCGCGCCACAGTCGCCGCGGGGTCTGCGAGCGGATCGAACCCTGTCATCATGCCTGATCTGCCTGATCTGCCTGACCGCATCTACCCATCGACAAGTCCCCAGAACCCGTATTTCCGCCCATGCTGCGCGCGCAGGGTTTCGACAAACTGACCATGCGCAGGATGGTCATCATACGCGCTGATTGCCGCATCAGCAGACTGACATTCTGCCAGATGCCGCGCCGCATGGCGATAGCGCGAGGATTTCGCCCCGCTCAGCGTATCCATGATCATTGCCCGGCGCAGCAGGGTGGCAGCCAGCGGGTGACGGACGTTGCAGTGACGGACAGGACGCAGCGACGCACTGTCCCCGGCGCCACTGACACCGCGGCGCGGCTAGAGCCCCTGGGCACCGCGCCGTATCCAGCCATGTACGAAGGCGAGTTTGCGCTGCGCTACGGGTGACAGAATGAAAGGGTAGATGTCCGACAGGCCCATCGCGCGGTTGGCGTGGTTCAGCCCGGTCACTATGGGAACAGCCACTTCGATCAGCCGCGCGGTGTCGGGTTCGGCGTAAGCATCCCATCTTGGATCGGGCAGCACGGTGGTCCCCAACCCGGCCGCCACACTGTCGCAAATATCCGTCAGGTGCAGAAGATGGGCGACTGTCTCAGCCCAGTCCTCGTGTGGGTGGGCCGAAGCATAGGTTGTCAGGAAGCTGGCCCGCCAGTCGTCTGGCGGTCCGTCGGGGTAATGCCGCTGTAGCGCCGCCTGATAATCGGCGCGCTCGTCGCCGAACATCGCCCGGAAGGCGTCGAGGAAATCCGCGCGCAGGCTGAGGCGCCACCACAGCATATGCGCGATCTCGTGGCGCATGTGGCCGATCATGGTGCGATAGGGTTCCTGCAGAGCCTCGCGCCGGGTCGTGCTGAGCACCGGGTCGGCCTCGGCCACGCTGATCGTCACCACACCGTCGATGTGACCCATCTGCACCGGGGTCGGCCCCTCGGCCAGCATGTGAAAGCTCGGCCGCGTGCCCGGATCTTCGGGGCGGAACCAGTGCCAGCGGCCGAGGTTGTCGATGACCCACCGCTTCGCAGCCTCGGTCGCCGCCCAATGCGGGATGGCATCCGCGACGGTCGTGTCTGGCACAACGGTTGTCATCGCACAGGCCCGGCACAGGCTGCCTGGCTCAGGCGCGATCCAGTTGCAGCCGAGAGCCTCGCGGTTCGCGCAGAAGGGCGGCATCGGAATGAAGCCCCGGGCCTGCGGGTCATAGGCGACCGGGGTGCCGTCGGCGGTGGCGAGGTTGTCGAACCAGAGCGTTCCGGGACCGACGGGATTGGCGAAGACGCGCATTAAATTCGGAGTCCATCAATTGCGGAGGGTGCAACCCCTTCTGGGGATGAAAAACCGCGTAGCAGATTGCAGCGCCGTGTCCAACACCCTGTGACGCAGCAAGGTGCCGGGAAACCGGGCCGGGTTCATGCCTTTGGCATGCGGCACGCTCTGTACCTCTCTTGCGGGGCGCGCAAGGCGGGGCAGCACCTCGAAACCCTGGCGGTGTCGGGGCGCTTCAAGATCTGGAGTGTCGAGCGCCCGAGGAGGACGAGAGCGTGCCACGGCTTTGGCCCCACAGGTTCGCCGATGATGTGACGCATGCGAGCTTTGATCCGCTTGCCGAGGTCGAAACCGGAAATCGGTTTGTTTTCAGTGATCTTGACGCTATGACACCCAAATCCACGGACCATTCACGCCATGACCTGCGCCAAAGCCTGGACATGATCCAGATGCCCGGCTTGAACCGTTGCCGTGCGCTCTGCATCGGCACTTGCGTTGTGCCATGTTCCATAGCCTTCGTGTTACCGCACGGGCCGTCGGGCTGCAAACCACCAATCCGCCGCGTCGGCGTTACCGGGCACAACCCTCCGGCGCTGCGCCGCTAGAGCGGCCAGACGACCAGCAGAAGCGGGATGCTGACGGCGACCACGATCACCTCGAGCGGCAGGCCAAGCTTCCAGTAATCGCCGAAGCCAAAGCCACCGGGGCCAAGGATCAGCGTGTTGTTCTGGTGCCCGATGGGGGTCAGGAAGGCGCAGGACGCCCCGATCGCCACCGCCATCAGAAAGCTGTCGGGGTTGACGCCAAGCGCGGCCGCGATGCCGATGGCGATGGGACACAGCACGGCAGCCGTGGCGGCATTGTTCATGACATCCGACAGGAAAATGGTGGTGACCATTACAACCACCAGCGCCATGATCGCATTGCCCTGCGCGATGGTCTCGACCAGGAACCGCGCCAGCAGGTCGGCCGCCCCTGTGGCCTGCATGGCACCAGCAACCGGGATCAGGGCGGCCAGCAGCACGATCACCGGCCAGTCAATGGCCGTATAGACCTGACGCGGCGGCACGGTGCGCAACAGCATCGACGCAACCACCCCCAGCGTGAAGGCCGCTGCCGCAGGGAGCAACCCAGCGGTCACGATGCCCACCGACCCCAGCATGATCGCGCCCGCGACGATCGCCATGCGTTTGTCGGGAATGCGCAACTTGCGCTCGCTTAGCGGCACGCAGCCAGTATCATTTACGAAATCCGCCATCACCTCGGCGGGGCCCTGCATCAGTAACAGATCGCCCGATTTCAGGTTCAGCGTGCGCAGCCGTGCCCTGGGGGGCTGCCCTTCGCGCGAGACTGCCAGCAGATTCAGCCCATAGCGCGTACGCAAGCGCAGATCGCTGGCCGAGCGCCCGACAAGGCTGGAGCCCGGCAGCACCGCCAGTTCGCGCAACACGATATCCGCATCGCGCTTGCTGTCCTCGTCCTCTGGGTCTTGATCGGCTTTTGCGTCGACCGCCTTGCTGCCCTTTGCAGCTTCTGTCGCCTCCTCATCCTCTGACGACGATGCCTGTTCCTCCAGCTTCATGCCAAAGGCCGAAAGCGCCTTTGCCAATGTCTCGACATCGGCTTCCAGAACCAGAATGTCGCCTTCGCGGATGCGCCGCCCGCCATGCGGCGCGGTCATGCGCACCTCATTGCGCACCAGCCCCACGATCTGGGCTTCGCTGTCATCAATCTCGGCTTCGAACTGGCGCAGGGTCAGGCCGATTGCCTTGCTTTTCTCAGGCACGCGCACTTCGGTCATGTATGCACCAGTCTCGAAACCCTCAGCCCCGGAAGCCTTGCGCGCAGGCACCAGCCGCCAGCCGATCAGCGCCACAAACGCCACGCCCAGCACGGCCACGGCCACGCCCACAGGTGCGAAATCGAACATCGCGAAATGTCCCAGACCCGCCTCGGCCCGGAAGCCCGAGACGATCAGGTTCGGCGGCGTGCCGATCAGCGTGGTCATGCCGCCCAGAATCGTGCCGAAGGCGAGCGGCATCAGCACCTGCCCGGGCGTCAGTTCCAGCCGCTCCGAAAGCTGCACCGCGACCGGCATCAACAGCGCCATTGCACCCACATTGTTCATGAAGCCCGACAACAGCGCGCCCAGCCCCATCAACACGGCCATGCTGGTCAGGCGTCCGGCCACGCGCGGCAGGACAGAGCGCGCCAGCCAATCGACCGCGCCGGTATTCTGCAAGCCCTGGCTGAGTACCAGCACACAGGCCACCGTGATCACCGCCGGATGGCCGAACCCCGCGAAGGCCTCTGCCGCGGGCACCAGCCCAGCCAGCACGCAGGCCATCAACGCCAGAAGCGCCACAAGGTCATGCCGAAACCGCCCCCAGAGAAACAGCGCCATCGTGGCAGTCAGGATCGCAAAGATCAGAAGTTGTGACGTCGTCATCGGCGGGAATTCCTGAAAAAGTTCAAGCGATCTGAATATATGATGCCACAGACAGCGGAAAGGGGCGCCGGATGGGCGCCCCGTTGGCTTGCAATCAACCGCGCGTCAGTCGCGTGGTTCGTTCATCAACCCGCGAATGACCGCGTAACACGCGCCCAGCAATACCAGCGTGAACGGCAGACCCGTCGACACTGCCATGGCCTGCAACGCGACCAGACCACCGCCGAGCAGCAACGCGATGGCAACCGCGCCCTCGAAGCTGGCCCAGAACACGCGCTGGATGACCGGTGCGTTGGTCTTGCCACCCGCCGCGATCGTGTCGATGACCAGCGAGCCCGAGTCCGACGAGGTGATGAAGAACACCACCACCAGCACGATCCCGATGAAAGAGGTGATCGCGGTCAGCGGCAGTTGCGTCAGCATCTGGAAGAGTTGCAGCTCCAGCGCAGCGTCCTGCACGCCGGTGTAGCCGTCATTGACCACCTGGCTGATCGCCGTGCCGCCCATGGCGGTCATCCACAAGACCGACAGCAGCGTCGGCACGATCAGCACCGAAATCAGGAATTCCCGCACGGTCCGGCCCCGGCTGACACGGGCGATGAACATGCCCACGAAGGGCGACCAGCTGATCCACCACGCCCAGTAAAAGGCCGTCCAGCCCCCGGCGAAGTTGCTGTCTTCGCGCCCAAACGGCATCGAGAGTTCCGGCAGGTAGCGGCCATAGGCCAGCAGGTTGTCGAAAAAGCCGGTCAGAATGGCCACGGTCGGCCCGGCGAGGATCACGAAGGCCAGCAGCAGGGTGGCGAGGCCCATATTGACCTCGGACAGCACTTTCACGCCGCCCTCAAGCCCGCGGATGATCGAGCCGATGGCAATCAGTGTGATCACGATGATCAACAGGATCAGGATCGAATTGCCCGTGCCCAGCCCAAACAGGAAGTTCAGACCCGTTGCCGCCTGCTGCGCGCCGATCCCCAGCGAGGTCGCCAGCCCGAAGACTGTCGCGAATACGGCCAGAATATCAATGATATGGCCCGGCCAGCCCCAGACACGCTCGCCAAAGATCGGATAGAACGCTGAACGCAGCGTCAGCGGCAGGCCCTTGTTATAGCTGAACAGCGCCAGCGCGAGTGCGACCACGGCATAGATCGCCCAGGGGTGCAGGCCCCAATGGAAGATCGTGGCGGCCATGCCCAGACGTTCGGCTTCCTGGACGTTGCCTTCAGCCCCGCCCAGCGGTGCCCAGTCCGTGCGCAACCCGTCGTCGCCGACCGAGATGCCTCCATAGGCGGTCGAGTAATGCGACATCGGCTCAGACACGCCAAAGAACATCAGCCCGATGCCCATACCGGCGGCGAAAAGCATCGAGAACCAGCCGATATAGCCGAAATCCGGCGTGGCCTCTGGCCCGCCCAGCCGGACCTTGCCCAGAGGCGAGACGACAAGCCCAAGACAGACCAGAACGAAAATATTGCCGGATGCGAGGAAGAACCAGTCCATATTGCTGGTCAGCCAGTTGCGCAGCCCCACGAACATGGGCTCGATTTCATTCTGAAACGCCAGTGTCAGGAAGACGAACAGCATCACCCCGATGGCCGAGACGGAAAAGACCACCTTGTGGATGTCCAACTCCATCGACACGGCGCCGCTGAAATTGTCCTGCCCGATATCATAATCAGTTTCGATGATCTCCGTGTCGCCCTCAGGCTCCGGGATCGGTTCGACCTCGGGGGTCTCCACGGTCTCTGTGTCCTCGACGGGTTTGTCGTCGTCAGTGTTACTCATGGTTTTCCCTCTGTTGCGCGCGGGATGCGCGGTTTTCGATTGCCCGCAAAACAGGAAAGGCGATCGACGAAGGCCAGTGTCATTCGAGTGGCAGCCAGGTTCCGCACGTCATGTGGTCGGTCCAAGTCAGTCAGCG
>PWZT01000059.1 GCA_003567315.1 Paracoccaceae bacterium
CAGCGGCACGAAGGTCAGCACGGGCGAGCCTGCCAGATCACCCGGCAGCAGGAAGCGGCCCGGCGTGATGTCATGCAGACCAGCAGCGCGGGCCTCCTTGAGATAGGCGGTGAAACTTTCGGTCAGCCCCTGCGCCGTGGCCTCGTCATGGCGCGCAGTGGGGTCGGTCGCGTTGATCTGCGCCAGCGCCTTTTCCGCGAAGGGGCGGTCTTTCATCCGCGCGAGCACGCCTTCGGACCATTGCGCGTAGCTCTTGTCCAACAGCACCAGATCGAGCAGCCATTCGCCGGGATAGTCGATGATGTCCACATGCCGGATCTGTGCGCCGCGAAACCCGCCCAGCATGCCGCCGGGGCGGATGCGGAAGGAGAGCCGCAATTGCGAGATCTGGCGGGTGCTGTCGGGCCAATGCGGCTCCGGGCCCGTGAGGGCTGCGAGATGGCGCTCATACTCGAAGCGCGGCAGCGTGTCATCGGGCTGCGGCTGAAGGAACGCGGCCTCGATATGCCCGCCTGCCACGGCCTGCACCCGGCCCATGCGCCCCCGATCCAGCAGATTGGCGACCAGCGAGGTTATGAAGACAGTCTTGCCCGCCTGGCTGAGCCCGGTCACGCCCAGCCTTAGTGCGGGCTCAACAAACGGGCTGGTCAGCGTGTCTGTCACGCCGTAGGCCACGCGGCCCACGCCGCGCACCACCTCATCTGTCAGCCGTCCGATCACCATGCACCCATCCCTCTGGTCGCGGCCATAGATAAGGGAGGCAGGCCGGGCTTGCCAGTCTCAGAGCCAGGAAAAGAACCCCTCGGGCGCGCGGGCGCGGAGTTTCGCGGCGAGGTCGCGGCCCAGATCAGCGGCCTCGGCCAGCGGCGCGCGGCCCTCCTCGTAAAGCTGCTCGGAGCCATCGGGGCGCAGGATTTCACCGCGCAGCCAGATCGTCTCGCCCTCGATCAGCGCCAGCCCCGCGATGGGGGTTTCGCAAGACCCGTCAAGCCCCGCGAGAAAGGCGCGCTCGGCATGCAGGCGCTGCGTGGTGGGCGTGTCATTGAGCGGCGCGAGCAGCGCGGCCACGCGATCATCTGCGGCGCGCCGCTCGATCCCGATGGCGCCTTGGGCGATGGCGGGGAGCATGTCATCGGGGCCGATGGCGCTGGAGGCGACCTCGGCCATGCCCAGCCGGTTGAGCCCGGCCATGGCAAGGAAGGTGCAATCGGCCACACCTGCATCGAGTTTCTTCAGCCGCGTCTGCACATTGCCGCGAAACTCCACCACTTTCAGATCGGGGCGGCGGTTGAGAAGCTGCGCGCGGCGGCGCAGGCTGGAGGTGCCCACCACCTGCCCCGGCGCGAGATCACCCAATGTCGCGACATGCCGCGAGACGAACGCATCGCGCGTATCCTCGCGCGGCAGGTAGCAATCGAGCACCAGCCCCTCGGGCTGTTCGGTCGGCATATCCTTCATCGAATGCACGGCGATGTCGATGCCGCCTGCGAGCATCGCCTCTTCGATTTCCTTGGTGAACAGGCCCTTGTTGCCGATTTCCTTGAGCGGGCGGTCGGCGTCGATCAGGCTGCGATCATCGCCTGTGGTCTTGATCACCACGACCTCGAACGCCGCTTCGGGCAGGTCATGCGCCGCCATAAGCCGCGCGCGGGTTTCATGGGCCTGCGCCACTGCCAGCGGCGAACCGCGCGTGCCGATTTTCAGGGGCGTGTCGGGGGTCGGATAATCCATGCTCATGCGAGAGGATTAGCCCCCATACAGCCCGCACACAAGGGCAATGTGTAAACTCTGCTTGACAAAATCAGCGCTTGTTGGGACGAGGGTGGCAAAGAAGGAGTCGTCCATGACTGTTGCCGCCCAGACTGCCCCCGCTGCCGACAAGACCATCCTGCGCGCGCTTGCGGGTGAGACATTGCCCACCCCGCCGATCTGGATGATGCGGCAGGCCGGGCGCTACCTGCCGGAATACCGCGCGACGCGGGCACAGGCGGGCGATTTCCTGTCGCTGTGCTACAACCCCGAACTGGCCGCCGAAGTCACCTTGCAACCGATCCGGCGCTACGGGTTTGATGCGGCGATCCTCTTTGCCGATATTCTGCTTGTGCCGCAGGCGCTGGGGGCGGATCTGTGGTTCGTGACCGGCGAGGGACCACGGCTTTCCACGATCACGGATCAGGCAGGGGTGGATGCGCTCAAGCCTGTGGATGCGATCCATGACACGCTGTCGCCCATCTATGAGACCGTGAAGATCCTGACGCGCGAATTGCCCACCGAGACAACGCTGATCGGCTTTGCGGGCGCGCCCTGGACAGTGGCGACCTACATGATTGCCGGGCGTGGCACACCCGATCAGGGGCCGGCCCATGCGATGCGCGAGAACGCGCCCGAGGCGTTCGACGCGCTGATCGCGAAGATCACCGAGGCCACGATCGACTATCTCTCGATGCAGATCGAAGCCGGGGCCGAGGTGGTCAAGATCTTCGACAGTTGGGCAGGCTCGCTCAAGGGCGATGCGTTCCGCCGCTACTCACTGGAACCCGCGCGCGAGATCACGGCCGCGCTGAAAGCCCGCCACCCTGGCATTCCCGTCATCGCTTTTCCGCGCGAGGCAGGTGATGGCTATATCGGCTTTGCCAAGGCCACTGGCGCGGATTGCGTGGCCATCGACAATTCCGTAAGCCCGGAATGGGCGGCCGCGCATGTGCAGGTCGATGGCTGCGTGCAAGGCAATCTGGCGTCTTCGCATATGGTCACCGGCGGGCAGGCGCTGATCGATGAGACACGGCAGATCGTGCGCGCATTCCGCAACGGGCCGCATATCTTCAATCTCGGGCATGGGATCACGCCCGATGCAGACCCCGAAAATGTCGCGCTGATGATCGAGACTGTGCGCAGCTTCAAACCCTGAGCGACATGGCGTCTGGGAAATGCCTGAAGCAGCACATCTGCACGCCAAAGAAGCGCGTTTGTGACGATAACGCAGCACTCCCGGCATAAAACAGCCATCTTGCGCGGCCGTCGCTTGCGCAGTTGGTAAATTTTGTGGCATGGCGGCTCAAGCCGTGGGCGTGTCCTGCGGGGCTGGCGGACGGACAGGCCGTCGGCTGACCAGAATCGGGCATGCGAAAGAACGAAATAATGACGCGCAAACGACCCCGTCTGTTTCGAAAGCTCCGCTGTTATTGCGATGCCGTATCGAAACGAAAGTGGATGCGTCGCATCGTTTTGTTGCCCGACAGGTTGAGCCGAACCAAGAAACGGCGCCTGCATATGGTCGTGGATGCGGCCCTGATCCTTGCCACATTCGCACTCGCGCTCGCTCTCAGCGGCGCGCCGCGCGCGCAACTCAGCGATCCGCTGACATGGGCGTTGGTGCTGCCGGTCCTGCCCGTCTCACTCGCGCTGTTCAGCTATTTTGGCCTCTACCGCGCGATCCTGCGCTATATCACCGGCAATGCGATGCGCAGCGTCGTGATTGGCGCGCTCGCAGGTGCGGGCACGATGATCGCAACCTCGGCTGCACTGGGCGGCGTCATCTCGCCTTCGGTTGCGGTCATCCATGCGATGACCGTGCTGCTGGCCGTGGGCGGAATACGCTTCTGGGGGCGCGCGATGCTGCGCAAGCCCGCGATCCGTAATTCTGCGTCTGTCATCATTTACGGCGCTGGCAAGGCCGGGCAGCAACTGGTTGCGGCGCTCTATCTCGGCAACGAATATATCCCTGTGGCGCTGGTTGATGATGACGCCCGCCTGCACGGCTCGACCATCAACGGGGTGCGGGTCTATCCCTCATCCGATCTGCGCGCGCTGACCGACCAGTGGCAGGTGCGCGAGGTGCTGCTGGCCATGCCGAGCCTGAGCCGGATGCGCCGCCGCCGCGTGGTCTCGCGGCTGGAGACGCTTGGTGTCGAAGTCAAGACCATCCCCAGCATGGGCGACGTGGTCGCCGGGCGCGCGCGCTTCACCGATCTGCGCCCGATCACGCCTGAAGATCTGCTCGGCCGCGACCCGGTGCCGCCCAACAAGACGCTGATGCAACGCAACATCACTGGCAAATCGGTGCTGGTCACGGGCGCGGGCGGCTCCATCGGCTCGGAACTGTGCCGCCAGATCGTGCGGCAGGATCCTGCTGTTCTGGTGATGCTCGATGTATCGGAATATGCGCTCTACACGCTGGCCACCGAGTTGCGCGACGCACTGGGCGAAAACGGCCCGATCCTGGTCCCGGTGCTGGGCTCGGTGCAAAACCCTCGGCGGATGCGCGCCATCCTGCGCCGCTTCAAGGTCGAGACCGTCTATCATGCCGCAGCCTACAAGCATGTCGTGATGGTGGAAGAGAACCAGATCGAGGGGCTGCACAACAATGTCTTCGGCACACGTGTGATTGCCGAGGCAGCCGCGGATTGCGGGGTGGAACATTTCATCCTCGTTTCCACCGACAAGACCGTGCGCCCCACCAATATCATGGGTGCCAGCAAGCGGCTGGCAGAACTGGTCTGTCAGGCGCTGGCGCAGGAAGGACGCGGGAGGACTGTGTTTTCCATGGTGCGCTTCGGCAATGTGCTGGGCTCGTCGGGCTCGGTCATTCCGCGCTTTCGCGACCAAATCGAGCGCGGCGGCCCTGTGACCGTGACGCATCGCGATGTGACGCGCTATTTCATGACCATTCCGGAGGCCGCGCAGCTCGTCATTCAGGCGGGCGCGATGGCGCGCGGGGGCGATGTCTTCGTGCTGGATATGGGCGAGCCGGTGCGCATTCTGGACCTCGCACAGTCCATGATCCGCCTGCATGGGCTGGTTCCCTACATGCTCGATGAGAATGGCAAGGCCGAAGGGCCGGTCGAGGATATACCGATCCGTATCACGGGGCTGCAGCCAGGTGAGAAACTCTTTGAGGAATTGCTGATCAGCAACAACCCGGAAGGCACCGAGCATCCGCGTATCATGACCGCCTCGGAACTGGCCCTGACGCCGCCCGAGTTGCATAGTCTGCTGGAGGAGTTGCACGCGGCTTGCACGGCCTTCGATCTGGAGCGCCTCCAGAACCTGCTTCTCGACGCCCCCATCGGCTACGCCCCCAAGAGCACAGGCATTCACGACCTCATGTGGCAGGTCGGCATCGGTGAGGCGCAACCGCGCCCGGTCGAGGCGCGCTTGCGCGTGGTCAAGGATGGGCGCTGATCCGCGCGGCCCGTGCCATGGCCCGAAAAATGTCACAGAGCGAGGCAACTGCCACGCGATGAATTGACCCTGCCGGGTTTCCATAGGAAAAGGAAACCAAGCGCTGCAAGGGAACCGGGGGGTAGAATTTGACAGCCGACATGACCCGAAGACATCTTCTCGCTGGCAGCGGTGCAGTGCTGTTGCTTGCGGGCTGTGCCGTGCCGCGTGGGGCGCCCTCGCAACGCGAGGTCCTGGCCCAGCCCGATGCCGAAGGTGCTGATTTCGCGCTGGAGATCGTCAAGCGCGAGCGCTTGCCGATCTATGCGCAATGGGGGCCGGGCAACGGGCGCACACGCACGGATTGGCCTTCGGGCGGTGCGGTGCCGACGGACCAGATACTCGCGCCCGGCGACCGGCTGAGCATGCGCATCTGGGATCCCGAGGAAAGCTCGCTGATCACCACGCCTGAAGCGCCCTTCGCGGATGTCGCGAATGTCATGGTCTCGGCCTCGGGCAATGTCAGCCTGCCCTATCTGGATGAGGTGCATGTCGGTGGACTGACCGCCGAACAGGCGCGCAACCGTCTGCAACAGCGGCTGACCCAGATCATTCCATCCGCGCAGGTGCAGCTCGAAGTGACCGAGGGGCGGCGCAATTCGGCGCAGATGCTGGGCGGGGTTGCCAATCCCGGCACCTACCCGCTTGATGAGCGCAACCTCCCGCTGACCAGCCTGCTTGCCGCCGCCGGTGGTGTGGACACGACACTGAAGAACCCGCAGGTGCAGATCACGCGCGGCAACAGCGTATTTCGCCGCCCGCTGAGCTATGTGCTCTACAGCCCTGCGCATGACCCGGCCATTCGCGGCGGCGACCGGGTGCTGATCGAATCCGACCCGCGCAGCTTCAAGGCGCTGGGGGCTGCGCAGCGCGAAGAGGTGATCGGCTTTGACGAACAGGATGTGAGCGCGCTGCGCGCCATCTCGCTGATGGGGGGCATCGCGGATACCCGCGCCGATCCGCGCGGCATCCTTGTGTTGCGGCGCTATCCCGAGAAGGCAACGCAAGCGCCTGATGGCCCGCCGAATACCCGCGTCGTGTTCAGCTTCGATCTGACGCGCGCCGATGGCATGTTCAGCGCCGATGAGTTCCTGATCGAGCATGGCGATATCGTGCTGGCCACGCAGGCGCCTGCGGTCTCCACCCAGCGCGTCCTTGCCCTCTTCGGCGCGTTCCTTGGCTTTGGCCGGGCGGCGCGCAGCCTGTGATCGACCTGCCGCGGGTTCTGGTGCTGGGGGCCAACGGGCGGCTGGGGCGTATGCTCGCGCGGCATTGGTCTCCTGATCTCGCGCCGGTCTGGCAGTTTCGCGCCGCGCCTGCCCACGCGCCCCGACTGGGCGAAGTGGCGATCTTCGATCCTCTCGGCCCGCTGCCCGAGCTTGGCCATATTGATCTGGTCATCGGTCTTGCCGGGGTCGTGCCGGGGCGTGGCGACTTGGCGCTCAACACCGATCTGGCGCTGGCGGCGGTCCGATGCGCGGCAGGGTCGGAGGCGCGCCATGTGATGCTCTCGTCCTCGGCGGCTGTCTATGGCGCGTCGGCCGCTCCCTTGCGGGAGGATGCGCCAACGCGACCTGTCAGCGCCTATGGGGAGGCGAAAGCTGCCATGGAAGACCATGCGCTGGCTCTGGCCGCCCGAGAGGGAGTTGCGGCGACCGCCCTGCGCATCGGCAATATCGCCGGGGCTGACGCGCTTCTGGGGCCTGCGGGCACGGAGCGGACCCTCGATCAGTTCGCCGATGGCACGGGGCCTGTGCGCTCTTATATCGGGCCGCAAGGGTTTTGCGACGCCCTCTGCGGGCTTGCAGCGAGAGCCGTGGGAGGCGCAGTACGGCCCTCACATCTCAACCTCGCCCTGCCCGGTGGTGTCGCGATGGAGGATTTATGCGCGGCAGCGGGCTTCGCAGTCACATGGCGCCCTGCCCCGCCCTCGGCGTTGCCGCGCGTGGTGATGGATGTCGCGCGCCTCGCGGCGCTGATGCCTCTGCCGCAAGCGGATGCGGGCCGCATTGTCGCGGACTGGCAGGCAGACAAGGCGCTGCAATGAACCGCGCGAAACGGCTGACCGATCTCTTGCTCGCCCTGCTCATGGCCCCTGTCCTTCTGCCGATCCTCGGCGCGCTTGTGGGGCTGCTATGGGCGCGCGAAGGTCGGCCGATTTTCTATGGCAGCGAGCGCATGTCGAGCCCCCGGCAAGGCTTCACGCTCTGGAAACTGCGCAGCATGCGCGTGGTTGAGACCGACAGTGGTGTCTCGGGCGGCGACAAAGCGGCGCGCATCACGAGGACCGGAGCGATGCTGCGACGCAAACGGCTCGATGAACTCCCGCAACTCTATAATATCCTGCGCGGCGATATCAGTTTCGTCGGCCCCCGCCCGCCGCTGCGCCAATATGTCCAGCGGTTCCCCGATCTCTATGCGCAAGTGCTGCGGTCGCGGCCGGGGGTGACAGGGCTTGCGAGCCTCGTCTATGCTGCGCATGAGGAAAAACTTCTGGCGCGGGCGCGCACGCCGGAAGAAACCGACGCGATCTATGCGCGCGCCTGCGTGCCGCGCAAGGCGCGCATTGATCTGATCTATCAGCGCCATCAATCGGTCAGCTTCGATCTGTGGCTGATCCTGCTCACAACAGCGCGGGTGCTGGGCTACGCGAAAGCGCGCCGATTGCCGCGCGGCTGGCGCGGCTGACGACTTTACGTCGCCTACACTCGGTTTTCCACTTGCCCGGGCGGGACGCCCATCCGTGCATGAAACCGCGCAAGCTCGCTTATCGTGGGCGCGCGACCGCAGAAGATTTGCACATAGCCCGGAACCCGCGCGATGCGTGTTGCGAGCGTCTCTTCCACCTGCATCGAGATGTAGCCTATCTGGGTGAGATACACCGCGCGCGCGCGCACATCGGCCTCTTCGGCGGGAAAGCCGAAGCGCGCGAACATCGCGCGCAACGCCTCCAAGCGCTGCGCATCGGCCTGATTGACCCGCGCCATCACTGCATCGCTCTGATGCGCCCATCCGCGCACTGCGAAATCGAGGCGCGGTTCGAACACGGTTTCGTCCAGAAAAACCACGATCAGGTTCAGGATCGCTTCCGAAATGCTTTCGGCATAGGCGTTGCAGGCATCGACGAACGCGCCTGTATTCCTGGCCTCCCAGTCTTCGAGCAGCGCCTCCAGCAGCATGTTCCGGTCCTTGAAGAACCAGTAGAAACTGGTGCGCGACAGGTTCAGCCGGGTGGCAAGCGGCTGGATTTTCACGGCATCCAGCCCGGCCTCGACCAGCGCCTCTTTCGCCGCAGCAAGCCACAGCGCGCGCGACCCGCGCCACCCGGAGGCGTTGGCCGCGTCATCGAGATTGTCATTGGCAGTGCTCATGGGCGCAAGATTAGGGCGCATTCCCCGGGCTCACAAGGAAATTGTGCGGGGATGAACTTATACTTGACATAAGTGAACATTTCAGTTTCGCTGCACGCATCAGCGATGGAGGTATGCATGTCCGGTGATCCACTGCTAGAGCCTTACCGCCTCAAGCATCTGACCCTGAAGAACCGCTTGATGATCACCAGTCACGAGCCTGCCTATCCCGAAGACGGCATGCCCAAGGAGCGCTACCGCGCCTATCATGTCGAACGCGCGCGCGCTGGTGTGGCGCTGACCATGACGGCCGGGTCGGCCTCGGTCGCGCGCGACAGCCCGCCTGTGTTCAACAACATCCTCGCCTGGAAGGATGAGGTCGTGGGCTGGATGAAACAGCTCACCGATGAATGCCACGCGCATGGCTGCGCCGTTATGATCCAGCTCACCCATCTGGGCCGCCGCACGCGCTGGGACAAGGCCGACTGGTTGCCGGTGGTCTCTGCCGGCCATGCGCGCGAGCCCGCTCATCGCGCTTTCCCGAAAAAGGCCGAGGACTGGGACATCGCGCGCATAATCGAGGATTATGCTGACGCGGCAGAGCGGATGCAGGCCGCAGGGCTGGACGGGATCGAGTTGCAGGCTTACGGGCATCTGATGGACCAGTTCTGGTCGCCCCTGACCAATGACCTCGATGGCCCTTATGGTGGCACGCTCGACAACCGCTTGCGCTTCACCTTCGATGTGCTGCGCGCCATCCGCAAGCGCTGTGGGGATCAGTTCGTCGTTGGCATACGCTATGTCGGGGATGAGGATTTGCCCGGCGGGCTGACTCGCGAAGACGGGCTCGAGATCTCGCGGCGGCTGAAAGACTGCGGGATGGTGGATTTCCTCAATGTCATCCGTGGCCATATCGACACGGATGCAGGGCTGACCGATGTGATCCCGGTGCAGGGCATGGCCTCGGCCCCGCATCTGGACTTCGCAGGCGAAATCCGGGCAGTCACCCGATTTCCGACCTTCCATGCGGCCAAGATACAGGATGTGGCCACAGCGCGCCATGCGATTGCCAGCGGCAAGCTCGATATGGTCGGCATGACCCGCGCGCATATGGCCGATCCGCATATCGTGGCCAAGATCACGCGCGGCGAGGAAGAGCGCATCCGCCCCTGCGTGGGGGCGAATTACTGCCTCGACCGGATCTATCAGGGCGGCATGGCGCTGTGCCTGCACAACCCCTCGACCGGGCGCGAGCTGGAGCAGCCGCATGCAATTGCAAAGGCAGCGACGCCCCGTCGCGTCGTGATTGTCGGGGCAGGTCCGGCGGGGCTGGAGGCCGCGCGTGTGGCGGCCGAGCGCGGCCATGAGGTGATCGTGCATGAAGCGGCCAATGATCCCGGCGGGCAAGTGCGGCTGACCGCCCTGACACCTCGGCGCAAGGAGATGATCCAGCTTATCCAGTGGCGGTTCGAGGAATGCACAAGGATGGGTGTCACATTTCATTTCAACTCCTTCGCCGACGATGCGACCGTGCGAGAGCATGACCCAGATGTGGTGATCATCGCGACAGGCGGTTTGCCCCATACCGAGGGGCTCGAGAGCGGCGACGGCCTCGTCGTGTCGGCCTGGGACATCCTGTCGGGCGATGCCGCACCGGGAGAAAATGTGCTGATCTATGACGACGCGGGCGACTACCCGGCCTTGCAGGCCGCCGAGAAGATCGCCGCGACAGGCGCCAAGGTCGAGATCATGACCCGCGATCGCAGTTTCGCGCCCGAGGTCATGGCGATGTCGCTCACGCCGTCCATGCGCGAGCTGCAAAAGCGCGATGTAATCTTCACCGTCACATGGAAGCTCGACTCTGTCACCCGCGACGGCAACCGGCTGGTTGCGCATATCGGCAGCGATTACGGGGGTGTGCGCCAGACGCGCGAGGTCGATCAGGTGGTCGTCAATCTGGGCACGCGCCCGCTGGATGATCTCTATTTCGAGCTGCGACCCGATTCGTCAAATCTGGGCGAAGTGGATTACGAGGCGCTGGTGGCCGGCAGGCCCCAGACAAAACGCAGCAACCCCGAAGGCCGCTATCAGCTTTTCCGCGTCGGCGACGCCGTGGCCGCGCGGAACACGCATGCGGCCATCTACGATGCCCTGCGCCTGTGTCGCGAGCTCTGATGCGTACTGCGCCCGCATGTCTGTAATTCTGCCCAGGCGCATGGTCGACCAGATGGGTTGCCAAGCAGCGAATACCGGGAGCTATCACGGACTGTGAGCCCTTCACGCGATTGCGCTCACCCCCGGATCGGCATGGCGCGAGTGGACCGAATTGCGCCGCTTCCGTGCGCGATTTTGGTTTGCGCTGACGTCAAGACGGCAATTGTCGAGTCTGCCCAGTTCTTCGACGGAACTCCCCGACCCTTTATCGAAAAGGCCATCCGATGATCAGCAATTCCGACCTTCTCTATCTGCTGATGTCACGTAAGCCGTGGCACTCGCTGCCGCAGCCCTTCTACAACGATCCTGATGTCTATGAGGCCGATCTGCGCAATATCTGGCAACGCGAATGGATTTTCGCAGCCGCCTCGGCCGAACTGCCCAAACCGGGCAGCTATATCACGGTCGAGCTGGGTAAGGCGTCGGTGATCGTTGTGCGCGGCGCGGACCGGGTGATCCGCGCCTTCCACAATTCCTGCCGCCATCGTGGCAGCCGGATTTGCGCGGATCACAAGGGCACGGCGCCGAAGCTCGTCTGCCCTTATCATCAATGGACATACGATCTCGACGGCAAGCTGCTTTGGGCGCGCGAGATGGGCCATGATTTCGACCCGTCCGCCCATGGTCTCGGGCTCGTGCAGTGCCGAGAGATCGCGGGCATGGTCTATATCTGCCTTGCCGATCAGGCCCCCGACACGACCGCGCTCGAGGCGCAGGCTGCGCGCTACGCGGGGCCGCATGATCTGGCCAATCTCAAGGTCGCGTATCAATCCAGCATCATCGAGCAAGCCAACTGGAAACTTGTGCTCGAGAACAATCGCGAATGCTATCACTGCTCGGGCGCGCATCCGTCGCTCTGCGTGACCTTTCCCGATGATCCAAACCTCGTGGGCGCGGATGACAGCTCGACCAGCAATGCAGGCCGCGCACATGTGGAGCGATGCGAGGCGGCTGGGCTGCCAGCGCGTTATGTCATCGATCCGGCAGAGCGCTGGCGCTTCGTGCGCATCCCGTTTCTGGGCAAGGCTGTCAGCTATACGCTGGACGGCAAGGCCGCAGTGGCAAGGCGTATCGGTCAGATACCCTTCGATGATGCAGGATCATGCTTGTATTTTCACTACCCCAACACCTGGAACCACTTCCTGTCCGATCATGCGCTGACCTTCCGGGTGCTGCCAGTCGGACCACAGCAGACGCAGGTGACGACGACTTGGCTTGTCCATTCAGAGGCCGAAGAGGGCCGCGATTATGACCTCGATCGGCTGACCGAAGTATGGCTGCATACCAATGACGAGGATCGCCGGATCGTCGAGGAAAACCAGCGTGGCATAAACTCGCCCGGGTACAAACCCGGCCCCTACAGCAAGTTGCAGGAAGGTGGCGTCAATCAGTTTGTGGACTGGTATTGCCGCACACTGCATGGCGCATTGATGGGGCCAAGCCGGATCGCTGCGGAGTAGTCAACATGATCCCGATGCCCACAAAGGACAGCCCAGTCTGGCGCGACGATGAAGAACTGGAATGCGTGGCGGTCCTGCCAGAGGCGCCAGGCGTCAAGACTTTCGCCTTCCGCCCGCCCTCGGGGGCAATGTTCGTTTTCCGTGCCGGACAATTTCTGACCCTTGATCTGCCAGTGCCGGGCGGAAATGTTCAGCGCAGTTACACAATCTCCTCCTCACCGGTGACCTCGGCATATGTGACGATCACCAACAAGGTGCAGCCCGGCTCGGTCGGAACGCGGTGGATGCATGAACATCTAGAGGTCGGCATGCGGCTGCGTGCCTATGGCCCGGCTGGGCTCTTCCACCTGCCGCCACGCCCTGAAGGCAAGTATCTGTTCATCTCGGCCGGGTCTGGTGTGACGCCGATGATGTCCATGGCCAGCACGCTGTTCGAGCGCGGTGAGGACCCCGATATCTGCTTCATTCAATGCGCGCATCGTCCCACTGCGCTGATCTTCCGGCGCAGACTGGAATATATGGCGTCGCGCATTTCCGGACTCGCACTGCATTTCGTGGTCAGCGAGCCAGAACCCTATGAGGTCTGGACAGGGTATCGCGGTCGGTTCAATCAGTTGATGCTCGGATTGATGTGCAGCGACTATCTGGAGCGCGATGTCTATTGCTGCGGGCCGGAAGAGTTCATGACCACCGTGCGCGAAATCCTGATTTCGCTAGGGTATGACATGGCGCGCTATCATCAGGAATCCTTCCATGCGCCAGCTGAATCGGTGGCCGAGATCAAGGAGTTCGACGATCCCGTTCCCGATGAGGCCGCAACTGCCGAAATCATCTTCACCCGCTCTGGAATACGGGTCTCTTGTACCGAAGGCGACACGATATTGCAGATTGCACGCGCTAACGGCCTGCCAGTGGCATCAGGATGCAATTTTGGCCTGTGCGGCACCTGCAAGACGCGCAAGGTCTCCGGTGATGTGCATATGGTGCATAATGGCGGTATCACAGCTGATGATATCGAGGGCGGCTATATCCTTGCCTGTTGCTCGAGACCCGTTGGCACAGTCGAGGTGGATGCTTGAAGGTTTGAGCCCTTGCAAGGAAGTGCAGCCTTGAAACTGCAGGGGTCGTTTCGGCCCGATATCAGCACTTTGTGAGATCTCCGGAAACCCACCCGCAGGGCTGGGCAGAGTACGCGTGTCTGAAGGTCGGAGAAGAAGTGGCGCGCCCGGGAAGATTCGAACTCCCGACCCCCAGATTCGTAGTCTGGTGCTCTATCCAGCTGAGCTACGGGCGCGTTGCGGGCGGAATACCGCCCCGTTCATGGCTTTGCAAGGGGGGTTCGATGCACAAAACCGGCGCGGCGTGAAAAAATCAGATCTCCGAGGGCAGCCAGATGCGAAACTCCGTGCCCTCGGCGTCACTGCGGATCAACTCCAGGCGCCCGCCATGCCCGCGCATCAACTCTGCGGCGATGGCCAGCCCAAGACCGATGCCGCCCTTGCGCGCGCCACCCTGAAAAGCCTCGAACAGATGCTCGCGTGCCTTGGGCGGAAGACCCGGGCCAGTGTCGCCGATGCGGATCGCGACGCCCTGCTTGCCCTCGCTGACCGCCCTCTTGGCGAGGATTTCGATCACGCCGGGTTTGCCTGTCGCCTCGATCGCCTGACGGGCATTGCGCACCAGATTATGCAGCACCCGGAAGAGCTGCTCGCCATCCGCACGCACCTTCAGATCCGCAGGCAGGTCGGTCAGGAAAGTAATCTCGGCCTTCTCCGACACGGCGAGTTTTTCGCTTTCGATCACATCCTCGATCAGCGTCATCAGCCTGTGTTGCCCAAGCTTTGGCGGTGGCTCCTCCGCCTTGCCGAAGGCGAGCGTCGATTCGCACAGATTGATCGCCCGCGAGAGGGAATTGACCAGCTTGGGCGCGGCGCGTTTTACACTGGGATCCTTGCTCATCTCCATCCGGTCTGCAAGCATCGAAGCCGTGGTCAGCATGTTGCGCAGATCATGGCTGATCCGCGCGACTGATCCGCCAAGCTGCGCGAGCCGGTCCTTCTGGCGCAAGAGTCCGGTCAGATCGTTCTGCATCTGGTGCAGCGCCTCTTCGGCCTCGCGGATCTCGCGGATGCGCGATTGCGGCGTGATGATGCGGCTGACCTCTTCCGGGGATTGCGCGTAATCCGACATCGAGCGGATCACCCTCTGCATCGGCGAGACCACGAAAGCCCGGATCGAGAGATAGAGCAACAAAGCCGTGAAGCCGAAGATTACAAGCGATAACAGCAGGATGCGCCGCCCGTAGTCCCAAAGTTCTGCCAGCAGGATCTCGGTATCGAGCGTGATCTCGATCAATAGCCCGCCCTGTCGCACCGGATCGCCAATCACACGGATGATGCGCGGCTCGTTGCGCAGCATCTCCGAGAGGGCGTCGCGCATAAGCTCCAATGATGTCACCCCGCGCAGATCATAGGTTGCATCGATCTGACCGGGAAGTGGCGAGGAAAGGATCAGTTCACGCACGGCATCGCGGCGCAGCACGACGTTATAGACGCCCGCGTTTTCCAGCAACTCGCCTGCCAGTTCGCCCGCGATGGAGCCATCGGAAGCCAGGAGCGCCAACGACGCGATCTGCGCGCGCTCCAGCCGCGCGAGCAGGTATTCCTCGCGAAACCGCGCCACCGAGGGCACGAAAATCAGCACCTCGGCCAGCATCACGAAGATGACGACGAGCCATAAGAATCGCGCTGACAGACTGTTCGAGATCATGCCCTAAACCCAAGAAAGGCGGGTCAGGGCATCCATTTCTGAACCAGCCTGACCACGCGCTTCACAGTCAGGTTATCAAAGAGTTTGGGGGAGAAATAGGCCCCCGCCGCGCGTTTGCCGATTTCCGCCAATGTCGGGTAGGGGATGACCGCGCCCGCAATCGCGCTCAGTTTCAGACGGTTGGCCATGGCCAGCGCGTAGGGCGCGATCACCTCGCCCGCCTGCGCGCCCACAATCGTCACGCCCACGGGCCGCCCCTTCACGACCATCAGCTTACAGAACCCATCCTCCCGGCCCTCGGCCAGCGCGCGGTCGATCTGGTCATAGCCCACGCGCAAGACGCTGAGTTGCCCGCCATATTGGCGCTTCGCGGCAGCCTCGGTCAGCCCGATCTGGGCCAGTTCGGGATCCGTATAGGTCACATGCGGGATATGATCATGACGCGCTTTCGCAGGCAGCCCGAAGAGCATCGAGCGGATGATCACGCCTGCATGATAGCCGGCAAGATGCGTGAACTGCCCCTGCCCGGCCACATCGCCGATGGCATGGACGCGACGATTGCTGCTGCGCAGCCGCGCATCGACCTTGATGCCGCTCGCATCATGGCGGATGCCTGCGGATTTCAGATCCAGCCGTTCGAGGTTGGGCGTGCGCCCCACAGCCACCAAAAGATGCGTGCCCGCGAAGATCGTGCCGCCCTTGACCTGCACTTCGATGGCCCCCGCGCGACCACTCACACGCTCGATCTGCGCGTTCTCGACAATCTCCACCCCTTCGGAGCGCAAGGTCTCCAGCACGACCGCAGCCGCCTCGGGGTCATCGCGGCTGAGCGCCTTCGCCGCATCGATCACGGTTACCCGTGCGCCAAGCCTGCGATGCGCCTGCGCCATTTCCATTCCGATGGGGCCCGCGCCGATGATCAGCAGATGCCCGGGGCAATCGGTCTGCGCAAACAGCGTCTCATTGGTCATGTAGGGGACATCTTCCAGCCCTTCGATGGGCGGGACCAACGCACGCGAGCCAGTCGCGATCACGAAACGCCGCGCGGTAATGGTCGTGCCATGCACCTCGACCCGGTCCGCCCCGGTGAACCGTGCCCAGCCCTTGATGACCTGCACACCCAAGCCCTCGAATCGCTCGACCGAATCATGCGGCTCGATCTTCTTGATGGTGGCGTTCACATGGGCAATGGCCGCTGTGAAATCCTCCGGCGCGGGCGCCTGCCCTCGCGCCTTGACTGCCTTGGCCTGTGCAAGCAACGCCTTGGATGGCACGCAGCCGTAATTCAGGCAATCGCCCCCCATCTTGTGGCCTTCGATCAGTACCACGCGCGCGCCCATCTGCACGGCACCCGCCGCCACCGACAAGCCGCCCGAGCCTGCCCCGATCACGCAGATATCGGTCTTGATGCTGCTCATGTCCGGGGCTCCGATTTGCGAAAGGCCTTGACGATGACGGGCAGAAGCGAGAGCGCGGCGAGTCCCAGAAGCGGGCCGAGGATATGGGGCTCGAAGATGATGCCGAGATTGGGAGTTTCATCGCGCGCGAAAACCTCGCCCAGCCCCGCGCCCACCCATGTATAGATCAGCCCCCCCGGCATGATCCCGAAAAACGTGGTGGCAGCGAAGACCGGCAACCGCACCCCGATCAACGCTGGCAGGACATTCATCACGAAAAACGGCAGCACCGGCATCATGCGCAGCGATAACAGGACGGGTATCTCATTTGCGCGGATCGAATCCTTGACTCGTTTGATACGCCCTTCACTGGCATCGATCCGCGCAGCGAGCGCGCGGCCGAGCCCGGCGCGGACGGCCATGAAGATCAACACCGCCCCGGCGGTCGCTGCAAACAGGTTCAGAAATGCGCCTGGAAACAGCCCGAAGAGAAACCCGCCGGTCAGCGTTGCCGCTGTCGCGCCTGGCAGGGAGAAGGCGACGATGGCCGTGTAGGCCGCAACAAAGCCCAGCGCGGTCAGGAAATAATAGTCGTCCCGAAAGGCGATGAGCGCGGCGCGGTTGTCGCGCAGGGTCTCGAAGGAGAGATGGTCGCGGAACAAAAGCGCCCCGGTGATCGCGACAAGAGCGATGATCAGCAGCGGCAGGCGCGCGCGCCATGGCGAGGGCGGGGGCAGTTGAGTTGTCACGCGGGCTTTTTCCTCGGGTTCCGACACTTGTCCTCTATACGCGCCACTTGGGCCGATGTTGCGCCTTTTCTGTCGATATCACGCGCGCTTGATCTTGCGCGAGGGAATATGGTGGTATTCCCGCACAGAAGCCAGAAGAACGGGTTTTGCGAATTGACTTGCGCGGCATGGGCTTGTATCCGGCTGTCTTGAGAGAGACCAAGCAGCCGATTCCGGCGAGGAAAGCGGTTGCCCGAATGTAAGGAACGGAGCGATGAAACGCACCTATCAGCCCAGCAATCTGGTCCGTAAGCGCCGTCATGGCTTCCGGGCGCGTATGGCCACCAAAGCTGGCCGCAAGATTCTGAACGCTCGCCGCCGCCTCGGCCGCAAGAAGCTGTCGGCTTAAGCCGCATGGCCTGCGCAGGCGGGCCAGTTCTGCGTGACATGACGCCGCTGGATGCAGATGTGACAGGGCCGCAAGACCCGTCAACCGATGCTCCGGCGGCTTTCTCGTGCGTGACGCTCGAAACGCTGAAAAAGCGGGCCGATTTCCTGCGCGCTGCCAAGGCACGGCGCATGGCGTGCCCCGGCTTTCTGCTGCAAGCCCGCGAGACCGGGCTGGCAGGGCAGATGCGCGTGGGGTTCACCTGCTCGAAGAAGCTCGGCAATGCCGTGACACGCAACCGCGCCAAGCGCCGCCTGCGCGAGGTCGCGCGCAAGGTGCTGCCCGCATATGGCCGCGCGGGCTGGGATTATGTGCTGGTGGGCCGTCCGGGCGCGACGGTCAGCCATGATTTCGCAGCGATGTGCAGTGATCTGGAAAAGGCGCTGAAAAAGCTGCATGGGAGTTACGCATGAGCCCAATGGCGTGGATCATCTCACTGCCCGTGCGCGCCTACCGGATCGTGTTCAGCCCTTGGGTCGGGTTCAACTGCCGTTACCAGCCGACATGCTCGGCCTATGCGATGGAGGCGCTGGAGCGCCACGGCGCGCTCAAGGGCGCGTGGCTCGCGGCGCGCCGCATCGGGCGGTGCCATCCCTGGGGGTCTTCGGGCTATGACCCGGTGCCCGGTGCGGACCCGGCGCATGATGCCTGCCAGCACGAGAAACACGGGGAGCACGATCATGCTCGATGACTCCGATCTGCCGCTGATCCTGAAAGACGCGCCCGACACGACCGAGTTCCGCAAGCTGCGCAAGCGCATCATCCGCGAGACCCGTGCGGCGATCGAGCAATACGGCATGGTCGAGCCGGGCGCGCGCTGGCTGGTGTGCCTCTCGGGTGGCAAGGACAGCTACACGCTGCTTGCCGCGCTGATCGAGCTGCAATGGCGCGGGCTTCTGCCGGTCGAGCTTCTGGCCTGCAATCTTGATCAGGGCCAGCCCGGATTTCCGGCCACGGTCCTGCCCGAATTCCTGACCAAGATGCAGGTGCCGCACCGGATCGAGTATCAGGACACCTATTCCATCGTCATGGACAAGGTGCCGAAGGGGCGCACTTATTGTGCGCTCTGCTCGCGGCTACGGCGCGGCAATCTCTACCGGATCGCACGCGAGGAAGGGTGCAGCGCCGTGGTGCTTGGCCATCACCGAGATGATCTGCTCGAGACCTTCTTCATGAACCTGTTCCATGGCGGGCGCATCGCCACCATGCCGCCAAAGCTGGTGAATGAAGAAGGCGATCTCTTCGTCTATCGTCCGCTCGCCTTCGTGGCCGAAGAGGATTGCGACCGCTTTGCCCGCGCGATGAGCTATCCTATCATTCCCTGCGATCTTTGCGGCAGCCAGGACGGGCTGCAGCGGATGCAGGTCAAGGCGCTGCTGGATGAGTGGGAACGGCGCAGCCCTGGGCGGCGCAATGTGATGTTCCGCGCGCTGATGAATATCCGGCCCTCGCACATGCCCGACCCGGCGCTGTTCGATTTCATGGCGCTGGCGACCGATGCGAGCGGCGCCGAGACCGACAAGTTGTGATGCCCGCGCGCGCCTGTCGCGGGGAAAACTGCTTGACCTTTGGGCGGGGCTTCTGTTGAACCGGGCGCGACACCCGCTGTGACAGGATTGACGCTTCCTCATGGATGATCAGAACAGAAATCTGCTGCTGGCCTTCGCCCTGAGCCTTCTGGTGCTCGTGGTCTGGATGTGGATGTTTCCGCCCCCGGAGATCGAGCCACAGGAAGCAGCCGATGTCACTGAGCTTCCCGAGGCGCTAGAGGCAGACGAAGCCCAGCCCATGGGTGAGGCCGAAACCGCCACTGACGAAGAACTGCCGCGGATCGAAATTGATACGCCGCGCCTGACCGGTTCCATCAATCTGCTGGGCGGGCGCGTTGATGAATTGTCGCTGCGCGATTATTTCCAGACCACTGAGCCCGACTCCGACATCGTGCAGCTTCTGATCCCCGAGGGCGAAAATGAAGCCTTCTATGCGCTCTATGGCTGGCGGCCCGGGCGCGACATGACATGGGATGATGTGCCCGGCGCGAACACGCCTTGGGAACTGGTCGAAGGCGACCGGCTTGCTGTGGGCAGCCCGATCACCCTGTCATGGACCAATGACATGGGTCTGGAATTCACCCAGCGCTTCGAGATCGACGAGAACTTCATGTTCACGGTCACGCAAGGGGTGGAAAATGCAGGCGAAGCGACTGCGCGGATGGCGCCCTATGGCCTGATCTCGCGCCACGGCGAGCCGTCGGATCTGGAAAACTTCTTCATCAGCCATGAGGGCTTCATCGAGGTCGCGGATGGCCGCCTGAATGAAGACAGCTATCGCAATGTGCGCAATTTCAGCGTGCATGAGCAGGAACGCACCAATGCCCGCGTGACCGAAGTGGCCGAGGATGGTTGGCTGGGCATCACTGACAAATACTGGATGTCGGTGCTGATCCCCCAACCGGGTCAGAGCTTCACGGCTGTTTCACGCTACATCCCGTCGCGCGACGTGTTCCAGACCCGCGCCGATCTGCCCACCGTGACAGTCGGGCCGGGCGAGCGCGATGAAGTCCAGACCATGCTCTTTGCCGGAGCGAAGGAATGGAGCGTCATCCGGAGCTACGAGCGTGAAAAGAATATCGACCGGTTCATCGACGCGATCGACTGGGGCTGGTTCTTCTTCCTGACCAAGCCGATTTTTGCGACGCTCTATTTCATCAATGGCATCATCGGCAATATGGGCTGGGCGATCATCACGCTCACGCTTCTGATCAAGGCGATCCTGCTGCCGCTGGCTTGGAAATCTTATGTCTCCATGGCCAAGATGAAAGAGCTGCAGCCCGAGATGCTCGCGATCAAGGAACGCGCGGGCGATGATCGCCAGAAGATGCAGCAGGAGATGATGAAGCTCTACAAGGAAAAGAAGGTGAACCCGGCGGCGGGCTGTCTTCCGATCCTGTTGCAGATCCCGATCTTCTTCTCGCTCTACAAGGTGATCTTCGTCACCATCGATCTGCGCCATGCGGAATGGTTCGGCGTGTTCAACGATCTCTCGGCCCCTGACCCGACCTCGATCATGAACCTCTTCGGGCTGTTGCCATACGCCGCGCCGCACCCGGACAGCTTCCTGTCGCTGATCTTCATCGGGATCCTACCGATCCTGCTCGGTGTGTCGATGTGGTTGCAGATGAAGCTCAACCCGACCCCCACCGAGCCGATCCAGCAAGCGGTGATGACTTGGATGCCGTGGATCTTCATGTTCATGCTGGGCTGGTTCGCCTCGGGCCTCGTGCTCTACTGGATCGCGAACAACGTGATTACCTTCGTGCAGCAATATTCGATCATGGCGATGAACGGGCACAGGCCGGATATCATCGGCAATATCTTCTCCAAGAAGAAGAAAACCTGACGCGGATGGGGTGGCGGCTGGCGCATATCTTCCGCCATCCCATCAAGGCGCATGGCCGCGAGGGGTTGGCATCGGTAGCCTTGAGCGAAGGCCGCTGCCTGCCCTTTGACCGTCATTGGGCCGTGGCGCATGAAGCCGCGACCCTGATGCCGGGCTGGAACCCTTGCATGAATTTCACGCGTGGCGCCAAAACCGCATCGCTACAGGCGATCAACGCGCGCCTCGATGAAGCGCAGGGCGAGATAACGCTCACCCATCCTGACCTTGCGCCGCTGACCTTCGCGCCCGACAGCGCCGAGGGGCAGGCGGCCTTCCTCGCATGGGTGACCCCGTTGATGGAAAGCGGGCGCGCGCAGCCCAAGCGGCTGGTGAAGGCCGGGCGCGGGATGACGGATACGGATTTCGAATCGGTCTCGCTTCTGAACATGGCCTCCAATCGCGCATTGTCACAGCGGATCGGGCGCGATCTGGGGCTTGACCGCTGGCGCGGCAATCTCTGGCTCGAAGGGCTCGCGCCGTGGGAGGAGTTCGATCTTATGGGTCGCGAATTGCGGATCGGGGAGGCACGGCTGAAAGTGGTCGAGCGTATAGGACGCTGCCGCGCCACCATGGTCGATTGCGCCACCGGACGAATCGATGTGAACACGCTCGATGTGCTGGAAGAAGCTTATGAGCATACGGATTTCGGAGTCTATGCTGTGGTCACGCGCGCGGGCGAAATCGCAGCCGGGGACAGCGTGGAGGTGGTGACATGACGGCCCTGCCCTTCCCTTTGGCCGAGACCCCTGAGCCCTTGGCCGAAGAGGCAGGCCGCAAGCTGCTGACCGGCGAGGTCGAATTCCTCAAGGGCGTGGTCGCGATGAATGGGCTGCCCCCCGCTGACCGGCTCGAGGTCTGTTTCGCGGGCCGCTCGAATGTCGGCAAATCGAGCCTGATCAATGCGCTGACCGGGCGGCGGGCGATTGCGCGCACCTCCAACACGCCGGGGCGCACGCAGGAGATCAATTATTTCACTGTCGGCGAGAGCCATTATCTGGTCGATCTGCCGGGCTATGGTTTCGCGAAAGCCCCCGTTCCGGTGGTCGAGAAATGGCAGCGGCTGCTAAAATCCTATCTCTCGGGCCGAGCCACCCTTCGCCGCGCCTTTCTGCTGATTGACATGCGCCATGGGGTGAAGCCCGTGGATGCCGAGATCATAGATCTGCTGAACAAATCCGCTGTCACGTTTCAGGTGGTGCTGACCAAGGCCGACAAGCTGAGCGGGCCCGAGCAGGAAAAAACACTGGCACAGGTGCGCGCGGCCCTTGCCAAACACCCGGCGGCATTCCCCGAACTGGTGGTCACATCTTCCGAGAAGGGCACCGGGATCCCCACGCTGCGCGCCATCATCGCCGGACTGACCTGATGAAGAAGCAGAAATCCATGACCCAGGACTGGTTTGCCACTGCCCGGACACTCTCCGAGGCGCTCCCTTATCTGCAACGCTATGCTGGCGCGATTGTCGTGATCAAATTCGGCGGGCATGCCATGGGCGATGCCGAGGAAATGGCGTCTTTCGCGCGCGATGTGGTGCTGATGCGTCAAGTGGGCGTCAACCCGGTGATCGTGCATGGTGGCGGGCCCATGATCAATGACCTGCTGGGGCGGCTGAATATTCAGTCCGATTTCGTGCGCGGCAAGCGCGTGACCGATGCCGCGACGATGGAGGTCGTCGAAATGGTGCTCTCGGGCGCGGTCAACAAGCGCATCGTGCAGGCGATCCAGAATGAGGGCGGCAAGGCGGTGGGACTCTCGGGCAAGGATGGCGGCATGGTGACATGCGTGGCCGACAACCCCGATCTGGGGCTCGTGGGCCGCCCGGTCGCGGTCAATCCCGAGTTGCTGCATCATCTCTTCGCAGGCGGCTTCATTCCCGTCATAGCGCCCTTGGGCATGGGCCGTGATGGCGCGACCTACAATATCAATGGCGACACGGCCGCCGGCGCCATCGCGGCCGCACTCAAGGCCGACCGGTTCTTGCTGCTCACCGATGTCTCGGGGGTCAAGGATGCCAGCGGCGATGTCGTGACCCAGCTTTCCCCCGCCCATGTGCGCGAATTGACCGAGGCAGGCGTGATCGCGGGCGGCATGATCCCCAAGACGGAGACCGCACTCGCCGCCATCGAAGGGGGCGTGCGCGCGGTCGTGATCCTCGATGGTCGCGCGCCCAATGCCTGCCTGCTGGAGTTGTTCACCGATCACGGCGCAGGCAGCATCATCCGCGACAGCGCCCCCCAGATCGCACCGCGCGCGTGATCGCATGGCCGCGCTGGAGCAGATCGAGACGCTGCTTCGGCCCGAGGCCCTGTTCATCGCCGGAGCGGTTCAGGACAGCGACAAGCTGCCCGATGGCGTCGAAACCCTCCTGCTTCTCGCGCCCGATGGCCCGGGCTTCTGGGCGCATTTCACCGCCAGCGCCGAATATGCCGATGGCACTTCGGACCCGCTTGACCGCTGGTCGCGCCGCGTCATCGACAAGATCGCCATGGAACTGAACGCACGCGCGCTCTATCCCTTCGGGACCAGCCCGCCGCACCCCTTCTATTCCTGGGCGCTGGCCTCGGGCCAGTGCTTCGCCTCGCCCGTGGGCTGGCTCATCCATCCGCGCGCCGGGCTCTGGCTCTCCTTTCGCGGCGCATTGGGCCTGCGCGAAAAGCTTGATCTGCCGAGCCCCGCCGCCTCCCCCTGCGAGGGCTGCCCGCGCCCCTGCGTCACCGCCTGCCCTGTCAGCGCGCTCACCGACAAGGGCTATGACCTGCAAGCCTGCCACGCCTTTCTTGACACGGGCCCCGGTGAGCGTTGCATGAGCCAAGGCTGCGCCGTGCGCGCGGCCTGCCCGGTCTCGCAAACCCATGGCCGCGCGGCCGCACAATCCGCATTCCATATGAGGCATTTTCATCCATGACCCTGCGCCTGATCCTGACCCGCCACGCGAAATCCGACTGGGACAATCCGCTGCTGAGCGATCACCAGCGCCCGCTGAACAAGCGCGGCCAGCGCGCGGCCCCATTGATCGGGCGCTGGCTGGCGGAGAAGGGCTATCAGCCGCAAGAGGCGCTGGTCTCCGATGCGACCCGCACGCGCGAGACTTGGGCATTACTGTGCGCAGAACTGACTGCGACAGTGCCGGTGCATTTCGAACCCGCGCTCTATCACGCAAGCCCCGATATCATGCTCCGCGCGCTGCAAACCGCCAAAGAACAATGCGTCATCATGATCGGGCATAACCCCGGCATCGCGGCTTTCGCAGACATGCTCCTCCGGGATGACCCCGGCCATCCGGCCTTTGCGCGTTATCCCACCTGCGCAACGCTCGTGGCCGAATTCGAGGCTGATAGCTGGGGCGATATTCGCCCCGGCACAGGCCGCGCGCTCGATTTCATTGTGCCGCGCGAGCTGGAGTGACGCGCCCCGACTGGCAGGCGAAATAGAACCGCGCCGCGTCCAGAAAGCTTTGCCGCCGCACGGCTGCCAGCGCCTCGGCCTCCTCGTCCCGGCCCCATTGCGCGATCTGCCAATCCTCATCCACGCGCGAGGCGTGCCAGAGCGCCTCAGGCGGCGCGAAGCGGTCGAGCGTGGCGAGCGCAATGATCAGCGAGCCGCTCATTGCAACCAGATCGTGAAACGCCGTCAGCTCGAACGCATCGAGCCGCGCAACATCGGACTCTAGGCTTGCGAGCAGGGCTGCGGGCTGCGGCGCGTGCATCACGCCCACGCGCAGCACCGGGCGCCGCCCATAGCGATGCCCGGCCCAGTCGATCAGCGGATCCCATGCCTTGCATTCGGCCTCGACCAGCCCCTCGGGGGCTTCGGCGCGGTAGCAAACCAGATCGCTGTCGCCATAGGCCGTGATGATTTCGGTCACTTCCGCCTTCTGCCCGCGCACCTTGTCGATCGCTGCATTGGCCGCGCGCGTGGCAGGCATGGCATTTGGGTCGATCACCTCGCCCTGCGCCTGCCATTCCGCCGCGATCAGCTCCGCAACCGCTTCGCTCGGCACAACAAGCGCCGCCTTGGCCGGTGTCTTGAGCGCACGCCCATCGAGCGTGACTGTAAAGCCGCCCTCCACCGGGCCAATCGCCGCCTCTTTCCAGAACCGTTTGCGCGCCCAGCCGCTCATGCTTTCACTCCAGTCCAGATCCTTTCAAGCGCACCGGGAAGCGCCGCGAAATCATCAATCACCCGCGTCCCCAAAGCCTCTACAGGATGATAGCCCCAGGACACACCAAGGCCATGAATACCCGCCGCTTGCGCCATCTGCATGTCATAAAGCGTATCACCAACCATCACCGCGCGCGCCGGCGCAATCCCGGTCTCGCGCAGACAGGCGCGCAGCATCGCCGGATGCGGTTTCGAGGGGTGGTCATCGGCCACCTGCATCGTGGCGAAACGCCCCTCCCAGCCATGCGCTGCCACGATATGCGCAAGCCCGCGCCGGGACTTGCCAGTGGCGACACCCAGCACCAGCGCGCTGTCCTGCGCCAGCCTATCCAGCATCTCCGCCGCACCGGGATAAAGCGGCGAGAGCGCCTCTGCCCGCAACTCCGCAAATGCCTGCTTGTAAGCCGCCACCAGCCGCGCGTGATCGCCTGAGTCCATATCGGGCGCAAGCCGCGCCATAGCCACAGGCAGCGAGAGCCCGACAATCCCCAGCACCTCCGCCCGCGCGGGCGCCTCCAGCCCGAGCGCGGCGTAGGCGTGTGTAATCGCCGCTAGGATATGCGCCTGGCTGTCCACCAGCGTGCCATCCACATCGAAGATTACAAGGCGCTGGCTCATGCGTCCTCGAACGGATCTGCCGGCACATCGCCCGCGCTCCAGCCAAAGAGCTTCCAGCTTTCGGCCATATGCGGCGGCAGCGGCGCGGTCAGTTCCAGCATCGCGCCAGTCACCGGATGCTCGAGCCGCAGCGAACGCGCATGCAGATGCAGCTTGCGGCTGACCGCACCCCCGATCCCCGCGCCCCAGCCATCGCCCAGATTCTCCTGCGCGGAGCCGCCATATTTCCCGTCACCGATGATCGGATGACCAATCTCGGCCATATGCGCCCGCAACTGATGCGTCCGGCCCGTGATGGGCGAGAGCGCAACCCACGCCGCGCGCGCGCCCAACCGCTCGAGCACAGCATAATCGGTCAGCGCGCGCTTCGCGCCCTCGACCTGCGCGACCTCATCGGGATGGATGCAGCGCATCTTCTCGCCCTGCCCGCGCGCGCCTGCTTTCACAAGCCCGTAGCGGATCGTGCCCATCGCGGGCTGCGGCACGCCCGCGACAAGCGCCCAGTAGATCTTGCGCGTCGCACGGTGGCGGAAAGCCTCTGACAGCCTGCGCGCCACGCGCGGCGTGCGCGCCAGAAGCAGCACGCCCGATGTGTCCTTGTCCAGCCGATGCACCAGCACCGGGCGCTCCTTGTAGCCGAACATCAGCGCCTCAGTGAGTCCATCCACATGCCGCCCGCCCTGCCCGCTGCCGCCTTGCGAAGGCAGCCCGGCGGGCTTGTTGAGCGCGATCACATGCTGGTCTTTCCAGATCACAGCAGCCTCGATCATCTCGGCATCCGAGGCAGTCATGCGCGGTTTCGCAGGCGCGGGCGCGGCCTCGCCGTCGGGCAGCGGCGGGATGCGCACCATCTGCCCCGGCATCACGCGGGTCGATGCTTTCACCCGCCCCCCATCCACCCGGATCTCGCCCTTGCGGCAACTCTTCTCGATCAGCCCTTGCGTGATCTGCGGAAACTGGCGCTTGAGCCAGCGATCCAGTCGCTGTTCGCCCTCTTCCGGCCCCACTGTCACTTGCTGCACGCCGCTCATGGCCCGCCCCCTCTCGCTGCGCCCCGTTTTGCGGCGCGTCCGTGCGATGTCAACGCCCAAACTGCAGGTTTCATCTTGCCAAAAATACTCAATCGCACCTCTCGGCCCCGCGCTTCGCGCGCTGTTTCGCGAACCATTCGAGCCGCTTGCCCAACTCGCGCTCGAACCCGCGCGCGACAGGCTGATAGAGCACCGGGCGCTTCACATCCTCGGGGAAGTAATTCTGCCCCGAAAACCCGTCATCGGCATCATGGTCATAGGCGTAGCCCGCGCCATAGCCCTGCTCCTTCATCAACCCCGTGGGCGCGTTCAGGATATGCTTGGGCGGCGGGTGCGATCCGGTCTTGCGCGCCAGCGCCAGCGCCGCTTTCCACGCCGCATAGCCCGCATTCGATTTCGGCGCGAGCGCGAGATAGATCACCGCCTGCGCCAGCGCCAACTCCCCCTCGGGCGAGCCGAGCCGTTCATAGCTCTGCCATGCTTCAAGGCAGACCGATTGCGCCTGCGGGTCGGCATTACCGATATCTTCGACCGCCATGCGGGTCAGCCGCCGCGCCAGATAGCGCGGGTCTTCGCCGCCCTCTATCATGCGGGCGAACCAGTAAAGCGCTGCGTCCGGGTCGGAACCGCGCACGGATTTATGCAATGCCGAGATCAGGTTGTAATGCGCATCGCCCGATTTGTCATATTGCGCCGCGCGCCGCATCAGCCGTTGCGACAGCGCCCGAGTGTCGAGCTTGCCCTGCCCCCCCCAGCCCATCACCTGCTCGATCAGATTGAGAAGCGCGCGCCCGTCGCCATCTGCCATTTCCAGCAACGCCTCGCGCGCAGGCCCGTCGAGCGGCAGGGCGCGCTCTGACGCCTTCTCCGCGCGCTGCGCCAGCAATTCCAGATCCTTGAGCGAGAGCCGTTCCAGCACGATCACCTGCGCGCGCGACAGCAGCGCCGCATTCAACTCGAAGGACGGGTTTTCCGTGGTGGCCCCCACCAGCGTCAGCGTGCCATCTTCCATATGCGGCAGGAAACTGTCCTGCTGCGATTTGTTGAACCGGTGGATCTCATCGACGAAGAGAAGCGTGCCCTGCCCTTGCCTGCGGCAAAGCTTCGCCTGCTCGAAGAGCTTGCGCAATTCCGGCACGCCCGTAAAGATCGCGCTGATCTGGACGAAATGCAGCGCAGTCTCTTCGGCCAGCAGCCGCGCGATAGTAGTCTTGCCCACGCCCGGCGGCCCCCAGAGGATCAGCGAGGCAAGCTGGCCCGCAGCCAGCATCGCGCCCAGCGGCGCTTCGGGCCCAAGCGCCTTTTCCTGCCCGATCACCTCGGCCAGCGCGCGCGGGCGCAGCCGGTCGGCAAGTGGGCGTGGCGCATCGGCCGGAACAGTCTCGGGGGTGTCAAACAGATCGGGCATGGGGCAATCTATCCCGCTTGTCAGCCCGGCGAAAGGCCGGGCCAGCCCGAACGCGAAAGGCCCGCAGCTTACGCGCGGGCCTTGTCACTATAGCTTGCAGCAGAAGCTCAGTCTTCGGCATTCGCTTCTGCTTCGAGGCGCGCCAGATCGGCGGCGCCCTTGGCGTTCACATCGCGCTCGACGAATTCGATGATCGCCATCGGCGCCATGTCACCGTAGCGAAAGCCCGCTTTCAGCACGCGCACATAGCCGCCCTGGCGGTCCTTATAGCGCGGCCCGAGCACCTCGAACAGTTTCGCGACATCCTTGTCCTGTTTGAGCTGTGCTGCTGCCTGACGGCGCGCATGCAGATCACCGCGCTTGGCCAGCGTGATGAGCTTCTCAATGATGGGGCGCAATTCCTTGGCCTTGGGCAGCGTGGTCTTGATCTGCTCATGTTCGATGAGCGAGCCCGCCATATTCGCAAACAGCGCCTTGCGGTGCTCGTGTGTGCGGTTCAGGCGGCGATAGCCTCTTGCGTGACGCATGTTGTGTCTCCTTTAACGTCTCTTTTGCTTTGTCCGGCCGCGGCTGCGTGACCACGGCTCTCCTTGGGGCAGGATGCCCGATATGCAGGGCGGGTGTCCCCGCCCTGTCTGCTCAGAACTGATCTTCGAACCGCTTGGCGAGATCGTCGATATTCTCAGGCGGCCATTCCTCGACATCCATGCCCAGATGCAGCCCCATGCCCGAGAGCACTTCCTTGATCTCGTTGAGCGACTTGCGCCCGAAATTCGGCGTGCGCAGCATTTCGGCTTCGGTCTTCTGAATCAGATCGCCGATATAGACGATATTGTCGTTCTTGAGGCAATTGGCCGACCGAACCGAAAGCTCCAGCTCATCCACTTTCTTGAGAAGCAGCGGGTTGAACTCAAGCCCGTCATCATCATCCTTCGCACCCGCCGATTCCGGCTCGTCGAAATTGACGAAGATCTGCAACTGATCCTGCAGGATTCGTGCGGCATAGGCGACCGCATCCTCGGCGCTCACCGAGCCATCGGTCTCAATCTTCATGGTGAGCTTGTCGTAGTCCAGCACCTGACCTTCGCGGGTCGGCTGGACTTCGTAGCTTGCGCGCTTCACCGGCGAGAAGATCGCATCGATCGGTATCAGGCCGATGGGGGCATCCTCGGGGCGATTCTTGTCCGCCGAAACATAGCCCTTCCCGGTATTCACCGTCAGTTCCATGTAGACTGACGCACCATCGTCGAGATGGCAGATCACCTGTTCCTTGTTGAGCACCTCGATGCCAGCGGAGGTCTGGATATCACCCGCCGTCAGCACCCCCGGCCCTTGCGCCGAGATCGACAGCCGCTTGGGCCCTTCGACATCCATGCGCAACGCGACGGTCTTGAGGTTCAGCACGATATCCGTGACATCCTCACGCACGCCTGGCACCGAGGAGAATTCGTGCAGCACATTATCGATCTGCACCGATGTGATCGCCGCTCCCTGCAGTGAGGAGAGCAGCACCCGGCGAAGCGCATTGCCGAGCGTCAGGCCAAAGCCGCGCTCCAGCGGCTCGGCCACGACAGTCGCCTGCCGCATCGGGTCGGCCCCCGGCTTGACCTCGAGTTGCGAGGGTCTGATCAATTCCTGCCAATTCTTGTGGATCATGCGTGTCGCCTCCATTCCTGTTGCAGCGCCATGTCCGTAACGCGGCAACGCCCGAGGATCTAAAATCACGAAAGCAGGCCGCGCGAGGGCGCGGCCCGTTCAGTATCTGTCCAGTATCAGACGCGGCGACGCTTTGGCGGGCGGCAGCCGTTATGCGCCATCGGCGTCACATCGCGGATCGAGGTGATGTTGAAGCCTGCCGCAGCCAGCGCGCGCAGCGCCGATTCGCGGCCCGAGCCGGGGCCCTGCACCTCGACTTCCAGCGTCTTCACACCATGTTCCTGCGCTTTCTTGCCTGCGTCGTCCGCTGCAAGCTGGGCTGCATACGGCGTCGATTTGCGCGAGCCCTTGAAGCCCATCGTGCCAGCCGACGACCAGGAGATCGCATTTCCCTGCACGTCCGAGATCAGGATCTTGGTGTTATTGAAGCTGGAATTCACATGCGCGACGCCAGCGGCGATATTCTTGCGGACCTTGCGCTTCACGCGCGTCTTGTCACGAGCCATTGTTCTGCCCTCCCCTTACTTCTTCTTGCCGGCAATGGCTTTTGCCGGACCTTTGCGCGTACGCGCATTGGTATGGGTGCGCTGGCCGCGCACGGGCAGGTTGCGACGATGCCGCAGACCACGATATGAGCCGATATCCATCATCGACTTGATGTTCATCTGCACTTCGCGGCGCAGGTCGCCTTCGACAGTGTAATTCGCGTCGATATGCTCGCGGACTGCCAGAACCTCGGCATCCGACAACTCATTGACGCGACGCGTCAGGTCGAGCCCGACCGCCTTGCAGATATGTTCGGCCGCACTGGGGCCAATACCGTGGATATAGGTCAGCGCAATGGGAACGCGCTTTCCGGTAGGGATGTTAACGCCAGCAATACGTGCCACGCGGGGTCTTCCTTTCGTTGCGGTTCCGTAATTCCAGAACCTTTTTTCACAACACGGGGCCGGATGCCCGCGTGCATCAAAACAAGCAAACACGCCCCGGGGCCGAGGCGCGATTCGTCAGTCGAGACCTTCGCCTAAGTGGTTTTCCAAGTGGCGTCAAGGCCCGCGCCGGGCTTCTTTTTCACGCCCGCGTGGGCACTCTGAAAAGCCTGTGCTCGAAGGTAATAGCGCACCGCGCGCGGTGCGCTATTGCCATCGCCGTCAGCGACGCGAAGGGGCCTTGGGTTTGCTTCCCGATCCACCGCGCTTGCGGCCTTTGCCACGAAGCTGCGATTTCTCCAGCAACCCCTCATACTGATGGGCGACCAGATGCGACTGTACCCGGTTGATCGTATCCATCGTGACGGACACCACGATGAGAACCGAGGTACCGCCAAAATAGAACGGAATCGCCAATTGTCCGCGCAGGATCTCTGGGAGCAGACAGACCGCAGCAAGATAGATCGCCCCCACGGTCACGATCCGCGTGACCACGTAGTCGAGATACTCCTCGGTGCGCTTGCCCGGGCGGATTCCGGGAATGAACCCGTTCTGGTTTTTCAGGTTCTCGGCCACATCCTCGGTCTTGAACGACACGTTCTGCGTGTAGAAGAAAGTGAAGAAGATGATCATGACCGTGAAGAACGCGAGATAGGCAGGCTGGCCAGGGCCGAAATAGGCAAGGATCGTCGCCATCAGATCGCTCTGCGCGCTGCCCGAGAACGTGCCGATGGTCGTCGGCAGCAGCAGAAGCGACGAGGCGAAGATCGCCGGGATCACATTGGCCGGGTTGACCTTGATCGGCAGATGCGAGGCCCCGCCATCGAACACCTTCATGCCGACTTGGCGGCGCGGATACTGGATCGTGATCTTTCGGATCGCCCGTTCCATGAACACAACGAAGGCGATCACCGCGATCACCATGATGATGACGCCGACGATCACAGCCGGTGCGATATCGCCTGTGCGGCCCTGGCTGAGAAACTGCGCGAGGGCTGCGGGGATCTCGGCGATGATGCCCACGAAGATGATCAACGAGATACCGTTGCCGATGCCGCGCTCGGTGATCTGCTCACCCAGCCACATCAGGAACATGGTGCCGCCCACCAGCGTGATGACCACCGCCGCGCGGAAGAACCAGCCCGGATCCGTGGCCAGGTCGCCAGCCTCAAGCGAGACTGCAAGACCATAGGATTGCCCCGTCGCGAGCAGCACGGTCAGATAGCGCGTGTATTGGTTCAGCTTGCGCCGCCCCATCTCGCCTTCTTTCTTGAGCTGCTTCCACGGCTCATACATCGCGCCGACCAACTGCACGATAATCGCGGCCGAGATATACGGCATGATCCCGAGCGCGAAGATGCCCATACGGCTGATCGCGCCGCCGGTGAACATATCGAGCATGCCCCCGATACCGGATGCGGCCTCATCCATGAATTCGCGCAGCGCCACACCATCAATCCCCGGAACCGGGATATAAGTGCCGATGCGATAGACGATCAGAAGCCCGAGCGCGAAGAAGATGCGGCGGCGCAGGTCAGTGGCCTTGGCCAGCGCGCCCCAGCTCGAATTGGCCGCGAGTGAGTCAGAAGCAGATGCCATATGCGTCTCTCTCTGTCATGTCAGCGCCGCCGGACCGGGGTTCGGTCGGCGGCGCGAGAACCTTGAGCGATGATGTAAGCGGCGCGCGCGCCACTCACAACCTTTATTCGGCGGCCGCTTCTTCCTTTTTCACCACAGGGGCGAGGATTTCAACGCTTCCGCCTGCTTTCTCAACGGCCTCGACAGCCGATTTGGAGGCACCGGACACCTGCAGCGTGACTTTCGTGCTGATCTCGCCCTTGGCCAGAACACGAATACCATCACGCTTGCGGCGCACCAGCCCGGAGGCGATCAGCGCATCCTCAGTGATCGCATTGGCCGCGTCGAGCTTGCCTTCACCGATGAATTTCTCGATCAGGCCCAGATTGACCACAGCATAAGTCTTGCGGTTGGGCTTGTTGAAGCCACGCTTGGGGAGGCGCTGATAGAGCGGCATCTGGCCACCCTCGTAGGCATTGATCGCCACACCCGAGCGCGATTTCTGGCCCTTGATACCCCGGCCAGCGGTCTTGCCCTTGCCCGAACCCGGACCACGCGCCTTGCGCTTCTTGGTCTGGGTTGCACCGGGATTGTCGCGCAGTTCATTCAGTTTCATGTCGCTTCTCCTTTGTGCCGGAATGCCCTGCCAGCGACGGATCAGGACAACGCGGCGTCACATATTGGCAGGGTGGGCAATTTGCCCACCCATGAGATTTACTCGCGCTCTTCGACGATCTGCACCAGATGCGGGATCTTGGCGACCATGCCGCGCACGGCGGGCGTATCCTCAAGCTCGCGGGTGCGATGCATCTTGTTCAGGCCCAGACCCTTCAGCGTCGCGCGCTGGATGGCAGGGCGACGGATCGGCGAGCCGATCTGCTTGACAACGATGGTTTTTGCCATTGCTCTGATCTCCCCTTACGCGTCAGCGGTTTCGGCTTCAGGCTTGCGCAGGATCTCTGCCACCTTCTTGCCACGACGCTGGGCCACCTGACGGGGGCTCGCGGAGTTCCGGAGCGCGTCGAATGTCGCGCGGATCATGTTGTAAGGGTTCTGGCTGCCGAGCGACTTCGCCACGACATCCTGCAGACCGAGCATCTCGAACACAGCCCGCATCGGGCCACCGGCGATGATCCCGGTCCCCGGAACCGAGGTCCGCAGGATCACCTTGCCAGCGCCGTGACGGCCTTCGATGTCATGATGCAGCGTGCGGCCTTCGCGCAGCGGCACACGGATCATCTGGCGCTTGGCCTGCTCCGTCGCCTTGCGAATCGCCTCGGGCACTTCTTTCGCCTTGCCCTTGCCGAAGCCCACGCGGCCGCGCTGGTCCCCCACCACGACGAGTGCTGCAAAGCCGAAGCGTTTGCCGCCCTTCACGGTTTTCGACACACGGTTGATCGCAACCAGACGATCGGCGAATTCCGGGGTTTCCTCGCGCTCGCGACGGTCCCGGCGGTTTTGTCTTTCTGCCATAATCGTCTCCTCAGAACTTCAGGCCGCCTTCACGCGCAGCGTCGGCCAGAGCCTTCACCTTGCCGTGAAAGATGAAACCGCCGCGGTCGAAATAACACTCCTCGATGCCAGCGGCTTTCGCGCGCTCGGCAATCGCAGTGCCGACCTTGGCAGCGGCGTCCTTGTTGTTGGTGCCTGCCAGCCCGAAATCCTTTTCGAGTGTCGAGGCTTGAGCCAGTGTCACACCTTTGGCATCGTCGATCAGTTGAACACTGATGTTCTTGTTCGACCGGTGGACCGAGAGGCGCGGGCGCCCATTGGCCGTCTTCTTGAGTTTGTTCCGCACGCGCAAGCGGCGTTTCTGGAACAGCTTTTGCTTCGTGTTCGCCATTTGTCGCGCCCTTACTTCTTCTTGCCTTCCTTGCGGAAGATATACTCATCCTTGTAGCGGATCCCCTTGCCCTTGTAGGGTTCGGGCGACCGCCATTTGCGGATATTCGCAGCGGTCTCGCCAACCAGTTGCTGATCCATGCCCTCGACCACGATCTCGGTCTGCTTGGGCGTGGTGATCGTGATGCCCTCGGGCACGGGGAACAGCACTTCGTGGCTGTAGCCGAGCGAGAGCTTCAGTTCCTTGCCCTGCATCGCCGCGCGATAGCCCACGCCGACCAGTTCAAGCTCTTTCTTGAACCCGTCGGTGACACCTTGCGCGAGATTAGCCACCATTGAACGGGTCATGCCCCATTGCTGGCGTGCACGTTTGGACAGGCCGCGCGGCTTGACCGTCACGACATTTCCATCAAGGACGATATCCACATCGTCGCCTGCCGTGAAGGCGCGGGTGCCTTTGGGGCCCTTGACCTCGATGGTCTGGCCTTTGACTTCTGCCGTCACGCCCGAGGGCAGTTCGACAGGCTTCTTGCCAATACGAGACATCTCAGCCCTCCTCAGAACACACGGCAAAGCACCTCGCCACCCACATTGGCAGCGCGTGCATTTGCATCGGACATCACGCCCTTGGGCGTGGAGACAACCGAGATACCCAGACCATTGCGGATCTGCGGGATCTCACGAACACCGGAATAGACGCGGCGACCCGGGGTCGAGATGCGCTTCAATTCACGGATCACGGGCTGGCCATCTGCATATTTCAGCGAAATTTCCAGTTCCGCATGTCCGGTCTCAGCGGTCACATGCTCGTAGCCACGGATGTAGCCTTCGTCTTTCAGCACATCCAGCACCCAGGCGCGCAGCTTGGAAGCAGGAGTGCGGACAGTGGATTTGCCACGCAACTGTGCATTGCGGATGCGGGTCAGCATATCGCCGAGAGGATCGTTCATCGACATCTTGCGATCTCCTTACCAGCTCGACTTGACCATGCCGGGGATCTGGCCTTTGGAGGCCAGATCACGCAGCGCGATCCGCGACAGTTTCAGTTTGCGATAATAGGCTTTCGGGCGTCCTGTGAGCTGGCAGCGATTGTGCAGGCGCGTCTCGGAGGAGTTGCGCGGCAGTTGTGCCAGTTTCAGGTTTGCCTTGAAACGCTCTTCCATCGGGCGTTCGGGGTCTGCAGCGATTGCTTTCAGCTCAGCCCGCTTGGCAGCATATTTCGCCACCAACCGCTGACGCTTCTTCTCGCGCTCGACCATTGCTTTCTTGGCCATGAATAATCTCCCTCTCGCGTCAGCTGTTGAAGGGCATGTTGAAAGCTTTCAACAGCGCCTTGGCTTCCGCGTCGGTTTTCGCGGTGGTGCAGATGATAACG
>PWZT01000070.1 GCA_003567315.1 Paracoccaceae bacterium
CCATTGGAAAAGAAGGGAAATTTTCAACCGAACCGAAATCGGCGCGGTTCGCCCGACCAGAGACGAGAGGCCATTCAGAGACGGAAATCGCTGTGCACCCGCGTCTCAGCGGTTCGCATCCATCCGGCAAACCCCTTTGAAAACAGGAGAAACTTCGCCTCGGACGGGCGGCCTGAACGAGTTCGAAAGAGTGATAGTGGCGGAGAGACAGGGATTCGAACCCTGGGTCCCCGTGAAGGGACAACGGTTTTCGAGACCGCCCCGTTCGACCACTCCGGCACCTCTCCGTGCGCGGGGGAATAATGATGTTGCCTGCGATGTGCAAGCCGAAATCTTGCGACTTCCGGGCATGATGCGATGCGCCTGCAGAACGCTCATCGCACTGCGCCAAACTCCCCGTGCCGTGGCTGATCGTGGGCGTCAGCTCCGCTTTCCGCGCCAGTTGCGCCACCACCCGTGCCATTGCTTCACCAGTGCTTTCGGAGGCAGGGCGAGCGTGTCATCCGCCTGTGCCAATGCCGCTTGCGCCAATCTGCGCCGCGCGGCCAGAACATGTCGGCGCAGGATCTCGCGCGCCTTTGCATCTGTGGCGCTCAGCCCCTGCTGTGTATCGAGAAACCCCATCAGCGTGTCGAGATCATTATGCGCGCCCAGCGTCTCTGCCAGAGTGTCGATGCGCGCAATGTGGCGCTTGAGTTTGCCCTTGCGGATTCGCACCAGGAACCGTGCCTGATACCAGTGCTGTTTCACCACCTTGCGCCAGTCGTGAAAAACCTCCGGGTCGAACTCCCCTGCGAGGCTCGCCTGCGCCTGTGCGTGGCCATGGCGGGCGCGTTTCCATGTGTCGCCAAGCCCTTTCCAGAGCACGCGGTTTGCCTTGTCGCCGAGCGCGAGTTGCGCGAAAGCGACCTCAATCGCGCGCATCGCCTCACTGTAATCGGCAAGGGCCTCATCACCGTCGTGGATGTCACGGCGTGCGATTTCGGTCACAAGGCGCGCGCGCAGCCCCGCGAAGTGCTGCGGCGCGCGCCGACGGGCCGTCAAGTTGTCGAGCGTGTCGAGCATCACTTCCGCGTCACGCGCCGGCGCGACCAAGCGGGCCGCATCGCGCACGCTCCTGTTGAGCCTGTCATATTCCGGCAGTCCCGGCCGCAACAGACGCAGCAGGCCGCGCAACTCCTTGCAACGCTTGCGCAACTCATGCGGTCGCGCTTCCGCACCGCGCGCGGCCTCTGCGAGCGCCCGCGTCGCGCAGTCAGTCCCGACACGCGTCAGCGCGGCTTTGGTCGAGCGGTCGGTGCGGCGGGCAGCAATCGACATTCTTGCAGGATAGTTCGGCGTGATGGTGCGCGCAATCGGGGGGCTTTGGGTGAAAACTGAACCGGTCCGGGTCTGGCTGCGTATCGCCTGATATGCCGGGAGATCCGATATGCGCCAGATCCTTGCCAGCCTGACCGCGTTTTTCGTTCTGACCGCCAGCGCCGCGGCAGACGAGACCCGGATAAGTGAGGTGATCCACAATCAGATCGAAGCCTTCCTCGCGGATGATTTCGAGACGGCCTTTACCTATGCCAGCCCCAATATAAAACGCCTCTTCGGCACGCCGCAGCGCTTCGGGCAGATGGTGCGCGACGGCTATCCGATGGTGCACCGTCCTGCCGAAGTGACGATGCTCGAAACCCGCCCCCAAGGCGAACGGGTCGAGCAGCGGGTGCTGATCCGCGATGAGGCCGGGCGGCTGCATCTGCTCGCCTACCAGATGATCGACACGCTCGATGGCTGGCAGATAAACGGTGTGCAGATCCTGCGCGCGCCTGATGTGGGCACCTGAACCGGCGGTAACGCGAGCGGCGCGATGGTGTGCGACCGCTGCTAGAGGAAAAGCGCCCTCGGGCCGCACCCTCCCACCCGCCCTTGCACGCCCCGAGGGCGCTGCCCGCGCTGACGCGCGTGCGGGGGCAAGCTCGCATTCTGATTGCGTGCGATCCGGCCGGGAGAGGGGGCAGCGTACGCTCAACTCAGGCGCATTTAACCCAAGCCATGTATTTCTTGTGTCAACCGGCGGGCCATGCGGTGTCCATGCACAGCGCTGTCAGCTCTGCCGTGTGGCTTGCACCCTGAGACAAGAGGTTATTCATGAACATGGCCGTTACCCAAGGGCTGGCGATTATGCCACCGCCTTTCTCCGCCGGGCTCGATGTCTGGTCGCAATCGACCGGGAGACCGGGCACAAGCACTTATGATACCGCCTCTTTCGCGGCCTTCGTGCCAACCGATCCCGATTTCGGCAGCGCGCTGGAGATCCAGAAGATACACGCCACCACAAGGCTGCGCTGGATGGGCGAGGTCCCGATCCAGCCGGGCAGCTATCTGCGCATCCGCACCCGCGTGCGCGCGATCTCGGGCGTTTTGCCCAATATCTCGATCGGAGCCTGGGCCGGGACCAGCGGCGGGCAGCCCGTCGGCGGGATCACCACCAATGGCCCGTCGATCACGCTCACGCAATATGGCGAGGTCGTCGAGGTCTCGGCGATTGTCGGGACAGGCGCGCGGCCCGGGGTCGATATGGTCTGGCCGCTCGATGTGGCCTTCGCGCATTTCGGGATCGATCTGACCGGGCCCACAGGCGGGCTGGTACGCATCGACGACATCACCATCGAGGATGTCTCGAGCTTCTATATCGGCGATCGGCTCGGCGTGGTCGATGTGGTGGATTTCGGCGCTGTGGGCAATGGCTCGACCAATGACCGCCCGGCCTTCATGGCCGCGATTGCTGCGGCCGGGCCGCGGCGTCTGCTGGTGCCGGAGGGCAATTTCTTCATCGGCTCGGATCTGACCATCCCGGTGCCGGTCGAGTTTCGCGGGCGGCTGAGCATGCCCGGAAATGCCGTGCTGATCCTGCATCGCAATTTCGATTTCCCGAGCTATGCCAGCGCCTTCAACAATGACGAGACCGGGTTTCGAAAGGGCGTTCAGGCGCTGTTTCATACCAATGAGCATGTGACCTTCGATCTGAAAGGGCGCCGCATCCTGCTCTCGCAGCCGGTCAATATCCGTGCGCTTGCAGGCTATGACAACACCTCGTCGCGGCGCATCATCGCCAATGGCCAGCTTGACGCGGCCAACAGCTCCGCCTGGGACACCGTGACGGTCACGCGGCAGGCGAGTTACAATGTCAACCAGTCCAACCGGCTGAGCAATATCAACAACATTACCGGCGTGCCCGTGGGCGCGCGGATCACTGGCGTGGGCGTCGGGCGCGAAGTCTATGTGCGCGCGCGCAGCGATGGTGGCAATCACCTGACCATGAGCCAGCCGCTCCATGGCGGCTCGGGCACGCGCAATTTCACCTTCGAGCGCTATCAATACATGCTCGATTTCTCGGGCTTCTCGGGACTGCGCAATTTCGAGCTGCACAATATCGAGATGCGCTGCCGGGGCCGCTGCTCTGCGGTGATGCTGCCCGAGGGCGGGCGGATCATGCGCTTCATGAATTGCGATTTCGACCGGCCGCGCGACCGGGCCATCACCTCGATCGGGCAGGGCTGTCAGGGCATGTGGATCGACCATTGCCAGTTCCGCAGCTCGCAACAGCCCTTCAACGCGCAGGATCGCACTGTCATCGCCTTCAATGTGAACGGTAATGACGCCAAGATCCGCAACAACCGCGTGGTGCTCTGGGCGCATTTCGGGGTGATGAATGGCTCGGGCCATATCATCTCGGGCAACCATTTCTTCGGCGGCGATGATCAGAGCCAGGGCGTGCGGCAGGCCGGGCTGGTCCTGACCAATAAGAACACCAAGAGCACCTTCAGCGGCAATTATGTCGATAACTACTTTCTGGAACTGACCAACGAGCATGATGTCGACCCTGAACACACCACCGGGTTTTCCTTCGGCGGGCTCACGGTGCAGGGCAACATCTTCTATGCCATCGATGTGGCGAGCTGGTTCAGCTTCATCGTGTTCAAGCCCTATGGGCCGGGGCATTTCCTGCAAGGGCTTATGGTTTCGGGCAACGTCTTCCGCACCACGGGCGGGCGCATCAACCGTGCCGACCGGATCGACACCACCTATGCCGCGATGAATTTCAACCGCTTCCGCAATGTTATCTTCGAGAACAATGCCTTCAACGGCATCGACTTTCCCGCCGAAAGCCCGACCGTGATCCTGCATGACCAGAATTCGACCTCGAATAACTGGGCGATCGGCACAGGCGGCAAGCTGCCCTTCGGTGGCTGGGCGCGGACCGTGACCTCGGTGGCGATGGAGACAGCCCCGCGCGACAACAACGACAATATCCGCTACGAAATGCCCTGGGTGCAGGTGCAGGAGGGCGCCAACAACAATGTCGTGCGCCTGCGCTGGCCGCAGCCCACGCGAGGGCGGGCGATCGTGACAGTACGCGTGGACCGCCCGCTATAGGCGCGGGTTGAGCCAGCCCTGCAGGCGTTGCAGCAGAGTTTGCGGCGCGCCTGCAGTCTCCCGCGCGACCAGATCGCGCTCGATGGCGCGCACGATCCGGTCGCGCTCGGCATCGAAATCGCTGGAATCGAGATCGAAATAGCGCAGGCCATGCGCGTCGCAGAAGTCGCGCAGCACAGTGCTGCGCCGGATGATGCCGCGCGCGAAACGCAGCATCTGGGCGTCGGATTTGCTGCGCTTGGTCCAGCAGCGGTTCTCGGCGCGGTAAGCCAGCAGGTCGCGCGCCTTGGCCTCGGGGGTCTGGAAGGAATAGCCGATGGCGTAGAACGCGATCCCCCGCGCCTCGGCCCAGATCGGCAATTCGCAGGGGTCATCCATCAGCGCCGTGCCATCGATCAGGATCCCGCGCGGGAAATGGAGCAGCAGACGCCGGTAGAGGTATTTCAGCGCGCGGCGCTTCTCCACCTCGTCGCTGTGCAGATAGGTCGCGTTGCGGATCTGGTCGGTGCGCAGATGATAGAAGCCGCCGCGCACCGCCACTTGCTTGGCGACCTTGGTCTTGCCGCAGCGCACCGCCCCGCTGATCAGCACGCTGGGTTTGTCCACAAGCGTCTCGGTGCTGATCGTGGCGCAAAGGTCTTTCAGATACGCATCCAGCAAGGCCTTGCTGGCAGTGCCTTGGGGCGATGTGGTCATTGCGGGCATCCTTGATACGCACGCAATCTGCGCGCTGGCGCGCTTGGGTGCAAGGGCCAGATGCAGGCAGGTGCGGCGCTTCAGCAAGCACGAATCAGTTTGTTTCAAGACCACGCGCTCAGTCTTTGCGAAAATTTCTTGCGCTAACATCTGACGCCGGGTAAGGAAAATTCGCCCGCTTCGAATGCGCGATGCCGATTATCAGCGCGGAGCGCACCGAAAGATCTTCTTGATTTTTCAAGGGCTCTGCGCTGCAGCGAAAATCAATTTACAGAATTTACGTCTTTACTGTGAATTTATTTTCAGAAAAATCGTTGTTTCAAAAAAAGTTACACATTTCTTGACGAATGAGTTATAGAGGCTCCGGGGAAGCGTGACGTTACGTCTTTTTGCGTCACAAATTTATTGAGGGGGAGTGGCGCGCGGCGCAAGGCCCCCGCTACTGGAGGAGCTCGAATGTCCGATATCTACCCGGCTTCCGATGCATTCATCAAGAATGCGCATATTGATGCTGCGAAATACGAAGAGATGTATGCGGCCTCGGTGTCGAACCCGGAGGCGTTCTGGGCGGAGCACGGCAAGCGCATCGACTGGATCAAGCCTTTTACCAAGGTCAAGAACACCAGCTTCGCGCCCGGCAATATCGACATCAACTGGTTCGAGGACGGCACGCTGAATGTCTCGGCCAATTGCATTGACCGCCACATCGTCACGCGCGGCGACCAGACCGCGATCATCTGGGAGCCCGATGATCCAAGCACCCCCGCGCAGCACATCACCTACAAGCAGTTGCTGGAGCAGACCTCGCGCATGGCCAATGTGCTCAAGGCGCAAGGCATCGGCAAGGGCGACCGCGTGGTGATCTATCTGCCGATGATCCCCGAAGCCGCCTATGCGATGCTCGCCTGCGCGCGGATCGGCGCGATTCATTCCATCGTTTTCGCGGGCTTCTCGCCCGACGCGCTGGCCGACCGGATCAATGGCTGCGACGCGAAAGCCGTCATCACCGCCGACACCGCCCCGCGCGGCGGGCGGCGCACACCGCTCAAGACCAATGCCGACAAGGCGCTGCGCAACTGCAAGGACCGCGTGCGCTGCTTCGTGGTCAAGCACACTGGCGATCAGACCACATGGGTCGAGGATCGCGATATCGACCTCAATGCCGCGATGGCCGAGGCCGCGCCTTATTGCCCCTATACCGAAGTGGGCGCCGAAGACCCGCTCTTCATTCTCTACACCTCCGGCTCGACCGGCAAGCCCAAGGGCGTGGTGCATACATCGGGCGGCTATCTCGTCTATGCCTCGATGACACAGCAATACACCTTCGACTATCATGATGGCGACATCTTCTGGTGCACGGCGGATGTGGGCTGGGTCACGGGGCACAGCTATATCGTCTATGGCCCGCTTGCCAATGGCGCGACCACGATCATGTTCGAAGGCGTGCCGACCTACCCGGATGCGGGCCGCTTCTGGGAGGTCTGCGCCAAGCACAAGGTCAACCAGTTCTACACGGCACCCACTGCGATCCGTGCGCTGATGGGGCAGGGGACCGAGTGGGTCGAGAAGCATGACCTGTCATCACTCAAGGTGCTGGGCACAGTGGGCGAGCCGATCAATCCCGAAGCCTGGAACTGGTACAACGAGAATGTCGGCAAGGGCAAATGCCCGATCGTGGACACGTTCTGGCAGACCGAGACCGGCGGGCACATGATCACCTCGATCCCCGGCGCGATCCCCAACAAGCCCGGCTCGGCCACCAAGCCGTTCTTCGGCGTGCAGCCCGAAGTGCTCGACCCGGCCACGGCCGAAGTGCAGACCGAGACCAAGGCCGAAGGTGTGCTCTGCATCAAGGATAGCTGGCCGGGGCAGATGCGCACGCTCTGGGGCGATCATGCGCGTTTCGAGGAAGCCTATTTCAGCCAGTACAAGGGCTATTACTTCACCGGCGACGGCTGTCGCCGTGATGAGGATGGTTATTACTGGATCACGGGCCGCGTCGATGACGTCATCAATGTCTCGGGTCACCGCATGGGCACGGCAGAGGTCGAGTCCGCGCTGGTCGCGCATGAATCCGTGGCCGAGGCGGCGGTCGTGGGCTACCCGCATGACATCAAGGGGCAGGGGATCTACGCCTATGTCACGCTGATGAACGGCTTCGAGCCCACGGACGAGCTGCGCAAGGAGCTGGTCAAATGGGTCCGGCAAGAGATCGGCCCGATTGCCTCGCCCGATCTGATCCAATGGGCGCCGGGCCTGCCGAAAACCCGCTCGGGCAAGATCATGCGCCGCATCCTGCGCAAGATCGCCGAGAATGATTATGGCAGCCTTGGCGATACCTCGACCCTCGCAGAGCCCGCTGTGGTCGATGACCTGATCGAAAACCGCATGAACCGGGCGTGAGAGAATGAGCGATACAATGACAAAACCCGCAGTTCTGATCCTTCTGGGCCCCCCGGGCGCAGGCAAGGGGACGCAAGCCCGGATGCTTCAGGAGAAATTCGGCCTGGTGCAGCTTTCCACCGGTGATCTGTTGCGCGCAGCCGTTGCTGCGGGCACGGAGGCCGGGCAGGCGGCAAAGGCCGCGATGGATGCAGGCGGTCTGGTCAGCGACGAGATCGTGCTGGCGATCCTGAAGGACCGCATGGCCGAGCCCGACACGCAATCGGGCGTCATACTCGACGGCTTCCCGCGCACAGCGGGGCAGGCGGCGGCACTCGATGAGTTGCTCGAAGCGCAGGGCATGGGCATCGGCGCGGCGATCTCGCTCGAGGTCGATGACGCGGCGATGGTCGAGCGGGTTTCGGGCCGCTACACCTGCGCCAAATGCGGCGAAGGCTATCACGACAGCTTCAAGCAACCGGCTGTGGCGGGGGTCTGCGACAAATGCGGCGCCACCGAGTTCAAGCGCCGCGCGGATGACAATGCCGAGACAGTGAGTGCGCGGCTGAAGTCGTACCACGCGGAGACCGCACCATTGATCGAATATTACGAGGGCAAGGGCGTGCTGGAGCGCGTCGATGCCATGGGAGAGATCGGCCGTATCGCCGATGACCTCGCCGCCATTGTGGGGAAAGTGGCGGCCTAAGCATTCCGGGCAACCGGTTTGGCACCGATCGGTGCCCGTACTGCAGAGCGCGCGATGTGCGCCTGCAAACCCTCCAGTCATGTCTGACGGCATGTTGCGAGGAGATGAGAGGAAACCAGCCCCATTCCGGGGGTGGTATCGGAGGAAACTGGGAGACGTCACATGTCAGAAAAATCGACAGACGATTACTGGAAGGCCAATGTGCGCATCATCACCATCTGCATGGTGATCTGGGCGCTGGTGTCTTTCGGGTTCGGAATTGTATTCCGCCCGCTTTTGTCGGGCATCCCCATCGGGGGCACCGATCTGGGGTTCTGGTTCGCACAGCAGGGGTCCATGCTGACCTTCATCGTGCTGATCTTTTTCTACCGCTGGTACATGAACTCGCTCGACCGCGAGTTCGGGGTAGAAGAGTGAGGGGCTGAGAAATGGATCAGTTTGTAATCAACCTCATTTTCGTGGGCGCGTCCTTCGCGCTCTATATCGGGATCGCGATCTGGGCGCGCGCCGGGTCCACCTCGGACTTCTACGCGGCCTCGCGCGGCGTCAACCCGATCGTCAATGGTGCGGCGACGGCGGCGGACTGGATGTCGGCGGCCTCCTTCATCTCGATGGCGGGTCTCATCGCCTTTGTGGGCTATGGCAACTCGACCTTCCTGATGGGCTGGACGGGTGGCTATGTGATCCTCGCGCTGTTGCTTGCGCCATACCTGCGCAAGTTCGGCCGCTTCACTGTGCCGGATTTCATCGGCGACCGCTTCTACAGCCAGACCGCGCGTCTGGTGGCGGTGATCTCGCTTCTGGTCATGTCGATCACCTATGTGATCGGGCAAATGACCGGGGCGGGTGTGGCGTTTTCGCGCTTTCTGGAAGTCGATAACACCACGGGCCTGCTGATCGCGGCCGCGGTCGTGTTCATCTACGCGGTCCTTGGCGGGATGAAGGGCATCACCTACACGCAGCTCGCACAGTACTGCGTGCTGATCGTGGCCTACACCATCCCGGCGGTCTTCATCTCGCTGCAACTGACCGGCAACCCGCTTCCGCAACTGGGTCTCTTCTCGACGCATACGGAATCCGGCCAGCCGCTCCTGCAGACGCTGAACGAGGTGCTCGTCGAGCTGGGCTTCAACGACTATACGGGCATGCACGCGCCGCAGAACACGCTCAACATGGTGCTGTTCACCCTGTCGCTGATGATCGGTACGGCAGGTCTGCCCCACGTCATCATCCGCTTCTTCACGGTCCCGAAAGTGGCCGATGCGCGGACCTCGGCTGGCTGGGCGCTGGTCTTCATCGCGCTGCTCTACACAGTCGCTCCGGCTGTCGGCGCGATGGCGCGTCTGAACATCATCACCACGATCTACCCCGATGGTGTGCGCGAACAGCCGCTGGCCTATGACGAGCGTCCGGACTGGATGCACAACTGGGAACAGACTGGTCTGTTGGCCTTCGAGGACAAGAACGGCGATGGCTTCATTCAATACTACAATGACGCCAATCCGCCTGAATTCGCCGAAGAGCTGGGCTGGGAAGGCAATGAGATGGTCACCTTCAACCAGGACATCCTGGTGCTGGCGAACCCCGAGATTGCACAGCTTCCCGGCTGGGTGATCGGTCTGATCGCGGCAGGTGGTCTGGCGGCCGCGCTCTCGACAGCGGCAGGTCTGCTTCTGGCGATCTCCTCGGCGGTGAGCCACGATCTGATCAAGAACATGATCAATCCGGGCATCTCGGAGAAGGGCGAGCTTCTGGCGGCGCGAATATCCATGGCCTTCGCGATTGCCTTGGCGACCTATCTGGGGCTCAACCCGCCCGGCTTTGCCGCGCAGGTGGTGGCACTGGCCTTCGGTCTGGCGGCCTCGTCGCTCTTCCCGGCGCTGATGATGGGCATCTTCTCCAAGAAGATGAACTCTGCCGGTGCGATTGCAGGGATGATCGTGGGTCTGGGCTCGACCCTGCTCTATATCTTCACCTATCTGGGCTGGTTCTTCTTCCCGGGCACCAACATGCTGCCCAACACGCCTGAATACTGGCTGTTCGGCATCTCGCCGCTGAGCTTCGGCGCTGTTGGTGCTGCGCTGAACTTCGCTGCCGCCTATATCGTCAACAAGGCGACCGGCGATGCCCCGGCCGAGATTCAGGAACTGGTCGAAGGTATCCGCGTGCCAAAAGGTGCGGCAGGTGCTGTCGATCACTGATCTGGCGCAATGACACTGGCCTGTCCCCCGTGCTAGGGGGGCAGGCCGCCCGATCCGGGGCGGGTGTGATCAGGGACATGCATCATGGCTGACATTTCTCCCAAGG
>PWZT01000060.1 GCA_003567315.1 Paracoccaceae bacterium
GCATCTCGGCAACCGTGAGGCCCGTGTATTGTGCAACCACAACCACGCCAGAGCTTTCGAAGATCTGGCCGAGTTCCTCGACCACTTTCTCTTTTTGGGCTCTATCCACAGGGTCTCTCCAATTATCAGAGGGTCTCCCCTCCGGCTCGTTGCGCCAGACCGAAATCTGGCATGAAGTCCGAACGGGCCTTCCCAATATCGCCCGAGGAAATCTCCCCGAAGCCGAATTGTTCCATTCCCGTCTCAGGCAGGAATTATGAAGGATGTCCCTTCACCCACCGTCTCGGACGAATCGTCAGGGCGACGGACAAGTTCCCGTCTCCCCGACGGGCGTGTCCATAGACTCTCGAGACTTCAATGCCAAGGGATAAAATGGCGCAACTTCAGGGCTCGGGCGTAACTGAAATATTCTTCGGCAACCACGCTACTGGCGCACACCCTGCAATTGATCGCGATAATACTCGGCTTCAGCACGCGCTTCGCGCAATCCATCCATCGCTGCAGCCAGTTCGGCCTCGGCCTGCGACAGCCGCGTGGTGAGTTCACGTTCGCGTGTCTCTACATATTCGATGGCCTGATCGCGAATCAATTCGGCCTCATGCAAGGCCTGCGCCATGCGATCCAGCTCGCCCAGATCGGCCTGGCGCACGCGGGTGAAGCGATGCACCAGCCAATTCGCGGCCCAGCCCAGCGCGAAGGCAACAAACAGGATAAGCGCAGTGGCGATGACAAACTCGGTACGGTTCATGGTCTTCCCTCACAGCGCTTCATTAACATGTCGGCGATGGCGCATGCACCCGAAATCATCTAGTCGTCACGCGACGGGCGCGGATTGGGGCGTGTAGCGTCGTCTGCGCCAATGGTCACCGCGATTTCCAGATCCGACTCGTCAGGCAGTTCGGCTGGCTCTTCGTCTTCCGGTGGCGCATCACCGCGTCGCTCGGCCTCGGCCTCTTCCAGCGATGCACCAATAAGCTGAAACTCGATGCGCCGATTGGCCTCGCGCCCCTCTTCGGTGGCGTTATCTGCGACAGGAAATTCCGGGCCATAGCCCACCGCCTCGAAATCCGACACCAAAGCCCCGCGCTGCAGCAATTCGGCGACAACTGTCTCGGCGCGTTGCTGGCTGAGGCGCATATTGGTCTCCAGACGGCCCTGGCTGTCGGTATGCCCGCCGACTTCCATCTCCAGCCGCCCGCATTCACGCAGGATCTCGGCAATCTGGTCCATCACCTGCCCTGTCTCCCGGCGGATCGCAGCAGAGCCCGGATCGAAGGTGATCTGCTGCTCCTCGAGCACTTCCTGGATCCATCTTTCGCACCGCGCAGGCGTTGGCTGCATGGCCACGGGATCGAACCGCTCATCATAGCGGATATCGAGGTTGAACACCGCAGCCGGGCCAAGCTTGTCGGCCAGCCTGCGCGACAGCGAATCCGATACAGTGACATCGCCAGTGACGCCGCGAATATCGAATCTCTCGGGCCGCACGCGCACCATGCCATGTTCGAGATGTGCCAGCGCATCGACCGCCAGCAGCGCGCGGACCGGCCAGCCATCGGGCAAATCGGGGTCTATCCGCGTGCTGATGCGCACGGCATTGGGGCCGAATTCCGCACGCGCCAATGCTTGAAGCGCGTCGCGCGACCGCTCGTCGATGACCTGGCCGCGCAGAAGCACGATCCCCTGATCATCCCGGCTGGCAACGAATTCGACCACATCATCACTGCGCATATCGTCGTCATCGCCCGAGGGCGGCAGGCGGGTGGTTTCCAGCGAGAACGCCTCCGGCAGGCTCTGCTCCAGATCCGCTGCCACACGGTCCAGCGCTTCATGCGCAACCGAGGCCGGCACGGTCAGCGACAGATCGACATCCGCAATGGTCACGTTGCCCGCGCCCAGCACAGACAGCGCCTCAATCGCTTCGCGCGCGGCAACCTGCCAGCGCGGCGAGGGGCTGCCCAGACCGATGGTACATTCGATGACCCCTTCAGCCCCGGCCGCGCGCCCGGCCCGCAGAATAGCGGCGCGGGCTTCGGTCGAATCCGCTGAACAGGCGTCAAACCGCGCGCCGTTATCGTCGATGACAAACCGCAGCGTGAAGGGCGAGATGACAGGGCGCGGGGCGGCGATATCAATGCTCGTGATCAGACTCCGTGGCCGGTCCCGCATCAGCGCCTCGCGCCACGTGTCGCGCTGGCGCTCGCTACCGGCCAGCCCCCGGACTTCGACCTGATCGGCGCTGATCGAGACTTTGCTCGACGGGATCATCGCCAGCGCCTTGAGCCCGAAATCTGTCGCCTGCTCCCACCCGAACGGCACGGGATGATTGGCCGTCTCCAGCATGTTGACGACCGAGATCTCGGGATCAATCGCCTCGATCTCGCCCACCATGCTCTCGATCGAGAGGCTTGCCGGAACCAGCCCGATCAGCGACACATCGAGCCCGTTGCGCAGGATCTCCACCTGAAATCGCGGCGCGGCAATCTCGACCGAAGGGGCGACCTCGATCTCGTCGATCACACGCTCAGCAGCGACCACGGTGGAGACGGCGTTGAGCGCGCGAAAGCGGACCGCTTCGCTCTCGGCCTCGCCGCGCAAAGTCAGCAGTAAGCCATCCGTATCGATCTCGGCCCAGTCAAGTTCCTGCTCGGCCAGCACCGCCTGCGCATCGCGGGTCACCACATGCTCGATACCACGCACGGCCAGATTCGCCGCCACAAAGGCCAGCCCCAACGCGAGCGCGAAACTGAGGGTCATCAGCAACGGCGCCTTGCTGTTGGCAGGCAGGAACGCCGCAAGGCCGCGCAGTTTCTGCGCCGCGTTTGACAGTTTTTCATTCATGCCGGTCCCCTAGCGCTTTGCGCCAGCGCGCGCAATCACAGGAAAATCGTGGTGGCAAGAAACAGCGCAGCCAGCAAGCCCGCATCCCGATTCGAACGGAACAGGCGCAGACACGTTTGCGTGTCATCGATGTCCAGCTTGCCAAGCTGCCAGTTCATGTGCGCCCCCATCGCCCAGGCCCCCGCAAGCCCGATCGACATCTTCAGCGGGTTGGCGAGCGGGGCCAGCGCATAGATGACCGCGAGCGACATCAGGACCACAGTGGCGATCAGAAACCCCCGCAGCCATGTCTCGGTCGCATCGCCAAAGAGCCGCGCAGTGGATTTTACCCCGATGAGTTCATCATCCTCGCGGTCCTGATGCGCATAGATCGTGTCATAAAACAGCGTCCAGCATATCCCCGCGAGATAGAGGAACACTGCAGGCAGGCCCAAGGCCCCGGTCTGCGCGGTCCAGGCTAGCAGCGCACCCCAGTTGAAAGCCAGCCCCAGAAAGATCTGCGGCCACCATGTGAAGCGTTTGGCGAATGGATAGATCGCGACCAGCCCCAGCGACAAAAGCCCCAGTCCGATGGCCGCCCAGTTGAAGGTGAACAGGATCAGCGCCGCCACTGCCGCCTGCACCCCCATCCAGATCGCCGCCTGGCGCGATGTAACGGCCCCCGAGGGAATGGGGCGCGAGCGGGTGCGCGCCACCTTGTCGTCGATGTCGCGGTCGGTGATGTCGTTCCAGGTGCATCCTGCCCCGCGCATCAGCACCGCGCCGATACCGCAGCCGATGAAGATCCACAGCGTCAGCCACCCTGCCGTGTCGGGATGCGCCGAGGCCCCCAGAAACACGCCCCACCAGCAAGGCAGCAGAAGAAGCCATGTGCCGATGGGCCTGTCGGCGCGCGACAGGCGCAGATAGGGGCGCAGGTCAGGCGGTGCGTAGCGGTCCACCCAGTTGAGCGCATAGGCATCGGCGACACTGTCCTGCAATGCCTGACCCTCTGGCCTTTGCTCGTCTCCGGTCATACTCTGGGCCTCATGGACAGTGGCAGCCTGCGCGCGAAAATCCGGCTCTTTGTAGAGCAGCCTCTGGGGCAGGAGCAAGAGATAGCCCTGTCACAGGAGCACGCGCATTACCTGTTCAATGTTTTGCGCAAGGGCATCGGCACAGATATTGCGCTCTTCAACAACCGCGATGGCGAATGGCTCGCCGAGGTCGTGGCAGGTTCCAAACGCGGAGCGACTGCGCTCTGCAAGGCGCAAAGCGCGCCCCAGCGCCTGCCGCCTGATCTGTGGCTGCTGTTCGCGCCGATCAAGAAGGCACGCACCGATTTCATCGTCGAGAAGGCTGCCGAGCTTGGGGCCGCGCGCATCATCCCGGTGCAGACCGACTTCACCAATTCCGAGCGCATCCGGCAGGATCGGCTGCAAGCCCATGCCGTTGAGGCCGCCGAGCAATGCGGCGGCACCTTCGTGCCCGAAGTCACAGCTCTCACCCCGCTGGCAAGGCTGCTCGCGGACTGGCCCGCCACCCGCGCGCTGATCTGGGCCGATGAGGCGCTGAGCGCGGGCGCCCGCCTTGCCCCCCTGCCCCCGCCCCCTGCCGCGATCCTGATCGGCCCCGAGGGCGGGTTTTCCGAGCCCGAGCGCGCGCGCCTGCGCGCCCTGCCGCATGTCCACCCCATCGCGCTTGGCCCCCGCATCCTGCGCGCGGATACGGCCGCCGTGGCCGCCCTCACACTCTGGCAGAGCCAAAAGGGGGATTGGCAGTGATCGCGCCTCTGCGCGCTGCCATGGCCCGCCGTCAGGGGATACAGGCGCTCGAGGCCGCGCTGCGGTCAGGCTTTCCACAGGAAACCCCTGCACTGGAGCGACTGATCAAGCGAGACAGCAAGGGTATGGTCGCTGAAGCGCGCTGGCAGGGCGAGCCCGTTATCGTCAAGCAATTCGCAAGCGCGGATGCCGCCCAGCGCATCGCCCGGATGGAGGCCGATCACGCCCTCCTGCGCGCGCTCTTCCCACATGAGGGGCTCGACTTCGCAAATATTCTCGCCGCTGCAACGGCGCAGGGCATCGTGCTCCTGCCTGTCATGCCCGGGATACGGCTCGACACAGCGATGATCGCGGCCTCGCCCGCAGAGCGCGTGGCACTTGTCACCAAGGCCGGGCAATGGCTCGCGCGCAGCCTCGACGGGCAGCGCGGCACAGGCCATTTCAGCCCGAACCATTGGCGGCGCATGCTGGAGGCGCAGCTTGGCGCGTCACGCCTCCCTTTGGAGGACCGTCGCTTGCTGGACACGACCCTCGTGCGGCTCGCCGCAATGGCCCCTGCCCTGCGCGGCGGCCCTGTCCCGCGTGGGCCAATCCATCGCGATTTCTCGCCGCAGAACATGCATTGGGACTGCACAAGCGGCAGCCTTGGCGTGTTCGATCTCGATTACCGGACCGAGCAGGCCATCGCGATGGCGCTGGTGCGGCTCCTGAGCGAATTGACCCAGCGTCTCTGGCCGCACGCGCCCGGGATGGCACTCGATCAGGGCCTTTGCCCGGACTTGCGCACGGCCCTTCTGGCGGTGCCAGTGCTGGAACATGATGGCCCGGATGCGCAATATCTGACATATCTGACTGGCGCGCGGCTGGGCGCGCTGGTCATCGAGAAACAGGACAGCGCGCGCATCAGCGCCGCCCGCGCCTGTCTTGCCAACTGGCTGGAGACTGCCCCATGTCCCTGATCCGCCCGGAACTGATCGCCCCTCTGAAACGCTCCTCCGAAGTGCTGGCGGGGCTCGGGGTCGCTTTGTTCGGCATCTGGGCGTTGCAAGCCAATGACCCGTTCTTTCAGGCGCTCGCGGTTCTCGTGGTAATGGCCGGGCTGGGCCTCGCTGTCATCGGCTGGCGGCGCATGCGCTTCAAGCGCGATGGCGTGGCACCCGGGGTGGTGCAGCTCGTCGAAGGTCAGGTCTCGTATTTCGGCCCGGAAGAGGGCGGTTTCCTCGCATGGCGCGATCTGGCGGAATTGCATCTGATCGACCATGGCGAGACATGGCTGCTGATCGCCACTGATGGCACAAGGCTCGAGATCCCGGTCGCGGCCGGTGGCGCGGATGGGCTTTTCGACGCCTTCGCCGCGCTGCCAGAGATACGCATGCAGACCATCATCGAGGCGCTGGAAGACGCCGACCCGCCCGCCGCGCGGGCGCTCTGGCTCCACCCTGCGCGGCGGACACGCCACAGGCAGTTGCGCTGAGGCTTGACTTGATCGCCGCCGCGCGCCAAGTCTGACGCCCTGACGCAAGACCAAGGATCGGAGCGCGCATGTCCATTCCCCAGACCGGCGGCGGGCCGATCGAGAGCAAGGCGCAACTGGCCGACTATCTGGCCGCAGGCTGCAAACCCAAATCCGACTGGCGCATTGGCACCGAGCACGAGAAATTCGGCTATTGCCATGATACGCTCAAACCGCTGCCCTATGACGGTCCGCGCTCGATCAAGGCGATGCTCAAAGGGCTGCGCGACCGTTTCGGCTGGGCACCTGTCACCGAAGGCGACAATATCATCGGGCTGGAAAAGGACGGCGCGAATGTCAGCCTCGAGCCCGGGGGGCAACTGGAACTCTCGGGCGCGCCGCTCGAGACGATCCACCAGACCTGCGACGAGGTGAACGAGCATCTGCGTCAGGTGCGCGAGGTGGCCGACCGGATCGGGGTGGGCTTCATCGGGCTCGGCGCGGCGCCGATCTGGACGCATGACGAAATGCCGGTCATGCCCAAGGGCCGCTATGCGCTGATGACCGATTACATGGACCGCGTCGGTACCATGGGCAAGACGATGATGTATCGCACCTGCACTGTGCAGGTGAATCTCGATTTTGCCTCGGAAGCCGACATGGTCCAGAAGGTGCGCGTGGCGCTGGCCCTGCAACCTGTGGCCACAGCGCTTTTCGCAAATTCCCCGTTCCTTGAGGGCAAGCCCAACGGCCACAAAAGCTGGCGCGCGCGTGTCTGGCGCGACCTCGATCCGGCGCGCACCGGGATGCTGCCTTTCGTTTTCGACGACGGTTTCGGGTTCGAGGCATGGGTCGAGTATGCGCTCGATGTGCCGATGTATTTTGTCTATCGCGACGGGAAATACATCGATGCGCTTGGCCAGAGCTTCCGCGATTTCCTGCTCGGCAAACTCCCCGCCCTGCCCGGTGAGACGCCGACGCTTTCGGACTGGGCCGATCATCTGACTACCATCTTCCCCGAAGCACGCGTCAAGAAATTTATCGAGATGCGCGGGGCCGATGGCGGGCCGTGGCGCAGGCTCTGCGCGCTGCCGGCCTTCTGGGTGGGGCTGACCTATGAGCAAAGCGCGCTCGATGCAGCGTGGGATCTGGCCAAGGGGCTGGACGCGGAAACACGCGCGGCGCTGCGCATCGCGGCTTCGGTCGACGGGCTGGCGGGTGAGGCCAATGGCGTCAAGCTCATTGATCTGGCGCGCGAGTGTGTCGCGATTGCGGAAACGGGGCTCAAGACGCGCGCGCGCCCTGGAGCAGGCGGGCTGCTGCCGGATGAGACGCATTTCCTCAATGCGCTCTCCGAAAGCGTCGCCAGCGGGCAGAGCCCGGCAGATGAGTTGCTCGCACGCTATCATGGCGACTGGCATGGCGATCTGTCGCGCATCTATGCGGATTACAGCTATTGAGCCCGGCTTGACCTCCGCGCGCGCGGGATGCATTCAACGCCCATGTCGCAAGCTGCCCCCTCCGTGAGTTGGAAACACTGGCTGGAAGACCGCCTCAGCGCTGCCGTGCTTGGGGCCGGGCGGCTGCTGCCCTATCGCCAGCGCATCGCTACTATGGGCTGGATCGGCTCGAATGTGATCGCCCCGCTGGCAGGGTACAGGCAGCGCATCCGGGACAATCTGGCGCTTGTCGCGCCTGATCTGCCCGCGGCCGAGCTGCGCCATCTCTGCCGCGCGGTGCCCGACAACATGGCCCGCGCCATCGCCGAGACCTTCTCGGGCGACGAATTCATCGCCCATGCCCGCCACAGCCAAATCGGCGGCGAGGGCTGGGCTGAATTGCAGGCCGCGCGCGATGCCAAACGCCCTGTCGTGCTGGTCACCGCGCATCTGGGAAATTACGACGCCGCGCGCGTGGTGCTGCGTGAAGCCGGGTGCAATATCGCGGCCTTCTACATGCCCATGCGCAACCCCGCCTTCAATGCGCGCTACGAGGCCGCGATGGCACGCATCGCCTCCCCCATCTTCCCGCGCGATCGCGCCGGGCTTGCGCGTCTGCTCAAGCATCTGCGGCAGGGCGGCATGATCGGGCTGGTGGTCGATCATTACATGGATCATGGCGAATTGATCGATTTCATGGGCCAGCCCGCGCGCACCTCGCTCTCACCCGCCGAACTCGCCCTCAAGCATGACGCGCTGCTGCTGCCCGGCTACTCGATCAGGCAGCCCGACGGGCTGAGCTTCGATATCCGTCTGGAAGCGCCCGTGCCCCATAGCGATCCGCTGACCATGACCCGCGCGCTCAATGCCTCGGTCGAGGCGGTGGTGCGGGCGCATATGGATCAATGGATGTGGACGCATCGGCGCTGGAAGAAAAATCAGCGCGATTAATCCTCTGGGTCGACGGGCTTGGGTTTGTCATCATAGCGGTCGTCCAGAATGCGCTGACTATCGCCATCGGGGTCGTCATACATGCCCTTGCGCAATGTCCAGACAAAGGCGCCGAGCCCCAGGAGGCCCAGAAACAGCGATGCCGGGATCAGGATGACCAGAACTTCCATGGTGTCTCCTTATTTCAGGCGCAGCGCGTTCAGCGTGACCGAGATCGAAGAAATCGACATCACGAATGCGGCCCAGAGCGGCGTGGCAAAGCCAAAAAGCGCGATGGGCACGAAGATGACATTGTAGATCCCCGATTGCCAGAGGTTTTCGCGAATGCGCTGCAGCGCGGTTTTCGACATGCGCACGGCATCGGCAACCGGCGAAAGCTCGCGTCCCAGAAGCACCATGTCTGACGCCGCCCGCGCCGCATCAAGCGCCGAAGCCGGCGAGATCGAGACATGCGCCGCCGAGAGCGCCACAGTGTCATTGAGCCCATCGCCCACCATCAGCACCTTGTGGCCTTGCGCATGCAGATCCGCGATGGCCTGCGCCTTTTCCTGCGGCAGCGCCTCAGCCTGCCAGTCGGCAATGCCCAGACGCGTGGCAAGATCGCGCACAGCAGCGGGCACATCCCCCGAGATCAACCGCACCGCCTTGCCCTGCGCCTGCAACGCCTGCACCACCTCGGCCGCACCAGGGCGCAGCTGATCAGCGAAGGTGAAGGCGTAGGTCTCCTCCCCGATGGCGAGATAGGCCGCCGTGACTGCGCGCGCCTCGGCTCCCACCCAGGGCGCGCGCCCCAGCCGGGCGCGTTTGCCTTGCCATATGCCGTCAACGCCATAACCTGCCTGCTCGGTAATCCCCTCCACGGGGGCAGGCTCCACACCCCGGTCACGCAGCGCGCGTGCGAGCGCTGCGGCCAACGGGTGACTGGAGGCCTCGGACAGTGCCAACGCCACGCGGCTGGCCTCGCCCTGATGCTGGTCGAGATTGGTCGGCGCAGGTGTCCCCATGGTCAGCGTGCCGGTCTTGTCGAAGATGACCGTATCGACCTCGGCCAGCCGCTCCAGCGCCGTGCCGTCCTTGATCAGGAGCCCCTTGCGGAAAAGCTTGCCGCTGGCTGATGTCACCACTGCAGGTACAGCCAGACCCAAAGCACAAGGGCAGGTGATGATCAGACTCGCCACTGCGATATTCAGCGCGAGCCGCAGATCCCCGCCCGAGATCCAGTACCAGACCAGAAACGCCGCCAGCGACAGTATCGGGATGGTCGGCGCATAGGCCGCCGCCGCGCGCTCGGCGATCGTCGTGTAGCGCGTGCGCGCTGATTCCGCATTGGCCACGAGATCGGCCATGCGATGGAGCGAGCTGTCCTTGCCCGCCGCCGCCACCCGCACCTGCAACGGGCCGGTCAGATTGACCTCACCAGCGCTCACCTTGTGGCCCGGTGCGGAAAACACTGGCAAGGTCTCGCCTGTCAGCAGGGAGCGGTCGATTTCGGACTGGCCTGCAACGACCTCGCCATCGACAGGCACACGCCCGCCGGGACGCACGAGCACCACATCGCCCACAGTGAGATCCGTGACATCCACAGTGCTCTCGCGCCCCTCCTCCAGCCGGATCGCGCGGGGCACTTCCAGCGCCGCGAGTTCCTGCGCGGCAGAGCGCGCGACGGCGCGCGCGCGGAAATCGAGGTAGCGACCGACCAGCAGGAAGAAGATCAGCATCACCACGGCCTCGAAATAGGCATGCGCACCCGACAGGAGCGATTCATAAAGCGAGATGAAGAGCGTGAGGATGATCGCGAAGGAAATCGGCCCGTCCATATCCATCCGCCCCGCGCGCAGGGCGCGCCACGCATTGCGGAAGAAGGGCTGGCCCGCGAAGGCCACTGTCGGAATGGCGATCAGCGCCGAGATCAGATGGAACAGATCGCGCGTTGGCCCCTCGGCCCCGGCCCAGACCGCCACCGAGAGGAGCATGATGTTCATCATCGCAAAGCCCGAGACGCCCACGCGCATCAACAGGTCACGCCCCTGCTTCTCGGTCTCGGTCATCGAGATGGTGCCCGCATCCATCTCATGCGCCTCATAGCCCAGCCGGTCGAGCCGCGCGATGACATCCTGCGCCGCGATCCCCGCTTTCGCATCCACACTCAGGCGTTTCAGCGTCAGGTTCAGCCGCGCTGAATTGACGCCGTCCATCCGCGTCAGATCCTGCTCGATCTTCGAGATACAGCCGGCGCAATGCACGCCCGGGACCGAGACCAGAAGCCGCGCCCCCGGCGCAGGCGCGCGCGCCGCCAGGGCTTCGGCGGCAGGGGCAGCGTCACAGGCCGGGCAGGCCGAGAAGCGCGCGGGCGCAAGCGACATCAGGCGGCCTTAGTCTAGACGCAGGACAACGCGCTGTCGGAACTCGGTGCCATCCTGGGCCACCGCGTGCATACGGATGTTCCAGTTCCCGGGCCCGATCTCTACCGGTGCGCGATAGGCGCCATCCGTGAACCGAAATTCAGGGGTCTGGTCGCTACGCACATGCGTTGCCGCGCCGAGCACCGCATCGAGATAGGCAACTCGCACCGGCTCGCCCTCGGGATCAGTGATCGAGAGCGTCAGGATTCCGTCATCATGGCTGGCCTTCACATCCCAGCCCAACGCAAGCTGCTCAGCCAATTCCTGATTGAAGTTCTGACTGGCCACGAAAGAATTATCCACCTCCAGGCCCGGAAACGTGCTGATCGCATTGAAGGCCATCGTCAGGTTCGCTGCGAGGATCACACCAAAGGAAGATACGGCAATGATCACCACCTTGCGGCCCGTCATCCGGAACCCTTTGTCTTGCTCCTGCGTCATTGGTTTCTCCCGTTGAAGACAGTGTCGGAATATACACGCTCTGTGCTGCTCGCGATAGAGGCCCAGATGCGCACCGGGCTCGTGTCAGCCGTATTGGAGGTCGTGCCCGGCGGGGCGGTCAGATACACGCGCAGCAATGTTTGCTCATCAGCGCCGACCGTGACTTGTGTGCCCGGCTCGCCCTCGATCGACAGGCTGAGATCAGGGTTCTCCGTGATCGAAAGCTCGAACTGCCGGGGCTCATTGTGCATGTTGCGCAGACGGATATCGTAGACATTGCGCACTGTCCCGTCCGATAGCACGACATGCGTGGGGTTGCGCACGGGTGCTACACTCATGTCAAGATCGGCCCGGATGAAGAGCGCCACGATCAGCGCAATCCCGATCCCTGCCCAAAGCGTCGTGTAGAGGACCGTGCGCGGACGGAAGATATGCTTCCAGACGGATTTCTGCGGTTTGCCCGCCTGCTCGGCCTCTTGATCGGACAGGGCCATATAGCCGATCAGCCCGCGCGGCTTGCCGATGCGGTCCATCACCTCGTCGCAGGCATCGATGCACAGACCACATGTGATGCATTCCATCTGCTGGCCGTTGCGGATGTCGATCCCCATCGGGCAGACATTGACGCACGCCATGCAATCGATGCAGTCGCCCTGATTGGGGTCGAGCTGGCCCTTCTTCAGCTTGCCGCGCGGCTCGCCACGCCAATGACGGTAATCGATGGTCAGTGTATCTTCGTCCATCATCGCGGCCTGAATCCGGGGCCATGGGCAAGCGTAGATGCAGATCTGCTCGCGGAAGAACCCCCCGAACAGGAAGGTCGTCATGGTCAGGATAAGCACGGTCATGTAGGCAATGAAATGCGCCTGCCCGGTGAAGAGATCGACGAAGAGCGTGGGCGCGTCCGCGAAATAGAACCCCCATGCCCCGCCGGTCGCGACACCGATCAGGAACCAGACTGTCCATTTCAGCCCGTATTTTCGGATTTTCTCGAAATCCCACGGCTTGCGGTGCAGGCGGAGGCGAGCATTCCGGTCGCCCTCGATCCAGCGTTCAACCTGGATGAACAGATCGGTCCAGACTGTCTGCGGGCAGGCATAGCCGCACCAGACCCGGCCCAGCGCCGAGGTAAACAGAAACAGCCCGATCCCGGCCATGATCAGCAGACCTGCCACGAAATAAAACTCATGCGGCCAGATCTCGATCATGAAGAAGAAGAAGCGCCGATTGGCCAGATCCAGCAGCACGGCCTGATCGGGCATATCCGGGCCGCGATCCCAGCGGATCCACGGGATGACGTAGTAGATGCCCAGCATGAGAAAGAGCAGCCACCATTTCATGGTGCGGAAACTGCCCTTCACGCGGCGCGGGAAAATCGGCTCGCGCTTGGCATATAGGGAGGGCGGGGTCTGGTCGGCTGAACTCACGCGGAAGCTCCTGAATACGGGTCTGGCTGCACCCTATATAAGCATGCCAACCGGGCATTGACCTGTGTCAAAAAGAGGCATCACGGATGCAGCTTATGACACTGTGTCGCAGGGTAATGGCGCAGGCACCCGAACACGCGCAAACAGGAAAGCGGGTGCCTGCACAGCCCGCCTAGGCAGACCAACCTTGAGATGTTGGATTTCTCTGGCACATGCCTTGATGCAGATCAAACCAGTGGCGCTGCGACATTCAGCCCCGGTGCCACGGCCGCCTCGCGCCGCAGCCAGCGACAGAAGGCCCGCAGCGGTGGGCGCTGAACGCCGGGACGCGTGAGCAGGTAATACCCGCGCGGTGTATCGTCGCGCAGCACGACCTGCAACCGACCGCTGGCCAGATCATCGGCGACCAGACCTTCGGTCACGACAGCCAACCCCTGCCCTGCGCGCAGCGCATCGAGCATCAGATTTCCCGGCAGATGAGTCATACCGCCCCGGCGGGGCAGTGTGACACCTTGCCGCGTCAGAAACTGCAGCGCCTCGTTGTGCCCCAGCTCGCTCAGCCACGGCAACCTCGCGAGCAGTTCCGGATCCGCCGGATCCTTGCCATCCAGCAGTTCAGGCGCAGCCGCCACCACCAGCGACACCGGGAGCAGCATCTGCGCATCGAGCCCCGGCCAGTTGCCCGTGCCGTGGCGGATGGCTGCATCATACCCACCCGGCTCCAGAACGCGCAGGGCAGCGCTCGGGTCAAGCACCAGATCGACCTCCGGATGCGCGGCGCGAAAGCGACCCAGACGCGGAACAAGCCACGCGCTCGCGAACATCGCCGTGGTCGTGACCTGCAGAGGACGCGTATCCTGCGCCTCCGTGACTTCGCGCACTACGCGGGCGATCTCGCCAAAGCCCTGCCGCACGCCATCCGCGAGGCGCAACCCCTCATCCGTAAGCTCGACCCGCCGGCCACTACGCGACACTAGGCTCAGATCGAGGGCTTTCTCCAACGTGCGGATCTGCTGGCTGATGGCTGCATGGGTGACGCCAAGCTGCGTCGCAGCCGCTGTCACAGAGCCTGTCTCGGCCACTGCACTGAACGCGCGCAGCGCCGAGAGCGGGGGCATGGTCTGCCAGTCTATCATGTTAGTTTTTCTGACATATCAGAATTATTCCAGAGTCGTAATACCTACCATTATCGACCATATGAGCAATATCGCAACCCTGACCCGGAGAATGACATGTTAGATATCCATGCAAAGACCCTGTTCCTCGCCGCTCAAATCCAGCATGCCATCGCTGGCAAGGGCGACACCCCGAAACCATACGCGCCCAGCACTCGGCAAAATGACTTCGTGCGGCTGCGCGCACCGAGCCCCACCAAGCACTGAGCCCCGCCAAGCACTTTACAAACGAAAAAAGCCGGCCCGAACCCGGGCCGGCTTGGCGTTGCGGCTTGCTCGGTCGCGCTACTGCCCGCCACCAAGCTGGTGGACATAGGCCGCAACTGCCCGAATTTCGGCATCGCGCAAACGACCTGCGAAGCCCGGCATCACACCGAAGCGCGAATAGTAGATCGACTCGAAGATCGCATCATAGCTGCCGCCATAGAGCCAGACCTGCGTGTTGAGCGCAGGCGCGCCGATGAAGTAATCGCCTTCGCCGCCATCGCCGTGGCAAGACGCGCAATTCATCTCGTAATGCTCCGCGCCCGCCGCAGCGAGATCGGCATCGTGATCGGCATCCGAGAGCGAGAGCACGAAATGCACGGTTTCATCGATTTCTTCTTCGCTCAGAATACCGTCACGCCCGAAAGCAGGCATTTCCGACCAGCGCGCATCCGCATAATCCTCATTGCGGATACCATAGCGAATGGTCTCGTGGATATCCTCCATCGTGCCACCCCAGAGCCACTCATCGTTGAGCAGATTGGGGAAGCCCGCAGCCTGAACGCCTGCCCCCCCGGTGCCGTGACATTGCGAGCACTGCGCGCGGAAGACCGACGCGCCCGCATTGACGGCGAAGCGCTGCAATTCATCGTCATCGTGAATCCCGTCGAGATCGGTTTCCACCAGCTGCACGAAGAACTGTTCATTCCGCGCCTCGAACTCCGAGATTTCCGCAGCGACATCTGCGCGCGAGGAATAGCCCAGAACACCAGAGGTCGCCCTCTGGATCCCCGGCCAGGCCGGATAGGCGACCCAGTAGCCCAGCGACCAGACAATGGTGATGATGAAGATCCACACCCACCAGCGCGGCATCGGGTTGTCGTATTCCTCGATCCCGTCCCAGCTATGACCCGTCGTCGGCGGATCTTTCTTCAGCTTGGCGGCCGGGTCCGGATATTGCCGCTCTGGCGGTTTGACCTTGTTGTCGGAATTATCAGCCATCAGCGAGCCTCCTGCTTTTCAGAGCGTGGGGCGTCATCCGCCGCCATCGGCTTGTCTTCATTGCGAAAGATCATTTGCGAACTGTCGCGATGGATCTTCTTCGAACCAGGGCGGAACAGGAATAGCGCCACCCCAATAAAAAGCGCGAACATCGCCACCAATGACACAATGCTGATGAAGTATCGCAGCGTATCATAAATTTCCATTCTGCGCCTCCTTACCGGCTTGCATCAGGCACGAAGGTGTCGAAATCAACCAACGTGCCCAGCATCTGCATATAGGCGATGATGGCGTCCATTTCAGTGACAACCCCTTCCTGACCGTCAAAGACGCGCTGCTGCGCACCCGGATAGCGCTCATCGACCGGATCGGCGAATTCATCGGCCTGTGCGAAGAAATCCTCCACCGCAAGCTCCATCATCTCGTCCGTGTAGGGATGCCCCAAGGTCCGGTACACGCGCATGATGTCGCGCACATGCTCGGCATCCTGACGCGTGAGTTCACGATTCATCATGAACCCATAGGACGGCATGATGGATTCAGGAACCACGGATTGCGGGGCGATCATGTGTTGCACATGCCAGTCATCGCTGTAGCGCCCGCCCAGACGAGCCAGATCCGGCCCGGTCCGCTTGGAGCCCCACTGGAACGGGTGGTCATACATCGACTCCGCCGCGAGGCTGTAATGGCCGTAGCGCTCGACCTCGTCGCGCAACGGGCGGATCATCTGGCTATGACAGTTATAGCAGCCTTCGCGCAGATAGATCTCGCGGCCCTTGATCTCCAGCGGAGAATAGGGGCGCATCCCTTCCACTTCCTCAATCGTGTTGTCGAGATAGAAGAGCGGCACGATCTGCACGATCCCCCCGATGGTCACGACCAGGAACGACAGAACCAGCAGGAGCGTGGCATGTGTCTCGATTTTCTTGTGATGATCAAGAATTCCCATCACGCCCTCCGTTATTCAGCCGGGACTGGGCTGGTAGCCGGCTTGCGCTCGGAACTGCCCACCACAGTTTTCCACAAGTTGTAGCACATGATGACACCCCCGATCAGGAACAGCGTACCGCCAAGCGTCCGCACCACATACATCGGATATTTCGCGGCCACCGTGTCAGCGAAGGAGTTCACGAGGAAGCCCTGCGCATCGACTTCGCGCCACATCAGACCTTCCATGATGCCTGTCACCCACATCGAGGCCGCGTAGAGGACGATCCCGATTGTCGCGAGCCAGAAATGCCAACTCACCAACCGCAGACTGTAAAGCCCGTCACGCTTCCAGAGCTTCGGCACCAGATAGTAGAGCATCCCGAAGGTGATCATCCCGTTCCAGCCCAACGCTGCCGAATGTACATGGCCGACGGTCCAGTCCGTGTAGTGCGAAAGCGAGTTCACAGCCCTGATCGACATCATCGGTCCTTCGAAGGTCGCCATGCCGTAAAAACCCACAGCGACAACCATCATACGGATGATCGGGTCCGTGCGCAGCTTGTCCCATGCGCCCGAGAGCGTCATCAGACCGTTGATCATGCCACCCCAGGACGGCATCCACAGCATGATCGAGAAGGTCATGCCCAGCGTCTGCGCCCAGTCGGGCAACGCTGTGTAGTGTAGATGGTGCGGACCCGCCCAGATATACAGGAAGATCAGCGCCCAGAAATGCATGATCGACAGCTTGTAGCTATAGACCGGACGTTCGGCCTGCTTGGGGATGAAATAGTACATCATCCCAAGGAAGCCCGCGGTCAGGAAGAAGCCCACGGCATTATGGCCGTACCACCACTGGATCATCGCGGATTGCACGCCCGACCAGACCGGCACCGATTTGGAGCCGAGCAGCGAGACCGGGATCGAGACATTGTTCACGATATGCAACATCGCCACCGTGATGATGAACGCCATGTAGAACCAGTTCGCCACATAGATGTGCGGTTCGCGACGCTTGATGATCGTTCCCATGAACACCAGCAGGAAGGCCACCCAGACGATGGTCAGCCACAGGTCAGCCAGCCATTCGGGCTCGGCATATTCGTTGCCCTGGGTCGAGCCCAGGACATAGCCGGTCGCGGCCATGACGATGAAGAGCTGGTAGCCCCAGAACACGAACCATGCGAGTCCGCCGCCCCACAGGCGCGCGGCCGAAGTGCGCTGCACGACATAAAAGGCCGAAGCGATCAGGGCGTTCCCCCCGAAGGCAAAGATCACGGCAGATGTATGCAGGGGACGCAGCCGCCCGAAATTCAGATAGCCTTGCGCCCATTCGAAATTGAGCTGCGGCCAGGTAAGTTGAGCGGCGATGAACACGCCAGCCAGAAACCCGATAACGCCCCAGAAGGCTGTCGCAATAACACCATACCGGATCGGGCCGTCCATATATTCGTTTTCATTGGCCACCGGAACCGGCTCTCCGATCCGACGAAGGACCCATATGAATGTGATCGCGCTCGCAAGCATGATCGCCAGCATATGGACCAGATATGGCAAATCGCGAGCCATGCTGGCCGCGACGGCGGCAACCACCACAATCCCCCCCAGCACTGCCAGCTTGATGTAATCCCACATGTTGCGTGTCCCTTCATTCTCGTGCCGCAGTCTGGTCCTACCAGTAGCATGCACGGTTTTGCATGTCGCCTTTTGTCACGCCAGCAAAGACGCAACTTTGATTCAGGTCAAAAACTCTCGCGCGAAAGCTTGCGCCAGATCATCGCAGATGTGACATTTTGTCGACAGTATTCAGGTCGAACATCGGGACGAGGAGAATACCGCATGGTTTACAAGTCCATCTGCACCTTTCTTGCATCAGATATCGAGCTGCGCGCACAGCTCGATTCGGCGATTGCGTTTGCACGCCGCAATGATGCGCATCTGGAAGTCTGCTGCCTTGGGGTCGACGCCACCCAATCCGTGGGGTTTTATGCCGGAGCACCGGCGGTCATCTATCAGGACGCGCTCGATCAGGCGCGCGCGCAGGCCGATGCGCTGGAAGAGGCCGCGCGGGCGCATCTGCGCACGGCCGATCTGCGCTGGAGCACCGACAGCACAGTGCTGACGCTTGGGGGGATCAATGGGTATGTGGGGCTGAAGTCGCGCTTTTCCGATCTTGTCCTGTTGCCGCGCCCCTATGGCGAGGGGCGTGGGCCGCAGGATGAGATCATCGTCGAGGCCGCGCTGTTCGAGGGCGATGCGCCGGTTCTCGTCATGCCAGAACCCGGTGCAGAGATACCCGACTTCCGCAAGATTATCCTTGCCTGGAACCAGAGCGATGAAGCGCTTCACGCCACCCGCGCAGCACTCCCACTGCTGAAAGCGGCGGATGTTGTGAACGTCGTGGTTATTGATCCGCCAAGCCATAGCGCGGAGCGTTCCGATCCGGGTGGCCTGCTCAGCCAGATGCTTGTTCGTCACGGGGTGCAGGTCGATGTGACTGTCCTTGCCAAGACATTGCCGCGCATCAGCGATATCCTGCGCCGCCACGCAACCGAGCAGGGCGCCGATCTGATGGTCATCGGGGCCTACAGCCACTCGCGCCTGCGGCAGGCTATCCTTGGTGGCACGACGCGCAACATGCTGGAGGAAACCGCCGTGCCCGTCTTCATGGCCCGATGAGCGGCGCCGTCCTGTCCTGCACATCAGGCTCAAGCAGGACAGGCGCGCTCCCTGCGCCCCCCTGCGCCCGACCCTGGGAGGTGCTTACAGCCTGTTTGCAGCAAAGCCTTGTGACAGGGACACCATGCGCTCGCCCTCACCTCCGCGCCGATCAAAGGCGCGACAGGTTCAGACTAGGAAGCCCCCGTCGGAGTCGTCGCCTGTTTCTTCCAGCAGGCGGTCGAAGTCGGGGATGACGATCTGGCGTTTGCCCTCGGTCAGGATCAAACCTTCCTTGCGCAACGCCGACATCTGGCGGCTCACTGTCTCTAGTGTCAGCCCCAGATATTCTGACATCGCCTCGCGCGTGAGCGGCAGATCGAAGCGCAACTCGCCGTCAGATGCCGAGAGTTGCAGCGAGGCATCGCGCCGTGCGATGATGCAGATCAGGCTCGCAATCTTCTCGCGCGCGGTCTTGCGGCCTAGAAGCAGCATCCACTCGCGCGCCGCATCCAGCTCATCGAGCGTCATCTCCAGCAGGCGCTGGCCGATATGCGGCGTGCGCAGCATGATTTCCTCGAAAGGCTTCTTGCGAAAACAGCACATCACCAGATCCGTCGCGGCCGTCACGTCATAAGCCGAGGTCTCACGTCCCGGACGCCCCGCGAAATCCGACGGCAGCAAGAGCCCAACCATCTGGCGTCGGCCATCCTCCATGGTTTGCGATAGCGTCGCGATCCCGGTGACGACAGAGGCCACGAAATCCATCCTGTCTCCAGCCCAGACAACCGTCTGCCCGGCCTCGAAACTGCGATAATACTTGATCTGCTCCAGATGGGTCAGTTCATCGGCTTCGCAACGCGCGCAAACAGCGCGATGACGGATCGGGCAGTCCTTGCATTCCTGCGAGAAGGACTGAATCTTGGGGGTCACACGGGTCATAATTGTTGATCTATATCAAGGTTGTTTTTCCAAGCGTGAGATAAACGTAAACCCATGTCTCAGCTAAAGCAACTTTCCGAACTGGGTTTATTCGATGCTCGTGTGCCACGGTACACAAGTTATCCGACGGCGCCACAGTTTTCACCCGACTTCCCCCAGACAAGCTTCGCGCGGTGGATAAAGGACATCCAGCCGGGCAGCGCAATATCGCTCTATCTGCATGTGCCCTTCTGCCGCAGGCTGTGCTGGTTTTGCGCCTGTCGCACACAGGGCACCCAAAGCGACGGGCCGGTGCGCGCCTATGCCGAGACATTGCACAAGGAACTGGAACATTTCCGCGCCCATCTGCCTGAAGGCGTCACGCTTTCGCGGCTGCATTGGGGCGGGGGCACGCCCACGATGTTGCCTGCTGCGGAAATGCGCCGCCTCGCCGCGCATGTCTTCGACATCGCGCCCCTGGCCGAGGGTGGTGAGTTTTCGGTCGAGATTGATCCCAACGAGATCGACGAACCCCGCTTGGATGCGCTGGCCGAAGCAGGGCTGACCCGCGCTTCGATCGGGGTGCAGGATTTCGACCCTGAGATCCAGGGCATCATCGGGCGCGACCAGAGCTTCGAGATCACCAAGACCACAGCGGATGCGATCCGCGCACGCGGGATCAAGAGCCTGAATGCCGATATCCTCTACGGCCTGCCGAACCAGACCCAGCGCCGCATGTCCGACTCCGTGCAGAAGCTCTTGTCGCTCAGCCCCGACAGGATCGCGCTTTATGGCTACGCGCATGTGCCCTGGATGGCGCGGCGCCAGCAGATGATTCCGTCCGACACGCTGCCGCGCCCCGAAGAACGGCTCGACCTGTTCGAGACCGCGCGCGAATTGCTGATGTGGGATGGCTATGACGAGATCGGCATCGACCATTTCGCGCGGCCACATGACGGGCTGTCCATCGCTGCGGCGCAAGGCAAGCTGCGCCGGAATTTCCAGGGCTATACTGATGACCTCTCACCTGTGCTGGTGGGTCTAGGGGCCTCGTCCATCTCGTATTTCCCGCAAGGCTTCGCGCAGAACGCCCCGGCCACTGCGCAATGGAAGAAAGCCATCGAGGGCGGGCATTTCTCGACAGCGCGCGGGCACGCCTTCACCCCCGATGACATCTGGCGCGGTCGCGCGATCGAGGCGCTGATGTGCGATTTCCGGCTGTCACGCAGCGAGTTGGTGAATGACTACGCAGCGGACGGGTCGACGCTGGACCGCTTGATGGAAAAGACCGCCAAGCGCTTCGGCGGTTTCGTGAAACTGACCGCGGACGCGCTCGAGATCAGACCCGAGGGCCGACCGCTCACGCGCATGATCGCGACCATGTTCGACGAATATGCGATGGACAAGGCCGGGCACAGCTCGGCGGTCTGAGCCGCGTCATCCCTCTTCGACAAAGCGGATCAGCCTTGGCAGGCAGATCCGCTTGAGATCGTAATTCTCGACCACAGTCTTGCGCGCGGCTTGCCGCAGGCGCTGATACTCCTCCGGCCGTGTGAGCGCGTCGATCAGCGCTTCTGACCAGCCCTCGACATCGAAAAAATCCACCAGCCGCCCATTCGCGCCATCCGTGATCACTTCCTCCACCGGCCCCGTGCGCGAGCCGACCACCAGCGCGCCAAGGCTCATGGCTTCCAGCATTGACCATGACAGCACGAAGGGCACTGTCAGATAGGCATGCGCGCGCCCGATCTGTAGCGCGGAGGTGAATTCCTGATACGGCAGGCGCCCGACAAAATGCACGCGCGACAAATCCAACCGGTCGCGTACTTCATTGACGAACACATCGCGCCATGTCCCCTCCTTGGGGCCAGCGGAATAACTCGCCCCATCCGCCCCGATGATGACAACCTGCGCCTCCGGCCGCGCGGCCAGCACATCGGGTAGCGCGCGAAAGAAGATATGCGCGCCGCGATAGGGCTCGATATTGCGTGCGACATAGGTCAGCACCTCATCGCCCGCGCGCAGCACGCGGCCATTCGGCAGCCGGAAACTGGCTTGCGGGTCAGGGCGCAGCGCATCGGTATCCACCCCGTCGTGGGTGATCGTGATCTTGTGGCGGAACTCGGGGGGGAATGTATCGGCCTGCCACTCGGTCGGCGAAAGCGCGGCATCCGCCTGCAGCATCGGCAGCGCCAGATGCGCCTGACGCGCGACCACATTCATCCGCACGGGCAAGGTCAGCGGGCTGAATTCGGGATCGAAGCCGACATCGAGCCCCTCGGTCGCGTAGTAGAACTCGGCATAGACAAGCTGGCGCGCCTTGGGCCAGACCTCGCGCAGAAACAGCGTCTCGCCCCAACCGCTATGGCCGAAAATCACATCCGGGGTGAAACCCATCTGGTCGCGCATCTGCGCGGCTGCGAGGGCCACACGCTGCGCGCGGTCGGTCATGGCCGTGAGCGTCCGCCCCAGCCGCGCCTCCTTCGGATCGGGCGGCGGCACCGGGGTCGGGTAGCGCAGGGTACGGATAGCGGTCTTCTGCTGGTTCTTTTCTGCTGTCAGCGCAACGACATTATGCCCGCGCGCCTGCAACGCCGGAGCAAGATGCTTGAACTGGCCCGGGAAATTCTGGTGGATCAAGAGAATATTCACGAACGCCCTTTCCCATGCTCAGGCCGCCCCGATGCTAGTCATGTCAAACGCGGCTGCCAGCAATTGACGCGTATAGTCGCTGCGCGGCGCATCAAAGACCTGATCAATCGGCCCGGCCTCGACCACATCGCCCTGTTTCATCACGATGACCTTATGCGAGAGCGCACGGACCACGCGCAAGTCATGGCTGATGAACAGATAGGCGAGACCATGCCGGCGTTGCAATTCGCGCAACAACTCCACGATCTGCACCTGCACGGTCATGTCGAGCGCAGAGGTCGGCTCGTCGAGCACCACAAGTTTCGGGCGCAGGATCATCGCGCGGGCAATGGCGATGCGCTGACGCTGGCCGCCTGAGAACTCATGCGGGTAGCGCTCCATCGTGGTCGGGTCGAGCCCGACCTCGGCCATGATCTCCGCCACAAGATCGCGCTCTAACTGCCCAGTCGGCACACCATGCACGCCCAGCCCTTCGGCAATGATCTGCTCGACCGTCATGCGCGGGCTGAGGCTGCCGAACGGATCCTGAAAGACGATCTGCAAATGCCGCCGCAGATTGCGCAGATCGCGGCTCTTGCGACCCTGAATGTCCGCCCCCTCGAACCAGATCGGCCCCTTGCTGGAAATCAGCCGCAGTATGGCCAGCGCGAGGGTCGTCTTGCCTGACCCCGACTCGCCCACGATCCCCAGCGTCTCGCCAGAGCGCAGGGTCAGCGTGGCCTCATTGACGGCTTTCACATGGCCCACCGTGCGGCGCAGGAAGCCGCGCTGGATCGGAAACCAGATGCGCAGCTTGTCCGTGCGCAGGATTTCGCGCGCATCGCCCGGCACAGGCGTGGGCTGGCCCTTTGATTCAGCCGCAAGCAGATTGCGCGTATAGGGGTGCTGCGGCGCGCTGAAAATCTGCGCAGTCGGCCCCTGCTCAACAATCTCGCCGCCCTGCATCACGCAGACCCGGTCGGCAAAGCGGCGCACGATGTTCAGATCATGGGTGATGAACAAGAGGCTCATCCCCTCGGCGCGTTTCAGATCAACCAGCAATTCGAGGATCTGCGCCTGAATGGTCACATCAAGCGCCGTGGTCGGCTCATCGGCCACCAGCAACTCCGGCCCGTTGGCGAGCGCCATGGCGATCATCACCCGCTGGCGCTGCCCGCCCGAAAGCTGGTGCGGATAGGCGCTCATGCGCCTTTCCGCATCGCGTATGCCAACCTTTTCCAGCAACTCCAGCACCCGCGCGCGCGCCTTGGCCCCGCGCAGGCCCTGATGCAGCTCCAGGCTTTCGGTGATCTGCGTCTGGATCGTGTGCAGCGGGTTGAGCGAGGTCATCGGCTCCTGGAAGATGAAGCTCACGTCATTGCCGCGCACGCCCCGCAAGACCCTATCCGGGGCGCCGACAAGCTCTTCGCCCTTGAACTTGACCGAGCCTTCCACCTGCGCCGACTCCCCCAAGAGCCCCACTGTGGAAAGCGCGCTGACCGATTTGCCCGAGCCCGATTCGCCCACCAGCGCAACAGTTTCGCCCTTCTCGACATGGAAGCTCACCCCGCGCACGGCACGCACTTCGCGGCCTTCCTGCATGAAGGTCACCGAGAGGTCTTGCACATCCAGAACGCGGCTCATGCGAAAGTCTTTCTGGGGTCGAACGCGTCACGAACGCCCTCGAAGATGAAGACGAGAAGCGAGAGCATGATCGCGAATGTGAAAAAGGCAGAGAAGCCCAGCCAGGGCGCTTGCAGATTGTTGCGCGCCTGCAGCGTCATCTCGCCAAGCGAGGGCGCGGAGGACGGCAGGCCGAAACCCAGGAAATCGAGCGCGGCGAGCGAGCCGATTACGCCCGTTATGATGAAGGGCAGGAAGGTCAGCGTCGCGACCATGGCGTTGGGCAGCACATGGCGGAACATGATTTTCGTGCTCGACACGCCCAGCGCCCGCGCCGCGCGAACATATTCGAAATTCCGCGCGCGCAAAAATTCGGCGCGCACCACGCCCACAAGCCCGGTCCAGCCGAACAGGGTCATAAGGAACACAAGAAGCCAGAAATTCATCATGAACATCGACGACAGGATGATGATGACATAAAGCGAGGGCACGGAGTTCCACAATTCGATCACGCGCTGGAAAAACAGGTCAAGCAGCCCGCCGAAGAACCCCTGCACTGCCCCGGCAGCAATCCCGATCACCGAAGTCAGCGTGGTGACGATCAACGCGAAGGTGATCGAGAGCCGGAAGCCATAGATGATCCGCGCCAGCACATCGCGCGCGGTGTCATCCGTGCCCAGCCAGTGACGCTCATCCGGGGGGGACGGGGCCGCGCGACCGATATCGTTGATCGTGTTGTAGCTATAGGGGATCAGCGGCCAGATCATCCAGCCGGGCACAATCTCTTCGCCATCGACAATGCCAGTTGCAGCTTGCTCCATCGCCTCGCGCGGATCGTCAAGGCAGAGTTCCGCACCGCCGGTCTTGATCAGGCACTGCACTTCTGGGTCGCGATACACGGCCTCGGTCCTGAAATCACCGCCGAACGCAGTCTCTGCATAGAAGCGATTGACCGGAAAGTGCAGTTCGCCGCGAAAGCTCACAAGGATGGGCCTGTCATTGGCAATGTATTCGGCAAAGAGCGAGAGCACATAGAGCACGCCAAGAATGATCAGCGACCAGAACGCCCGGCGGTTGTTGCGGAAATTGCGCCAGCGACGGCGATTGAGCGCCGAGATGGTGATGCCGAACCGCTTTTTCGGCGGCGGCATTTTTGTCTTGGCATCCGGCTCCGGCAACTGATCGGGAGCAGAGACGAAATTATCGACGCGCTGATCCATGGCTCAGGTCTCCCGCGTCTCGAAGTCGATGCGCGGGTCGATCCAGACATACATCAGGTCCGAGATCAGCCCCACGACCAGCCCGATCAACCCGAAGACGAACAACGTGCCGAACATCACCGGATAATCGCGCGCAACGGTCGCCTCGAATGCCAAACGCCCCAACCCATCGAGCGAGAAGATCGTCTCGATGATCAGCGAGCCGCCGAAGAACACGCCCACGAACACGGCCGGAAAGCCCGCAATGACGATCAGCATCGCATTGCGGAACACATGGCCATAAAGCACCTTGTTCTCTGCAAGCCCCTTGGCGCGGGCGGTCATGACGTAATGCTTGCGGATTTCATCCAGAAAGCTGTTTTTCGTCAGCAGCGTGAGCGTGGCGAAGGCCGAGATCGTGCTCGCGATCACCGGCAGCGTGATGTGCCAGAAATAATCGGCCACCTTGCCCAAGAGGCTGAGTTGCTCCCATGTCTCCTGCGGCGAGGTCAGACCGCGTGCCGGGAAGATCTGGAAGTACGAGCCGCCCGCAAAGAGCACCAGCAGCAGGATCGCGAACAGGAAACCCGGGATCGCATAGGCCACGATGATCAGCCCCGAGGTGAATGTGTCGAATTTGCTGCCATCGCGCACCGCCTTGCGGATGCCCAGCGGGATCGAGACCAGATAGGCGATCAGCGTGGACCACAGCCCGAGGCTGATCGAGACCGGCAGCTTCTCGATCACCAGATCAACGACCGAGATCGACCGGAAATAGCTCTCGCCGAAATCGAAGCGCAGATAGTTCCACATCATATGGAAGAACCGCTCCACGGGCGGTTTGTCGAAGCCGAATTCGCGCTCGAGCTGGGCGATGAATTCAGGCGGCAGCCCGCGCGCGCCCTGATAGCGTTCATCCTCGACCGCGCCGACATTCACATCGGCAGCGCCGCCGTCAAAGCCGCCAAAGACATTGCCCTGCCCTTCCATCTGGGCAATGACCTGCTCGATCGGGCCGCCGGGCACGAATTGTACGAGGAAGAAATTGACCAGCATCACCCCGAAAAGCGTCGGGATGATGAGGGCAAGGCGTCGCGCGATATAAGCGCCCATGAATTACCTCAGTGCACCGGCCTCGCGCAATTCGTCAAAGCGCTCGGCGTTGAACCACCAGAAATCAAGCTCCCCGGTCGAAAAGGGCGGGATTTCCTCGGGGCGCTCGAAAACGTCCCAATGCGCGACCCAGACAACATCATTATACCACGCCGGGATCATGAAATGCTCATACCGCAGAACACGGTCGAGCGCCATAAGTGCCGCGTCGCGCGTCTCGGGATCGGGTGCATCGAGCGAGAGGTCGATCACGGCATCAACCAGCGGGCTGCGCAGCCCGGCAGGGTTGAACACATCATCCGCCGCTTCCGAGCCGAAGCGCTGATGCAGGCCGGTGCCGGTATCCATGAAGGCCGTGTATTGATCGAAGATCATGTCGTAATCGCGGTTGCGGCGCCGATCCGTATGCTGCGCCGGGTCGATACGCTGGAAGCGTGCATCAATACCGAGGTTCCGAAGGTTCTGGGTGAAGGTCTCGATGATCGAATCCATCGTGGCGGAGCCGGCGGAGGAAACCGGGATCTCGATGGTCATGCGCTCGCCCGCCGCATTGCGCAGAAGGCCCGCGTCATCGACCTCCCATCCGGCCTCTTCCAAAAGCCCGCGCGCCTGACGCAGATTGCGCCGGTCGGTGAGGCGTTCGGGGTTCGATGCATGCGGCACGCGCGCGGGCTCGGTCAGTACCGCCTCGGGCACGAGATCACCGAGCGATTCCAGCAATTCCAACTCCAGCCCCTCGGGTGGACCCTCGGGCTGGAACCGTGTGCCTTGCGTGAAGGAGACGCGCTGGTTGAAGAGCCCGTATTGCAGCGTGTCATTCGTCCACTCGAAATTCCACGCCAGCGAAATCGCGTCGCGCACGCGCCTGTCCTGCAGAAAGTCACGCTCGAGATTGAAGATGAAGCCCGTGGGCGTGGGCGCAAAACCCGTGGGCAATTCATCGCGGACCACATGGCCGCGATTGATGGCGGGGAAATCATAGCCCGTGGCCCATTGGCGCGAATTGTTCTCGGCGCGGAATGTGTATTCACCGGTCTTGAAGGCCTCGAAGGCCGCAGCGCCATCGGCGAAGTATTCGACCCGGATTTCATCGAAATTATGCCGCCCGCGATTGATCGGCAGGTCATTGCCCCAGTAATCCGGGTCGCGGCGGTAGGTGATGCGGCGGTTCACCTCGAACCCATCGAGCACATAGGGGCCAGAGCCGGGCGAGATTTCCATGCGCGATTCGTCCAGCCGCGCGCCGGTTTCCTCATACCACGCCTGCGAAAACACTGGTGTCGAGCCCACCTGATCGATCAGCGACCGGCGCGAAATGCCATCGGCGAAGGTGAATTTTACCGTATGGTCATCCAGCGCCTCGGCGTCGATCACGCGCGCGCTGACGGCCTGGGCATAAGAGGGCAAGCCCTGCTCCAGAAACAGATTATGCGAAAACACGACATCATGCGCCGTCAGCGGGGTGCCATCGGAGAAGCGCGCTTCGGGGCGCATGTGGAAGATTACCCATTCCTTGGTTTCCGGGTATTCCAGCGAATGCGCGAGAAGCCCGTAGCTTTCGCCGTAAGCATCAGCAGGAACGATGCCGCTGCCGAACGGCTCTGAGGTCTCGAGCAGGCTTTCATAGATCGAGGCGGAGAAATTCCCTGCCCGCCCGCGCCGCGTGAAGGGGTTCATCGAATCGAACGTGCCTTGCGCCGAGATCGAGATCCTGCCCCCTTTGGGCGCATCGGGGTTTACATAGCGCAGATGCTCGAAATCGGGCTCGTAGCTCAAATCACCGTAGAAGGAATAGCCATGCGCCTCGATCATGCGCGGCGCGTCACCCGCCTTGACGGGGATTGCCAGTGCCATGCACAGCCCAGCCATCACAGCGGGACGCTGCCAGTTCGATTTCCGACCGCGCGGCAAACGGGTGAAGGCTGCTGTGTCCACGGGCAAATTCCTCCTGTTGACGCCTTATTTTCGGCTTGATCCAAGTTTGTTTTACGTCTTTCTGCGGCGCTGTCGCCCCACGTGCAAGCGTTTCGCACTCCAGACAACGTAATTTGATTGCGGTTGAGGAAAAGCAAACAGACCGCTCGCACAGCGAACGGCCTGTCAATGTCTCAAATCTTGGGCGCCTTATTGGCTTTCGGCTTCCATATAGGCAATCAGGTTTGCACGATCCTGAACATCGGACATGCCGCGATAGCTCATCGAGGTGCCGGGCGTCAGCTCATTCGGGTTCCGCAAAAACTCGGACAGAATTTCCGGCGTCCAGACATCGCCCGCCTGAGAAAGCGCGCCAGAATAGTTGAACGCATCGACCGAAGCGATTTCACGGTTCACGATGCCGTAGAGATGCGGGCCGACCGAGTTGCTACCATCCTCCAGCGCGTGGCAGGCGCGGCACTGCGACCAGAGCCGCGAGCCAGCCGAAGCATCAGCAACCTCAAAGGCTTCCTCGAAGGTCAGTTCCACTGCGGGCTCTTCATCGGCATCATCCTCGCCCGTGTCGATGCTGAACGCCTGCTCCAGGCCAGCGCTGCCGGGGACATAGATCGCCGACGCGGCCCAATTGCCCAGAAGAAAAACCAGCAGCGCGCCGCAAAACGCAGCCACTGCCTTGGTGATGACCATTGTGTCAAACATAGCGCAATCCCGTAGCCCAGCGAGTTTGGGCATATCTATCCGCTTCCCCTTGTGGTTTTCAAGCGGTAGTTAGCGCGGCGTAGTGTCCAATCGGGCAAAAGACAGGCTTTGTGAGCGGAAACATGACTTTGAAGATCGCATTCCAGGGAGAGCCCGGCGCTTATTCGCATGAGGCCTGCCGCCTGAAACATCCCGATATGGAGGCCGTGCCCTGTCGCACCTTCGAGGATGTGATCGAGATGGTACGCAGCCACGACGCCGAGCTGGCGATGCTGCCGATCGAGAACTCCACTTTCGGGCGCGTGGCGGATATTCATCATTTGCTGCCCGATAGCGGGCTGCATATCCTCGATGAGGCTTTCGTGCGGGTCCATATCAACCTGCTCGCGCTGCCCGGTGTGAAGCTCTCGGAAATCACCCATGCGAAAAGCCACACCATGCTGCTCGGCCAGTGCCGGGCTTTCCTCAAGGCGCATGGCATCCACCGGGTGAAGGCCGCTGACACAGCAGGCTCTGCCCGCGAAGTGGCGGAAGCGGGGGTGCCGACAATGGCCGCGCTCGCCTCGGAGCTTGCGGGCGAGATTTACGGGCTCGATGTGCTGGCCCGCCATATCGAGGATCATGGCACCAACACCACGCGGTTTCTGGTCATGGGCCGCGAGGCCAATGAAGCGCAGCGCGGCGAGCACGGCATGATGACAAGCTTCCTGTTTCGCGTGCGCAACATCCCTGCGGCGCTCTACAAGGCGATGGGGGGCTTTGCCACCAATGGCGTGAACATGGTCAAGCTCGAGAGCTACATGGTCGATGGCTCCTTCACCGCGACGCAGTTCTTCGCGGAAATCGAGGGCCACCCGGAGGATGAGGGTGTCGCGCGCGCGCTCGAAGAACTGCGCTACTTCACCTCATATCTGCGCATTCTGGGCACATATCCGGCCGATCCCGCGCGGCGCTGATCAGCCCATCATCGACAGCACGTTCACCAGCGCCGGGCGCGCGGTCATGTGCTCCAGATACTCCGAAAGGCGTGCTTCTTGAATCGGGAATTTCGCGACCCGCGCCCAGATCCCGCAATGGGTCAGGATGATATCGGGCACGGTCATCTGCGCGCCCATCAGATACGGCCCCTCGCCCATCCGATGCACCAGTGTCTTCTGACTGTTGGTGAACTCCCAGATCAGCGATTTCTTGATCGCGCTCTGGCGCAACTCCTCGGGCAGCACGAAACTGTGCCGCGCCGCCATCCAGAGGGCCGCGTCGAACTCATCGAGCAGGAATTGCGTCAGACTGTCCTGCCGCGCGCGGTCGATCGTCCCCGCGGGGAAGGTATGGGCCCCGTGCTTGTCGGCGAGATACTGGATGATGGCGGTCGAATCAGTGATCGGGGTGCCATCCTCGATCAGAACCGGCACCTTGCCTGCGGGGTTGAAGCTCACCACCCCTTCCGAGCGGGGCGCGGCGGGCACATGCTCATAGGGTTGACCCAGTTCCTCCAGCATCCAGAGCACGCGGGTCGCGCGGCTATTGGCTTTGCCGATCACTGTATACATTGCACTGCCTCTCCTCAGCGCCGCACCAGCATGGCAAGCCGGATCAGCGCGCGTTCCATCACCGCCATGCTGGGCGCGTTCGACGCCGAGCGCAAGGTCAGATCGGCCTCGACCAGATCGCCAAGCGCGCGCTCCAGCCGCATCAGCCCCCAGCGCTGCGCCTGCGCAAGAAGCTTGTCGCGGCGCGGCCCGAAAATCGGCGGGCGGGCTTTCTGGATGCCCGCCGACGGGCCGCCCGGATCACAGCTTATCGCATGCAGGCTGCGGAAATGGCGCATCGCCATGATCGCGAGCGTGACCGCCGCCACCCCCTGCGCCTGCAGCCGCGCAAGCAGCGGGCCGATCTGGTCGGCCTGCCCATTGGCCACCGCATCGAGCAGATCATCGACTGCCGCTTCATTGCTGACAGGGGCCACCGCCGCGACATCCTCGGGCGAAAGCGGCGTCGCATCGCCATGCTTGTAGAGCGCGAGCTTCTCAAGCGTCTGGCGGAAATCGCCGGGATCGAGCAGACGCGACAGCGCAGTCAGGTCGCGCATCGCCTCGCCGCCGATCTTCTCGAGCCCGGCCTTGGCAAGTGCCGCCTCAATCTCCTCGCGGCTGGGCGGATCATCATAAAGCGCCACCGCCCCTGCGGTTTTCGCGCCCTCGAAGAGCTTGCGCAGCTTCGCGCTGGCCTTGAGCGCACCAGCGGTCACCACAAGCTGCGCATCGCCCTTGCGCCAATCCGTCACAGCGGCGCCAAGCGCATCGCTTGCAGTGTCATTGGCATCCTCGACCAGCACCACACGCGGGCCGGGAAAGAAGCCCTGCGCCTTGATGGCATCCAGCACCAGCGCAGGGTTGCGGCGCAACTCGGCGGCCGGCATACGCTCGAGCCGCATCTCGGCCTCCCCCTGCGGGCCGATGATCGCGGCGACAAGCTCCTGGCGTTTTAACGCCACACGCATCAGATCCTGTCCATAGATCAAGAGCCCGCCAAGCGCCGGGTCGGGCTTGGCGATCAGCCGGGCGAGATCGCGGGCATTGAGCTTCATTCCGTCAGCGCAGCGATTAGCCGGGCGGCCACCTGATCGGCCAGAAGCCGCATCAGCCGCTGATCGGCGTCTTCCTCAGCGCGGCGCGTGGCAAGCTGGGTGTCGGTGGTCGAGTAATTGGTGAAATTGCGCAGGCTGCCTTCGGTCACGGTCTCGCCCGTCGCTTCGTCGGTCAGGCTGTAGCGAATCGTGCCGAAGCGCGTGATCCGCGTCTCGCCCAGCCCTGCGACGCGAGCAGCGCCGCGTTCGGAGAGGTCGATGTCGTAGTCGAGCGTGAAGCGCGGCGCGCTCGGGCGGCCAAGGCGTTCCTCGAAGGCCGCGACGAAATCGAACTCGGGCGAGCTGGATGGATCGCGCGCCCGCACGTGACCGCGCAGGGCTTGCCCCGGCCCGCCGGGCGCATAGGCAGGCGTGAACCCGCAGGCTGGCAGGGCGAGAAGGCCCAGAAGCAAGACTCTGCGGTCAGATGACAACATTCACGATCCGCCCCGGCACGACGATCAGTTTCTTCGGCGCGCGGCCGTCCAGCGCCCGGACAACAGCATCATCCGCGAGCGCGCGTTTTTCAACCTCTTCCTTGGCGAGATCGGCAGGCACTTCGATTTCGCTGCGCCGCTTGCCATTGATCTGGATGGGCAAGGTGATCGTGTCCCGTACCAGCATCGCGGGGTCAGCTTTGGGCCACGGGGCCTGCGCGACCAATCCCTCGCCACCCTGCCGCGCCCAGATATCCTCTGCCAGATGCGGCACCATCGGTGCCATGAGCTGCGCGAAAACCCGCATCGCGATTTTCTGTGCCGCGCCAGAGGCCATGCTGCGCGAGAGCGTGTTGTTGAAGGCATAAAGCTCGGCAATCGCCTTGTTGAAGGCAAAGTTCTCGATGGATCTCGTTACATCGGCGATGGCGGTGTGCATCGCGCGCATGAGGTCAGTATCGGCCTCGGACGGCGCACCTTCCTCCATTTCGGCGATCCGCTCGGAGAGCGCCCAAACACGGCTGAGATGCTTGTAGGTGGCATCTGCCCCGGCGCTTGTCCATTCCACATCCTTTTCGGGCGGGCTGTCGGAAAGGACAAACCAGCGCGCGGTATCAGCGCCATAAGCCGCAATGATATTGACAGGATCGACCACATTCTTCTTGGATTTCGACATCTTGGCCGACGGGATGATTCTTAGCCTAGCATTGCTGACCTCGGCTGCACGCCACGCTTTTTCCAAATCAGACTGCTTGTCGAGTGAGTAGCCAAGGTCCGTAACAAGTTTCTTAAGCACTGCAACACGCTCGTCGCCAATATTGAATGTGACCACTTCATCGGGTAAGTGGAATTTTTCAACCAATCTAGCGGCTTCGGTGCCAGGCTTCCGCACGATGTCTCCTACGACGTCATAACTAACATACCGCTCATCATTTGGGTCTGCTGGGTTATGTCTATATATCTCATGCGTCACCATGCCTTGGGTGAAAAGCGCATCGAACGGCTCTTTCGCACTCTCCGGCAGATGCCCGGTCTGCACCATCGCGCGGGCGAAGAAGCGCGAATACAAGAGATGCAGAATCGCGTGCTCGATCCCGCCGATATACTGGTCAACATTCATCCAGTAATCGGTCTCTTCACGCTCGGTCGGGGTCTCGGCGCGGGGCGATGTGAAGCGGGCGTAATACCACGACGAATCGACGAATGTATCCATCGTGTCGGTCTCGCGCCGCGCCGGAGCACCGCATTTCGGGCAGGCACAGCGCGTCCATGTCGGATGCCGGTCGAGCGGATTGCCGGGCTGATCAAAGCTCACGTCATCGGGCAGGCGGATGGGGAGATTCGCCTTGGCTTCGGGCACCACACCGCAAGTCTCGCAATGCACGACCGGAATCGGGCAGCCCCAATAGCGCTGCCGCGACAGCCCCCAGTCGCGCAGACGGTATTGCGTCACGCCATGCCCGACGCCCTGCGATTCGCAAAAGGCTATCGCGGCCTCGACAGCCTCCGCGCCGGTCTGGACCTCCTCGCCCGCGAAGCCACGAATATAGTGGACGCGCTCGGTCTTGGGCGGCACGAAGGCTGTATCGGTCACCGGCGATGCGTCGTCCAGCGCGACGAACACATCCGGATGCGGCAGCCCATATTTTCGCGCGAAATCAAGGTCGCGCTGGTCATGCGCAGGGCAGCCGAAAATCGCGCCGGTGCCGTAATCCATCAGGATGAAATTCGCGATATAGACTGGTAATTCCCACTCATTATCAAAGGGGTGGCGCACGCGAATGCCCGTGTCGAAGCCCCTCTTCTCGGCCTTCTCCAGCGCCTCTTCCGTGGTGCCGATCTTGCGGCACGCGTCAACAAACCCCGCGACTTCTGGATCATGGCGCTCAAGCTGTTTGGCCAGCGGATGATCGGGCGAGACCGCGACGAAAGACGCACCCAGCAGCGTGTCGGGGCGCGTGGTATAGACCTCGATCCGGTCGAAGCCCTCGGGCGCATCAATGGTCGAAAAGGCGAATTGAAGGCCCCGAGACTGGCCGATCCAGTTGCGCTGCATCAGCCGTACCTTCTCGGGCCAGTTTTTCAACCCGTCCAGCGCCTCCAGCAATTCCTCGCTATAAGCGCTGATTCTGAAAAACCACTGCGTCAGCTCGCGCCGCTCGACTTCCGCGCCCGAGCGCCAGCCCTTGCCGTCGATCACCTGCTCATTGGCGAGCACGGTCTGATCGACCGGATCCCAGTTCACGACCGCATTCTTGCGATAGACGAGCCCCGCGTCCAGCATGTCGATGAACATCGCCTGCTGCTGGCCGTAATATTCGGGGTCGCAGGTCGCAAATTCGCGCGACCAGTCAATCGAGAGGCCCAGCGGCTTCATCTGATCGCGCATCACCGCGATATTGCCATAGGTCCAGTCCTTCGGGTGGCCGCCCTGCTCCATCGCAGCGTTTTCGGCGGGCATCCCGAACGCATCCCAGCCCATCGGGTGCAGCACCGAAAACCCCTGCGCGGCCTTGTATCGCGCGACCACATCGCCCATCGTGTAGTTGCGCACATGGCCCATATGGATGCGGCCCGA
>PWZT01000016.1 GCA_003567315.1 Paracoccaceae bacterium
CGCTCGCGATCTCGGCTTCGGGCAGCGGGGTGAGGCGGGTCTCCGCGCCGTCGGGCGCAAGCGCCAATTCGTCATGTCGCGAATCGACAAGGATGACGCGCCAGGGCATTGTCAGCCCGACCCGCGCCAGCGCCCGGCCCACATGCCCCGCGCCGAGGATCACCAGATGCGGTTTTTCCGCCGTCTCCAGCCGCGCGAGATGCGCCGCGCGTTGGGTCTCGCCCAGCCGCGCAAGCTCGAGCGTCAGCCGCCCGCCGCAGCACTGCCCGATCTCCGGCCCGAGTTGCAGATCAAGCGTTTCGTGCATGCCCCCGCCCGCGAGCATGTCACGTGCCTTTTGCAGCGCCTGCCATTCCGCCTGCCCGCCACCGATGGTGCCGGCCATGGCGGTCGCCGTCACGAACATCTCCGCCCCGGCATCGCGCGGGGCAGAGCCTTTCACCTGCGCGATGCGGATATGGATGACCGAAGCCGCCCCCGTCAGGATCTCGCGCGCGCCCCTCATCCGCGCAGCCGCTCCACCGCCATCAGCACGCGCTCGGGCGTGGCAGGCGCATCGAGGCGCGGGCAGATGCGGTAATCGGCAACCGAGGCCACGGCCATGCCGATCGCCTCGAACACGGAGATGGGCAGCATGAAGGGCGGCTCGCCCACGGCCTTGGAGCGCTTGATCGTGGGTTTGACGTTTTCGGACCAGTCCGCAAGCCGGACATTGAAGATGCGCGGGCGATCGGAGGCCAGCGGGATCTTGTAGGTCGAGGGCGCATGAGTGCGCAGCCGGCCCTTGTCATCCCACCATAATTCCTCGGATGTCAGCCACCCCATCCCCTGCACGAAGGCCCCTTCGACCTGCCCCAGATCGATCGCGGGGTTCAGCGAGCGGCCCACATCATGCAGGATATCGACGCGGTCCACGCGCGACTCGCCGCTCAGCGTGTCAACCGAAACCTCGGCGCAGGCCGCGCCATAGGCGAAATAATAGAAGGGCTGGCCACGGCCTGCGGCGCGGTCCCAGTGAATCTCGGGGGTTTTGTAGAACCCGGCGGCAGAAAGCTGCACGCGGGCCATATAGGCGGCATGGATCACCTCCTCGAAGGGCATGACCTGCGCGCCCACAGCCACGCGGCCGGGCAGGAAGGCGACCGTATCGGGCGCGACATTCCAGTGTTGCGCGGCGAAATCCACCAGCCGCGCCTTGATCTGGTTGCAAGCATCGAGCGTGGCCATACCATTGAGATCGGAGCCGCTGGACGCCGCTGTGGCGGAGGTATTGGGCACCTTTTCAGTCGTCGTCTTGGTGATCTTGATGCGGTCGATATCGACCTGAAATGCCTCGGCCACGACCTGCGCGACCTTGGTATATAGCCCTTGCCCCATCTCGGTGCCGCCATGGTTGAGATGGATCGAGCCGTCATTATAGACATGCACCAGCGCACCCGCCTGATTGAACCAGGTCGCCGTGAAGCTGATCCCGAACTTCACGGGCGTGAGCGCGATGCCCTTGCGGATGACGCCGCCTCTCGCGTTGAACTCCAAAACCCTGCGACGGCGGGCCTGATAGTCGCTGGAGGCTTCCAGCTCATCCACCAGCCGGGTCAGGATATTGTCCTCGACGCGCTGGTGATAGGGGGTGATGTCGGCCCCCTCGCGGTAGAAATTCGCGCGCCGGATCTCCAGCGGGTCGCGGCCCAAGGCATAGGCCACTTCCTCGATCATGCGCTCGGCGGCGATCACGCCCTGCGGGCCGCCGAAGCCGCGAAAGGCGGTGTTGCTGACCGTGTTGGTTTTCAGGGGGCGCGAGCGCAGGCGCGCGGCGGGGTAGTAATAGGCGTTGTCGGCATGAAACAGCGCGCGGTCGGTCACAGGCCCCGAGAGATCCGAGGACCAGCCGCAGCGCGCCGCGAACACGCCATCGACGGCCAGAATCCGGCCCTGATCGTCAAAGCCCAGATCATAATCGATGCGGAAATCATGGCGCTTGCCCGTGATCTCCATATCCTGATCGCGGTCGGGGCGCAGCTTGACCGCGCGGCCAAGCTGTTTCGCAGCGAGCGCGGCGACAGTGCAGAAGAGGTTCATCTGCGTTTCCTTGCCGCCGAAGCCGCCGCCCATGCGGCGCACATTCACCACCACGGCATTGGCAGGCACGCCAAGCGCATGGGCGACCATATGCTGCACCTCCGAGGGGTGCTGGGTGGAGGCGAAAACGGTCACCTCGTCATCCTCGCCCGGGATGGCCATGGCGATCTGGCCCTCAAGATACATATGGTCCTGCCCGCCCACGCGCATCCGGCCCGTGATGCGATGCGGGGCTGCAGCGAGCGCTGGGGCCACATCGCCACGCTCGAGCTTCAAGGGCGCGGTCACATCGGGGTAATCGGCAGCCTCGGCGGCATCAATGTCGATAGCGGGGGGGTGCGTGTCATAGGTGATCCTGGCCAGCGCACAGGCGCGGCGGGCGAGGTCGCGGGTTTCGGCCACCACTGCGAAAACCGGCTGGCCGTGGAATTGCACCAGATCGTCGGTGAAGATCGGCTCGTCCATCAGCCCGGTGGGCGAGATGTCATTGCGGCCCGGAATATCGGCAGCGGTCAGCACCGCCACGACACCGGGGGCGCTGCGCACAGGGGCGAGATCGAGCGCCGTGATGCGCCCATGCGCGATGCCTGCGCCGCCGATATAGGCGTGGAGCGTGCCTGCGGGTTCGGTGATGTCATCCGTGTATTCGGCGCGGCCGGTGACATGCTTGATGGCCGAGTCGTGGATCAGACTGTCATGGGCGCTGCCAGTGATGCGGGGGTCGTCCTTCATGCCACATCCTCCAGGGTTGCGGGCTGGCCTTGGGCCTCCAGCCAGAAGCGCAGGAGCAGGTTCTGCGCCGCGCGCATGCGGTAGTCGGCGCTGGCGCGCATGTCGGAGAGGGGGGTGAAATCCTCCGGCAGCGCGGCCATGGCATTGCGGAAACTCGCCTCGGTGAAGGGCTGGCCAGTGAGGGCAGCCTCGGCGCGTGCGGCGCGTTTGGGGGTGGCGGCCATGCCACCGAAGGCGAGGCGGGCGGCGGTGATGGTGCCGTCTTGAACCGTGACTGCGAAACCTGCGGCGACGGCGGAGATATCCTCGTCGCGGCGTTTGGAGAGTTTGTAGGCTGCATGGCGGGTGTTGGGCGCGGGCTTGGGCAGGTGGATCGATTCGACGAATTCGCCCTCGCGGAGGTCTTGCTTGCCGTAATCCATGAAGAAACCCTCAAGCGGGAGCACGCGGCGTTCATTTTCGCGGCGCAACACCAGCGTCGCGCCGAGAGCGATGAAGGGCGGCGGCGTGTCGCCGATGGGCGAGCCATTGGCGATATTGCCCCCCAGCGTGCCCATCGCGCGCACCTGCCAGCCTGCGATGCGGTCCCAATAGCGCGCCATATGCGGGAAGGCCTGCGTGAGCGGGCCATGCGCCTGCTCGTAGTTGACCAGCGCGCCGATTTCGAGCGCGTCCTCGGTCTCGGTGATCGCGCGCAGCTCATCGAGATGCGGGATCATGATGGCAAGCGGCATCTCGCGCAGGAATTTCGTGACCCAGAGGCCGACATCGGTGGCGCCCGCGATGATGCGCGCCTGCGGGTGGGCGGCGCGGAGTTCGGCAAGATCGGCGAGCGAGGCGGGCAGGATCGCGCGGCTGTCGCCCCTTGCGACCTCGACCCGCGCGCCGTCGCGCAGCGCTTCGAGCGTTGCTGTCACCTGCGCGCGCTCCTCCACCAGCGGATCAGTGCTGCCGTGATCGCCCATCGCCAATGCTGCGCGGATGATGGGCGCGTAGCCCGTGCAGCGGCAGAGATTGCCTTGCAGCGCGCGCTCGATCTGCGCCTCGCTCGGGTGCGGGGTCTGCATCCAGAGCGCATAGAGCGCCATGACGAAGCCCGGCGTGCAGAAGCCGCATTGGCTGGCGTGATACGCGACCATCGCGCGCTGGACCGGGTGCAAGCCGCCGTCACTGCCGCGCAGATGCTCGATGGTGACGACATGGCAGCCATCGAGCGTGGCGAGCGGGCGGATGCAGGCATTGACCGGCTCATAGACCAGCCCCGCGGGCGCCAGTCGGCCCACCAGCACTGTGCAGGCCCCGCAATCGCCCTCGGCGCAGCCTTCCTTGGTGCCGCGCAGCCGCTGCTCGAGCCGCAAATGGTCGAGCACCATGTCGCTCGCGGCGACCTCGGACAGCGTCACCTTGCGGTCATTGAGCAGAAAGCGGATTTCGGTGCGCGTCATGCAGACCCCTTGGATTTTGCGTCTTGGCAATAGCATAGCAGACTGTGCCGCGAAGATACTTTCAACACATGATGTAAAACCGTTAGACTGTTTCAACAATGCGTTGGCAATCGCGCTCAAATCCTGAGCCATTCTGCGGATTGGGGAGGCAGCATGTCCTATCTGGAATCGCTTCGGGTCTTTGTGCGGGTCTCGGATCTGGGCTCGATCACCGCCGGGGGGCGCGATCTGCGGCTGACGCCTGCGATGGCGAGCAAGCGTATCAAGGAGTTGGAGGCGCGGCTGGGGGTGCGGCTGTTCAACCGGACCACGCGCAAACTGACCCAGACCGAGATCGGGCGCGATTTCTATGACCATGCGCGGCGTGTGATCACGGCGCTGGAGGATGCCGAGGCCGCGGTCTCAGGCCTCTCGGGGCGGCCGCGCGGCACGATCCGGGTGACGGCGCCCCTGGGCGTGGGGCGGCGGATGATCGCGCCGCTCGCGCGCGAATTCGCGCAGGAGTATCCCGAAATCGCGATCAATCTGCGGCTGTCAGACCGGAGGGTGGATATTCTCGAAGACCAGATCGATATGGCCTTCGTGCTGGGCCATCTGCCCGATTCCAGCCTCAAGCAGCGCAAGATCATGGAGGCCCCGCGCGTGATCGCGGCCAGCCCCGACTATCTCGCGCGCCACGGCACGCCGCGCGCGCCGGAAGAGCTGAAGGCGCATGAATGCCTGCTCCTGCGCTATCCGCGCTCGCCCGAATATTACTGGACCGTGCAGACGCCGGAGGGCGGTCTGCGGCTCGATCTGACGGGGCGGCTGGATTGCGACGATGCGGGCGTGCTGGTCGATTGGGCGCTGGCCGGGGCGGGGCTGGTGAACCGCCCGCGTTTCGAGTTGGCCGCGCATCTGGAGCGCGGCGCGCTGGTCGAGGTGCTGGCCGAGACGCCGCCTGCGCCTGCGGTCTTTGCCTGTCTCTACCCGCATCGGCGCCAGCAGGACCCGAAAATCCGTCTGTTCGCGGATCACATGGTGCGGGCCTGCAAGGCGGCGGTGCAGCAGGGCGCAGTGTGAGCTGGCGCGGCGTCAGGCGATGTCGATGAAATTGGCGAGCCCGTTGGTGCTGCCGACGCCTTGCAACGTGATGATATCGCCGCCGCCGAAATTGAAAACGACATTGCCGTTTGTGACCTGCGCATAGCTCGCGACAACATCCGCCGCCGACATGGAGCCCCCGAACAGGGCCTCGTCCAGCAGCAGCCTGTCATTTTCCTGGCGCGAGAAGTCCGTTATGGTCAGTCGCTCATCCCCTGTCTTGAAGACAAATGTGTCGGCCCCCGGCCCGCCTGTGACCGTGTCGTCGCCGGGGCCTGCATGAATGTAATCATCGCCGGCAGTGCCCCAGATCTCGTTATTGCCCCCCACACCGATGATGACGCTGTTGCCCGGCCCGCCATAGATCAGGTCATTGCCAGTGCCGCCCTGGATGAAATTGTCGCCGGGCCCGCCGAAGATCGTATTGTCGCCCGCATTGGCGATGATCGTGTCGTTGCCACGCCCGCCACCGATCCGGTCATTGCCCGGCCCGGCATAGATAAGATTGTCTCCCGGGCCGCCCCAGATCACGTTGTTTCCCGCATTGCCGAAGATCGTGTCATTGCCGGGGCCACCGAACATCGTGTCATTGCCGATGCCGCCCACCATCAGGTCATTGCCCGGCCCGCCGCCCATGCGGTTATTGCCGCTGATGCCGAAAACCGTGTCATCGCCCGCCCCGGCCCAGACCACGTCATGCCCCCCTCCGGCGACGATCACATCATCCCCGGCCATGCCGAAGATCGTGTCATTGCCCGCCCCGCCGAAGATCGTGTCATTGCCGCTGCCACCGCGCAGAACATCCGGCCCCGGCCCGCCATTGAGGAAGTCATCGGTCGCGCCGCCCTGCAATGTATCAGGGCCGGGTGTGCCGGTCAGGAACGCCCCGCTGACATCGCCGGGGCCGGGGGGCGCGGGCGGTGTGGGGAGTGCGGGCACGGAGAAGAGATCGATCACGGGAAACTGCGCGCCGAGACTCGCCATCGAGATCTGCAGCGCATCCGGTCCCACCAGACCGTCCGGGAAGATATGGCCCTTGTTGAGCGACTGGCCGTTATGGCCATGCACGACGATCCTGACGTCTTGATAGGTGATCACCGCGCCATTGCCGGTGGTGTTGAAGGAAAGCTGGTCGAGATTGCGCAGCATCGGCAGACCGCTGAGATCGAGCCGGTCGGTATTGGGGTTGAAATCGGTGATCACCACCTCGCTGGAGAGGGCGCGGATCACGAAGGTATCGGCGCCGGGACCGCCGGTCATGGTGGTCTTGCCGGGGCCCGACACGAGAATGTCGCGCCCAGCCCCGCCCGAGAGCGTGTCATTGTGATGCGCGGCGATGAGCACATCATGGCCACCTGTCCCCGAGAGCGTGTTCGCGGTATTGGCCGAGGCCGTGCTGACATTACCGAGATTGCCGATATTCACCTTGAAATGTGACAGCCCCGCATCCTTTTCGGCGCCCGTGATCACATGCAGCGTGTTGCCGATCACCTCGGCCGAGACTGTGCTGGGGGTGTTGAGCGCGCCGCCATCGGTGTCGTGCCAGGCTTCGAGAAAGATCAACTGCCCGTCGGGCAGGAGCCGAAAGAGCGTGATCCCGTGATCCGCGCCGAGGGCTACCACGAAGACATGCGGCCCTTGCTGGGCAATGGCCAGGTCCTGCACATTGGCGAAATAGGTGCTGCCGGTGTCGATGATATGCTCGACAGGGGTGAGCCCGCCAGGGCGGATCTGCACGACATTTATGCTCGAGCCGCCCGAAGAGGCGACCACCGCATAGTGCTGGCCCTGAAGGCTCACCACCTCCAGCGCCGTGGCCGCGCTGATGCCCAGCCCGTCCTGTGCGCCGAGCGTGTCGCGAAGCTGGCCATTGCCGTTGTTGTTGACCGCATAGAGCGACAGTGTGTTGTCGTGCACGCCGAGTGTGACCACGAAATCCGACCCGCCCATGGTCAGTTCCTGCGCCGCAACTGTTCCCGTCTGCCAGTCGTGATTCGGGAAGAGCGCGGAGGGCCGGTCGGTCAGCGTGGTGAGCGCATCCAGCGTGTCGGCGGTGCCGTTTCGCTGCGCAGTGTCAAGCGCCTGATAACTCACCTCCCTGATCCCGCCGATATCGCCATTGGGGTGCAGGACGGCCCCGATCAGGCCATTGCCGGTGGTGCCGAAGAAGATCAGCGTCTGGTCGGGGAATTCCACCACGCTGATCTTGTGGCCCACGGAATTGGCCACCCAGTCGGGAAAGATCCGGTTGCCCGCCGGAACCAGATTGCCCTGTCCATTGATCTGATGACTGCTCAGCCCGCCATAGGGCCCGGTCGTCGAGATGACGAATCTGCCCTGCGCTGTCTCGACGATCTGACTGTCACGCACACCCTCATCGAGCAGGCTATTGCCTGCCAATGAGACACCAGAAAACTGGAGCCACATCACCACCACCCATTTTTTCCCACACTGGAAAGGGTGGCGTGCAGTCAGACAGGAGTGGTGGCAGGATCGCGGCGAAATCCCGACCTTTGGCGCGGATTGTCCGAAGATACCGCGCCGGCGTTGACGGTTTTTTCAGATTTCTCTGCGCGGTCCCGTCAGACCGAATTGCCAAGGCCCGGCTAGGCCGGGCCTTGGCACGAAATTATTCGGCAGCCTTGTGGCGTGCCTCGTATTGGGCGGCCTCGGCCAGCCATTCTGCAGCGTAGTCCACATCCTGCCATTCCTTGAACCACGGCCCGCCCCGGGTGTGATGGACGGCTTGCGGATAGCCGGTCTCGGGCTTGTCATACCAGCCTTCGAGCCAGTTCCAGCCGGTGGGCAGCGCCCCGATCTCCTCGTCCTTGGCCCATTGCATCCGGTGCAGATAGGCGCCGCTCTCGCGGTTCACGACCTCTGGGGTCAATTGCTTTGTCGAGGGGTGGGCGCAGTTGAACAGCATGAAGGAGGACCAGTTCTTGCGCGGATAGGCGCTCTGGGGCACGCCGTCCATCTTGGTGGTCTCCTTGGGCTTGTAGTCGTGCTGCACGCAGAGAACCGCGTATTTTGGGTCCATGTATTGCTGCAACTCGGCCACATCGCCGAAGAAGAGGAAATCGCAATCGACGAAGATCGCCCAGCCTTCATAGCCCGCCAGATGAGGCACCAGAAAGCGCGAATAGGTGAATTCGGTCGAGGCGAGCGGGTCGATCTCGCGGGTATAAAGCCCCTGCTCGACCAATTCCGGCAGCTTGAGTGGGATCACTTCGACCGGGATCGTGGCGTGTTTTTCGAGCGACTGCTTGGCCACCTGATAGGCGATATCCTCGCGCGAGTCCCAACCGATATAGACGCGGAGTTTTTCCATGACGGGTCATCCTCTTGAATTTGCGCGCATTGGGGGCGTGTTTACCGCGAATGCGGGGCAAGGGAAACCGCAATCGGCGCGCGCGGGCTGCTGGTGGCGGGTTCAGGCCGAGCCGCTCGCGGCCCCATCGAGCTGCTGCGTGATCGCCGCGAAAGCCTGCTCCAACGGCTGCATCATGGTGTCCTGCACGCGGCTCGCCGCGGCGATATAGGGCGCGCGCCACGCGGGATCCTGCGCCTGCACCACCGCTTGGGCGAGCGTTGTGGCATCGTGCACTTCCAACGCGCCCCGGGCCTGTGCAAGCTGGGCATAGGCTTCGCGGAAATTGCCGACATCCGGGCCGTGCAGGATCATCACGCCAAGGGCGGCGGCCTCGAACGGGTTCTTGCCGGTCAGTTTTGGCCCCGCGACCGGCAGGGAATTGCCGGTATAAGCCACCGGGACCATGCGCAGCCAGAGCCCCATCTCGCCCAAAGTGTCGGCGATATAGACGCAGGTCTCTTGCGTGACCGGCTCCTTGCGCGACCGCCTTGCGATGCGATGGGCGGGAAAGACCGCGCGGGCGGCGGCCTCGGTTTGATCGGCGGCGGCCATCTGGCGGGGCGCGATGATGAAGAGCATCTCGGGGCTGTGCGCGAGGGCCTGGCGATGGGCCTCGAAAAGCTGGGGCTCCTCGATGGTTTTGGTCGAGGCCGCGAGCCAGCGCGGGCGGAGGGTGATGAGAGGGGCGAGGCGGGCGCGTTCCTCGGGGCGGTCGGGCGGTGGGGCAGAGGCGCCCTTCAGAAGCCCCGTGACCTGCATCTTGGCGGCAGGCGCGCCGATTTCGAGGAACAGATCGCGCGAGCGTTCGTCCTGCACATGGATTTGCGCGAAATGATCCATCAGCCAGCCATTCGCCTGCGCAAACCGCCGCCTGCGGCGCAGCCTGCGGGCAGTGACATGCGCGTTGAGCATGAGCATCGGGATGGCGCGCGCGCGGGTCTCGACCAGCATGCGCGGCCAGAGATCCATCTCGGAGAGCACGAAGAGATCGGGGCGCCAATGATCGAGGAAGCGGCGCAGCGGCCCGGGGCAATCGAGCGGCGCGTAATGGTGAAAGACGCGCTCGGGCAGTTTGCGCGACGCCAGCGCATCGGCCGCAGCGCGGGTGACGGAGGTGAGCAGGAAATGCGTCTGCGGGCGGGCCTGCGAGAGGCGCTCGAGCAGCGTGAGCAGCACCGCAGTTTCGCCCACGCTCACGCCATGCAGCCAGACCAGCTCACCCTCGGGGCGCGGGCGGGCTGCGTGGCCCCATTTCTCGGGCAGGCGCGCGGGGTCTTCCTTGCCTTTCGCCGCGCGCAGCCGCAGGGCGAGCGCCCAGAGCGGCGGGGTCAGGCGACTGAGCGCCAGATAGGCGCGGATGAGAAGCGGCGGGCGGGACATGAGCGCGGTTGACCCGATTGCGCGCGGGTTTGCAAGCGGGTTTCTGCGAGGGTCGATCCGGGAGGATGGTGGGCGATGACAGATTCGAACTGCCGACATCTTCGATGTGAACGAAGCGCTCTACCACTGAGCTAATCGCCCCTGAGCGCGGTCTTTACTCAAGCCAGACGCACGGCGCAAGAGGAACCTGCCGCCTTTTTTCAGGCGGCAGGCGCGGTCGTTCAATGCTTGCGAAGCTGCGCCTCGGCCTCGGCCTTGGCGGCGAGATGCGCCTGACGCGCGGCCTCTTCGGCCTCTTCATCCCATTCGATGGGCGTGGGCTCCTGCACCAGCGCGTGGCGCAGCACGTCGCGCACATTCGCGACCGGGATGATCGTCAGCCCTTCCTTCACATTGTCGGGGATCTCGGGCAGGTCCTTGGCGTTTTCCTCGGGGATCAGCACTGTGGTGATGCCCCCGCGCAGCGCCGCGAGCAGCTTCTCCTTCAGCCCGCCGATCTCCAGCACATTGCCGCGTAGCGTCACCTCGCCGGTCATGGCGATATCCTTGCGCACGGGGATCTGGGTCAGCACCGACACGATGGAAGTGACCATCGCGATGCCCGCGCTCGGCCCGTCCTTCGGCGTCGCACCCTCGGGGACGTGCACGTGAATATCGAGCGTGTCGAAGCGCGGCGGCTTCACGCCGATATCGGGCGCGATGGAGCGCACGAAGGAATTGGCCGCATCGATCGATTCCTTCATCACATCGCCGAGCTTGCCCGTGGTCTTCATCCGGCCCTTGCCGGGCAGGCGCAGCGCCTCGATCTGCAACAGATCTCCACCCACCTGCGTCCAGGCGAGGCCGGTGACCACCCCGATCTGGTCCTCCTTCTCGGCCAGCCCGAAGCGGTGGCGCGGCACGCCCAGGAAATCGGCGATATTGTCCTGCGTCACCTCGACAGTCTTCGCCTCTTTCTTGACGATCTGCGTCACGGCCTTGCGCGCGAGCTTGTTGAGTTCGCGCTCCACGTTGCGCACCCCGGCCTCGCGCGTGTAGCGGCGCAGGATCTCGGTGATGGCTCCGTCGGAGATGGCCAACTCACCCTTGCGCAGCCCGTGATTCTTGATCGTCTTGGGCAGCAGGTGACGCCGCGCGATCTCCAGCTTCTCGTCCTCGGTGTAGCCCGAGAGCGGGATGATCTCCATCCGATCCAGGAGCGGCCCCGGCATGTTGTAGCTGTTGGCCGTGGTCAGGAACATCACGTTAGAGAGGTCATATTCGACTTCCAGATAGTGATCGACAAATGTCGCATTCTGTTCCGGGTCCAGCACCTCCAGCATCGCCGAGGCCGGATCGCCGCGGAAATCCTGCCCCATCTTGTCGATTTCATCGAGCAGGATGAGCGGGTTGGTGGTCTTGGCCTTTTTCAGCGCCTGGATGATCTTGCCGGGCATCGAGCCGATATAGGTGCGGCGATGGCCGCGAATCTCGGATTCGTCGCGCACACCGCCAAGGCTGATGCGGATGAACTCGCGCCCTGTGGCGCGTGCGACCGAGCGGCCCAGCGAGGTCTTGCCCACCCCGGGCGGGCCCACAAGGCACATGATCGGGCCCTTGAGCTTCGCCGAGCGCGCTTGCACGGCGAGATATTCGACGATGCGTTCCTTGACCTTCTCGAGGCTGTAATGATCCGCATCGAGAATGTTCTGCGCACGGTTGAGATCCTTCTTCACGCGGCTTTTCACGCCCCAGGGGATCGACAGCATCCAATCGAGATAATTGCGCACGACGGTCGCTTCGGCCGACATCGGCGACATGGATTTGAGCTTTTTCAGCTCCGCCTGCGCCTTCTCGCGCGCTTCCTTGCTGAATTTCGTGGCCTCGATGCGCTTTTCAAGCTCGGCGACCTCGTTCTGGCCGTCCTCACCATCGCCCAGCTCCTTCTGAATGGCCTTCATCTGCTCATTCAGATAATATTCGCGCTGGGTACGCTCCATCTGCGATTTCACGCGCGTCTTGATCTTGCGCTCGACCTGCAGCACCGAAAGCTCGCCCTGCATCAGCCCGTAAATCGCCTCCAGCCGGGACGCGATATTGTCGGATTCGAGCAGCTTCTGTTTCTCGGCTACTTCCGAGCCCAGATGACCCGCCGCCAGATCGGCAAGCGTGGCGGCATCCTCGGCTTCGGCAATCGCCGCGAGGGCCTCGTCGGGGATATTCTTGCGCACCTTGGCATAGCGTTCGAATTCGTTCTGAACCGCGCGCATCACACCCTTGAGCGCCTTTTCGTCGCCCAGTTCGGTCGGCATCCGGGTCGCTAGCGCCTCGAAATACGCCTCGCCATCGTGCAACTCGTCGATACGCACACGGTCCTGCCCCTCGATGAGAACCTTGACCGTGCCATCGGGCAGCTTGAGGAGTTGCAGCACATTGGCGAGCACGCCGACGCGGTAGATATCGTCAGTGCCCGGATTTTCCTGCTTGTGGTCCTTTTGTGCCACGAGCAGGATCTGACGATCCTCGCCCATCACCGCCTCGAGTGCGCGCACCGATTTGTCGCGCCCGACAAAGAGCGGTACGATCATATGCGGGAAGACCACCATGTCGCGCAGGGGCAGTACGGGGTAGCGATTGACTTGATCCATCTGTGTATCCTCAGTTCTCTCGCGCCAAAGCGCCTTGCTGAGTAATTGGGCGCGATTGGCGCGGGATTCAAGCCGCGCTGCGGTGTTGGGGTGGCTTTGCACTGAAAGAGCCGGGTCTGATTGCTGTGTGCATGAACTTTGCTCACAGGACCTGCGTTCGTGCGGGGCTGTGCACCGCGTGTATTGCATTGACGCTTGGGCAAATGGGGTTCCGGCCATACCGGAACCCCTGCTCACCCACGTGCCCTTCACTTCACGGGAGGATAGAAGACCCGGCCCTTCTGGCCAGTGCACTCAACATCCCAGAGTCGCGGTGTTTTCGCAACCTATAGTTATGGAGCATTTTACGCATCGCGGGCATCGTTACGCCGCCACGCGTCGCAGTTTGACCCACCCGGCGCTCGCGAGATTGCGGGCGTGGATCGGTGAAACCCCGGCACGCATCGGGCGCGCGTGCCCGGGCCGCGCTCAGAGCGCGCGCAGCAATTGCGGCGTGGGCCAGCCATCGGCGGGAAGGCCCAGCTCGGCCTGCACATCCTGCACGGCCGCGCGGGTATTGGCGCCCAGGATGCCATCGATGCCGCCCACATCATGACCGCGCCGGGTCAGCCGCTCCTGCAACTGGCGCATCTGGTCCTGATTGAGCCCGGTTTCGGGGTTGCCCGCCTGATAGACCGGCGCGCCCATCAGCCGTGTGCCGAAATAGGCGGCGGTGGTGACATAGATGAAACTCTGGTTCCATTCGAACAGCGTGCGGTAATTGTCGAACACCATGAAGGCCGGGCCGCGATGACCCTGTGGCAAAATGACCGAGGCGCGCAGATTGCCCGAGGGCAGGCTGCCATGGGTGGGGCGCAGGCCGAGCGCCTCCCATTCGCGCACGGTCTTTTGCGTGCGCAGCCCGGTCTGGCGCAGGTCGAGGTTTTGCGGGATCGCGACCTCGTGCATCCATGGCTCATTCGCGCGCCAGCCTTTCGCGCGCAGCATGGCCGCTGCCGACAGGATCGCATCGGGGGCCGAGCGTTGCAGGTCGATGCGCCCACTGCCATCGCCATCGACCGCGTAATCGATGATGTCGGAAGGCAGCTTCTGGACCATGCCGATCTCGCCCGCCCAGGCGCCGCGCGTCTGTACCGGATCCAGCATGCCGCGGCGGTGCATCTCGAGCGCGGCGAAGACCTGCGGGCGGAAAAGTTCCGGTCGGCGGCAATCATGGGCGAGGGTGACCAGCGCGTTGACGGTGTTGAAATCGCCCTGATTGGCGCCGAAATCGGTCTCGAACGCCCAGAAGGCCAGCAGGATCCCCGGCTGCACGCCATAGTCACGCTGCGCACGGTCGAAGACAGAGCGGTGACGGTCGTAATTCGCGCGGCCTGCATTCATGCGGTTCTGCGAGATCAGCGCGCGCGAGAAATCCAGAAACGGGCGCTGGAAGATGCCCTGGCGGCGGTCCGCGTTTATGACGGCTTGTTCATGCCGGACATTGCGGAAGAAATTGTCGATGAGCGACCGATCATAGCCGCGATCAGCCGCCTCCGAGCGCAGCCCGTCGACGAAGCTGCCGAAATTGCCGCCACAGCTTTGCGCCTGCGCGCCGGTACCGAGGCCAAGGGAGAGGATCGTCGCAAGACCAAGAAGAAATCGCATAAAGCCCTCATTGCACGTGGTTTTGCGCCACGTTAACGCAAGGCTGGCCGCAACGGAATCGTTTTTGCGTGAGGGGCTTTATGAGGCGTAATGGCCGCGCGTTCCCAACGCTCGATCGGTCGACCATCCCCAATCCGCAGGCAATGACGTCACCTGCGCTGCGCGGCTTGCCGCACTGCACCGCAGACAGACGATTCTCTGTCCCCTGTCGCGCGTGCAAGGTTCACTCCAGAAGTGGCGCGCGCCCGGCTGGCTGGCAGTCGGGCGCGTGCAATCAGGGCAGTGACAACAGCAGTTCAGTTTCCACCGACAGTGTCGCCCCCGTCCATGGCGCCATCCCCAGCACCCATGTCGTCGTCACCGAGGCCACCCTCTTGCAAGGGCATTTCCTCGCGGTCACGGAACACATATTCCTCTGCCTCTTCCATCTCTTCGCGCGACATGTTCAGGACAATTTCGCGCGCATCCCAGTTGATTTCCAGTTCCGACCAATCGACGGCGATACTCTTCGCGCCAAAGCCCAGAAACCCGCCTACCGAAATGACCGCGGCAGAGATCTGCCCTTCGCCGTCGACAATGATGATATCGTCAATGGAGCCAATCCGCTCTCCGTCAACAGAGTTGACTCCCGAACCGACCACCCATCCACCGAGCAGTTCATCCGGTGATTGTTGCGTAACAACCGCTTCCTCTGCCATCGCTGCACCAGCGATTGTAAAGCCGGTCAGAAATGCCAATGACATGCGTCGCATAATGTGCCTCCTTCAGCAAAGCAATTACATTACCGACTGCCCCAGATCGTATTCTTTTGCATACAATATAGCTGAAGTGCGCGAATGCACCAAATCCGATGGGCAGAATCTTGCCAGACGAATGTCAGGTTCCGATGGAATTCCGACTGCCACTCAGGGTCTTCATCGGGTGCAACACGCCTTGGGGCAATGTGGAGCAAGGCACGGTTTGGAGCCCGTCCCAGCCTCGCCCCACGCTTCACCTTCCCCTAATGACCCGCGCGCCCATGCGGCGCCATGAAATCCAGTTCAGGATTGATCGGGATGATCCGGTTGGGGTTAATCGTGTCGTGGCTGTAGTGATAATGGCGCACGATGTGATCCATATGCACGGTCTCGGCCACGCCCGGATGCTGGTATAGCTCGCGCGTGAAGCCCCAGAGTGCGGGGTAGTCGATGATGCGGCGGCGGTTGCATTTGAAATGCAGGTGATAGACGCTGTCGAACCGCACCAGCGTCGTGAACAGCCGCCAATCGGCCTCGGTGATCTGATCGCCCGCAAGGTAGCGCTGGGTGCTCAGGCGTTTTTCCAGCCAGTCGAGGCTCTCGAACAGCGGATGGACGGCCTCTTCATAGGCTTCCTGCGTGGTGGCGAAGCCGGATTTGTAAACCCCGTTGTTCACCGTGTGATAGACACGCTCGTTCACAGTGTCGATCTCGGCGCGCAGGGCCTCGGGGTAATAATCGGTGCTATTGCCTGTCAGCCCGTCGAAGGCCGAGTTGAACATGCGGATGATCTCGGCGGATTCGTTCGAGACGATGGTATCGCGCTCCTTGTCCCAGAGCACCGGCACTGTCACGCGGCCCGAGATCTTGGGGTCCGCGCGGGTATAGATCTGGCGCATGAAGTCGGAGCCGAAGAGCTTGTCGCCAGTTGCGCCCGGGAAATCGGTGGCGAAGGTCCAGCCGTCATCGAGCATGTCGGGATGCACGGCGGAGACATCGATCAGCCCCTCGAGCCCCTTGAGTGCGCGGAAGATGAGAGTGCGATGTGCCCAGGGGCAGGCATACGAGACATAGAGATGATAGCGCCCGGGCTCGGCCTTGAAGCCACCCTCGCCCGAGGGGCCGGGGCTGCCATCCGCTGTCACCCAGTTGCGGAACCGCGAGGTGTCGCGCTTGAATGCGCCGCCGGTCTTTGAGGTATCATACCATTCGCTCGACCATTCGCCTTCGATTAATCGGCCCATCGGGACCTCCTGTCATGCGTTGCGTTGCGGCTTATTTGCGTTGCCGAGCGCGCGAGACAAGGGATTGTCCCGCTTCCGGGCCGCCGCGCGCGGCTATTGCAGATCGGCGAAGGCCTTTCGCATCCGCGCCACCGCCTCTTCGATCACGCTGCGCGGGGCGCCGAGATTGAAGCGCAGGAAGCTCTCGCCGCCTGTGCCGAAGGTGGGGCCGTGATTGACCGCGATCTGGGCAGTTTGTTCGACGCGGGCCGTGAACTCGTCGGGCTCCATGCCTGTGCCCGCGAAATCGACCCAGGCGAGATAGGTGGATTCCAGCGTCATCGAGCGCAGGCCCGGAATGGCGTTGATGCCCGCATCAAAAATCCGTCGGTTTTCATCGAGATAGGTGCAGAGCGCATCGACCCAGTCCGCGCCCGCTTGGGAGTATGCGGCGGTCACTGCATGCAGCCCGAAGGAATTGGGCGAAATGCCGAGTGCGAATTGCGTGCGGGTGAACTCGGCGCGCAGGCTGGGGTCTGTGATGATGACATTGCCGCAATGCGTGCCGGCGAGGTTGAAGGTCTTGGAGGCGGCGGTGAGCATGACCGTGCGCGACGCGGCCTCTGGGGCGGCAATTGGCAGGGGGATGTGCTTGTGCCCGGGCATGACGAGATCATGGTGAATCTCGTCGGAGATGAGCAGCAGGTCATGGCGCGCGCAGAACTCGGCCACGCCGCGCAATTCCTCCGCGCTCCAGACCCGCCCGCCGGGGTTATGCGGTGAACACAGGATGAGCATTTTTTCGGAGCCATCCATCCGCGCATCGGCGGCGTCGAAATCCATCCGGTAGCGGCCCTCTTCGAGCGCGAGCGGGCACTCGATGACGCGGCGCCCGGCGGCCTCGATCGTGCGGGCGAAGGCATGATAAACGGGCGTGAAGAGCACCACACCATCGCCCGGCGCGGTCCATGTGTGCAGGCAGAGCCCGACGGCGTTGACGAGCCCATGCGTTGTGAAGATATGAGCGGGGTCCACCTGCCAGCCATGGCGATGCGCCATCCACCACGTAATCGCGGCGCGATAAGCGGCATCATCACCGAAATAGCCGTAGATGCCGTGATCGAGCGCCTTTTGCAGCGCATCTTGCACGCATTGGGGCGGGCGGAAATCCATATCAGCGACCCACATCGCGATGCCGTTTTCTGGCGTCACGCCATAGCGGGCCTCCATCATGTCCCATTTCATCGAATGGCTGCCGCGCCGGTCGATCCGCTGGTCGAAATTCATCGCTGTCTCCGTGGTTTTATCGGCAAACTGGCGCGGCGCCGGGGCAGGTGCAAGCGCAAAAGCCCATTGAACGGGCGCACGGCTTGGCTTACATCGCGCGCCATGAGCATCCGACCGATCCTGATCCATCCTGACCCGCGGCTGAAAAAGCGCTGCGCGCCTGTGGCCGAAATCACGCCCGAGATCGGCAAACTGGCCGAGGATATGCTCGAGACGATGTATGACGCGCCGGGCGTGGGGCTTGCGGCCCCGCAGGTGGGCGTGCTCCAGCGGCTGTTCGTGATGGATTGCGTCAAGGAGGAGGGCGCGGAGCCGCGCCCGATGGTGCTGATCAACCCCGAGATCGTGCGCACATCGGACGAGACCAATACCTATGAGGAAGGTTGCCTCTCGATCCCCGAGCAATATGGCGAAGTGACCCGGCCCGAGCGCGTGGTGATGCGCTGGATGGGGCTCGATGGGAAACCGCAGGAAGAAGAGTTTGACGGGCTCTGGGCGACCTGCGCGCAGCATGAGCTGGATCACCTGAACGGCAAGCTCTTCATCGACCATCTGGGCGCGATCAAGCGTAACATGATCACGCGCAAGATGGCGAAGCTGAAACGCGAGAAGGCGCGCGGGTGAGCGTTCGGCGCTGCATCCCGTGGCCTGACCAGCGGCTGCGCAGTGTTGCAGCACCGGTGGAGGCAATCACCGATGAGATACGCGCGCTCTGCGATGACATGATCGACACGATGGAGGCGATGCCCGGCCTGGGACTTGCCGCGCCCCAGATCGGGGTGATGCTGCGGCTCGCGGTGGTGGATGCGTCCGAGACACGCGGGCAGGCGGTGCGCATGGCCAATCCGGAAGTGCTGCATGCGAGTGTCACCTTGCGCGCGCATGACGAGGCGAGCCCCAACCTGCCGGGCGTGTCGGCGCGGATCAAGCGGCCGCGCGCCGTCACTGTGCGGTTTCTGAATGCTGATGGAGTGCTGGAGGAACGCGATTTCGTCGGGCTCTGGGCGACCAGCGTGCAGCATCAGATCGACCATCTCAATGGCCGGATGTATTTCGATCATCTCGGCCGGACCAAACGCGACATGCTGCTGCGCCGTGCGCGGAAGATCAGCGCATGAGCGGGCGGTGGCGCGTGGTATTCATGGGCACGCCGGAGTTTTCGGTGCCCGCTCTCGAGGCGATCCATGCCGCGCATGATGTGATCTGCGTCTATACCCAGCCGCCCCGTCCTGCCGGGCGCGGCAAGCAGGCGCGGCTGACGCCGGTGCATGCGCGGGCCGCGGCGCTGGGGCTGGAGGTGCGCCATCCGGTGAGCCTCAAGGGGGCCGAGGCGCAGGCGGAGTTTGCAAGTTTGCAGGCGGATGTGGCGGTGGTCGTCGCCTACGGGCTGATCCTTCCGCAGCCCGTGCTCGATGCGCCGCGCTATGGCTGCCTTAATATCCATGCCTCGCTCTTGCCGCGCTGGCGTGGTGCGGCCCCGATCCAGCGCGCGATCATGGCGGGGGATGCGGAGACCGGCATCTGCATCATGCAGATGGAGGCGGGGCTCGATACCGGGCCTGTACTCCTGCGCGCGGCCACACCGATCAGCGAGGAGGACACTGCGCAACGCCTGCATGACAGGCTGGCTGGTATGGGGGCTGCGCTGATTGTCGAGGCGCTGGCGCAACTGCCCGATCTGCGCGCGCAGGCCCAGCCCGAGGCGGGTGTGACCTATGCTGCGAAGATCGACAAATCCGAGGCGCGCGTGGACTGGACGCGGCCTGCCGAGGATGTTGCGCGGCAGATACGCGGGCTCTCGCCCTTTCCCGGCGCATGGTGCGAGGCCCCGTTCGGGCGGCTGAAACTGCTCGACGCGCGCGCGGTCGAAGGCGCGGGGGTGCCGGGGAAGGTGCTGGCGGGAGGACGGGTCGCTTGTGGGCATGGTGCGGTGGCGTTGCACAGCGTCCAGCGCGCTGGCAAGCGGGCGATGTCGCTCGAGGAAGTGCAGCGCGGCGTTGGAGATATGACAGGGGTCGTTCTGAGGTAGCGGCGCTGCGCGCCGCCTGTTCCCGGCCCGATTTATCAGACGCGCGACACCGCTACGGACACATCGCGGGCCTCGCTCCGCGATCCGGCAAGGGCCCGTGCGCCTTGACCAATCTTGCGCGATGGGCGAGATGCGAGGCATCGGTGCCTGCGACCTGTCCGCCCTGCGCTGGGCCGCTTGTGCCCAAAAAACGACAACAAGGGCGCGTCATGGATGATCTCTCACTTGCAACGCTTCTGCCCTTCGCGCTCGCGCTTTTCGTCACCGGCGCCTTCGCGGGCGTTCTGGCAGGGCTGCTGGGCGTGGGCGGCGGGATCGTCGTGGTGCCTGTGCTGTTCTGGGTGTTCAAGACGCTGGGCTTTGCGCCCGAGCTTGGCATGCAGGTCGCAGTGGGCACGTCGCTGGTCATCGTCGCCGCCACTGCGCTGAGTTCGGCGATGTCGCATCACAAGCGCGGATCGGTCGATATCGCGCTTGTGCGCCGCTGGAGCCCGTGGATGGTGCTCGGCGCGTTTGCCGGGGGCACAGTGGCGGGGCTGGTCGATGGCACATTGTTGCTCGTTGTCTTCGGCATTGTCGCGCTTTGGGTCGCGTGGAACCTTGCGCGGCCCAACAGCAAGGTGATCGCCGATGAGTTGCCCAGTCGCGCGGGGGTGCAGCCGGCGATGGCGGGGAGTGTGGGCTTGGTCTCGGCGATGATGGGGATCGGGTCGGGCACGCTGGGGGTGCCGCTGATGACGGCCTTTTCGGTGCCTGTGCATCGCGCTGTGGGCACGGCGGCCGCGCTGGGGCTGATGATCGGTGTTCCGGGGGCTGTTGCGATGGTGATCTTCGGGCTTGGCGTTCTGGGACGCCCGCCGCTGTCGCTGGGCTTTGTCAATATCATCGCCGTGGTGCTCATCCTGCCGCTTTCGGTGCTGTGCGCACCGCTCGGCACGCGGCTCGCGCATGCGCTTTCACCCATCTGGATCAAGCGGGCCTTCGCGGTATTCTTGCTCATCACATCCCTGCGGATGCTGATGAGCGCCTTCTGAAGGCGCGCGCGGTTACTGCGCTGACGGGTCTTTCGCAGGCGCGTCACGGGTTGGCGCGAGGGCGATCGGCGCGAGGCCGAGGCTCGCGGCCCCCATGCAGGCCAGCCCGTAGATGATGCTCGCCACCAGCGCCTGTGCAGGCTCGATGCCCCAGAGCGGCCAGAGCGCAACCGCCAGCCCCTCGCGCAGGCCCCAGCCATTGATCGTGACAGGGAGCAGCATCGCTGTCAGCGTCAGGGGCACAAGCAACAGGCTTGCCGCAGGCGACAACACAAGCCCGATGGCGCGTGCAGCGAACCAGTAGCCCGCGAGATTGACCGCGAGGATTGCGAGCGTGAGCGCGGTTTGCCGCTGCCAGCGCCCTGCACTGAGCCATGCGCGGCTAAGATAGGCGCGCGGCATCTCCCAGAACCGCAGCAGTATTGTAAAACCGCCAATCGTGCCAAGCACTGCCAGCGCGCCCAGCCACGGGCCGAGCCAGAGCGCGAGTGCTGCGAGCGCAAGGGCGCCCATCGCCACTTGCCCCGCCAGCCGCTCGATCACGACCGAGGCCGTGACATCGCGCAAGCCCAGATGCCGCGCGCGGGCGATCCGGGTCAGATCGCCCAGCACGCCCCCCGGCAGAAAGGTGTTGGCTGCGACCGACAGCCCGTATTCGCGTAAGGCAAAGCCGCGTGAGATCGCAAGCCCGAGGCTCTGGGCCGTGATCTGCCAGCGCCATGCCGAAAGCAGGATCTGCGCGCCAAGTGCTGCGATGGCGAGCGCGAGCCAGCGCCAGTCGAGATCGCGCAGGAGCGACATCACATCCTCGGGCGCTGCGAAGTGGATGGCGAGCGCCAGCAGGGCCAACGAGATGACAAGCCTGAGCCAGCGCACCATCGCTTACTCCGTGCTCAGCGTGGTGAGCAGGATATCGCGCAAATCCGACATGCGGCGGCCGCTCTGGTCGAGATCGGGGATCATCCCTTCGCGCCATCCCAGACCGGCGAAGCGTTCGACCAGATCCTCGGGTCCGACGATGTGGATCGGCACGTCATAGCCATCGACGCCAGAGACAAAGCGCGCGGGCTCATGATCGCCCAGGATCACCATCAGCGGCGCATCCTCCGCCATCCGCTCGGCCCATGCGCCCACAGTCTGCAGGCTGTAATCCACGGCCAGGCGGAACTGATCACGCACCCGGTCGTGATCGCGCCAGACCACTTCGGGCGGGTCGCCCGAAAGCGCCCATTCGTTGAAGATCGTGCCATCGCCGATGTCGTCCCATGCCACCAACTCGGGCACGGGTACCCAAGGCGCGTGGGAGGAGACCAGCGCGACCTGCGCAAGGATCGGCGGGCGCTCGGTTGCCCCAAGCTCCAGCCGCTCCAGCGCCTTGAAGGTGAACTGGTCGGGCATGGTGATCCAGTTGAAGGGCTCGCCCTCATAGCCCAGATCGGCGGCATTATAGATCGCGTCAAACCCGAAAGCGTCGCCTTCCGGCCAGTCGAAAATATGGGCGGGTTTGATGGCGACAGTCCGGAACCCGGCCTCTTGCGCGAAATGGTGCAGGGTCTTGCGCCCGCTGGAGAGCATCGCCCGGTAGCGCGCCTGCGTGTCGAGCCAGAGGCCGGTGGCGACCGAGCCATGCGCGAGCCAGCTTTGCCCGCCCACCATCGGCGCAGTCAGCCAGCCCGAGCGCATTTCCAGCCCGGCGGCTGCGAGCGCGCTTTCCTGCGCGCGCAGGGTGCTGACATGGGTGGGGCGGTAGAGCGGGTTCTCGAAGCTCGAACGGCCATAGGATTCGACATAGATCAGGATCAGATCGCGCCCGTCCATAAGGTCGAGATATGGCCCGCGCCCGCGCATCGGATCGTCGCGCGCAAGCTCGGCGAATTGACGCAGATCGGCGCGGGTCTCGCGGAATTGCTCTACCCTCTCCAGCCACACCCGCGCGGTGAAGGCCGCACCCGGCACGGCCTGCGCGAGGGCAGGGGGCAGATCCCACGCCCGCCGCGCCTGCCCGATCTCGGCGACCGCAAGGCACGTCGCGAGCACCACCACCAGCGCAGTCGCCGGGCGCAGCATCCGGGGCAGGGGCAGTCGCATCCACACGCCCATTGCCCACCACAGCGCGGCCGCGACAAGGCACAGCGCAAGCGTGGCCCCAATGGCGGCCAGCCATGCAAGGGCAGTGCCGACACTGCCCTTCAGCATTTCCCAGGCAGCGGGCACGAGATTGAGATCAGCGGCCAGATTGAAGCCACGATTATAGGCGATGAACGTGCCGAGATCCGCGAGTTTGAGGATGGCAATCGCCATTAGGGCCAATGTGAGCAGCAGCCTGAGCGCCTGCCCGATGCCGCCGGCCCCCGCGAGCATCAAGAGCCCCAGCAGTGGCGGCAACTCAAGCGGGAAAAGCGCGAAGGCGCCCCATGTCATCGCGGCGGGATGGTTGGGCTGGATCAGCACCAGATAGAGCAGAAACGCCGCCGCGATATAGCGCATCACCGCCTCCGCGCGAGCCAGTGCAGGTCACGCCCGAAAGAGGCCAGCATCACCCCCAGCAACAGCGCCCCGGCCCATACGGCGATCTCGGGCCGCAGCAAGGGCGAGATCAGCACGACCTGCGCACCCATCTGCACCGCCGCCATGGATCTGCGCCATTGCGCGTCTGGAAGCGGATGGTTTAGGCGTGGCCAAAGGCGCTGCGCAAGCAGATAGCCGGGGCGCAACAGGCCGAGCGCGAGAAACCACAGGCCGACCTGCCCGGATGCGACCGCGAGCGCCGCGAGTGTGAGCGCGAAGGCGACGTCGGTTTCCACATCGACCCGCGCGCCAAGCGGAGAGGCGAGCCGCGCGCGCCGCGCTGCCCAGCCATCGAGCCCGTCCAGCAGAAGCAGCGCCAGCGCAATCGCAGCGAAAATCCAGTTTGGCCCGCTCGGATCGATGACGATCTGGCCCGCAAGCACGAAAATCCCCGCCCCGCGCGTCAGCGTTATCACATTGCCGAGACCGAGATGCGTATGCGGGTAAAGTCTGCGCTGGCCAAGCCCCCAGAGCGTGACGCCCCCGCCAGCGAGGCATAAAGCGAGCGTCAGGGCTGCCGCAAGGACAGGCTGCGTGCCGCCGCTCACCCCGGCCAGCGCATAGCTCGCCGATGCGGCCGCAACGCACAGCAAGGCTATCAGCGCGCCGCCTTGCACGGCCGCGCGCGGGATGCGTGCGTCAGATTGGCACCTGGCAGAGATGTCGATCGTGTCAACCATCATGCATAGACTAGAGCGTTTTGGCGCGGGTCAACGCGCGGGGTAGGCAATCTGCGTTCTGCGCATGCTTGCCTTGACACAGGATGCGCTATCTTGCCACAGCAAGTCACTCAGACAGACACGATAAAGGATGACATGGCAGTTCTATCAACCCCGCCCCAGCAATACGCCGCCCTGACGCGCTTTCTGCATTGGGTGGTCGCGCTGATGGTCATAGCAACGATCCCGATCGGGGTGATCATGCTACAGGAAGGGCTGTCGCGGTCCACGCAGGACCTGCTGTTCATCCTGCACAAAAATGGTGGTGTGATCATCTTCCTGCTGGTTGTCCTGCGTCTCGTGTGGCGCGCGGCGACCCCGGCGCCTGCATTGCCGGCCTCGGTTCCGGAATGGCAGGCGCGTGTGGCCAAGCTCGTGCAGGGCGCGCTTTATGGCCTGCTGCTGGTGATGGCGATCAGCGGGTATATTCGCGTGCGCGCCGGGGGCTTTCCGGTCGAGATGCTGGATGCAATTGGCATGCCGAGTCTGGTGCCCCCGTCGGAGGCGCTGGCCGAACGCGCGCAGGCGGTCCATGCGACCGCGCGTTTCCCGCTGGCCGCCTTGATCCTGCTCCACGTTGCTGCTGGGCTGAAGCATCTTGTCGCGCGGGATGGGGTGTTCGGGCATATCTGGCCACCGCTGGGGCGATGATCTTGCGCCGCGAAGGATATTTCGCGCCTGTCCTCCTTGGCGCGCTCGGGGTCAGTGCCGTGTTGGTCGCGTTGCTGGCGCGCGGGCTCTCGCTGGAGACGACGCACCCGGCCCTCGCCGTGCTCATCCTGTCGCTGTTCGCGGTGACGACCACCGCGCTGGCGCTTTCGGCGATCATCGCGCTGGCGGGGTTGAGGCCCTTGTGCCGCGAGGTGCCACGCAGCGAGACCCCGCCCGGGCGTACCGCAGTGCTCTGGCTGCTTTGCGGAGAGCCGCCCGAGCCCGTGGCCGCCCGCGCAGCCGAGATGCTGCGCGCGCTCGCGGCGCGGGGTGCAGTAGGCGAATGCGACATCTTCATCCTGTCGGATACGCAAGGCGACGCGGCGCGCGCGCGCGAAGCACGTGCCTTCGCCCCCTTGGCCGGGCAGATCACCTATCGCAATCGCACTGACCCCGAAGGTCGGAAACCGGGCAATCTGGAGGATTGGTTGCGCCGTTGGGGCGCGGACTACGAGACCATGCTGGTTCTCGACGCCGATAGCGGGTTCTCGGTCGATCTGTTGTCGCAGATGCGCTTGCAGATGGCCGCGCGGCCGCGCTTGGGCCTGCTGCAGGCCGCGATCAGATTGCGCCCTGCCCGGACCCGCTTCGGGCAGGTGCTGCGGCTCTCGTCGCGGCTTTCGGGACCAGTTTTCGCGCGCGGTCTGGCGCGGCTGAGCGGGGATGCCGGGAATTACTGGGGGCATAACGCGCTGATCCGCGTGCGGGCCTTCGCCGAGGTAACGCCCTTGCGGCGGCTCTCGGGGCGGCCGCCATTCGGCGGGCCTGTGCTCAGCCATGATTTCGTCGAGGCAGCATTCCTGCGCCGCGCAGGCTGGGAAGTGGACCTGCTGCCCGAGGCGCGCGGTTCCTTCGAGGACGCGCCCGACACGCTGGCGGGGTATTTCCGGCGCGATCATCGCTGGTCGCAGGGCAATTTGCAGCATCTGCGTTTTCTATGCGCCCCGGGGCTGCATTTCGCAAGCCGCATGCATCTGGCGCTTGGGGTGCTCTCCTATCTCACGGCCCCGCTCTGGCTGGCGCTGGTGCTGCTGACGGGTTCGGGGGCCGTGCATGCCACGGTTGGGGCAATCTGGCCGCTGCTGGCTGTGCTCGCGCTTCTGATGGTGCCGAAACTCGCGGGGCTGGCCGCGCAGCGGCGCGCCTTCCGCCATCGCGCGAGACGAAAACTGCTGCTGCGCGCGCTCTGGGCGGAACTGGCGCTGACCACGCTTTTCGCACCGCTTGGCATGTTACGGCGCTGTTGGTTCATCCTGCAGACAGTGGTGGGCCGCAGCGTGGACTGGGTGCCCTCTGGTCAGGCGGCGGGGCTGGTGGGCAGCCCGGGACGGCCGGAGAGAATTGCTGGTGCCGCGATCATGCTGGCGGTCGCGCTACCGCAGGCGCTTATCGCAGGCGCGGGCGCGGCGGCTCTTGCAAGCCTATTGGTGCTGCCGGTGACACTGCCGCTGCTCGCCGCGCCAAGGCTTTGGAAATGGCTCGAGGCCGCCCCTGCGCGCGATGCTGTGGCCGAGTATTACGACCGCTCCACGCGGCGCTTTCTGGCGATGGGCGGCTCGGGCGAAGCGCTTGCCATTCACCGCCCGCTCTGGGCCGACGGGGTGGCCACGCGCGCGCAGGCTGCGGCGCATGTCAACGACCTGATCGCGCGGGCCGCAGAGGCGGCACTGCCGGCGCCGCCCGATCGGGTCATCGATCTGGGCTGCGGTGTGGGCGGGAGCCTTTTCCATCTGGCGCAGCGCTGGCGCGATAGCGCGTTTTGCGGCATCACGCTGAGCGCTGAACAAGTGTGTCTGGCGCAGGGTTGTGCGCGGGCGCAAGGGTTGGAGGAGCGTTGCCAGTTCCTGCGCTCGGATTTCACATTGCCGACGACGCTGCCGCCCGGCGATCTGGTCATCGCCGTGGAATCGCATGTCCATGCCCCCAGCGCTCAGGCATTCCTGCGTGCCGCCCTGCGTCATCTGCGCCCGGGCGGGGTGCTGGTGCTGGTCGATGACATGCTGGCGCGGCCGCATGCGCAGATCTCGGAGCGGCAGAAGCGACGGCTGGCGCAGTTTCAGACAGGCTGGCGGCTGGGCCATGTGCCCGATCACGCAGGGTTGGTCGAGGCGGCGCAGCAAAATGGCTTCGATCTGGTCGACGCGCAGGATCTGACCGGGTTGTTGCGTCTCGATCGTTGGCGCGATCATGCGCTGCGGATTGCCGGGCCGCTTGCAGCGCGCGCGGGTCTCGCGCCGATCCCGCTGTTCAGCAACATGATCGGTGGCAACGCGCTGACCGAAAGCTACAGGGCGGGCGAAATGCGCTATCGGATGCTCGTGTTGCGCCGCGCGCAGTCTGAACGCCGCGTGGAGGCTGTGGCATGATCTCGCGCCGCGCGCTGATGCTGGGCGCGCTGGCGCTGGGGGTGCCTGTGCCGCGTGCGGGTCGGGGGCAGGCAGTTCCCGATACGCCCGAGGCGATGATCGCTGAGGCCGAGGCGCGCGCGCGGCGGCCCTATCGGGCGCCACCGCGCGCGCTGATCGCCCCGTTCGATGCGCTCGATTACGACAGCTATCGCGGCGTGCGTCCCAAACCCGGCCGCGCTGCTGATCTCGAGCTGGGACAACCGTTCCGCGCCGACCTGCTGCCGCCGGGGTGGCTGTTCGACAAGCGTGTGGAGATCGCGCTGCCAGGGCATGACACGGCTTTCGCGCCGGATATGTTCAGCTATGATCGCAGGCTCGTCCGCCCGCCGGATCCCGATGCCGAGATGAGCGATATGGGCTTTTCGGGGCTGAGGTTGCGCACACCGCTGAATGCGCCGGATGTCTGGGACGAGGTGCTGGTGCTGCAAGGCGCGAGCTATTTCCGCGCTTTGGCGCGCGATACGGTCTATGGCCTCTCGGCCCGCGCGCTGGCGCTCGGCACGGGTGGTGCGGCGCCCGAGGAGTTTCCGCATACTGAAGCGATCCGCGTGTTTTCTGTGAATGACACCGTATATTTCGGCTGCCTCATCGTCAGCCCACGCGCCAGTGCCGCCCTGATCGTCACGCTCCAACCGGGAGAGGTGACGCGTATGGACTGTGCGCTGCATCTCTTCGCGCGCGAAACGCTCGCGGATGCGGGCATCGCGCCGCTCACCTCGATGTTCCAACACAATGCGCTGGGGCCAGCACGGATCGATGATTTCCGCCCGAGCGTTCATGACAGTGACCTTCTGATGGTCGAGAATGGCGCGGGCGAACAGCTATGGCGCCCGCTTGCGAACCCTGCGCAGCTTCAGATTTCCGCCTTTCAGGACGCAAGCCCGCGCGGCTTCGGGTTGGTGCAGAGCCCGACCCGTTTTGAGGCGTTCAAGGATGCAGAAGCGGCCTATCATCGCCGCCCCTCGGCCTGGGTGCGGCCTGTTGGGGATTGGGGCGCGGGTGCGGTGATGCTGGTGGAAATTCCCACGCGGGATGAATTTGCCGACAATATCGTGGCGTTCTGGCGTCCTGATGCACCGCTCGCGCCCGGTGGCCATGTGTTCCGCTATACGCTTGACTGGCTGCCCCCGGGATTGGATGCGCTTTCGATTGAGGCCTATCCGCTGCAACTGGCGCGGATGGCCTCGGGCGTGGAGCCCAACCATCGGGCAGGGCGGCTTTTCGTGCTGGATTTCACGCCCCGCGCGGGTGACTTGCCCGATCCCTTGCCGCAGGTGAAATTTGCCCCCATCGAGGGCGCGCAGATCGAGGGGATTGCGCGTTACCCGTTGGCCGGGACAGGTCTGATGCGGCTGAGCTTCATCCTGACCCCGGAGGACGATAGCCGGACCGCGGAACTGCGCTTGACTTTGGAGGGCCAGAATGGAGAGCCGATGGCGCCGGTCTGGCTGCATCGCTGGACGCGCACGCAGACTGGTGGGGTTTGAGCGGAGGGCGGAACAGGCGGGGCGATGCGGTGGGAGCCTGTCAAGGCTTCGCACTTCGTCATATGTCACTTCGTGAACGGCAATCTGCAGGCTGATCGGCGCAAGGGAACGCCAGTGTCAGATGGTGAGGAGCGCCCTCGGGCCGCACCCTCCCGCCCGCCCCTGTACGCCCCGAGGGCGCTGCGCGCTGCGCGCGCGGTGTGACGTTTCGACGGATCGAGTGATGAAGGGGGTGTTGCTTCAGTCGTTGCGCATCTGGGTGGCAGATTCGTGAATGGCCTTGTATTGACCACCCGGCCTGTGCGCCCAGAGATAGGCTGGCAGCACAGCGGACATGGGTGTGGGCGTGATGTCCAGATCGGCAAAGCCACGAGCGCCGTCGCTCACGATATTGTCGCGCGCAAGATTGCGGACCTGATCGCGCGTCAGAATGGTGTTCGTGAACAGCCCGAAGGTGACTTTCTGGACCAGATCGAGCGCCCCGCCCACCAGCTTGGCAATCGGGAAGGGAACGGTCAAAAGCAGTCGCCTGCGCCGGATCTCGAGCAGCATCATCTCCATGAGTTCGCGGAAACTGGCCGTGTCGGGCCCGCCAAGCTCATAAATGCCCGCGGCAACAGGCTCCTGCAGCGCCTTCGCGGCGGCGAGGGCGACATCCTCGACATAGACCGGCTGGAATTTCGTCGCTGGCCCCACGAGTGGCAGGAAGGGTGAAAAACGCGCCATGCCTGCGAAGCGGTTGAAGAATTGATCTTCATGTCCGAAAATAACGGAGGGTCGCAATATTATCGCGTCAGGAAAATACTCCGTGACCAGAGCCTCTCCCTTTGCCTTGGTCTTCTGATAGATGCTGTCTGAGTTCGCATCCGCGCCGATGGCGGAGACATGCACCATCTTCTGCACACCAAGTTCAGTCGCGATGCGGGCGATCCGCGCGGCGCCTTCGGTCTGGACATCCGTGAATTTGTTGCGCCCGCTCTCGACCAGAATGCCCACGCAATTGACCACTGCATCCGCGCCCTGCATGACAGCGCGCACCGAGGCGTCATCCCGGATATTGCAGAAAACCGGCTCGACCTGCCCGACAACACCGTAAGGTTTCACATGCAGCGCTTCATTGGGGCGGCGGACAGCCACACGCACGCGCCATCCTGCCTGTGCCATCCGGCGTGCGATATATCGCCCGACAAATCCGGACCCGCCATAGATCGTCACCAGCTTCGACATGCCTGCACTCCACATCATCCCTGTACCCGAGTCATTACAAGCGGGCAGTCGATTTCACAAGCCGGAACGGATTTTGCAGGCGCATCCGATTTTTCGTCTTTGCCCCCGTTGACAGTGCGCCGTCCTCGCCATAAAGACCGGTTCACGCAACCTGCCCAGGTGGCGGAACTGGTAGACGCGCTAGCTTCAGGTGCTAGTGCCCGTACGGGCGTGGAGGTTCGAGTCCTCTCCTGGGCACCATTTTACTCCTTAATCTCTGTTTGAAAACGCAAATTATGCTGCTCCAAGGATGGCGCAACACTAGACCCATGTGCATTGCAGGGCCGTCAATCTCGTGTGCCGCCCAGTGCTTGTGATCACGCGTCGCAAGGTCACGCTACCGACCACAGTAAACAAGGGCGCCGGTATCCCAGACGCCCTCGCCGTCTCTTGGGGCTTTATTGGCAAGCGACGGAACCCGTCGCGCTGATGTTCATACGGCTTTCTTTAGCGCATCGACCAGATCGGTGCGTTCCCAGGAAAAGCCGCCATCTTCTTCGGGCGGGCGACCGAAATGCCCATAGGCTGCCGTGCGCGCATAGATGGGGCGGTTGAGCCCCAGATGCGTGCGGATGCCGCTCGGCGTGAGATCCATCACCTTGGCCACCGCCTGTTCGATGCCCGCGTCGTCAACCTGACTAGTGCCATGCGTGTCGACATAGATCGACAGCGGTTTGGCCACACCGATAGCGTAGGAAAGCTGCAGGCTGCAGCGCTTGGCCAAGCCTGACGCCACGACATTCTTCGCGAGATAGCGCGCGGCATAGGCTGCCGAGCGGTCAACCTTGGTCGGGTCTTTGCCCGAAAACGCGCCGCCACCATGCGGGGCCGCGCCGCCATACGTGTCGACAATAATCTTGCGCCCGGTCAGCCCGGCATCCCCATCCGGCCCGCCAATGACGAATGTGCCGGTCGGGTTGATCCACCATTCGGTCTTGTCGGTCAGCCAATCCGAGGGTAGCACTTCGCGGATATAGGGTTCCACGATTGCGCGGATATCGTCGGAGGTCTGATCCTCGCTGTCATGCTGCGTCGAAAGCACAAGCTGTGTGACTTCCACGGGCTTGCCATCTTCATAGCGCAGCGAAATCTGGGATTTGGCATCGGGCCGCAGACTCGGCTCCAGCCCGGCCTTGCGCACCTCGGCCAGGCGTTTGAGGATCTGATGCGCATACTGGATCGGCGCGGGCATCAATTCCGGGGTGTCATCCACGGCGTAGCCGAACATGATACCCTGATCGCCCGCCCCGTCACGATCCACGCCTTGCGCGATATGCGCCGATTGCTCATGCAGGAAATTCAGCACATGGCAGGTGTTCCAGTGGAATTTCTCCTGCTCATAGCCGATGTCGCGGATACAATCGCGCGCGATCTGGGGGATGCGGCCCATGTAATCCTTCAGCCGCTCCGCGTCTGACAGCCCCACCTCCCCGCCGATCACCACCAGCGACGAGGTGGCGAAGGTCTCGCAGGCCACACGTGCGGTTTCTTCCTCGGCCAGTAGCGCGTCGAGCACAGCATCCGAGATGCGGTCGCACACCTTGTCCGGATGCCCCTCAGACACGGATTCCGATGTGAAGATGTAGTTGTTTCTGCTCATGTCATTCTGCCCCCTACTGACGGGCCTTCAACACGGCCCGCATGTTCGTCTGAGTTGGTTGTCAAATGCGAGGGTGCCCATAGCAAGAACTGCTACAGGCCACAACGGCCAGAAAGGCTGCGCTCAGGAAGCGCCTTCGGTCACGGAGGTCAGGAACTCCAGAACATGCGGGCCGATCCCCTCGACGATCAGGGCCACGCCTTTGGCATTGGGATGAATATGATCGTCCTGCATCAGATCATTGAAGCTCACGCCCTCATCGGCCTTGTCGGTCATTGGCTGCATGAAATTGGGATAGAGCGGCACGTCATGCATTCCGGCAAGGTCGATATACATACGCTCGAACGCCCGCTGGAACTCGGGGCCGTAATTCCCCGGCGCAGGCAGGCCCGCCAGCATCGCCGGGATATCCTCTTGCCCCAGCCGGGTCAGGATAGCATCGAGATTTTCCTTGCTGGCATTGGGGCTCAGCCCGCGCAGCAGGTCGTTGCCGCCCAGCGTGACCAGCATCGCGTCCACTGGCTCTGCCAACGTCCAGTCCATCCGCGACAGACCCCCCGCCGTGGTGTCGCCCGAGACGCCTGCATTGATCACCTCTACCTCGAGCCCCTGATCGCGCAGCCACGCTTCGAGTTGCGGCACGAAGCCGTCCTCCTCGGGCAGTCCATAGCCCTGCGTCAGGCTGTCGCCGAGCGCCACGAGCCGGATCGGCTCGGCCGCCGCTGGTGCAGCTGCAAGCCCGAACGATATCGTCAATGCGAGCATTGCTGCAGCGCGGCAGTTGCCGAAGGCGCGTGCAACCCCATATGCTGCAGTGCTGGGTTTCGAAAGGATAGTGTAAATGCCGGACATGGTTCTCTCGCTTAAGGATGTGGATTTGACCTTGCAGGGCAATGCAGGGCCAGTGCGCATACTGCGCGAGATCACTCTGGATGTCACGCGCGGCGAAAGTGTCGGGCTGGTCGGGCCTTCGGGGTCGGGCAAATCCTCTCTCCTCATGCTCATGGGCGGGCTCGAGCGTGCCACAGGCGGGCAGGTTCTGGCCATGGGCCATGATCTGACCGCGCTGGGCGAAGACGCGTTGGCCCGGTTTCGCAGGGAGCATATGGGCGTGGTTTTCCAGTCTTTCCACCTGATTCCGACAATGACGGCACTTGAAAATGTCGCGACCCCGCTGGAACTTGCAGGCCGCCGCGATGCGTTCGATCGCGCCGAAGAGGAATTGCGCGCGGTCGGGCTGGAGCATCGGATGGACCATTACCCGGCGCAGCTTTCGGGTGGCGAGCAGCAGCGTGTGGCCCTCGCGCGCGCCGCAGCACCGCGCCCCGATATCCTGCTTGCCGATGAGCCGACCGGCAATCTCGACGGCCCCAATGGGCAGGCGATCATGGACCTGCTCTTCGGGCTGCGCGACCGCCACGGGGCGACACTGATCCTTGTCACCCATGCGCCCGATCTGGCCGCACGGTGTGACCGCGTGATCCGGCTCTCGGATGGCCTGATCGCAGGCGAGGATCGCAACACGCGCAAAGAGGCCGCGGAATGATCGCGACCGCCTGGAAGATCGCCCGCCGCGAATTGCGCGGGGGCTTGCGCGGCTTCTGGGTGTTTCTCGCCTGTCTCGCGCTCGGCGTAGGCGCGATCGCGGCCGTGGGCTCGGTGCGCGGGGCGATCGATGACGGGCTTGCGCGCGAGGGCGCGACGCTGCTGGGCGGGGACGCGGAGTTGCGCATGACCTATCGCTTCGCGACCGAGGATGAGCGCCGGTGGATGGACGATTTCGCGGGCGAGGTCTCCGAGGTGGTCGATTTCCGCTCGATGGCGATTGCGGGGCAGGGGGATGACGCGGAACGCTCGGTCACGCAGGTCAAGGGCGTGGACAGTGCCTATCCGTTGGTAGGAAACGTCGGGCTTGAGCCCGGGATCGGGATGGAGGCCGCGCTTGCGATGCAGGACGGGCTGCCCGGCGGGGTGATGGAGCGCATACTTGCCGAGCGGTTGGGGCTGGAGATCGGCGACACCTTCCGCCTTGGCGTACAGGAGTTCCGCCTGAGCGCGCATCTGACGCATGAGCCCGATGGGCTTGGCGCGAATTTCGGGTTCGGCCCGCGCACAATTGTGCGCAGCGCCGATCTGGAAAATGCCGAATTGCTGGGGCCGGGCACGCTCTATGAGGTGAATTACCGGATGCGCCTGCCCGGCCAACCGCTCGATGACGCCCGCGCTGTGGCCACCGAGCGCTTCGACGGCGCGGGCGTGCGCTGGCGCGACAGCCGCAATGCTGCACCGCAGATCCGCAATGTCATCGAGCGCGTGTC
>PWZT01000088.1 GCA_003567315.1 Paracoccaceae bacterium
ACAGCGAGATCGAGCGCCAGAAGATCGCCAGATGCGAGCTGTTCCAGGTCACCACATCGGGGTCGAAGATATCGCGCCGGAAGAAGACCCGGAACCAGGCGTCGGTGGAAAACTCCCAGGTCACGCCGCCCAGGGTCCCCGGCGTCAGGAAGGAATAGACCAGCACGATCAGCAAGGGCCCCGAGGCGGCGAGGATCAGCACCGTAAGCGCCGGCGCGCAGAGCAGCCATTTCCAGCGATGCGCCGCCCAGCCGCCCGGCTTTGCCGGGCCCGAGGGCGCGTCGGCCGCGACGCCGGCCGGGTTGGCGGGATCGACGGGTGCGACCATGGCCCTAATCCTCCAGCACGCGCAGCGCGCCCGGCGCCAGCGACAGGCCCAGCCTTTCACCGGCAGCGGGCGGGGACTGATCGGGGCGGTTCTGGCGGCGCAGCACGAAGGGCTGGCCATCGGGCAGGGTCAGGTGCAGATGCGTGTCGGTGCCGAAGAACACCGCACTGTCCACCGTGGCGGTCAGTTCCGTCTCGTCGGGGGCGGCGATGGCGGCCTGTTCCGGGCGGATCACGGCGGTGACATCGGCGCCGGTGGCCGGGCGCATCCCGTCCGGCAGGCGGGCCGTGGAAGGCTTGCCGCCGGGCAGGGTAAGCGTGGCGGTGTTGCCATTGACCGAGGCCACCGGAAGGATCAGGAAATTCGTCTCGCCGATGAAATCGGCCACAAAGCGGTTGACGGGCGCATTGTAGATTTCGGTGGGCGCGCCCATCTGCAGGATACGCCCCGCGTTCATCACCGCCACCCGGTCGGACATCGTCAGGGCCTCTTCCTGATCATGCGTGACGAAGACGAAGGTGATCCCGGTCTCGGCCTGCAACCGCTTCAATTCGCCCTGCATCTCCTTGCGCAGCTTCAGATCCAGCGCCGAAAGCGGCTCATCCAGCAGCAGCACCCGCGGCCGGGGTGCCAGCGCACGGGCCAGCGCCACCCGCTGTTGCTGCCCGCCCGAAATCTCGGCGGGGCGCCGCTCTGCCAGCGCCTCCATCCGCACCAGCCGCAGCATCTCGGCCGTTGTGGCCTCGACCTCGCGCTTCGGCTTGCCCAGCATCTTCAGCCCGAAGCCGATATTCTGCGCCACCGTCATATGCGGAAACAGCGCGTAGGATTGAAAGACGGTGTTCACCGGGCGGCGGTTGGGGCCCAGCCCCGCCACTTCGGCCCCGTTGATGCGCAGCGATCCGGAGGTCGGCTGCTCGAACCCCGCGATGACGCGCAAGAGCGTTGTCTTGCCGCAGCCCGAGGGGCCGAGAAGCGTGAAGAACTCGCCGGTGGCGATGGTGAGGTCGATATCGCTCAGCGCGCGAAAGGCCGTCGCGCCCTGGCCGAAGAACTTGTTGACGCCGACGATATCGATTTCGCCCCGAACACCAGCGTCCTGAACCCCCGCGTCCATCTGACCCCCTGTTCTTTTTTCTTTCAGCCTGCCCCACGCCGCCTACGTTAATCAAGCCATTTCGGCCGCATCCCATACCACGCGCCCGCCGCAGACGGTCAGCGCCACCGAAAGGCCTCCGATTTCATCAGGCGCCACCGCCTCGATATCGCCGGAAAGCACCACCAGATCGCCCAGATAGCCGGGCTTGAGCATGCCCTTCCGGTCATCCGTATGTTCGGCATGGGCGCCGCCGATGGTATAGGCCGCGAGCGCCTGATGCAGGCTGACCCGCTGATCCTGCGCGCCCTCGTAGACCGGCCGGGTCACGGCGGTCTGGATGCAGCGCAGCGGGTTGGGGTCGGCCACAGGCCAGTCGCTGCCGAAGGCCAGATGCGCGCCGGCCTCGGCCAGGCTGCGGCAGAGATAGGCATCCGGCCAGCGGTCGCGGCCGATCACGTTCAGCGTTTCCTGCAGCGGGAAATCCTGCCCGCCCGGCACATGGCAGGGCTGGACCGAAGCGGTGACGCCCAGCGCGGCCAGCTGGGGCACATCGGCGCGGTCGATCATCTCGATATGTTCGATCCGGTGGCGCGCATCGCGCCGGCCATTGGCCTTTTGCGCCGCCTCATAGCCATCCAGCACCCGGCGCACCGCGCCGTCGCCGATGGCATGCACGGCGATCTGCAACCCGCGCCGGTCGGCCTCGATGCAGATCTCGGCAAAGCGCTCGGGGCTGTGCAGTGCCTCGGCGCCCTTGTAGCCGGGCTGGCCCGGGTAGTCGTCCAGCCGCACGGCGGTGGTGGAGTCGATCACCCCGTCCATGAACAGCTTGACGAAGCCCGAGGACAGCCAGTCGTCGTTCCATGCCGCCGCCATGTCCGAGGCGATGGCGAGATCGGCGGGCGTGCGGTGCGGGCGGTAGTGGAAGGGCACCCGCACCCGCGCGGTCAGGCGGCCCTGCCGGCGCAGCGCGTCCAGCACATTGAGCGTGTGCAGGTTGCCGTCCATGTTGATCAGCGTTGTCAGCCCGTGGCGGGCGCAATGCGCGAGCCCCCGCGCCATGGCGTCGCAATCGGCCTGGATATCGTCCGGGGTTGGCGCGGGCACCGGCTCCTCGCCCGTGGCGATGCCGGCCATGGCGCGCGCCTCGCCGGCCAGCGCCAGCACCGGGGCCTTGGCCTCGAACTCGCGCAATTCGCCCGTGGCCAGCCCGTCCGCGCCCATGACGATCTCGTTGCCCGGGCTCAGTGTGCGGCCTCGCAGGATGCCGGCTGCCTCCAGCGCGCAGGTATTGGCCCAGGCGGTGTGATGGTCGGCCGCCAGCAGGATCACCGGCCGGTCGGGCAGGATGGCGTCCAGATCCTGCCGGATCAGCGGGCGGCCCAGAATGGCATAGTCGCAGCCCTGCCCCACGATCACAGGGCGGTCGGGGTTGGCGGCGGCATAGTCCTGAATGGCGCGCCCCAGGGCAGGCGCACCGCTGACGCCCAGCAGTTGCAGATGCGCCAGTTCGGTGCCGCCCATGAACAGATGCAGGTGGCTTTCGATGAACCCCGGCAGCACACTGGCCCCGCCCGCATCGATACGGCGCGTCGCCGGGCCGGCCAGCGCCCGGATCTCGGCATCCGATCCGACAGCCTGCACCCGCCCCGCTGCCAGCGCCACCGCCTGCGCCACCGGTTGCCCCGGGTCCATCGTCAGAACACGGCCGTTCAGCACGACAAGCTCGGCGTTATCCGGCATCCGGGCCCCCTGTTGTTTTGAGCGGCGCGCAGCGGTACGAATCGAGCAGCCCAAATATTTTTTTCAAAACCGGCATTCCCAAATTGGCATGCTGGCTGAGGGGAAGATCGCCTGAATCCGACCGCTGGACAAGCATTTTCCGCCGTGAGCGGCGCCTGCGGTCGGGCGGAAAAAGCTTGCTTGACCGGGAAAAACGGGCGATTTTGGCTCCTGACGGCAGGCGACTCCGAGAATCCAGGATTATACCTCGCTGCACAATCGGCGTTGATACTGGTCTGCAAGCAGAGCCCTAGGTGCTTGATCGTTTCAGTGCGGCGCAGGCATGGAGAGATGGCCCTGAAAGCGCGCAAGGACCGCGCCCAGGCGGCGTTTCTGATCAGTGTCTTGGCAAAGGAGGACCCCTTTGCCTCGGCGATGCATGGGCGGAGGCTCGCGACAAAGGAAGCGCATGGCGTGCAGCGCTTGACGCAGCTCTGGTCAAGATGGAGGACACACGGCGCTGCATCGCGGAGTTGGGGTGATGAGTCGCCTTGTCCGTGAGCGAAACACGAATCTGCAAAAAAAATTGTCTTTGCTCAGGGTGAGGGGACGATGCACATTTGGCGTGACGCAGTCTTTCGCTTCAAGTGCAAAGTCGAGACAGTCTTTGTGCAAATCACTTTCTCCCTCTTTTAATGCAGGAATTTCCAACGAACTGTGTGCGCGGTATTCGCTGCGCTCGCGCAACGAGAGGGCCGCGGGCCAACCCTATCGACGCGGCCGTCACATTCTCAACGGGCGAAGATCTGGCATACAACGACTAAGCTTATACACATGAGTAGGTACGCCAACGCACCCTGATACAAAGCAGACAAGGCGCTCAAAGTTTGAAATCGGCGTTCAATCGGAACCCTTATCGGCACGCAACAAGGGCGTTTCTGGCGCAACGGTAACTGACACCACGTAGCGGAGCGAAGATGATCTGCCCAATTGGCAGGATCAGAACATCGCCAGCGTTTGCCGCGGCACTGATGCGTGTCCATAAAACCACAAGTCAGTCCGGAGCACAGTAGCGGCTAGCGCTTTGCATGGAAAGCTGAGGCGCGTCGCTGGTGGTGGTGGATTGTGCTGGGGTCTGAGGCTGGGGGATGGTGCAGGATGATTCTCAAAAGGTGCCACGCGGGGCCATGGGGGCCAGAGCGCCAGCGGCTCCCCGTATATGGGCTTTCGGAAATTTTGCAGAAATATCGGGCAGTGACGGTCCCAAAGGCGGTCCCAGTGACGGTCTCATGAAAAGAGGTATCCGGATAAACTCTTGAATGTAAGAGGATTTATGATGTCAAGAAAATGTGGCGGAGACGATGGGATTCGAACCCACGAGACCCTTTCGGGCCTACTCCCTTAGCAGGGGAGCGCCTTCGACCACTCGGCCACGTCTCCGTTTGCCCGTTTAATGACCTCACCACAGAGCCGCAAGCGAAAAACGGACCGGCACGATGATCGTTTGACCCATCAGCACAACTGATGGCACCCAAAGGCCCCGTAAGTCTCAAGCTGCTGGAAAGTACCCTTGCTGATGAGAGCACAGATCTCCCGGAGCCAGCCCGCCATGTGGGATCGATCCATGTCGAACAGAGTGCGCGTCTCACTGAAGTCATTGACCAGCTTTCCGATGAGTTGCAAAACTCATCAAGGACAGACGAGCAACTGCGCAGGCTTTGCACCATTCCGGGTATCGGTGCTGTCACCGCAGGTGCCGTTGCGGCGTTCGCACCCGATCCCGACACGTTTGACAGTGGCCGGAATTTCGCCGCCTGGCTGGGCCTGGTGCCCCGACAAAGGTCAACGGGCGGAAAGGCTCGGCTGGGATCAGTCAGCAAAATGGGGCAGACCGACATCCGTCGTTTGCTGATCGTCGGCGCGTCGCGCCATAGGCGTGCGTTCCGCGCGACGCGCGGTATCCGCCGGGTGGTTCGCAAAGGCAGTAGTACAAACCGCTGGCTGGCCGCACTTGTAGCGCGAAAGCCGAAGATGGTGGCCGCCGTTGCCTTGGCGAATAGTGAGCGGTGCAGCGCCACTGGTTCCAGCGCATCGCGAACGGCTCGGATGGTCTGGGCGCTTTCGACACAGCAGGAGAATCATCGAATGGCGTGACCTGGAGCCCAAAATGAAAAAGGCACGATATGGCCGCAAGGCCAGGGTGAGTGATCGAAGAGGAGTAAGCGATACGGATTTCGAAGTTCACGGGAGGGAAATTCAGACCCGGGGCTCGAGCGCCCGGCACGCTCTGTGAACCGATGTGAACCCAGCCTTCCGAACAGCATGACCCACCCGTGGTGTCCTCGAAGGCCATACTCAGAGGCCTGACAAACGTCCGATCAAAGACCCCGCCGAAAATCGATGATAATGCTTGCCAAACAGGGGGCATCCACAGACGTGCTGACTATGCCAGCGACACGGCAGCCTATGAGGCGATTGCGCCGAAGCTTGGCTGTTCTACCGGGCAGCCTGCGCGTCTGGTCTCAGCAGGCTGAACGCGATGCCGGGCGCCGGGCGGGCTGACCAGCGCAGAGCAGAACCACGAATGGCAGACCGCCAGCCGATACATGATGGTCGAAGCCTTCGCCCATATAGACAAGGAGGAGATCGCCCCCATTCTCAGCATTACCACGAAAGCCGCCTGATCATGACCTCAATCCATCCGGGAAATTACACCATCTTGACGGACGTGACCCTCGGATGAGGCACAGGCCATTGGCCAGATATGCTGTGATGATCCTTTTCGTGGGTTCGGGTGCGCAAAAACTGTGAGCTATGCATCAGGCTTGCAGCCAGCGGCGGAAATTCGCAAGGTCGCATCTGGCAAAGCTTGGCAAGTAGGGAGGATCATCATGGGCTACATTCTCGCGCTCGATCAAGGCACGACTTCGAGCAGGGCGATCATATTCGACGCCGCGATGCAGATCGTCGCCGTCGCGCAGGAGGAATTCCAGCAGCACTACCCGGCATCGGGATGGGTCGAACATGACGCCTCGGATCTCTGGTCGACCACGGCTGCCACGGCCCGCGCGGTGATCGAGAAGGCGGGGCTCTCGGCGCGTGACATCGCGGCTATTGGTATCACAAACCAGCGCGAGACAACGCTCATATGGGACCGCAAGACGGGCAAGCCGATCCACAAGGCGATTGTCTGGCAGGATCGCCGCACGGCCGAGTTCTGCGCGAAACTCCGCGCGGACGGGCATGAAGATATGATCACGGCGCGCACCGGGTTGCTGGCGGATCCCTATTTCTCGGCGACAAAGGTCAAATATATCCTCGACACAGTAGAGGGCGCGCGTGATCGTGCGCGCGCGGGCGAGCTCGCCTTCGGCACAGTGGATAGCTGGTTGATCTGGAACATGACCGGCGGGCGCGCGCATGTGACCGATGCCACCAATGCCGCGCGCACGATGCTCTATGACATCCATAAGGGCCGCTGGAGCCAGACGATTTGCGATTTGTTCGATATCCCACGCGAGTTGCTGCCCGAGGTGAAGGACTGCGCCGCCGATTTCGGCCAGACGCGCGCGGATCTTTTCGGCCATGAAATCCCGATCCTTGGCATCGCCGGGGATCAGCAGGCCGCCACCATCGGGCAGGCCTGTTTCACCCCCGGGATGCTGAAATCGACCTATGGCACGGGCTGTTTCGCAGTGCTTAACACAGGGAGCACGCCGGTTGCGTCAACGAACAAGCTGCTGACGACGATCGCCTATCAACTCGATGGCACGCCCACCTATGCGCTGGAAGGCTCGATCTTCATTGCGGGCGCGGTGGTACAATGGCTGCGCGACGGTCTGAAAGTGATCCGTGCTGCGCCCGAGACACAAGCGCTCGCTGAACAGGCCGATCCGAAGCAGGATTTGATCCTCGTGCCCGCCTTTGTCGGGCTGGGTGCGCCCTATTGGAAACCCGAGGCGCGGGGCGCAGTCTTCGGGCTCACACGCAATTCCGGCCCCGCGGAATTCGCCCGCGCGGCGCTCGAATCCGTGGGCTATCAGACCCGCGATCTGCTGGAGGCGATGCAGGCCGATTGGGCGCGCGAAGGGGCGCAGCCATCGCTGAGGGTCGATGGCGGCATGGCGGCCAGCGACTATGCGATGCAGTTTCTCTCCGACATCATCGGCGCGCCAGTGGACCGCCCGCAAGTATTGGAGACTACGGCGCTTGGCGCGGCCTGGCTCGCGGGGATGCGCGCGGGCGTCTGGCCGGGCATGGAGGAATTCGCGAAAGGCTGGGCAGTGGAGCGGCAATTCACCGCGAATATGGGGGAAGACGACCGTGAAGAGCGCTATGCGCGCTGGAAACGCGCCGTGAATTCCGTGCTCGAGGTGTGAGCATGAAAGTCAAGAAAATCTCACAGTTACGCGATTGATACTGGATTTTTTCTGCGCGAAACCCACCTCAGTATTATGACGTTGGACCGGAACTCCACGTCACCTTGTTACTGTCCCTCGTTCCGCACCTACGCCCGGCTCCTTGCCGGGCGTTTTTTCATCTTGTCCTCGACGCTGCATACGGGTTTGATGCGCGCCATGACAAAACCCTCTGACGCTGATCTCAAACGCATCCTCAAGCGCACGCGCTGTATCGCGGCTGTGGGCGTCTCGCCCAATCCTGTGCGGCCCAGCTATTTTGTCGCGCGCTATCTCAAGCTCAAGGGGTTTCGCGTGATCCCGGTCAACCCGGGCCAGGCGGGCAAAATGCTCTTTGGCGAGACAGTGCGCGCGCATCTCTCCGAGTGCCCGCCGGCGGTCGATATGGTCGATATCTTCCGCCGTTCGGAGCATGTCCCGCCGATTGTCGATGAGGCGCTCGACGCGCTGCCCGATCTGCGCACCATCTGGATGCAGATCGGTGTGCAGCACGCTGAGGCCGCAGCGACGGCCGAGGCACGCGGGGTAGAGGTGGTGCAGAATCTGTGCCCCAAGATGGAGTATCAGCGCCTGTTCGGCGAATTGCGTATGGGCGGTATCAATACGGGCATCATCTCCTCCCGGTTGTGATCAGCGCCCGAATTCCACGATCACCGCCCCCAGCGCGATCAGGCACATCAGCGCGAGTTTGCGCGGGCCGACACGCTCTTTCAGGATGAACCAGCCGATCAGCGCGGCAAAGACAGTCGAGGTCTCGCGCAGTACAGCGGCCTCGCCAACCTTGCCAATAAGCGTCGCGATCATCACCGCACCGAAGCTGATATAGGCGATCAGCGCGCCCGCGAGCCCGCGCAGCAGCAAGGGTATGGGGCGCGGCGGATGGGCCATGTTGCGATAGCGCAACCCGGCGAGGATCACGAAATCGATCGAGGAAAGGAAGAAGAACCATGCGAGGAAATTCATCGGATCGCCCGAAAGCCGGATCGCCCAGGCGTCATAGGTGGTATAGGCCGCCACCATTACCCCGCCCGCGAGCGCCCAGACCAGCCCGATCTTGAGCGCACGCAGGTCGATCTGCTCTTCCGAGAGATTGCGCAACGCCAGCAGGAGTATCCCGCCCGAAAGGCAGGCGACGCCCAGCCATTGCATCGCGGTGTAGCTTTCGCCGAAAATCGCCATCGCGGCGATGACCGTGATCAGCGGCCCGGTCCCGCGCACGACCGGATAGACCACCGTGAAGGCGGCTTTCTCATAGGCCAGCGCCATGGCCAGCTTGTAGAGGAAATGGATCACCACCACGCCGACGAGCACCGGCCACATATGCGGGGCAGGGGGGCCGTAGACGAACAGCGCGATCGGCGCGGAAAGCACCACCAGCGACAGGTCGATGGAGCCGCGCGAAAGCCAGGGATCATGCCCGCCCTTCTGCAAGGCACCGAAGACAGCATGGGCGAGCGCGGCGGTGAGGGCCAGCAGCGTGGCAAGTCGCGCGCCCTCGGGCGTGCCCACCAGCGATAGCAGCCAGTCACTCATGCATGGCACCCCTGCGATTGCTTAACATGTGTCCTTTATACCTGCGCAGGGGACAGGGCAAGGGCCACTCAGGAGGGGCGGCGCGCCTTCTCGGTGAGCCCGGATGTACCTTCGCGCCGTTCCAGTTCCGCCTCGATATCGGCCAGCGTCACATCACGCGCGGCGCACATGACGAGCAGGTGATAGAGCACATCGGCGGCCTCGGCCGTCAGCCGGTCTTTGTCGCCCTTGACCGCCTCGATGACCGCCTCGATGGCCTCTTCGCCGAATTTCTCGGCGCATTTTTCGGGGCCCTTGGCCAGCAGCTTCGCGGTCCAGCTTGCCTCCGGATCCGACCCTTTGCGCGCCGCGATGGTTGCGGCCAGCCGCTCCAGCGCGCTCATGTCAGCCGCACCGGGATACCGGCGGCGGCCATATGGGCCTTCGCCTCGCCAATCGTGTATTCCCCGAAATGGAAGATCGAGGCCGCGAGCACAGCCGAGGCGCCTGCCTCCGTCACCCCTTCGACCAGATGATCGAGCGTGCCCACGCCGCCCGAGGCAATGACCGGGATCCCCACAGAATCGACAATCGCACGGGTGAGCGGCAGGTTGAAGCCCGCACGCGTGCCGTCGCGATCCATCGAGGTCAGCAGTATCTCGCCCGCGCCTTTCGCCGCCACTGTTCGGGCAAATTCCACCGCATCGACGCCGGTCGGTCTGCGCCCGCCATGAGTGAAGATTTGCCACTCTCCCGGGCTGACGGTCTTGGCGTCAATCGCGACCACAATGCACTGGCTGCCGAAACGATCCGCCGCGCGGGCAACCACATCGGGGTCGGCCACAGCGGCCGAGTTGAACGACACTTTGTCCGCCCCTGCGAGCAGCAAGGCGCGCACATCCTCGACGCTCCGTACACCGCCCCCCACAGTCAGCGGCATGAAACAGTTTTCCGCCGTGCGCGTCACCAGATCGAACATCGTGCCGCGATTTTCATGCGTCGCATGGATATCGAGGAAGCACAGCTCATCCGCGCCCGCCGCGTCATAGGCTTTCGCGGCCTCGACCGGATCGCCTGCATCGATGAGGTCCACGAAATTCACGCCCTTGACCACACGGCCATCGGCGACGTCCAGACAGGGAATGATGCGCGTTTTCAACATGCAGCCCTGATAGCCCGGGAAAGCGATGCCGAAAAGAGGCATTTGATTCGGATCAAGGACGGGCAGCGTTGCGGGAGGCTAGCCTGTTCGAAACCAAATAGTGGAGCCCGAAAATGACCGATCTCGCCGCCCGCAAGGCTCAGATCACCGAACGCAAGCTGGAGCTGATTGCGCGGATGAATTATGTCGATCAGGAGCTTTCCTCGCATGGCAGCCCGGATTGGGAGGACAATGCCATCGAGCATGAAGAGGATGAGACCCTGCAGGCGCTTGGTCATGCGGCGCAGCATGAATTGCCGATGCTGGAAGCCGCACTGAAGCGGATCGAGGCGGCCGAATACGGCTTCTGCGCGAAATGCGGCGCTGCGATCAGTGAGGACCGGCTTGATCTGCTGCCCGCAACGCCCTTCTGCCGCAACTGCGCGCAATAACTTGCGCGCCCGCCCGGTGCGCAATATATGCGCGCCATGCTGGACACGCTTTCAAACCGCCCCGATCTGCCGCCCGAGATCGCGCGGCGCCGCACCTTCGCCATCATCTCGCATCCCGATGCGGGCAAGACCACGCTGACCGAAAAATTCCTGCTCTTCGGGGGCGCGATCCAGATGGCCGGGCAGGTGCGCGCCAAGGGCGAGGCGCGACGCACGCGCTCGGATTTCATGCAGATGGAGAAGGATCGCGGGATCTCGGTCTCGGCCTCGGCCATGTCCTTCGATTTCGGCACCTATCGCTTCAATCTGGTGGACACGCCGGGTCATAGCGATTTTTCCGAGGATACCTATCGCACGCTGACCGCCGTCGATGCGGCGATCATGGTGATCGACGGGGCCAAGGGGGTTGAGAGCCAGACCCGCAAGCTCTTCGAGGTCTGCCGGTTGCGCGACCTGCCGATCCTGACATTCTGCAACAAGATGGACCGCGAGAGCCGCGATACCTTCGATATCATCGACGAGATCCAGCAAAACCTCGCTATTGATGTGACACCTGCAAGCTGGCCTATCGGGACGGGGGGCGAGTTTCTCGGCTGCTATGATCTGCTGCGCGACCGGCTGGAACTGATGGACCGCGCCGACCGCAACAAGCGTGGCGAGAGCATTGTGGTGAATGGCCTCGATGATCCGGCGATGGAGGCGCATGTGCCTGCCGCTCTGCTGGAAAAGCTGCGCGAAGAGGTCGAGATGGCGCGCGAGTTGCTGCCGCCGCTCGATCCGAAATCCGTGCTCGAGGGCCATCTGACACCGATCTGGTTCGGTTCGGCGATCAATTCCTTCGGAGTGAAAGAATTGATGGACGGCATCGCCGCCTATGCGCCTGAGCCGCAGGTGCAGCGGGCCGAAAGCCGCCAGATTGCGCCCGAGGAGGGCAAGGTCACAGGCTTCGTGTTCAAGGTGCAGGCAAATATGGACCCCAAGCATCGCGACCGCGTGGCGTTCGTGCGGCTGGCCTCGGGGCATTTCGAGCGCGGGATGAAGCTCACGCATGTGCGCTCGAAAAAGCAGATGACCGTGGCCTCGCCCGTGCTGTTCCTTGCCGCTGACCGGGAACTGGCCGAGGAAGCCTGGGCGGGCGACATCATCGGGATTCCGAATCACGGCCAGTTGCGGATCGGGGACGCGCTGACCGAGGGCGAGGCGCTGCGCTTCACCGGCATTCCAAGTTTCGCGCCGGAATTGCTGCAAGCCTGCCGCGCGGGCGATCCGATGAAGGCCAAGCATCTCGACAAGGCGCTGACGCAATTCGCCGAGGAAGGTGCCGCCAAGGTGTTCAAGCCGGTCTTCGGGTCGGGCTTCATCGTGGGCGTGGTCGGGCAGTTGCAATTCGAGGTTCTCGCCAGCCGCATCGAGATGGAATATGGGCTGCCGGTGCGCTTCGAGCCTACGCAATTCACCTCGGCGCGTTGGGTGTCGGGCGAGAAGCTCGCAGTGGAGAAATTCACCGCCGCCAACAAGCAGCATATGGCCGAGGACAGCGATGGCGACCCGGTATTCATGACGCGGCTGCAATGGGATATCGACCGCGTGGCGCGCGACTACCCCGATGTGCGGCTGACCGCGACCAAGGAATTGCACGGGACGTAGATCAGAGCGTTTTGAGGATCGCGCGCGCCTCGCGGCTGTCGGCATCCATCTGGGCAATCAGCGCCTCCAGACTGTCGAAACGCACCTCATCGCGCAGATGGGAGACCAGCGCGACCGACAGGTGTTGGCCATAGAGGTCGCCATTGAAGTCGAAAATGTAGGTTTCGAGATTGGGGAGATTCTCGCCGAACATCGGGCGCACACCGATCGAGGCCACACCATGATACTGCCCGCGCTGCGGCCCGCCCAGCACATCGACCAGCACGGCATAGACGCCGAACCGCGGCGGGTGCAGCCCGGCGATGGACATATTCGCGGTCGGATAGCCCAAGTCACGCCCGCGTTTTTCTCCATGCAGCACTTCGCCATCGATGCGGTGCCAATGGCCCAGCATATCGGCCGCGTCGCGCGTGCGGCCCTCGCTCAATGCCTTGCGGATGGCGGTGGAGGAAAAGATACGGTCGCCATGCGCCAGAAGCGGGGCGATGGTGACATCGAAACCCAGATCACGGCCCAAATCCCGGAGAATCTGCGCATTGCCTTGTCGCCCTTTGCCGAAGCAGAAATCCGCCCCGACGACCACATGGCGTACGCCAAGGCCGGCGGCCAGGACCTGTTCGGCGAACTCTTCCGCCGAGAAACTGGAAAGCGCTTTGTTGAAAGGCAATTCATAGAGCTGCTGCACCCCAAGCCGTGTCAGACGGTTTGCGCGGGTCTCGGAACTCATCAGCCGGAAGGGTGGAGCGTTTGGCGCGAAGAACTCGCGCGGATGGGGTTCGAAGCAGACGATGCCCAGATCAGCGCCGTCACGCCGCGCGAGATCAATGACACGCTGGTGGCCGCGATGCACCCCGTCAAAATTGCCCATGGCGACCGAGGCGCCCTGCGCTTCCGGCGGGAGGTCGAGCCAGTGATGGTGCGTCTGCATCTGCCCCCTGCGGGGCAGCGGCCCCGGCCTCAGTCGAATTTGCGGCTTGGCGCGAGCACAGTGGCCTCGCCTTTCAGGACTGTCGTATCCCCCACCGTGCAGCGACATTCAAGAGTGACGCGCCGTTTCGCATAGTCGATGGTGAGCACTTTCACCTCTGCCAGCACCACATCGCCGGGGCGCACGGGGGCCATGAATTTCAGGGTCTGGCCCATATAGATGGTGCCATGGCCGGGAAGCTGCTCGCCGATCACAGCGGAGATAAGTCCGGCCGTCAGCATGCCATGCGCGATCCGGCCCTCGAAAATCGTGTCCTGCGCATAGGCATCGTCCAGATGCACCGGGTTGCGATCGGTCGAGACTTCGGCGAACAACTCGATATCGCGGTCGGTGATTTCCTTGCGCAGATAGCGCGACATACCGATTTCCAGATCCTCGATGCAGATCGTGCCGCGGGGAAGATTGTCGTTCATGCCATTGTCCAACATCGCCGCTTTCCCTTCCATGGTTCGAATCCAGCCTCGTATTGCAGCGCAGCATTAGACGATCTGCCGCGGCAATGCAATCATCTAAAGTAATAATCATACCAAGGTGGCAATCACGTTGCAATTTTGTTGCGCGGCCATCTGCCGCATGCGGGAATGAAAAACGCCCCCGCAAATGGCGGAGGCGTCGATGACAGCGCGCAAGGCAAAGGTCACTCAGCGCAGGCGCCCGATTGCATAGGTCGGATGAATCCTCTCACGATTGATCCACTTTTCCAGCAGGGCAGGGTCGGGCCGCTCGACATCCGAGCCGAATTCCGCAGCGGCCAGCCCGCCAGTGATGAAAAGCGTGTCGATCCCCTCGCCAAGCCCGCCCTGAATATCGGTGCGCAGCCCGTCGCCGATGGCGATGGTGCGGTCATCAGAGAATTTCAGCCCGGTTTCCGAAGCGACGCGCCGCGCAAGATCATAGATCGGCGGATGCGGTTTGCCGAAATAGAAGCTCTCGCCGCCCATCTCGTCATAAAGCTGCGCCAGTGCGCCCGCGCAGTAGACTCGCGTCTCGCCATAATCGACGACGATATCGGGATTGGCGCATAAAAGCTTCAGCCCGCGCGCCTTGGCCGATAGAAACCGGCCGCGATAATCCTCGGGCGTGTCATTCTGCTCGTCCAGGGGTCCAGTGCAGACAATGCCTTCAGCGGCTTCAAAATCCACGCGTTCTATCGGCGGGTGATCCGCAGCCCAGTCGGGAAGGTTCTCGAAGAATCCGTCATCCTTGGGCGGTCCCAGATGCCAGACTTTCCGCCCGACAGCGCCTGTCAGCATGCCCGCCTGCGCTGCATCGCCCGATGTGGCGATGCCGTCATAAGCATGCCCGGAGAGGCCCATCTGCTCGAGCTGCGCTTGTACCCCGTCGCGTGGGCGCGGTGAGTTGGTGACCAGCACGACTGTCCCACCGTCTTCGCGATACGCCCGCAGTGCGGCCTCGGCCTCGGGATAGATCGCCTTGCCGTTATGGACGCAGCCCCAGAGATCGACGAGCGCGAGGTTATAGTTCTTCGAGATCTCGGAAAAGCTGGAAATAATGCGTGTCACAGCGTGAGCACCGGAATGATCTGTTTCTTGCGGCTCATGACACCGGGCAAGACAAGCTCATCCCCCTCGACGCTCACCTTGAAGGAGTTTTCGGCGACCGATTTGACCAAATCATTGGGCACCAACAGCGTTGCTTCTTCCTTCAGGATATCCACGACAAAGAGCATCACCTCGTCCGCGCCGTCTTCGGCGGCAACCCCGGGCATGGCGGCAATAAGCGCGTCCTTGCGCGCAAGGATCTGCGCGGGGGTAGTGGTTTCGAGCACCGAGATGCGGAAGGTCTTGCCACCGACCTCGTATTTCTTGGCGTCCATCTTCAGCAACTCGGCTTCGGAAAAGGCCGAAACATCCGATTTCGCTGCGAACATCTGTTCTGCAAGCTCCCCGATCTCGACCCCGAGATCCTCGGCCAGCGCATGCGCCACAGCGCGGTCGGTCTGGGTCGTGGTGGGCGAGCGGAATTCGAGCGTGTCCGACAGGATGCAGGACAGCATCAGCCCCTTGATGCCGCGCGGGGCCTGGGCCATGTGCTTGCCGATCATCTCATACATGATGGTCGCCGTGCAGGCGAGCGGGCGCATTGTGATCTCGATGGGCGATTTCGTCTCCAGACCGCCGACGAGTTTGTGATGGTCGATAATGGCCTGAATATCGGCGTCATTGATCGTCGCGGGCAATTCCGACGGGTTATTGGTGTCCACGACCACAACGGGCGTTCCTGCGGGCAGATCGGTGAGGATCGCAGGCTGTTCGAACCCCCAGTGCTTGAGCACGAATTTCGCTTCGGTATTCGGCTCGCCAAGCAGCACGGCTTCGGCTGGCGTGTCTTTTACCTGCGACAGATACCACGCCCAGATCAGTGGCGAGCCTGTCGAATCAGTATCAGGAGAATAATGTCCGAAAACCTTGATCATCGCGTTCAGTCCTCACGTGGTGAAGCGCCGCATAGGCGCAAAATTCGCGGTGCTTATAGCGATGGTCAGCGTGGTTGTCACGCAACGAGCCCGGTCTGAAAAGCCTGTTGGATTTGCCTGCGAATTTTTCAGGAGGGTTGTTGACAGAGTAGGATGGTTTGCCTATCTCCGCTCCGTTAGCACTCGAGCAGAGTGAGTGATAACAGGATTCAAACCTGGAACCAGAGGAGCGTTCTCAGATGGCATTCAAACCGCTGCATGACCGTGTTCTTGTCCGTCGCGTTGAAAGCGACGAAAAGACCAAGGGCGGCCTGATCATCCCCGATACGGCCAAGGAAAAACCCGCCGAGGGCGAAGTCGTCTCGGTCGGCGATGGCGCACGCAAGGAATCGGGCGAGCTGATCGCACCGTCGGTGAAATCCGGCGACCGCGTTCTCTTCGGCAAGTGGTCGGGCACCGAAGTGTCGCTCGACGGCGAAGAGTTTCTGATCATGAAGGAAAGCGACATTCTCGGCGTCATCGCCTGAGGACGGTTCTTTCCACCAGAATAGAAGACAATCAGGAGGCACGCAAATGGCTGCTAAGGACGTAAAGTTCGAAACCAATGCCCGTGACCGCATGCTCAAGGGTGTAAACATCCTTGCTGATGCCGTGAAAGTCACGCTTGGCCCGAAAGGCCGCAATGTCGTGATCGACAAATCCTTCGGCGCGCCGCGCATCACCAAGGACGGTGTGACTGTCGCCAAGGAAATCGAGCTTGAGGACAAGTTCGAGAACATGGGCGCTCAAATGGTCAAGGAAGTGGCATCGCGCACCAATGACGAAGCTGGCGACGGCACCACCACGGCGACGGTCCTTGCACAGGCGATCGTGCGCGAAGGTCTGAAATCGGTTGCCGCTGGCATGAACCCGATGGACCTCAAGCGCGGTATCGATCTGGCCACTTCCAAAGTCGTCGAATCCATCCAGGCCGCTGCACGTCCTGTCAATGACAGCGCCGAAGTTGCGCAGGTCGGCACCATCTCCGCCAATGGCGAAGCTGAAATCGGCCGCCAGATTGCTGACGCAATGCAGAAGGTTGGCAATGAGGGCGTGATCACGGTTGAGGAAAACAAGGGTCTGGAGACCGAGACCGATGTGGTCGAGGGCATGCAGTTCGACCGCGGCTACCTCTCGCCCTATTTCGTGACCAACCCCGACAAGATGATTGCTGAACTCGACGACGCGATGATCCTGATCCATGAGAAGAAGCTCAGCTCGCTGCAGCCGATGGTGCCGCTGCTCGAGCAGGTCATCCAGTCGCAAAAACCGCTGCTCATCATCGCTGAGGATGTTGAAGGCGAGGCGCTCGCGACGCTGGTGGTCAACAAGCTGCGCGGCGGTCTGAAGATCGCTGCTGTCAAGGCGCCGGGCTTTGGCGATCGTCGCAAGGCCATGCTGCAGGATATCGCTGTGCTGACCGGTGGTCAGGTCATCAGCGATGATCTGGGCATGAAGCTCGAGAATGTGACGATGGACATGCTGGGCACGGCCAAGAAAGTGTCGATCAACAAGGACAATACGACCATCGTTGACGGCGCAGGCGAGAAAGCCGAGATCGAAGCGCGTGTCGCCCAGATCCGTCAGCAGATCGAGGAAACCACGAGCGACTACGACCGCGAGAAGCTGCAAGAGCGTCTGGCCAAGCTGGCCGGTGGTGTTGCCGTGATCCGCGTGGGCGGCATGACCGAAGTGGAAGTCAAAGAGCGCAAGGACCGTGTGGACGACGCGCTGAACGCCACCCGTGCAGCCGTTCAGGAAGGTATCGTTGTCGGCGGTGGTGTGGCGCTGGTTCAGGGTGCCAAGGTGCTTGAAGGTCTCGAAGGAGAAAACGGCGACCAGAGCGTCGGCATCACCATCGTGCGCCGCGCGATCGAGGCGCCGCTTCGTCAGATTGCCGAGAACGCTGGCTTCGACGGTTCGGTCGTTGCAGGCAAAATCCGCGAATCCGACGACAAGACCTTCGGATTCAATGCTCAGACCGGCGAATATGGTGACATGTTCAAGTTCGGCGTGATTGATCCGGCCAAGGTGGTACGTACTGCTTTGCAGGACGCGGCATCTGTCGCAGGTCTGCTGATTACAACGGAAGCTATGATCGCCGATAAGCCCGAGCCCAAAGGCGCCGGTGGCGCTGGCGGCGGCATGCCCGACATGGGCGGTATGGGCGGCATGATGTAAGCTGTCCGAAATTACACGCTGAGAAGGGCCGGAGTTTCTCCGGCCCTTTTTCCTTTGCTCATATGAAAAACGCCCCGTGAAGGGGCGTTTTGTTTTCCGGATTGCGATGAGTTCAATGCACGCTGACAGGATGCATGTCATTCTGTCGCGCAACAACGAATGCCATCGCACGGTCAGTGACAAGCGCGAGGCGTTCGCCCTCTTCGTGATGTATCGCATATAGATCGGTCACGCCGGACAGTTGCTGTTGTATCTCATCGGGCAATTCACTTGCCTTGATGGGACGCACATAGGCAATCGGGCGCGTACTTTCATTGAAGGGATATTTCGTGTCCATGGCGGTAATCTCCTCTCAACCTCTGTCGATGGGAACAGTCTGGATCGTGTCTTCGGGCTCTTTCCGGTGCAGGTCGATATGCAGCAGCCCGTCTTGCAGGCGCGCCTGAGCGACATCCACGCCATCGGCGAGGGCGAATGCACGTTGGAACTGTCGCGCAGCGATGCCACGATGCAGGAAGATGCGTTCGTCTTTCTCGCTTTCCTGCTGCTGCCCACGCACCAGAAGCTGGCGCTTCTCGACCGTTATCGACAGGTCGTCTTCGCAAAACCCGGCCAACGCGAGTGTGATGCGAAAGCTGTTGGGCCCGGTCACTTCTATGTTGAACGGCGGATAACCATCGGTTCCGGCGCGTGCCGTGCGCTCCACCAGCCGCTCAAGCCTGTCAAACCCCAGCAGCAGAGGGTGAGACGGGAAATTCAGTTTTGTCATCAGCTTAGCCCTTTCGTTAAGCGACATTGCTGCGGGCCCCTCAATGGCGACCCATGACTGTAGATATGGTGCGGTCTCGGCTGTTCACAAGGGCTCACAGCGCTATGCGTGGCAATCATGCGCTTTTGCATCGCGTGAAATATCGCTAGGTTAGGCATGCAAAGGCAGGGTTGGGATTGCGCCATGAGATCTCCAGAAGAACTGAATCACGAAGAGGTTTTGCGCATAAAGCTCGAGGTCCTGCGCCAGAAGCACCGGGATCTCGATGAGGCCATCCAGGCTTTGCAGGAGAAAGGGCCGACTGCGCAACTGACCATTCAGCGGCTCAAGAAGGAGAAGCTGAGCCTGAAGGATCAGATCGCCCGGATAGAGGATGAACTGACCCCCGATATCATCGCCTGAGCCGATTGCGTCCCGACGCGCCATGGCTATATTGCGCGAAAGCTTCCAGCGAGGGGTCATGGCCGATATTCAGGTAGGGATCATCATGGGCAGCCAGTCCGACTGGCCGACCATGCGCGAGGCGGCTGCGATGCTTGATGCGCTGGGAGTTGGATATGAGGCGCGCATCGTGTCGGCCCATCGCACACCCGACCGCCTCTGGGATTATGGCCGCTGTGCAGTTGGCCGTGGCCTCAAGGTGATTATCGCGGGGGCAGGCGGTGCAGCGCATCTGCCGGGTATGATGGCATCGAAAACCCGGCTGCCCGTGATCGGCGTGCCGGTGCAGACCAAGGCCCTGTCAGGTGTGGACAGTCTCTATTCCATCGTCCAGATGCCGCGCGGCTATCCCGTTGCGACCATGGCCATAGGGGCGTCTGGGGCGGCAAATGCCGGGCTGATGGCCGCCGGAATTCTGGCGTTGCAGGATGAAGCACTGGCCGCAAGGCTTGAGGCTTGGCGCGCAGAGCTTTCGGCCTCCATCCCCGAGGAGCCGCGCGATGACTGAGGCATTGGCGCCCGGCAGCATCATCGGCATTCTTGGCGGCGGGCAACTGGGGCGCATGCTGTCAGTCGCGGCCGCGCGGCTCGGGTATTTGTGCCACATTTTTGACCCCTCGCCCGACCCGCCTGCCGCGCATGTGGCGGCAAAGCTGACGACCGCTGCGTGGGAGGATGAGACCGCGCTTGCGCGGTTCGCGGCTGATGTGGATGTCATCACTTTCGAGTTCGAGAATATCCCCACGGCAACGCTTGATCTGCTCGAGCCACTGCGCCCGATCCGCCCCGGGCGACAGGCGCTGGCCGTGTCGCAGGACCGTCTGCATGAAAAGGAATTTCTGCGAGATTTGGGGCTGATGACTGCGCCCTTCCGCGCAGTCGAGGGGCGGGATGATCTCTCTGCCGCGCTGGGGGAGATAGGCGCGCCGGCGATCCTCAAGACGCGGCGGATGGGGTATGACGGCAAAGGGCAGGCCCGGCTGGAGAGCGCGCAGGATCTTGATATGGGTTTGGCCGCGATGGCTGGCGCGCCGGCAATTCTGGAAGGCTTCGTTACTTTCTCGCATGAGGTGTCAGTAATTGCTGCGCGCGGGCTGACCGGAGAGATTGCCGCTTTTGATCCGGGCGAAAACTTGCACAAATCCGGCATTTTGCGCGAAACGCGTGTGCCTGCACGCCTGACCAGCAGCCAGCGCAGCGACGCTGTCCTTATTGCGGCCAAGATATTGAATTCGCTTGATTATGTGGGTGTTCTTGGGGTTGAATTATTCGTCACGCAAGCGGGTTTGATCGTGAACGAGATCGCGCCGCGCGTGCACAATTCCGGCCATTGGACCCAGAACGGCTGCGCCATCGACCAGTTCGAGCAGCATATCCGCGCGATCACGGGCCTGCCCCTGGGCGATGGCACGCGCCATAGCGATGTGGTGATGGAGAACCTTATCGGCGAGGATCTGGAGCGGCTGCCCGAATTGCTGCGTGCAAGCAATGTCGCGGTGCATCTCTATGGCAAGCCCGAGGCACGGCCGGGGCGCAAGATGGGGCATGTGAACCGCATCCACTCATAGCCTCGCAGAGGCGGCGTGTACCACAGATGCGCCAAACTCGTACCAGAGCGCGCGGGCGCTTTTGAATGCTTCACTATAAGTCTCGACAGGCTGAACCGGAAGGGTGGTACTGTCGCCGCCAAGCAAGGCGCGTGCGCATTCGCGCCCGAACAGCGATCCCGGCGCGATCCCGCGTCCTGAATAGCCGAAAGAAGCGAGTGCGCGGGGGCCGAAGGCCACGATTTTGGGGATATGGTCGCGCGTCATGGCGATGCGCCCGCTCCAGCCATGTGTGAATTCCTGCCCCCGGAGTGCGGGGAAGAGCGCGGCCAGTTTGCGCGCGGCCCATGCCGCATGCAGCCCGCGAGCCGACCCGTCGCCATCGCCGATCCCGCCGATGATCATCCGCCCTGCAAAATCGCGGCGCAGCGAGGACATCACCAGGCCCGTGTCCCAGCAGCCCTCGCCCCCGGACAGGATCGACTCGCCGGGCTCCTCCGGCAGCGGTGCGGTCGCATATTGGCAGAAATTCACGGGCACGAATTGCGGCTGGAACGGGTCTGAAATTCCGAGATGATAAGCGTTTGTTGCGACGAGCACATGGAGGGCCTTTACCCTGTGGCTACCCGTCTCGAGACCCCAACTATCCTTGCCGAAGCTGAGCGCAGTGACAGGGCTTCGTTCATGCAGCGCTGCCCCGGCGGCTTGCGCCGCGCGGGCAAGCCCCTGCACATAGGCCAGCGGCTGAATCGTGCCCGCGCGCGGGTCGAAAAGCGCGCCGTGAAAGGCTTGGCTGCCAGTCCGTTGGGCGGTCTCGGTGGCATCGAGAAGGCGCAGCGGCGCGTCCAACGCAACGCCCTGCCGGTGTCGGTCTTCCAGATCGCGCAACCCGGCGGCAGAATGCGCCAGATGCAGCGTGCCATTGCGCTGCGCCTCGCAGTCGATCCGCTCGCGGGCGATCAACTCGAAGACCAGATCGGGCGCCTTCCCCAGCGCCTCGATCAGCCGGAGCCCGGCCGCGCGGCCCATTTGCGCGATCAGCTTCTCGGGCGGTAGCCAGAGCCCGGCATTGACCAGCCCCACATTGCGGCCCGATCCACCATGTCCGATTGTCTCGGCCTCGAGCAACACGACTGACGCACCGGCGCGGGCCGCTTCGAGTGCTGCCGAACAGCCGGTGAAGCCGCCACCGATCACGGCCAGATCGACACTGGTATCACACTCGAGCGGCGGCGCGCTGAACGTCTCGGCGCTGGTCATGCGCCAGAGGATGGGCTCAGATGTCAAAGCGCACGCCCTGCGCAAGTGGCAGTTCGGCGGAATAATTGATCGTGCTTGTCTGCCGGCGCATATATCCCTTCCACGCGTCCGAGCCGCTCTCGCGCCCGCCACCTGTTTCCTTCTCGCCGCCAAAAGCTCCACCGATTTCAGCGCCCGATGGGCCGATATTCACATTCGCGATGCCGCAATCCGCACCGGCCGCCGACAGGAAGGTTTCGGCCTCGCGCAGGTTCAGCGTGAAGATACAGGACGACAGGCCCTGCGGCACATCGTTCTGCATCGCGATGGCATCCTCCAGCGAGCTATAGCGCATCACATAGAGGATCGGCGCGAAGGTTTCGGTGCGCACGGTATCGGTCTGATCCGGCATCTCGACCAGCGCGGGCGTGACATAGGCCCCGCCTTGCGGGACACCGTCCTCGACAGCTTCCCCGCCATGGACGACGCCGCCCTCGCTGCGCGCCTGTTCGAGTTGCGCAAGCATCCGCGTGCGCGCCTGCTCATCGACGAGCGGACCGACCAGTGTGCCGCTTTCGCGTGGGTCGCCCACCGGCAGGCTTGCATATGCGGATTTCAGTTTCGCGACCAGATCATCATGGATGCTTTCATGCACGATCAGCCGCCGAAGCGAGGTGCAGCGCTGCCCGGCCGTGCCGACAGCACTGAAGACAATCGCACGCACTGCCATGTCCAGATCGGCGGAAGGTGCCACGATCATGGCATTGTTGCCGCCAAGCTCCAGGATTGGACGGCCCCAGCGCGCGAGCACCTTGGGGCCAACGATATTGCCCATCCGGGTAGAGCCCGTGGCCGACAGCACTGGCACATCACGGCTCTCGACCAGTGCTGCGCCGATCTCCGGCCCGCCGATGACAAGCTGGCTCAGCCCCTCGGGCGCATCACCGAAGCGCGCGAGGGCGCGCTCGAGGCAGCGATGCGCGGCCATGGCCGTCAGCGGCGATTTCTCCGACGGTTTCCAGATGATCGGATTTCCGCAGACCAGCGCGATGGCTGCGTTCCACGACCAGACTGCGACCGGGAAGTTGAAAGCGGAAATGATGCCGACCGGGCCCATAGGGTGCCATGTCTCTGCCATGCGGTGACCAGGGCGCTCGGAGGCGATGGTCAGCCCGTAAAGCTGGCGCGACAGGCCAAGTGCGAAATCGCAAATATCGATCATTTCCTGAACTTCACCGAGCCCTTCCGAGGTGATCTTGCCGACTTCGAGAGAAACGACCGCGCCAAGCTCGGCCTTGGCAGCGCGCAATTCTTCGCCCAGCAAGCGCACCAACTCGCCGCGCCTAGGGGCAGGGACCGTGCGCCAGTGCCTGAACGCGGCTTGAGCGCGAGCAATCACAGCGGACATGTCGTCGGCTCTCGTCTCGGCGAGACGCGCGATCTCGCTTCCATCTATCGGGGTGTGGACCGCGAGGGAGCCACCAGAGAGGTCGCTCAGGTCGAGGCCAGCGGCGGTCAGAATGGATGAGTGGGTCATTGGGTGCCTCCAGATCATTGTTTTCAGATTACACGAGCGCCGGATGCGGACAAACCTGCATCGGTCTCGCTTGAGTGTGCGTTGGCCCGACACACGCGTGTGTCGCACGCAAGGATGTCAAGCCCGCGCGTGTTTTCAGCGGGCACACTTACTCGCGCACGACATACACGGACTGCTTGGCATGCCGTACCACCCGAGCGGCATTCGGGCCAAGCAAGTAATCGCGCGCCTCTGGTCTGTGCGCCGCCATTATGATCACATCTACATCGAGTTTATCTGCAGCCTTGAGGATCTCATCGTAGATATTCCCATGCAGAATGTGGGGGTGCACATCGATCACGCCCGGCACGTTCTGCTTGACCCAGTTGCGCAGGGACTCACCAAACTGATGCAGCGCGGTTTGCTCGAAGCCGGCCTGAAAGAAGGTTCCGACCATCGACAGACCGAAATCCGGCAAGACGCTCACCACATGCAACTCTCCGCCCTTTGCGAGCATGAGTTGCGCCTCTGCCAGTGGTTTCACCCATGAAGAGGGCGCATTCAGGTCAATCGGCATCAGAATTTTTCGTGACATTTGGCCCCCTGAACGCTGTAGCAGATCACCTGCGTTGAGACTCCGATTGTGGACATGAGTGGACAGGTAGAATCAAGAAAAATCGTGCATGTGTCGAGCGCAGCCTGTGATCAAACACTGCATCAAGCCCCTGTTCACAATTGGGCAATTAGTCGGCTGGACTTCGGTTTTTTGCTGCGAAATAGAGTTGTTAAATTTCCTGTCAGTTATTGTTATTCTGGAAAAACCTGCATGATATTTGTGAGAAATGCGGAATAAGCTTGATTGACGGGATATGGCTGAGCTAGTGTTTTCCAAACGTAGGAGTGTGAAATGCTGGATTTGAACTCGCTCTCTCTGGATGAGCTGAAGAAGCTTCAAAAAGACGTCAACAAGGCAATCGAAACATTTGAAGATCGCGCCCGCAAGAAGGCGCTCGCGGAGGCTGATGCAGTTGTGCGTCAGCACGGTTTCACGATCGATCAACTCTTGGGCAAATCCTCCAGGTCAGGCCGCGTGGTCGCTCCCAAATACGCCAATCCCGCAGATCCTTCACAGACCTGGACGGGGCGGGGTAGAAAGCCGCGTTGGGTCGTGGAAGCCCTCGAGGCAGGTAAGACGCTGGACGATCTTGCGATTTGAAATTTCAGGAAAATAAAGTCGTCAGGGCTTTCTGGTTTCTCGTTGAAATCTACAAGGCGATGACTGCCCGAAATATCGGGCTTTTGGCGGCGGGGGTGGCTTTCTTTGCCTTGCTCGCCTTGTTTCCTGGTATCGCGGCATTCATCTCCGTTTTCGGGTTTTTCGCGGACCCGTTGATGTTGCAGGATCAACTGGCACTGGTGGAGGATTTGTTGCCTCCCGCCGCGTTCACTCTGCTGAGCAATCAGATAACGCGCCTCGTCTGGGCGAATGATGGTATCCTCGGCTGGACCAGTCTCTTGTCGATCTTCATTGCGCTGTTTCTCGCACGCCGCGGGGTGGATGCGATGCTGATCGGGATTTGTGCGATACATGATACTCCGCGTCGTTCGGGCTTTGCGCATGCAGTTCGCGTCGCTTTCATTACGCTTGGAATGCTCGTTGTTGGCGTGGTCGCTTTGCTGGCCGTCCTGATCCTGCCAGTAATCCTCGCGTTCTTTCCTATCGCTGGCGCGCAATCCTATATGATTGATGCCGGAAGATGGGCACTTGCACTTGGCCTGGTGGCGCTGTGGATTGCCGTATTCTACTGGATTGGTCCGAATCGAAAGCCCAAAGCGGCGCAAATCTGGAAGCCGGGCTTGATTTTGGCGTTGGTTTTGTGGATTTCGGTCTCGGCCGGGTTTTCGTATTACCTCGGAAATTTCGGAAATTACAATGAAATATATGGCTCCATCGGCGCTGTCATTGCGCTTCTGATGTGGTTTTATATTTCAGCCTACGCAGTCCTGCTTGGCGGCGTTCTGAACGCAACGCTGGAGAAACGGCAGGAATCCGATGAGGCACTCAACGCGCCTGAGCTTGTTGATAAGTCGGATGGAACAGGCCAGCGGGAGACAGAGTGAAAATCTCAAACCCGGAAGTCGTGACTCCGACAGAGTGCTCGAATTGCGCGGACAAGGATTTGTCGCGCGTCACCGCTGTCCAGTCATCTGCAAGGATCTTGGTTTCGGGGCGGCCCAGATTCACCATAGGCTCGATGGTGAAAAACATACCTTCTTCGAGCCGGGGGCCGTGACCCGGGCGGCCATAATGCAAAACGTTCGGGGGCGCGTGGAAAACGCGGCCCAGCCCGTGACCGCAAAAATCGCGGACAACAGACATGCGTTGACTTTCGACATAGCTCTGGATGGCGTGGCCAATATCCCCGAAGGTATTGCCGGGACGCACTGCCTCGATACCCAGCATCAGGGCATCATATGTGACCTGTATCAACCTCTCTGCCTTGCGCGGCAACTCGCCCGCGACATACATCCGCGATGTATCGCCGAACCAGCCATCCACAATGACCGTGACATCGATGTTCAGAATATCGCCGGGTTTGAGGGTCTTGGTGCTGGGGATCCCGTGGCAGACAACATGGTTGACGGAGATGCAACTCGCGTGTTGATAGCCCCGATAACCGATAGTCGCCGATTTGGCACCGGCAGCGTTGACTTTCTCCGTGATGATCCTGTCGATCTCCTCGGTCGTCTGTCCGGGGAAGACATGCTCTGTGATCTCGTCAAGAATGCGCGCGGCGACCTGACCGGCCTTGTGCATGCCCGCGAAATCCGCTGACTCATGCAAACGGATTCCCTCTTTTGTGATGCGACCGTGATGCTTCTCGTCCAAGTAGCGGGCTCCTCATTCGCGCGGGCTGATCGCAAAATAGTGTGGTGCGGGATGAAAAACCACCCTTCGCAACAGGCTTTTTTGACAATAACTCCGACAGCAGCTCTTATGCATTGTATGCTTTTGCCACAGCGGTCTGTGAGCTGTGGTGCTTGAGGTGCCCGAGGATATGGCGAGCTTGACGGCCCAGAGGATATGAAATGAAGGACAATGCCGCCGCCACACCGCTGGAGGCGCTGATAGTGGCGCAACGGCTCCTGCATGGCTCCAACCCGGATCAGATTGATGCAGATATAGAGCGGGCGCTGGCTCTGATCGCGACTGCCAGTGAAGCAGACCGCGCCTGCATCTTCATGATAAAGGATACTGTATTTCTCGCTAACACGCACGAATGGACAGGACACGGCATCTCGCCAGTGCGTCCCGAAGCGAAAGATACTCATTACGATGAGGGCGATGCCTTCTGGCAGGCATTCGAACGCGATGGCATCTACCGTCTGGCCGATACCAGAGCTCTGCCACCGGAGAGCGACCTGCGCGCCTTGCTGACGCGTCAAGGCATCAAATCGCTGATCGCCGCTCCAATCCGGTCGGACAGGCATCGGATCGCGGGTTTCGTGACTTTGGATTACTGCAAGATCCCGCGCAACTTCACGCGGGAGGAAGAAATTGTCTTGAATGGTCTCGCTACCAGTTTGGGCGCGGCTTTCGAACTTACGCGGCTGAGGCGCAAATCATATGGCCTGGAGAGCGCACTCGCGGATGCGAGGTCGACTGTTTCGGCGATGGTGACAACTGCGCCCGAATTGCTTGTGGAATTCGATTCAGAGGGGCGGATCGTGGGCTTTCATCAGAGCCAGCCGATGATAATTGCGCTAGCGCCGGATGAGGTGATGGGTCAGGCTCTCGAAGCAGTTCTGCCGCCGCATGCTGCCCGCATATGCCGCCACGCCATGGCCCAGGTAGATGAAAGAGGCTTGTCCGACAGTTTCGGCTACAGTTTGCAAATTGGCGACGAACGAAAGCGCTATCGCGGCCATGCCACGGCCAGGCGTTACGACGCAAGACTGTCGCAGCGCGGCTATTTGCTCGTAGTCCGCGATGTCACCGAGAGCAACAAGCTGGACAAACAGGTCCGCCAGCTCGGACGCCTTGCGGAATTGTCAAGCAATATCATTATGCTCATGGATTCCGAGTGCAGGGTCACATGGATAAATCCGGCCTGCGCCGAACGCACGGGTAAAAGTGCAAAGGCAGCAATCGGGCAAAATCCGCTTGATGTGCTTGGGCTGAGTGACTCTGCGCCTGACATCGCACAACAGATTTCAGCCGCACTCGAGAGCGGCGATGTCGTTGACCGGGAGGTGCGTGTCGTTGGGGATAATGGTCTGCCTTACTGGCTCAAATTGAAAATGCAGCCCCTGCGGGACGCTGATGGTCAGATCGAGAGCTATACGGCGCTGGGGAATGATATTACCGTTCAGAAACTTGCGACAGCGCGCGCGCTGCGCGAAAAATCGAAACTGCTCGATGCGTCGACCGACGGGATCGCGATTGGTGACACGGCTGGTCGTCTGCGATATCTCAACCCGACGCTGCGCAGCCTGTTGAACGTACCCCACGACATGCAGGCAGAGGATTTGCGCTGGAGCGAGCTTTGTGGAGATGGCTGTAAGGCGCAAATGGAAGCGGTCGCAGAAGAACTGGAGGTCAAAGGAAGCTGGCGAGGCGAAATCCCTTTTCCTGATGCCAAGGCACCGAAACAGTATTTTGATCTGTCGATCACGCTGCAGGACGATGGGAGTGTCCTGACGCTGGTTCGGGATATTACAGAGCGAAAAGCATCCGAGAAGGAGCATGCGCTGCTACGCGAACAGCTCCAGATCGCACAAAGCCGGAAGCTGGTTGCGCAACTTGCAAGTGCTGTGGCGCATGATCTCGTCAATTTACTGTCGGTCATCGGGATGACGGCAGAATCAATCAAGATAGGCACTGAACCTGCGACCCGTTTGGGTTTGCAAACCATAGAGGAGGCCACGCAGGATGCGCTCACGCTTGTGAGTGCGATGAACAAGCTCGGGCTACGCAGATCGCAGCGTGTGTCGCTGGAGCTTTGTCATCTTATCGGGCAGGCCACTGACCTTCTGAAGCCCAGCCTGGACGCTCAGATACAGTTGTCACTTGATCTGCCGGGTCAGCCTGTAGAAGTGACAGGCGACAGAACCGAATTGATGCAGGTTCTTATAAATCTTCTGGTCAATGCGCGTGATGCTATCGGTCCCGGACAAGCGCATGCCGGAGAAATCGGTTTGCGCCTGTACGCGCCCCAGCCGTCTCCGCAAGGGGGGCAGCCGGATATCGGAGAGTTTCGCGCTGATTGCGCCTATGTCTGTATCGAAATCCGTGACAACGGCGCTGGCATGGAACAATCCGTGAAAGACAGGATCTTCGAGCCCCATTTCACCACGAAAGGCGAGGAAGGCAGTGGTCTCGGCTTGAGCATCGTTGCAGATATTATCCGTGCGAACGCCGCTGCCTTGAGCTTCACGGCCGAAGCTGGGACTGGATCATGCGTGCGGATTTACTGGCCCGTCCCCGACTCTTCAGAACAAATTCGTGCGGGGCCTCTCCATGGGCTTCGGGTTCTGCTGCTCGAAGAAGAGCGCGCTTGCATGTCTGAACTGATGCAAGCTCTTTCAGACTCGGGTGCAGCGGTTACATGTTGCTGCGCAATTGAGGATGCCGTCGCCGCAGTCCGTGCAGAAGCCGATGAATGGGATGTGTTCGTGGCCGAGGCGATGAGGGATAGCTTTGAGGCGCTTCAGCCGTGTGAGCATCTGCAGGAAATTCAGGCGAGGTTGCCAATTTGCATGATGCCTGATGAAGATAATTTGAAAAACATTAAGAAAACTGTTCACCCTAGTCTGCCAAAGGGTGTTACAGTCATCTCTGATCGGGCGCAGCTGCTCGACCACCTCAAAAGCATTCATCGTCACCGCCCAAGTGCGAAAGACTGACCACTATTATGCGCCTCCTCATTGCAGATGATCACGAATTGCTGCGCGATACGCTGAGCACGTATCTGGGTCAGCAGCCGGATATCGTTATCGTCACGGCAGCTGATATCTGCGAGGCGATCGTCATCCTCGAGCAATCCGAGCGGTTTGATCTGGTGCTTCTGGATTACGACATGCCTGGCATGCAGGGATTGCAAGGGCTGCGAAAGATTCTTGCAATGGTGGATGCACCGCCTGTTGCGTTGATTTCCGGTATCGCAAAGCGCGACGTTATCGCGGAGGCCTTCGAGCATGGTGCGCAAGGTTTTTTGCACAAATCCATGCGCGCCGTGTCCCTTCTGCACGCAATTCGCTTCATGGTTCTGGGCGAACGTTTTGTTCCCGTTGAGTTTCTGGAGATCGAGCCACGGACTCAAGCTCGTACGATAGCAGCGCATCACCAGATAGAGAGTGCCGCAAATCTGACCGACAGGGAGGAGGCTGTGCTGCGCGCGCTGTCCGTTGGCAAGACAAACAAGGAGATAGCTCGCGACCTCGGATTGAGCGAAGCGACGATAAAGCTGCATGTCAAGACGTTGTATCGAAGATTGGGTGTGAGTAATCGTACGCAAGCGGCGATAGCTGCGCAAAACGCTGGTCTTGTCTGACTGCGCATTTCTCCTGCATCTCGGCTCTGTCTGGATCCGCATCTCCGGGTGGGCGCCAAACATCGAATTCTCTGGTCTATGGGTCAGGCCCAGTTGGACTGGTTTTTGAACGCCTTGTCTGTTATCGTTCGACAAAAGCTGCACAAAAGCAGTCGTGACGAGGCAGGCATGAGCAGACAAACCACCCCCGGCGGGGTGTTCGCGATTGAGTTAGAGCGAACCGAAATTGATGAGGTGCAGGGGCTGGAACTGCGATGGCTGCGCGTCGGTGCGAGCTTTCGATGGTACGGCGCGCCTGTCAGGCTGGACGGGCCGCCCTCAGTTTTACCTCTCTGCGCGACGCAAGAGCACAACCAACTTCAAACCCGCGCGCGCGCTGTCGCTGAAAGGTTATCCGGTGTCATGCCAACGGTGGTACCGCGGGCGGGGGCGCAGATGTTACCATCTCAGGGGCTGGTAATGACGGATGGATCGCGGGTTTTTACCGCTCGCATTGTAGAGCATGGCTCATCGCATCTGTTCGTGTTCGAACATGGCTTGCCGGAGCAGGGCAGGCCATGCTGGATTATTGAATGCAATGTTTCGGTCCCCGGACCGGAGCCGAGGGCGCAAGATGTAATCTGTTTTTCGTCGGATACGCTTCTTGCGACCCCACAGGGCGATCGCCCGATCGGAGAGCTGGCCGCGGGCGACAGGATCGTCACCCGAGACAATGGTCCCAAGAAAATCCTTTGGAAGGGTCAGACGGCACTATCAGGCACGGCGCTGCGGCAGCATCCTCACCTGCGACCTGTGAGAGTACGCCAATCGGCATTCTTGGAGGATCTTCCGACAGAGGATTTATGTGTATCCCCCGCGCACAGGATCCTGCTTACGGGCCCGCGCGCGCAGGCTCTTTTCGGCTGCGACGAGGTGCTCGTTCGGGCGCGTGACCTGATCGATTTCCAGACAGTTACTGTCGATCTCGCGTTGCATGGTGTGACATACATCCACCTGTTGCTGGACTCGCATCAGATCATCTTTGCGAATGGCGTGCCCACCGAGAGCTTTCATCCGGCGCTTGCTCCGGCCTCGGCGCTGCGCCGTCACGCCCACGAGTTACGGCGGATCGCGCCCGAATGGGTCGCAGAGCCTGACCGATACGGCCCGACTGCGAGGCGCTGTCTCGCGGCCGGAGAGGCAGCTCTTCTCGCCGCCTGAGGCGCCGACAGCCGGATGTTGACACTGGCCTTGCGGCCTGTATAAGCCGCGCAGCCGGGACACATCTGTCTGCGGTTTCATTGGTGTTGGGGGCCCTCGCAAGAGGAAGCCTGTCGCCCGGTAGCCCCGGGAGAGGACAACGCCCTTCCATTTGCCCGCAACGGGCCTGACCGAAGGAGATCAGCCGTGACCAAACGCACGTCTGCCAAATACAAGATCGACCGCCGCATGGGCGAAAACATCTGGGGCCGCCCCAAGAGCCCTGTCAACAAGCGCGAATATGGCCCGGGCCAGCATGGCCAGCGCCGCAAGGGCAAGATGTCGGATTTCGGCACGCAGCTTCGCGCCAAGCAGAAGCTCAAGGGCTATTATGGTGATCTGACCGAGAAGCAGTTTCGCCGCATCTATGCCGAAGCCGAGCGCGTGAAGGGTGATACTGGTGAAAACCTTATCGGGCTTCTTGAGCGTCGGCTCGATGCGATCGTCTATCGCGCGAAATTCGTGCCGACGGTCTTCGCAGCCCGCCAATTCGTGAACCACGGCCATGTGACTGTGAATGGAACCCGCGTGAATATTCCGAGCTACCGTGTGCGCGAAGGTGATGTGATTGCCATCCGTGACAAATCCAAGCAGCTTGCCGTTGTGCTGGAAGCGGTTGGCCTGGCCGAGCGTGATGTTCCGGATTACCTCGACGTTGATCACTCCAAGATGACCGCGACCTTCCTGCGCCCCCCGTCGCTGGGCGATGTGCCTTTTCCGGTACAAATGGAGCCCAACCTCGTTGTCGAGTTCTACGCAAAGAACTGATCTTTGTGAGAAAGCTCACTACCGAAGCCCTGCCCATATGGTGGGGCTTTCTGGTATTTCTTGGCGGAAAAGCCGAACTTTTCGGGCTGTGGATGCCACAGCGATCTTGGGTCAGATGTCTGAATTGCAATCCCACAGACTTTCCGTTGCGCCGATGATGGATTGGACCGACAGGCATTGTCGGGTGTTACATCGTCAACTCAGTGCGCATGCGCAGCTTTATACTGAGATGGTCACAGCCCCAGCGCTTGTGCGTGGTGGGGCGCTTCATCTTCTGGAGCATGATCCCGTCGAGCATCCTGTTGTGCTACAATTGGGAGGGTCCGATCCCTCTGAATTGGCACTGGCCGCGCGTATGGGCTGGGAGGCTGGTTATCGCGAGATCAATCTGAATTGCGGCTGCCCGTCGGATCGCGTGCAATCCGGTTGCTTCGGTGCAGTCTTGATGACCCAGCCGGAGCTTGTGCGCGATATCTGCACTTCGATGTGCGACGCGAGCCCGGCGAAGGTCACGGTAAAATGCCGTATCGGTGTAGATGATCAGAACCCGGATGAGGCCTTGCCCGCGTTTTTGGAAGTTCTGTCAGAGGCGGGAATAAATCATGTAATCATACATGCGCGCAAAGCCTGGTTGCAGGGGCTTTCGCCGAAGGAAAATCGCGAGATACCGCCTCTGGAACATGATCTCGTTGTGGCCATGAAAGCGGCGTTCCCGCATCTGCGCATCAGCCTCAATGGCGGGATCACCAGCCTTTCGCAAGCGCTTGCGTTTCTGGAGCGCGGGGTCGATGGCGTCATGATCGGCCGCGCGGCTTACCAGAGGCCGGGCGATATTCTTGGCCATGCCGATCGCGAGATTTTCGGCGCGGCGGAGGAGACTTGCGCCTTTGTCGCCCTCGACAAGATGCGCCCCTATATTTCGCGCGAACTGGCGAACGGTGTCCGGCTTGCTGCGATAACGCGCCATATGCTGGGGCTTTTTGCAGGCCGCCCCGGTGCGCGGCAGTGGCGTCGGATATTGTCTGAGAGGGCGCATGCTGCCGGCGCGGGCCTTGAAGTTCTCGATATGGCGGAAGAAGCGGTGCGCGACGCGGCCACGGAAGCAGCCTGAAGAACATCGGGCGCAAGAATAAACTATAAACGATAAAGTAATTTTGCTAAAAACCGCGTGTAGTCCATCTGCGTTCAGCCTGCTCGCAAGAAAGCTCTCTCCCATGGTGCGTCCAAACGCTGGCCTGCGGCCGATTTCCCAACCCCTTCACCGACAATTGCGCGACCTCATGATGGCTCGCGTCGAAGCGGGAGAGTGGTCGCCGGGCACATATCTGCCGCCTGAAACGCGTCTTGCCGAAGAGTACGGAGTCGCTGTCGGAACCTTGCGGAAAGCGCTGCTCGATATGGCCGCCGAAGGCGTTGTAGTGCGCCGGCAGGGGAAAGGCACTGTAGTTGCGACACACGATAGCGACGCGGTCCTGTTTCGGTTCTTCAACCTGCGTCGTGCTGACGGTTCAACCCTGCGGCCCGAAAGCCGGGTGCTGTCCCGCACGAAGCGCAGCGCCAGCGATCAGGAGCGCGCGGCGCTTGTGCTCGGTTCTGCGTCTGAGGTGATTTGCATCACGCGCATCCGTGATGGTGACGGAGCGCCTATCATCTTCGAACATATCGTACTGGATGCAGCACGATTTGGCGCTTTGGAGCACACACCGGAGTCCTTGCCGAACACGCTCTATCAGCTTTACCAAACTGATTTCGCAGCGACAGTGCACCGCGCCCGCGAGCGAGTGACAGCGACACTGGCACGCGGGGCATGCGCCGAAGCTCTGGGCGTTTCCGAAGACACGCCGCTCTTGCATATTCGTCGCGAGGCGCTCGACTATACCGGGAGTACCATCGAGCTACGCCAATCATGGGTGAATACGGCGGGGCTACATTATCAGGCTGAAGTCTGAAGGCAGGGGCGACCACGCGCCGCGGCCGACTTGCGTCTTTTTCGGGCGGAATAGAGGGCGCGATGGCGTCGCGCCTCACAAGCCTTGAGCCTTTGCTCGCTTGCCGTTACCAGTTGTCGCCAAGGTCTGATCGCTCAGACCCGGATCAGGCGCCCTTCTGAAAGAGTCACCATGCCAACCATAACGAAAGCCGTTTTTCCTGTTGCCGGTCTTGGCACGCGCTTCCTGCCTGCCACCAAGGCGATGCCCAAGGAATTGCTCCCAATCATCGACAAACCCATCGTGCAATATGCAGTAGAGGAAGCCATAGCAGCAGGCATCACGGAACTCATCTTCGTCACCGGGCGTAACAAGCGGGCGGTCGGCGATCATTTCGATGCCAATCTCGAACTGGAAAACCAGTTGCTCGCCAAGGGCAAGGACGAGTTGCGTGATATGGTGCGCAATATCGTGCCCGAGGGCGTGTCCTGCATTTTCGTGCGTCAACCGGAGCCTCTGGGACTGGGACATGCCGTGCTTTGCGCGGCTCCGGCGGTCGGGCATAACCCTTTCGCTGTGCTTCTGGCCGACGACCTCATGCGGGGCGAGACCCTGCCGACACAGGCCCTCGTTAACGCGTTCGAGACCGCGCAGCAGGCGCTGCTCTCGGTCTCCGAAGTCCCGCGCGAGCATGTGTCAAAATACGGTATCCTGCGCCCGGGTTCGACAGGACAAGACGCGTTGATCGGAGTTGCAGGTCTGGTCGAAAAACCCGATCCCGATGATGCGCCCTCTCATATGGCGTCATTCGGGCGCTATGTCTTCACTGCCGAGATTTTCGATATACTTCGCGACCTCCCGCCCGGTGCGGGCGGAGAGATACAGCTTGCTGATGCGATCGACCATCTGGCAGGGCAGGGCAAGGTCTCGGCAATTCTGAACCCGGCGCGTCGCTACGATTGTGGAGACAAGTTCGGGTATCTGAACGCAATTGTGGATTTCGCAATGGAGGCACCCGAGTACCGGGACGACTTCATTGATCTTCTGCGCACGCGGCTTTCAGAGCACGATGCGAAGTGACAGCCATGTCCGATTCTGCGCGGCCAGTAATTCTTGTCACAGGGGGCGCCGGCTATATCGGCTCGCATGCCTGCAAGCTCTTGGCGCAGGCCGGCTATCTGCCTGTAACCTTTGACAATCTCTCGACCGGCTGGACAGAAGCGGTCAAATTCGGCCCGCTCGTCGTCGGTGACCTGCTCGATAAACCGGCACTGAAGGCGGTTTTCGATCACTACAAGCCCCGCGCTGTGATGCACTTTGCGGCGCTTAGCCAGGTAGGCGAGGCCGCGCGCGAGCCTGGTCTCTACTGGCGCAACAATCTCGGCGGCTCGCTCAATCTCGTAGAGGCGATGGTCGAGGCGGGGGGCAAGGACATCGTGTTTTCCTCCACCTGCGCGACCTATGGCGATCAGGACGGGGTCGTTCTGACCGAAGACAGCGCGCAGCAGCCGCTGAATGCCTATGGCAGCTCCAAACTCGCCGTGGAAGGCGTGTTGCGGGATTTTGGGACCAGCCACGGGCTGAATGCTGTGATTTTCAGGTATTTCAATGTCGCCGGTGCCGATCCGGAGGCCGAGATCGGTGAATGGCACAAGCCTGAAACGCATCTCATTCCGGTGATGATAGAGGCTGCGGCGGGCGCGCGCGAGGCGCTTTTGATCAATGGCCAGGATTATCCCACGCATGACGGCACCTGTATCCGGGACTACGTGCATGTCATGGATCTGGTCGATGCCCATTTGCGTGGTCTGCGCTGGCTAGAGCAGGGGCGTGGCAGCCGTGTGTTTAATCTGGGCACCGGGGTTGGCTTTTCCGTGGCAGAGGTGATCCGAAACTGCCATGAAGGAACTGGACGAAACGTGCCCCATGCATTTGGTCCGCGCAGAGCAGGGGACGCGGCAGCCCTTGTCTCGGGCAGCCAGCGCGCGCAGCACGATCTTGGATGGAGCGCGCAGAGATCCTCGCTAAAGATGATGATCGAGGATGCCTGGCGCTGGTATCTGACGGGGGGCTATTCGGAGCAGCCCTCGCAACGGACGGTCGAAGGCTGATCCCCGGAAGTCGTTCAGATTTGCTTTTCGGGCATATGAACGACAAGCCCCTCCAAAGCATCGGAAACCTTGAGCTGGCAAGTCAGGCGCGAACGCTCTGGATCGGGCTCATAGGCGAAATCGAGCATGTCCTCTTCCATCGGATCCTTTTCGGGAAGTTTGCTTACCCAGTCCGGCGCGACATAGACATGGCATGTCGAGCAGGCGCATGCGCCACCGCAATCCGCTTCGATGCCAGGGATGCCATTATCGCGTGCCCCCTCCATGACCGTCAGCCCATCGGCAACTTCGACAACATGTTCGGTCCCGTTGAATTCGACATAGGTGATTTTGGCCATCTGATCCTCTCAATACAACTGCTCGCTGGCGTGAGATAAGTCAGCCGACAGGAATTGACCAGCCGAAACCGTGCAGGAAATGACCGAGTTATGGTCAAATAGCAGCCGCGATTTTGCCCGAATCGTAGAGCAGGTTCTTACCGAGAAAACATTGAACGGCTGAAACGGGCACAGGCACATGTTAACAACAGAATCGCACAGATTAGGAATGCTGCTCGGGGTATTCGGTATCCTGTTTGCAGGTCCTGTCATGGGCGAACAAGTTCAGGCCAGCCGCGCCAAGGTCGAACTGGCCAGTGTCAACCTGCCCGAGAATGCTCCGCGTCGCTGCTGGGCGCGCTATAGCTTGAGTAATGGGCAAAACCGCAATGGCTCGATTGAGGAGGTGGCCTTCCGGGTCCCCTGTCCGGAAGTCATGACATCCCGTTTCATCGAGACGCTGCAGCGCGCACTTGCAGCGCGCGACCATTATGATGGGCCAATCACTGGGCGTGCGGATTCAACTACGCGCGCGGCTGTCCAGAGTTATCAACGCGCCAATGGCTTCAACAGCCCCATTCTCACGCTTGAAACCGCGCAACGCCTCGGGCTGGTCCCTATCGAAGTCACCCGGAACTGATAAAGAAACGCGCGCCTCTGCCTGAAACGCGCGTTTCCCTTGCATGTCGACGCTTAGTCTTCGAGGCTGAGAGCCACAAACCGCGGATCGCCATCACGACGCAGCAGCACCAGGAGCGAGCGGCGCCCAGCTTCGCGTGCTTCCTCCGCGCGGGCTTCCAGATCCTCGACTGATGCAATCGGCTGCTGGTTCGCCTCGGTGATCAGATCACCTGCGCGGATGCCCTTTTCTGCGGCGTCACTGTCAGGATCGACCTCGCGCACGATAATTCCCGACATATTGGACGGCAGCTCCAGCTCAGCACGAACATCATCATCAAGTGCTTGCAGTGTCATGCCGAGGTAGCTCGCGGGGGCTTCGGGTTCAGGCGCTTCAGGCGCGCCCTCACGTGCGGCTGCCTCGAACAATTCCCGCTGCCCAAGCGTCACTGTCAGCGTCATTTCTTCCCCGTTACGGAATACGACGACTTCCACATCGCGCCCGACGCCTGCATCACCGACGCGGCGCACGAGCGTGCGTGTGTCGCTGACATCACCGTCGTCAAAACGCAGGATCACATCGCCGGACAGCATGCCGGCTTCCTTCGACGGGCCATCCATGACATCGGTCACCATGGCGCCTTCGGCTTCGTCCAGCCCAATCGCATCAGCCATTTCCGCGGTCACATCCTGAATGCGCACCCCGAGCCAACCGCGACGCGTGGTACCGAATTCCATGAGCTGGTCGATGACATTCGTGGCCACAGTCGACGACATGGCAAAGCCAATCCCGATCGAGCCACCTGTCGGCGACAGGATAGCCGTGTTCACGCCGATCACCTCACCATCCATGTTGAAGAGCGGGCCACCCGAGTTGCCGCGATTGATGGCGGCATCAGTCTGGATGTAGTCGTCGAAATTGCCCTGCAGTGCGCGTCCACGGGCAGAAATGATCCCTGCGCTAACCGAGAAGCCCTGACCAAGCGGGTTGCCCACGGCGATCACCCAGTCGCCCACGCGTGCAGCTTCCGCATCGCCCCATGGCACATGCGGTAGCTCGGTATCATGATCGACCTTCAGCAGGGCGATGTCGGTCGCGGGGTCTGTTCCGACCAGTTCAGCGGGCAATTCCAGCCCCGAAAAGAACTCGACAGTGATTTCATCCGCACCTTCGATCACGTGGTTGTTCGTGACGATGAACCCATCGTCCGTAATCACGAAACCCGAGCCTAGTGCCTGATTGCGGCGCGGGCGGTCTGGACGCTCGCGCGGGCCATCAAAGAAGTCACGGAAGAAATCCTCGAAGGGCGATCCCTCTGGGAGGCGCGGATCACCTTCAAGCCGTGATGCTACCGTCGAGGTGGTCGTGATATTGACCACCGCCGGGCTGACGCGTTCCGCCAGATCCGCAAAACTCTCCGGGCGGTTTTCCTGCGCCTGTGCAGTTGAAAGGGATGCAAGGCCCACGACCAGTGCAAAAGCCAATAGTCTGAGCGTTTGGAACGCGCCCGGCCTGTTTGCCCCGGTATCAGCGGCAGATGACATTGTGAACACTCCTCTGGATCAATTTGGCTTTTCACAAAGCCTATTGTCAGCCGACAACTTATTGCCCGAATGCAAAAACGCAATTTGCGTTTTATGCTCTCAACCAGTCGTGAAAATCCGTCAGCGGGTCACTATCCGCCGATCATCCCTGAAACGGTCACAACCCCCGCGCCCAATGCCAGCGCGACCATGCCTATCATGCGCCGCGCTTCCACCGGCATATCGGTGAGCATCCGCAGGATCTCTTCAATGCGACGAGGGGCCAGTGCGAAGACCAGCCCCTCGAAGATCATGACCAGCCCGATGGCCAGAACGATCGTTTGCAAAGTCAATTTGGCATCCTTAGTTGCCGATGATCTCTTCCAACTCCCGCACCGCATCAGGCTCATCCGGATCAGCTTCCGGCGCCCGCTGCTGGATGACATCGGGATCTTCAGCAATCCGATCTGCCGCCTCGCGCACAGCCGCAAGCACTTCTTCACCCGCGCCGTCCGACCGCAGGAAGGTGAAGAACTCGCTATCAGGCCGCAAGACCATGGTCGCATTGTCAGCCCGCAATGCGCGTTCATAGCTCTGCATCGAGCGGGTGAAGGCAAAGAACTCGGGGTCGAGATTGTAGGCTTCGGCATAGATCGTGTTACGCTCGGCATCTGCCTCGCCGCGAACGATCTCGGCCTCACGTCGCGATGCGGAGACAAGCTCGATCACGGTGCGATCTGCGAGTGCGCGCACGCGTTGCGCTGCCTCGTTGCCGCGCGCACGCTCGTCAGCCGCTTCGCGTTCGCGCTCAGCACGCATCCGCGCAAAGGTCGCTTCGAGGTTTTCGGCCGGGAGGTCGGTGCGCGTCAGTCGCACATCGATCACTTCGACCCCGAGGGTTTGGGCTTCGCGACGCGCGAGGTCGCGGATGCGGTTCATCAGCGCCGTGCGGTCTTCAGACAGCACTGCTGTCGATGGCACCGACCCGAGCACTTCGCGAATTGCAGCGTTCATGATCCGGTCCATCCGACCTTGTGCGGCCCGCGCACCGTCAACCCCGACGGCCTCGCGGAAGCGACGAACATCGGTCAGGCGCCAGCGCAGAAACGCGTCCACCACGAGCCTGCGGTCGTCGAGCGGTGTGACCTCAAGCGGTTGCGTCTGAAGCCCCAGAATCCGCGCGTCATACCGCGCCACTTCTTGGATAAACGGAATTTTGAAGCCGAGGCCCGGCTCGGTAATTTCCTGTCTGACCTGACCAAACTGCAGAACCAGAACATTTTCTCGTTCATCCACCACAAAGATCGAGGAAAACGCTGTTATGATCCCCACTGCCACAAGGGGGATCAGGATACCTGCTTTTTTCATCAGTTTGCGCTCCTCTGGCGTTGCAGTTGGTCTAGCGGCAGGAAGGGCAGGACGCCGCTGCTTCCACCTTCTCCGGTCGCGGTCACGTTATCCAATATTGTGAGGTTCATATCGCCCAGGACGCGCTCCATTGTTTCCAGATACATCCGCCGACGCGTCACTTCCGGGGCGTTCACATATTCGGTGTAGACCGAAACGAAGCGCGCCGCTTCACCCTGAGCATTGTTGATCACTTCGGCACGATAGGCTTCTGCCTCTTCGGTGATCTGTGCTGCCTGACCTCGAGCTTGCGCCAGCACCCGGTTGGCGTAGGCATCGGCCTCGCGCTCAAGCCGGTCGCGCTCCTGACGCGCTGTCTGCACATCACGGAACGCGTTGATCACCTGCTCGGGCGGGTCTGCCTTGTCGAAGTTCACGCGGATCACGTTGATGCCCGAATCGTAGCTGTCGAGCAGCTGCTGCACTGCGCCGCGCAAATCGGCGGCAATAGAGCCGCGGTCCCGGTTGAGAATGGGCGAAAGCTCCGAGCGCGCAATGATGTCGCGCATCGCGGATTCTGACGCCGCACGAACGGTTTCGCGCGGATCAGCGAGGTTGAAAAGGAATCGCGCCGGATCGGCGACATTCCAGACGATCTGAAACTCGATATCCACCACGGCTTCGTCGCGTGTCAGCATCAGGCCAGTATCAAGCTGACTGCGCCCGGTGCCCACTTCCGTCACGCGCTCGGTCGTCACCTGAACGATCTCATGCGTGACCACGGGCCAGGGGGCGAAGTTCAGACCAGGTTCGCCGGTCTTGTAGAATTGACCGAACAGAAGCTCGACCGAGCGTTCCTCCGGTCGCACCGAATAAAACGACGCAAACGCCCAGGCCACAACAAGTGCGGCAAGCCCCAGCAAAACCCCGCGCTTGGAGAAGCCTGGTCCACCAGACCCGCCTCCGCCCTTGCCGCCTTTACCGCCGCCGCCCATCAGGACGCGCAGCTGCTCCTGGCCTTTCTTGACGATTTCGTCGATCTCGGGGACGGGAGGTTGACCGTCACCACCACGTCCACCGCCACCGCTGCCGCCGCTGCCACGGTTGCCGCCACGGTTTCCACCGCCGCCCCATGGTCCCCCACTGTTTCCAGACATCCGGACTCCATTCATGTTAGTGGTTTCATATTTCGCGTAAAGTGGACCAAGCCACCCTCAATTCAACCCTCAGTCGCTGTGGCTGCGCGTCGCAGTCCGCATGGTCACCAGTTCCTCCGACATGGTCGGGTGTACAGCCAATGTGCGGTCGAAATCTGCCTTTGTAGCGCCCATGCCAATGGCGACCCCTGCAAGCTGGATCATCTCGCCAGCATGATCTGCCACGATATGGCACCCTAGCACCTTGTCGGTTTCGCGGCAAACGATGAGCTTCATCATCGCGCGATTGTCACGTCCTGCAAAGAGGCTGTGCATGGGACGAAACGCCGCTGCATAGATATCGACCGGGCCTTGCGCGCGCGCTTCTTCCTCGGTCAGGCCGACGGTGCCGTATTCCGGCTGGGTGAAGATCGCGGTCGGGATCAGCCCATGATCGAAATAGCTGGGCTTGCCGCCGAAGACCGTGTCGGCGAAAGCATGGCCTTCGCGAATCGCGACAGGTGTGAGATTGGCCCGGTCCGTCACATCGCCAACTGCATAGATGGAAGGGATTTTCGACTGGCTGTAGTTATCCACGGGAATTGCGCCATTGGCCTTCAGCTCCAGCCCCAGCGCCTCCAGCCCGAGCCCATCCGTGTTGGGGCGCCGACCCGTTGCACAGAGCACGGCATCATAGCTGCGGTCATGGCCCGTGCTGGCCTTGACATGGGTCTGGCCATCGCGCTGTTCGATCGCGATCACATCGGTTCCGAGATGCAGATCGACACCACTCGCCATCATTTCATTCGCGATATGGCCCCGCGACTCCTCGTCAAAGCCCCGCAGGATCTGCGCGCCGCGATAGAATTGTGTGGTCGTCACGCCGAGGCCATTGAAGATGCAGGCAAACTCACTCGCGATATAGCCGCCGCCCACGATCAGGATTGATTTCGGAAGCTCGTCCATCAGAAAGACATCGTTCGAGGTCATGCAGCCCATACCCTGCCATTCCTCCGGTACGACCGGTCGGCCGCCTGTGGCGATCAGGATATGCTTTGCCGTCACCTCGCGCCCATCATTGAGGCGGACCTCATGCGGACCAGCGACTGTCGCACGGCAGTCGTGTATCTCCACGCCCGAGCGATCGAGATTGGCGCGGTAGATGCCTTCGAGCCGCTGCAATTCCGCATCGAGCTTCGAGCGGAAGCTCGGCCAGTCAAACGCACCGATCTGCGCCTCCCACCCGTAGGCTGCCGCATCTGCCACGGATTGCGGGAAACCCGATGCAAAGACCATCAGCTTCTTGGGCACGCAGCCGCGAATGACGCAGGTGCCGCCCAGCCGGTATTCCTCTGCGAGTGCAACCCGCGCGCCATAGCCTGCGGAAATCCGCGCCGCGCGCACGCCGCCCGAGCCGCCGCCTATGACAAAGAGGTCGTAGTCGAATGCCATGTTGCTGCCTTCAGATATTCGAGAAGATGTTGCGCGCCTCGCCCACATCGATCCGGCGTTCGCTGGTCTCGGCCACGCCAGTGGTCAGGTCGCGCAACTCGCATGTGCCATCCGCGTGGCCGATGACCACGACATCGGCGATGTCCACGAACAGCCCGTTTTCGACGACCCCGGGCACCTGATTCAGAACCAGCGAAAGCTGGCGCGGATTGCCGATCCGGCCCAGGTCGAGATCGAGGATATAGTTCCCTTCATCGGTGACAAAGGGTTGGTCTTCATTCATGCGCAGGGTCGACTGACGCCCCATCACATCGACCGAGGCCAGCACTTCCTCGACCAGTGCCTTTGTGGCCTTCCAGCCGAATGGCACCACCTCGACGGGCAAGGGAAAGGCCCCGAGTGTTTTTACTTCCTTTGCGGCATCAGTGATGACGATCATCTGGTCCGACGCTGTTGCCACGATCTTTTCCTGCAATAACGCGCCGCCCCCGCCCTTGATCAGTGTAAGCTCCGCATCGAATTCGTCGGCGCCGTCAATCGTCAGGTCCAGCCAGCGCGCCTCGTCCAGCGAGACGACATTGATGCCGACATCACGCGCAAGCTGCGCTGTCCGGGTCGAGGTTGGCACCGCAAGGATACGCAGCCCTTCTTGCTTCACCCGCGTCCCGAGCCTGCGCACCATCCAAGCAGCGGTCGAGCCCGTACCAAGCCCTACGCGCATACCATCTTGCACGAAATCGGCAGCGCAATGGGCACTTGCGTATTTCGCACGGTCGATCGGGGTCAACTGGTCGGTCATGATCAAGCCCTTTCTGCGCCTGTGGGCCTTATAGGCGTTTTCGTGGCCTGGGGAAAAGCAGATTCGGGACACTCGGCCCGACAGCCACCTCAGCGCTGGATCGTTTGCAGATAGGCATCAAGCGCGATGATCGGCTCTGGCAGCAGTCGCGAGAGGCCACGATCAGTCTCCACCCGTGTCAGGCGCCCGGTCAGCAGATCGCCGAAATTCGGCATCTCGACACCCTCATAGACAATTTCCCCGCGCGCATACCCGTCGAGCTTATCGAGCACCCTGCGTTGAGGATAAGTGCCACCTGCGCGCGCCGTGATCGCTGTCAGATCCGGCATCTGCGCGCCGCCACGCCCATCCTCGCCATGGCAGGACGCGCAGTTCTGCATATAAAGATTGCGCCCGGCCTGTGGGCTGGTCCAAGGGGAACAGGCACCGAGCAAAGCAAGCGCCGCGCCGACAGACATGAAAGCTCTGGATAACGTCATGACGCAAGACTGGCCCAATTCCGTCCGGCTGCCAAGGGGGCAATCGCGCTGTAATGTCTGCTTTTCCCAGCGACTGGTCGCTTTGGAGCCAGTTGCAGACCTGGCTTAGGCTAGAAGTCCGACTGTTCCGGAGGGAGATATCGCATGTTTTTGTCGGTTTTCGATATGTTCAAGATCGGGATCGGCCCATCCTCGTCGCATACGATGGGGCCAATGGTGGCGGCAGCGCGCTTTCTCGCGCATCTTCGCGGGCTGTCTTTCAATGTCACGGGGCTGCGCGCCAGCCTGCATGGCTCGCTGGCCTTCACCGGGGTGGGGCATGCGACAGATCGCGCCGTGATCCTCGGGCTCGCAGGGTTCACGCCCGACGGGTATGATGCAGAGCGTGCCGAGGCAACGCTCGCGCAAATCCACCGCACCAGCGAGATCGAGGCCGAGGGTCTGGGACGGCTACGGTTCCAGCCGAAATCCGATCTGATCTTCGATTACGGCCCGCCACTGCCCGGCCACGCCAATGGCCTGCGCCTGATGGCCACAGACGCGCAGGGCGATGTGATCGCGCAAGAAGTGTATTACTCCATCGGCGGCGGTTTTGTTGTCACCGAAGCTGAACTTGGCGCGGCGCCCGCGAAATCTGCCGCCGTGGTCCCCTATCCGTTCGAGTCAGCTGCACAGATGCTTGAGATGGCGCGGAGCTCGGGCAAGAGCATCGCGCAGATGAAACGCGCCAACGAGCTTGCCTTCATTGGGCCGAACACGCTGGATCAGGGCGTGCGGCGCATCTGGCAGGTCATGAATGATTGCATCGAGCGCGGGCTGAGCGCTGAGGGCACTCTTCCCGGCGGGTTGCATGTGCGCCGCCGCGCCAAGGGAATTCGCGAGGCGCTGGAGCGCGAGCGTGGCCTCAACCTGACAGCCCCCCATGTCATCAATGACTGGATCAGCACCTACGCGATGGCTGTGAACGAGGAAAACGCCGCTGGTGGGCAAGTGGTGACAGCACCTACCAATGGCGCGGCCGGCGTGGTTCCCGCAACGATTCGCTACTGGCTGGATCATGTCCCAGGCGCTTCGGAAGTGCGGGTGGGGGAGTTCCTGCTGACAGCGGCGGCAATTGGAGGGCTGGTGAAGCACAACGCCTCGATTTCAGGCGCGGAATGCGGCTGTCAGGCGGAAGTCGGCTCGGCTTCTGCCATGGCGGCTGCGGGGCTCGCGGCGGTGCTTGGCGGCACGCCGGAGCAGGTGGAAAATGCCGCCGAAATCGCGCTCGAACATCATCTTGGCATGACCTGCGATCCGGTGAAGGGTCTGGTGCAGGTGCCGTGCATCGAGCGCAACGGGCTGGGCGCGATCAAGGCGGTCTCGGCCGCAAGCCTCGCGCTGCGCGGCGATGGCTCGCATTTCATGCCGCTCGATAATTGCATCGAGGCCATGCGCCAGACCGGCGCCGATATGTCGGAAAAATACAAGGAAACTGCCCTTGGCGGGCTTGCGGTCAATATCCCGAATTGCTGAAGGCTGCGCTGAATTTGAGCCAAATCATAGTCGAGCAGTGACGGGGGCCACATAGTCAGCATCAGGCAAACTAGTACGGAGGCCGAGATGCAGCTTTATGAAGTCGAAGTGACCTGTCCCGATAAGGAAAGTGCACGCGAGATTGCCCGCGCTTGCCTTCAGGCGCGGCTCATCGCCTGTGCGAATCTGCTGCCCAAGGTCGAGAGCCTGTTCTGGTGGCAGGGCCAGATCGACTCGGAGAGCGAAGTGCTCTTGCGGATGAAGACGCCCGCCGCCAATTTCGCGGCGGTCTGCAGCAAGATCGGCGCCAGCCACCCGTTCGAGTTGCCCGCCATCATCGCGCTGCCCGCGCAAGGAATGGGGCCGGGTGTTGCTGACTGGGTGGCAGAGGAAACTCAGGCCGCGAAGATCTGCGACTGATCGGCAAAGCCTTTCACCTCGATCGGATTGCCAGACGGGTCACGAAAGAACATGGTCCACTGCTCGCCGGGCTGGCCTTCGAACCGCAGGCTTGGCGGGATGACGAACTCGATCCCGGCCTCTTCCAGCCGCGCGGCAAGCGCCTTGAAGCGCGCGACATCCAGCACAAGGCCGAAATGCGGCATTGGCACCATATGATCGCCAACCTTGCCCGTGGTCTCATTGGGAAAGGGTGCGCCCAGATGCAGGCTGATCTGATGGCCGAAGAAGTCGAAATCCACCCAGGTTTCCGTGCTACGCCCTTCCATGCAGCCAAGAACCTCGCCATAGAATCGGCGCGCTTCGTCCAGATCATGAACGTGATAGGCGAAATGAAACGGCATGAGCATTGTTGGCCTCCTTCAACGTGACCTGCCTCAATCACTGGTGAAATGCAATCTGATATGAATTCGTTTGGCCTCAAACACGCATTCTCACTGCGGTTCTCTATGCATTGCCCACAAGTGCGCGCACAGCGCCTTGCTACTGGACGCGCGGGCAGCACGCTCCTATAAGGCGGCGCATGTCACGGATATCGATCATTCAGCGAATTAGCGGCCCGGCACTCTGACGCGCCCGGAGTGCCGGGCCAGCCTTGGCGCCCGCCATCCAGAAATATCGCATGAGTGACAGACACATGACCGACACGATCGACTACAAAGACACGCTTTCCCTGCCCGAAACCGACTTCCCGATGCGCGCAGGCTTGCCCGCGCGCGAGCCCGAATGGCTTGCGCGATGGGAGCGGCTGGGCATCTATGACCGACTGCGCGCGCAGGCCGAGGGCCGCAAGCCCTTCATCCTCCATGACGGCCCTCCTTACGCCAATGGCCATCTCCATATCGGCCACGCGCTCAACAAGGTGCTGAAGGATTTCATCACCCGCTCGCAGCAGATGCTGGGGCGCGATGCGCGCTACGTGCCGGGCTGGGATTGCCACGGCTTGCCCATCGAGTGGAAGATCGAAGAGCAATACCGGGCCAAGGGGCTCGACAAGGACAAGGTCGATATCGTTGATTTCCGTCAGGAATGCCGCCGTTTCGCCGAAGGCTGGATCGATGTGCAGCGCGACGAATTCAAGCGGCTGGGCATCACCGGCAAATGGGACGATCCTTATCTGACCATGGATTACCACGCCGAAGCCGTCATCGCCGATGAGTTCATGAAGCTTCTGATGAACGGCTCGCTCTATCAGGGGTCGAAGCCTGTCATGTGGTCGCCAGTGGAAAAGACCGCTCTGGCCGAGGCTGAGGTCGAATACCACGACCATACCTCTCACACCATATGGGTGAAGTTTCCCGTCACGGAGTTTGGGGACGCTGCGTCCGATCTGAGTATTTTCGGCAAGACGAAGCCCGTATCGGTGGTGATCTGGACTACGACGCCTTGGACAATTCCACAGAACCGGGCAGTCTGTTTCGGACCTGAGATTTCTTACGGGCTTTATGAAGTGACCGAAGTGATGGAAGGGGGTAAGGAAGAGCCGGGGGCACTGATCATTTTGGCTGACGCATTGGCGGAAAGCGCTTTGAATGCGGCGAAGGTGAAGGCCGAGCGCAAGCAGGACATAGCCCCCAAAGCGCTCGGCGCGCTGGTGCTGTCACATCCATTCCGCAGCGTCGAAGGCGCGCAAGGCGAATGGGATTTCGATGTTCCCATGCTCCCCGGCGATCATGTCACCGACGAGGCCGGGACCGGTTTCGTCCATACCGCCCCCAGCCATGGCGATGACGACTATCAGATCGGGCTTAAGCACGGCCTGCCCATGACCTATAATGTGCTCGAAGATGGCAGCTACCGTGCTGACCTTCCACTCTTCGGGGGCGAGGTGATCGTCAAGCCCGATGGCAAGGAGGGCGGCGCCAATGTCGCGGTCATCAAGCAACTGGCCTATGCAGGCGCGCTGTTCGCAAAAGGCAAGATGCGCCATTCCTACCCGCATAGCTGGCGCTCGAAAGCGCCGCTGATCTATCGCAACACCGCGCAATGGTTCGCCGCCATCGACAAGCCGCTCGAGGACGGGATGGGCACACATGGCGACACCATCCGAGCCCGCGCGCTCGAATCCATCGACAATCTTGTGACATGGACCCCCCGGACCGGGCGCAACCGGCTTTATTCCATGATCGAGGCGCGGCCTGACTGGGTGCTCTCGCGCCAGCGCGCCTGGGGCGTGCCGCTGACCTGTTTCGTGAAAAAAGGCGCAAAGCCGACCGATCCCGATTTCCTGCTTCGCGACCCGGAAGTGAATGCCCGCATCGTCGCCGCTTTCGAAAAAGACGGCGCTGATGTCTGGTATGTGCAAGGATTTAAGGAACGTGTCCTTGAAAACCTTCACGATCCTGATGCTTATGATCAGATTTTTGACATTCTGGATGTCTGGTTCGACTCCGGTTCGACCCATGCCTTCGTGCTCCGCGACCGTGAAGACGGCAGTCCTGACGGAATTGCCGATCTCTATCTCGAAGGCACCGACCAGCATCGCGGCTGGTTCCATTCCTCGATGCTGCAAGCCTGCGCCACCAAGGGCCGCGCGCCCTATCACGGGGTGCTGACGCATGGCTTCACGCTGGACGAAAAGGGCATGAAGATGTCCAAATCGCTCGGCAATACCATCGCGCCGCAAGAGGTGATTGACCAATATGGCGCCGATATCCTGCGGCTCTGGGTCGCGCAATCCGACTACACGGTCGATCTGCGCATCGGCAAGGAAATCCTCAAGGGCGTCGCCGATAGCTACCGGCGGCTGCGCAACACCATGCGCTTCATGCTGGGCAATCTCGCAGGTTTCACGGAAGAAGAGCGCGTGGCGCCAGAGGATATGCCGGAGTTGGAGCAATGGGTTCTGCACCGTCTGGCGCAGCTCGATGCGCAGGTGCGCAAGGGCTACGCGGCCTACGACTTTCAGGGCGTTTTCCGCGAGTTGTTCGCTTTTGCGACATCGGATCTCTCGGCATTCTATTTCGACATCCGCAAGGATGCGCTCTATTGTGATACACCCTCATCGCTGCGTTGGCGGGCTGCGCGGACTGTGCTGGACATCCTTTTCCACCGACTGACAACCTGGCTCGCGCCAGTGCTGGTATTCACGATGGAAGATGTCTGGCTCTCGCGCTTTCCCGGCGAGGGCTCTTCGGTGCATCTGCAGGACTTCCCCGATACGCCAGCGGATTGGCTCAATGAACCACTGGCGCAGAAATGGGCGGGCATCCGGCAGGCGCGGCGGGTGGTAACGGCCGCGCTCGAAATTCAGCGCCGCGACAAGGAAATCGGCGCGTCACTGGAGGCCGCGCCGGTGGTCCATGTGCGCGATGCCGAGATCATGACCGCGCTGAAATCCGTCGATTTCGCGGATGTCTGCATCACTTCGGGCATGGTTCTGACTGCTGACCCGGTTCCGGCCGAAGCTTTCCGCCTGCCGGAAGTGCAGGGCATCGGCGTGATTTTCGAGCGCGCCGAGGGGCAGAAATGCCAGCGCTGCTGGAAGATCAGCGCGGATGTCGGCAGCCATAGCCATCCGGGCACATGTGCACGTTGTAACGAGGCGCTTGGGTGAAGCTGCGTATTCTCACAGGTCTTCTGATGGGCACGATGATGTCGGTTGTGATTTCCGGCATCATCACCTTCATCAATACAGGCATGGATGCCGGCTTTCCGCTGCGCTGGGCGCGGGCCTGGTTCGTCGCCTGGTGCATCGCAGTGCCAATGGCCATTGTCTTGTCCCCGATTGCGCGCGCATGGGCCGAACGCCTGACGACACCGAAATAAGGGCCGCGCTGATGGCCCTGGCTACCGCGCGCGGGGCGGGCAAGAGCTTTTGCCCGTCCGAGGTCGCACGCGGACTTGCAACGGAGTGGCGCCCGTTGATGCCCGAGATCCGACGTGTCGCCGCAGGGCTTCAGGCCGAGGGCGCGTTGGTCGCCACGCAGAAGGGCCGTCCGGTTGAGGTGAGAGTTGCGCGCGGGCCGATCCGTCTCGCGCTGGCCTCTGGACAGATCGGGCCGCGCCGCTAGCTCTCCGGTCTCAGACAGGAGAGCGTATGAAACGAGCATTGGTGATCGGATCGTCCGGCGGGATCGGAAGCGCATTGAGCGAAGCCCTGAGCGAGCAGGGCTGGCAGGTGACAGGGCTGTCACGGTCTCACAACGGGCTTGATGTCACGAGCGAAGCGTCAGTGGCCGAACATCTCGACAGCCTCGAAGGCCCTTTCCAGCGCATCCTGATCGCCACAGGCGCGCTCGAGATCAACGGCCACACGCCCGAAAAGGCGCTCAAGCACCTCTCGGCGGATGCGCTGGGTGCTCAATTCGCGCTCAACACCATCGGGCCTGCGCTGGTGATGAAACATGCGCTGCGGCTGCTGCCGCGCGATGAGCCCTCGGTCATGGCAGCGCTGTCGGCACGCGTGGGTTCGATCGGCGACAACAGGGCAGGGGGGTGGCACAGCTACCGCGCCTCCAAGGCGGCACTGAACCAGATCATCCGCGGCGCGGCCATCGAGATTGGGCGCACGCATCGCGAAGCGGTGTGTGTGGCGCTGCACCCTGGCACGGTCGCCACGAAATTCACGGAGAAATACCTTGGGCGTCATCCAGCAGTTCCGCCTGCGGAAGCCGCGCAGAATCTCTTGCAGGTGATCGACTCGCTGACGCCAGAGCAAAGTGGGGCGTTTTTCGATTGGGCCGGGAAACCTGTGCCATGGTAAAACTAGCTCTGGTGCTGGGCGACCAGTTGAGCGCCGATATTGCTGCGCTCCAGGCAGCAGATAAGCAAACCGATGTGGTCGTGATGGCCGAGGTCGCGGCGGAAGCCGAATATGTGCCGCATCACCCCAAGAAGATCGCCTTCCTTTTTACGGCCATGCGCAAATTCGCTGCGCAGTTGCGCGACAAGGGATGGAAGGTCGCCTATACCAGCTTGGATGACCCTGACAATTCTGGCTCAATCTCTGGCGAATTGCTGCGCCGCACGGAAGAATTTGAAGCATCGGCTGTGCTGGCGACAGAACCCGGCGAATGGCGTCTAATCCATGAATTGCAGGACTTGCCGCTTGATGTGACGCTTTTGCCCGATGACCGGTTTATCTGTTCGCACGGGGAATTCGAAGACTGGGCCGAGGGGCGCAAATCGCTGCGGATGGAGTATTTCTACCGCGAGATGCGTCGCAAGACCGGGCTGTTGATGGAGGGTGACAAACCTGCAGGCGGGAAGTGGAATTTCGATCACGACAACCGCAAGCCTGCCACGGATGATCTCTTTCGCAAGGGGCCGCCCAAGGCGCAGGGCGATCCTGTTCTCGAGGAAGTTCTGGAGCTTGTGGAAAAGCGCTTTTCCGACAATTTCGGCGCATTGCGCCCGTTTCACTTCCAGACCGATAGGGCCGGGGCGTTGCGCGCGCTCGATCATTTCATCGAACACGCGCTGCCGGATTTCGGGACCTATCAGGACGCGATGCTGCAGGACGATCCGTATCTCTATCACGCTGTCATTGGGCTATATCTGAATGCGGGGTTGCTGGGGCCGTTCGAGGTATGCAACAGGGCCGAGGAAGCGTATCACTCGGGCCATGCGCCGCTCAATTCGGTGGAAGGCTTCATTCGCCAGATCATCGGCTGGCGCGAGTTCGTGCGCGGCATCTATTTTCTGGAAGGCCCTGAGTATCCACGCCGCAATGCGCTCAACCACCAGCGTAAACTCCCGGCATTCTACTGGGGTGCTGAAACGCGCATGAATTGTATCGCGCAAGCTGTTGGTCAGACACACGATCTTGCCTATGCGCATCATATCCAGCGGCTTATGGTGACGGGAAATTTCGCACTGCTGGCCGGGGTCAATCCGGCCGAGGTGCATGAATGGTACCTTGCAGTCTATGCCGATGCATATGAATGGGTCGAGGCCCCCAACACCGTGGGCATGTCACAATTCGCCGATGGCGGGATACTGGGCTCGAAACCTTATGTCAGTTCCGGGGCCTATATCGACCGCATGTCGGATTACTGCAAATCCTGTCATTACAAGGTGAAGGACAAGACTGGCGAGAAGGCGTGCCCGTTCAATCTGCTTTACTGGCACTTCCTGATCCGCCACCGTGCGCGGTTCGAAGGCAATCCACGCATGGCGCAGATGTATCGAACCTTCGACCGGATGGACAAATCCCGGCGCGAGATAGTTCTGGCGGAGGCTGATGCATTTCTGGACAGGCTTTCCCGCGGGACACTCGTCTGATGTAGGGCTCTTGCCCAAGCGCGATGGCTCGCCTATCCAGTGAAAATGACTTCGCCGCGCTACACTGACATTGTTGCCAACCTCCCTGCCACAGTGCCCTTTGTCGGGCCAGAGGCGCATATGCGCGCATCGGGGCGCGCCTTTCGCGCGCGGCTTGGCGCGAATGAAAGCGTGTTCGGGCCATCGCCCAAGGCGCAGGCGGCGATGCAGGAGGCTGTGGGCGAGCTTTGGATGTATGGCGATTCCGAATGCCATGACTTGCGCCTCGCACTTGCCGAACATCACGGCATCGCGCCCGAGAACATCCTCGTGGGCGAGGGGATTGATGGTCTGCTCGGCAATCTCGTCCGGCTGGTCGTTGGCCCGGGCGATGCTGTCGTGACCTCGGATGGGGCCTATCCGACTTTCAACTACCATGTTGCGGGCTTTGGTGGCGTTCTGCACAAGGTGCCTTACCGCGATGATCATGAAGACCCGGCAGCGCTTCTGGAGCGCGCTGAAGCGGTTTCGGCGAAGCTTCTGTATTTCTGCAATCCTGACAATCCGATGGGAAGCTGGCATTCCGCGCGCATCGTCCAGCGGATGATGGACGCAGTTCCCGAGGGTACGCTGCTGGTTGTCGATGAAGCCTATATCGACGCGGCCCCCGAGGGGACGGCGCCACCCATAGACCCGGATAATCCGCAGGTCATTCGGATGCGGACATTTTCCAAGCTCTACGGCCTTGCGGGCTTGCGGGTCGGTTACGCCATCGCCGCAGCGCCGCTGATCGCCATGTTCGACCGGATTCGCAATCATTTCGGTATGGGCAGGCTTGCCCAGATCGGTGCGCTGGCGGCGTTGCAGGATCAGGCGTGGTTGGAGCATGTGCACGGTGAGGTGAGTGCGGCCCGAGCGCGCCTTGCGCAGATCGCGGCTGACAATGGCCTGCATGCGCTGCCATCAGCGACCAATTTCGTCACGATGGATTGTGGCCGCGACGGCGCCTTTGCGCGGCGGTTGGTCGCGGCGCTGATGGCGCGCGATGTCTTCGTACGCATGCCTTTCGTCGCGCCGCATGATCGCTGCATCCGCGTCAGTGCCGGCACCGCGCAGGACTGCGAGATTTTCGCACAGGCCGTGCGCGACGCGTTGAAGGGTATCGACTGACGCGAGGTGAGGGCGGTGCCAAGAAGCTTGCGTTCATTCCGGTGCGTCCGCGCGTTGACGTGGTGTGACGTAAGTGGAGGAAGGTAGAGACACCCGGCCCACTCCTCCCCGGCCTTTACCACTTGGTAACGCTGTTGCTGATTCCTTCTGCTCTCAGAGAAATGGACAGCACTTGCGTCGGAAATTTATGCACTTTGCCGTCGCTTGCCTGAATATTCAGCATCGGCCCGAGCGACCTAGCGTGCGCCACGCCATGATCTTTTGTTCGCGGGGGCTGTCAGAGAACATCGGCATGTCTAAACCAGAGGATGTCACAGATGCGTCTGCCCTTTCTTGCAAGTTCCGCCGTTCTGGCCCTGTCCACCCAAGCTTCCGCCCTGACCGAAGTGACCTTCGGCACCAACTGGCTGCCGCAGGCCGAACATGGCGGTTTCTATCAATCCGTCGCCGATGGAACCTATGCCGAATGTGGGCTGGATGTGACCATCATCCCCGGTGGACCACAAGTGAACAATCGCGCTCTCTTGATGGCCGATCGTATCCAGTTCCATATGGGCGGTGATCTGTTACAGGCCTTCAACGCGGTCGCCGAGGACATCCCTGTGGTTGCTGTGATGGCCTCTTTCCAGCGTCACCCGCAGGTCATTATCTCACACCCTGGAGAGGCCGATACATGGGAAGAGCTTAAGGATCTGACGCTCTTCATCGGGGATAACGGTTATACCTCCTACTACCAGTGGATGATCTCGGAGCATGGCTTCACCTCCGAGCAACGGCAACCCTACACATTTAATCCGGCCCCGTTCCTCGCCAATCCCCGGTCCGGGATGCAGGGCTTCCTGTCTTCCGAGCCCTACGCCATCCAGAGTGAGGCCGGGTTTGAACCCAATGTCTTCCTGATCGCCGATGCGGGCTATTCCACCTATGCCACCACGGTCGAGGTCATGCAGTCCACCATCGACACCAACCCCGAGGCGGTGGAGTGTTTCGTCAACGGCTCGATCCTGGGTTGGTATAACTTCCTCTATGGCGACAACGAGGATGCAATCCAGATGATCCTTGATGCCAATGAGGACATGACCCGCGATCGGATCGATTTCGCCATCGACATGATGATCGATTTCGGCATCGTGGACAGTGACTCCGCGCTCGAACTCGGGATCGGGGCCATGACTGAAGAAGAGGTGGAAGCCTTTTACACCTCAATGGTCGAGGCCGGCGTGGTCGAGGCAGGACTCGACTGGACCCCTGCCGTGAATTTTGACTTCGTAAATCAGGGTCTCGGGATGGAGCTGCGCCCCGAATAAGGGTACTGCGCTGCCGCAAAAGGGGGATTTCATGACACCTGCGCCGATGGGCCAGAGATCGCGCGTTCTGGACATGACCCGCGTGACCAAGACCTTCAATGGCGATGTGGTCGCGCTGCGGGACATGGATTTGTCGGTCAATAGCGGAGATTTCATTTCACTGCTGGGCCCGTCGGGCTGTGGCAAATCCACGGCCCTGCGGTTGATCGCGGGGCTGTCGAACACCAGCGCCGGGCGCATCACCTGGGCCGGGGGGCAGTCGGAAAACGATCTGGGCGTGGTTTTTCAGGAGCCCACGCTCATGCCCTGGGCGACCGTGGCGCAGAATGTCTGGTTGCCTTTCCGGCTGAAGGGGCAGAGCTATGCTTCGGTCAAGGACGAGATCCTTGAGGCGCTGCGGCTGGTCGGGCTGGAGAATTTTCTGGAGTCCTATCCGCGGGAATTGTCCGGGGGCATGAAGATGCGCGTCTCCATCGCCCGCGCGATGGTGACAAAGCCGCGGCTGATCCTGATGGATGAACCATTCGCTGCGCTCGATGAGATCACGCGCTTTCGCCTGAACAACGATCTGCTAACGCTCAAGGCACGGATCGGTTGCACGGTGATCTTTGTGACGCATTCGGTGTTTGAGTCGGTATTTCTGTCTGACCGAATTGTCGTTATGGCGGCCCGGCCAGGCCGGGTGATCCGCGAGGTGCATGTGGACGCGCCCTATCCGCGGTCCGAGGAATTCCGCACCTCCGCCGAGTATGCCGCGCTTTGCCGCGAGGCCTCGGACGCGTTGCGTGAGGCGATGGGAGAGATTGCATGAGCATTGCCGAGAACCAGTCGCGTATATCGGAGAGCCAGCCGCTATATGACGCCGATGATCTTAAACGCTTACGCGCAGCCCGGTTCGAGCGTTTCGGCCGCTGGCTTCTGCCAGTGGTGGTGCTGATCGCCGCGATCTGGCTTTGGGACCGGATCGTTGTATGGAACGAGATCCCGCATTTCATCCTGCCGCGCCCCGGTCTGGTGATGCAAACGCTGATAAGCGACTGGCCCATGCTGTTCAGTGCGCTGATGATCACCTTGCAGATCACGATGATGGCGCTGGCCGTCGCTGTTATCGGCGGGGTCGGGCTGGCGGTGCTGTTCACGCAAAGCCGTCTGGTCGAGATGTCGTTCTACCCCTATGCGGTCATTATGCAGGTCACTCCGGTGGTCGCCATCGCGCCCCTGATCTTCATCTATGTGGACAGCCGCACTGCGGGGCTGCTGCTCTGCGCTTGGCTGGTCGCGTTCTTTCCGGTGCTCGCCAACACCACGCTGGGGCTGAATTCGGCCGATCACAACCTGCGCGACCTGTTCCGCATCTACGGCGCCTCGCGCTGGCAGACGCTTCGCTACCTGCGCCTGCCCTCGGCGCTGCCCTATTTCCTGGGGGGCTTGCGCATCGCCGGGGGGCTTGCGCTGATCGGCGCGGTGGTCGCGGAGTATGTCGCGGGCACGGGTGGTCATGGTTCCGGCCTCGCGTTCCGCATTCTGGAAGCCGGGTATCGCCTGAACATCCCGCGTATGTTCGCCGCCCTGATCCTGATTGCCGTCACTGGGGTGATCATCTTCGCGGGTCTGTCGTTTCTCAGCCACATGCTGCTACGTAAATGGCACGAGAGCGCCGTGAAGCGAGAGACATGATGGATTTCAAGACGCTGCCTGCTGCTGGCCCGTTCAGGCTGGAGAATGTAACTGTGCCCGCCTGCCTTCTGGGAAAGGAGGGCGGGCTGGTCCGCCATGCGGTGACCATCGACGGTGGCAAACTTTCGGACGCGCCTGATGTGCCGGTGATCGATATGGGCGGGGCGATGGTGCTGCCCTGCTTCATCGACATGCATACGCATCTGGACAAGGGTCATATCTGGCCGCGCAGCCCCAACCCGGACGGCAGTTTCATGGGCGCGCTGACCACGGTCGCTGCCGACCGCGAGGCGAACTGGAGCGCCGAGGATGTGCGCGCGCGCATGGATTTTGCGCTGCGCTGCGCCTTCGCGCATGGCACACGCGCCATCCGCACCCATATCGACAGCCTTGCCCCACAGGACGCGATTTCCTGGCCGGTCCTTGCCGAGCTGCGCGCGAAATGGGCCGGGCGGATTGCGTTGCAGGGGGCATCGCTGGCCGGGATCGACCGCGCGGATCTGAACGGCGACTACGCGCGCACGGCGGATATTGTCGCCGAACATGGCGGTGTGCTGGGCATGGTCACCTACCCCGTGGACGGGTTGAAGGACCGCCTGCGCCAACTGTTCCAACTGGCCATCGCGCGCGATCTGGAACTGGATTTCCATGCCGACGAGTCGGGCGACCCGAATGCGGCGACCCTGCGCGCGATTGCCGAGGTTGCGCTGGAGACAGGCTTTGCCCGGCCCATCACGGTCGGCCATTGCTGCTCGCTCGCAGTCCAACCCGAGGCCGAGGCGCTGGACTCGCTTGATCTGGTGGCGCGCGCGGGGCTGAACATCGTGTCGCTGCCGATGTGCAACATGTATCTGCAGGACCGCACGCCCGGGTGCACGCCGCGCTGGCGGGGGATCACGCTGGTCCATGAGATGAAAGCACGCGGCATCAATGTGAGTTTTGCCTCCGACAATACCCGCGATCCGTTCTATGCTTACGGCGATCTCGACATGCTCGAGGTGCTGCGCGAAGCGACGCGGATCGCCCATCTCGATCATTCAGATCCCGACTGGATCAACGCCTTCCTGACCAACCCCGCGCGCGCCTGCAGCCTCGATGCGCCCAGCCTTGCGCCCGGCGCGCCTGCTGATCTGATCATCCTGCGCGCGCGCAGCTGGACCGAGGCGCTGGCGCGCCCGCAATCCGACCGGATCGTGTTGCGGGCGGGGCGCGCGATTGACCGATCGCTTCCTGATTATGCCGAGCTTGACCATCTGACGAGGACGCCATGAAACCCAATGTCGCTGCCGCCAAAGCCGCCTTGTCGCATCTGGAAATCGACGAAAATCCGGTCTCGATCCGCGCCAAGTCGCGTGATTTCTTCTGGTATTCGCCCGTGCTCAAGGCAAGGATGGATCATCTGGAAGGCGATTTCGTCGTGGCCCCCCGCAACGAGGCCGAAGTGATCGCAGTGCTCAAGACCTGTTACGCCCATGACGTGCCAGTGACCACGCGCGGGGCGGGCACAGGCAATTACGGGCAGGCCATGCCGATGTCGGGCGGCTGCATCCTGCATATGAAGAACATGGCCGCCGTGAAGGAAGTGCATCCGGGCCGTGTGATCGTGGAGCCGGGCTGCCTGCTCAAGGATGTGGATGCCGAATGCAAGGCGCAGTCAGGGCAGGAATTGCGCATGTTCTCCAGCACATGGGCCACGGCGACCATCGGGGGCTTTGTCGCGGGCGGCTCGGGGGGGATAGGCTCCTGCACATGGGGCTCGCTGCGGGACTTGGGCAATATCATCCGCCTGCGCGTTGTCACGATGGAGGAAGAGCCGCGCGTCCTGGAGTTTCGCGGCGAGGAACTGGCGCGCGTCAGCCACGCCTATGGCACCAACGGCATCATCACCGAACTGGAGATGCCGCTGGCCCCGGCCTATGACTGGGTGGGGCTCTTCGTTGCCTTCGACGATTTCGATGCCGCGCTCGACTATACCGAAACGCTGGCCAATCAGGACGGCATCCTCATCAAGATCGCCAGCGTCTACGAAGCCCCCACTGCGCATAGCTATTTCCAGCGCGTGGCCCCTTATGTCAGCGAGGGCACGCATCTGGTCGGCCTGATGGTCGCGCCGCAATCCATGGACGGGTTCAACACCTTCACGGCGCGCAGACCCGAGGCGAAGATCATCTACCAATCCGGGCAGAGCGACTGGGCGCGCGATCCCGGCCCGGTCTTTGAATATGGCTGGAACCACACCACTCTGCGCGCGCTGAAGGTCGATCCAAGCATCACCTATCTGCAAGTGCGCTATGGCTATCCCAGCCATGCCGAAAAGGTTCGCGCGATGCGCAAGGCACTTTCGCCCGAAGTGTTGCAGCATCTGGAAGTCATCCGCGAGAACGGCAAGGTCATGTTCGCCGGGCTGAGCCTGGTGAAATTCACCACCGAGGACCGGCTGGACGAGATCGTGCGGATGCACGAGGACGCAGGCTGCATGATCTTCAACCCGCACCGCTTCACGCTTGAGGAAGGCGGGCGGCAGACAGTCGATGACCGGCAGTTGAATTTCAAGCGCGAGGCCGACCCCAAGGGGCTGCTCAATCCCGGCAAGATGATCGCCTGGGACGATCCGCATTGGAGCTATGACCGGATCTATGAATATCCCGGCATGAAGGCCGCCGAGTGATGACCCGCGCGCTCGTCCTCTTTGCCCATCCCTGCCCCGAAAGCTTCTCCGCCGCGCTGCATACCCGCGTGGTCGAGACGCTGACGGCGCGCGGTTGGGAGGTGGATGATTGCGACCTCAATGCCGAAGGCTTCTCGCCTGTGCTGACCGAGGCCGAGCGGCGCGGCTATCACGATGTCGGCCCCAATCTCGCGCCAGTGCAGCCCTATGTGGAGCGCGTGCAGGCCGCGCAGGCGTTGGTGCTGGTCTTTCCAGTGTGGAATTTCGGCTATCCTGCTATCCTGAAAGGGTTTTTCGACCGCGTGTTCCTGCCCGGCGTCTCCTTCCGGCTGGAAGCGGGCAAGGTGCGCCCCAACCTCACGCATATCCGTAAGCTTGCGGCAGTTACCACCTATGGCGGCACACGGCTGCGCGCGATTCTTGCAGGCGATCCGCCGCGCCATGTGGTCAAGCGCGCGCTCTGGCATGTGACACGGCCCGAGAAACTGCGCTATCTTGCGCTTTATGACATGAACCGCGCCAGCGATGCACAGCGTGCGGGGTTTCTGGCCCATGTGGGCCGCGAGATGGAGAGGCTGTGATGCGCGCGCTTGTCGTCTATTGCCACCCCGATCCGGCGAGCTTTACAGCCGCCATCCGCGATCTGGTGCTGGCGCGGCTGGAGCGTGCGGGTGCCGAGACCCGGCTGCATGATCTTTACGCACAGGGGTTCCAGCCCTGCCTGACGCAGGCTGAATGGCAGGGCTATCTGCAAAGCCCTGAGAACCGCGCGCCTGTGGCAAATGCAACCGAGGATCTGCTGTGGTGCGATACGCTGATCTTCGTCTATCCGACTTGGTGGTATGGGCTGCCCGCGATGCTGAAAGGCTGGCTCGACCGCGTGCTTTTGCCCGAGGTGGCCTTCCTGATGCCCGACGGGGTGAACAAGACGATCCGCCCGGGGCTGGGCCATATCACGCGGATGGGTGTGTTCACGACCTGCGGGGCAAGCCGCTGGCTGACCTTCTTCATCGGCGCGCCGGGCAAGCGCACGCTTCTGCGCGGGGTGCGGCTGCTATGCGCGCGGCGCTGCCGCACTGCCTTTGCCGCGCATTACCTCATGGACAGCTCCACACCCGAGAGCCGCAAGGCGCATCTTGCCCGCGTGGGCGCGAAGCTCGACAAGCTGATCGGCGCGCGCAGCCAGCCTAGCGAGGTAACCGCATGAGTGTTCCAATTCTCGACTGGGCCGATCATGCGCGCGACCCGGAAGGATTTGCGCGGGCGCTCGGCGCCACCTGTCGCAAAACCGGGTTCTTCCTGCTCAAAGGGCATGGCATCCCCGAGACTTTGATTGCCGAGGTGTTCCGCCACTCGGAGCAGTTCTTCGCTCAAGGCGAGGAAGCCAAGCGCCCGCTCTCCATCGCCACCAATCCACATAATCGCGGCTGGGCCTATATGGGTTCGGAATCACTCGACGAGACATCCGGCCAGAGCGACCGCAAGGAGGCGTTCAATATCGGGCTCGATCTGAGCCCCGATGATCCGCGCGTGCTGGCGGGAGAGCCCTTTCGCGGCGTCAATCTCTGGCCCGATCTGCCGAGGTTTCGCGATGTGATGCTCGATTATTTTAACGCGGTCTGGGAGCTTTCAGTCGCGCTGATGCAGCCGGTCGCGCGCGATCTGGGCCTGCCCCCGCACCATTTCGCTGCTGATTTCGATGCGCCAATGGCGATCCTGCGGCTGCTGTCCTATCCGGCGGCCAGCGGCGCGGAAGGCGAGATCGGCGCGGGCGCGCATACGGATTACGGCGCGCTGACATTGCTTCTGACCGATGGCGCGCCGGGATTGCAGGTGCGCCCGCGCGGGCAGGACTGGCAGGATGTGCCGCATCTCGACGGGGCTTTCATCGTCAATATCGGCGATTGCCTGATGCGCTGGACCAATGACATCTATGTCTCGACCCCGCATCGCGTTCTGCCCCCGCCGCGCGCGCGCAAATCGGTGGCTTTCTTTCTCGACCCCAACCCGGATGCGCAGATTGAGGTGCTGCCGGGCACAGGCGCACCGAAATACGCCCCTGTCAGCGGGGCGGAGTATCTGCAATCGCGCCTGAGCGCGACTTACAGCACATGAGGGACTGATGCGACGGCTGGACTGGGCGGATTATCGCAGCGCGGAATATGCGCAGATCGACCCGATGCGCACCATCGCGATCCTGCCCACAGCGGCGATCGAGCAACATGGGCCGCATCTGCCAGTCGGCGTGGATATGATGATCAATGAGGGGCTGCTGGCGCTGTTGCGGGAACGCTGCCCCGAGGACCTCGATATCCGTATCCTGCCCATACAAGCGGTGGGCAAATCCAACGAGCACCTGCATGCGCCCGGCACGCTGACCCTGAGTGCCGAGAATGCGTTGCGGATCTGGACGGAGATCGGGCTCTCGGTCGCCCGCGCCGGGGTGCGCAAGATCGTCATTGTTAACAGCCATGGCGGCAATCTGGATCTGATTTCGATCCTCGCGCGCGAGTTGCGGGTGGAGGCGGGGATGCTGGCCGTCAAAAGCCAATGGGGCAGTTTCGGCCAGCCCGAGGGCTTGTATTCAGCCGAGGAACTCGCCTTTGGAATTCATGGTGGTGATGTGGAGACCTCGCTGATGCGCGCCTTCCGGCCCGAGCTGGTCGATATGGGCGCGACGCGGAACTTCATCTCATCCGCGCAAACTGACAGCCTGTCGCCCATCGGGCCTGTCTCCTACGGCTGGATTGCAAGCGATCTGAATGCGGCCGGCACAGTCGGCGACGCAACGCGGGCGACAGCAGAGAAGGGCCATGCGACGGCCGCGCATTACGTTGCCGGTTTCATTGATCTATTGCGCAGGGTGGCGGCGCATGATTTGCCGAGATGACATGACCAAGCCGCCCGGAAATGCGCTGTGATTTCGTCCGTTTCGTCCGCACAAGTGCGTTTTTCGGGGCCGGGTGTGAAAAGGTACAGGCGTATCGTCGAAGCGTCGGCGGAAAGGACGATGAGAGATCCGCTGCATGCCCTGAACCGCAATCATAAGAGTGGCGTTCGATCAGCGTTCGCCAAGTCAAGGAGCCGCCTGCGCAGTTGAAAGATGGCTGGGGTGGTAGGATTCGAACCTACGGTACACGGTACCAAAAACCGCTGCCTTACCACTTGGCTACACCCCAACTGTTCGCGGTATTTATCCAAGCGGGCCCAAGGCTGCAAGCCCTTATCGCCCGAAAAACGCGAGTGACTCTCCCGAGCTCGAATGCCGCTTTGTGGGCAGGGCGGTGGCGTCACCTGCGCACCACCGCCAGAGACCTTTCGTCCCGCCCCAGTTATTCGCACGATGCACCATCAGGCACCAGATCGCCCTTTCGAACGATGGCACAGAGAGACCGTGCTCAGAGACCTTTCGCCCGGTAGCTCGCAGCAACGCGCTGGATTGCGACGATGAAAGCGGCGGTGCGCAAATCATGTACATCGCTTCGCATGCGCCATTCCTCCGAGATCGCCTGGTAGGCCACCCGCATCGTATCGTCGAGCCCTGAGCGAACAAGTTGCAACTCATCCGCACCTTGCAGGTAACGCTTCTTGAAATCCGGTGCGAGCTCCCAGCCGAGTTGCTTGTCCGCAGACAGCCGCTCGAGTTCCTGCACAAGTAGCATCGCGTGCGCTTCTTCATTGCGCCGCTGCATCCGGCCGAAGCGGATATGGCTGAGATTTTTCACCCATTCGAAATAGGAGACCGTGACCCCGCCGGCGTTTGCATAAAGGTCCGGGATGATCACGACCTCTTTTTCGCGCAGAATTTCGTCGGCACCGGCTGTTACCGGACCATTGGCGGCCTCGATGATCAAGGGTGCACGGATTCGCGATGCGTTGTTGACATTGATCACGCCTTCGAGGGCGGCAGGGATCAGGATATCGCAGTCCTCTTCCAGAACGGATGCACCATCCTCGACATATTGTCCGCCATCAAAATCCTTGACGCCGCCGGTTTCCACAATCCATTCGCGCAGCTTCTCTGGATCAATCCCCGAAGTGTTGACCACCGCACCGTCGCGTTCGATCACGCCGATGATCAGCGCATCATCCTCCTCGCGTAGGAATTTTGCTGCGTGGTAACCCACATTGCCCAAGCCCTGCACAATGATGCGCTTGCCGGATAACCCACCTTTCAGGCCAGTCTTCGCGACATCATCGGGGTGGCGGAAAAACTCGCGCAGGGCGTATTGCACACCACGCCCCGTTGCCTCCACGCGGCCCTTGATGCCGCCTGCATTGAGCGGCTTTCCAGTGACGCAGGCGCGGGCATTGATGTCGGTCGTGTTCATGCGTGCGTATTGATCTGCAATCCAGGCCATTTCGCGCTCGCTCGTACCCATGTCGGGGGCGGGCACGTTCTGCGCCGGGTTGATCAGGTCGCGTTTGGCCAGTTCATAGGCGAAACGGCGGGTGATCTGCTCAAGCTCGTGCTCCTCGTATTTCCGGGGGTCGAGGCACAGCCCGCCCTTGGAGCCGCCGAATGGTGTTTCCACCAGTGCGCATTTGTAGGTCATCAGCGAGGCCAACGCCTCGACCTCGTTTTGATTCACTTCCGGTGCGTAGCGGATACCGCCCTTCACGGGCTCCATATGCTCCGAGTGCACTGAACGATACCCGACGAAGGTTTCGATCTTCCCGCGCAACCGCACGCCGAAGCGAACGGTGTAGGTGGAGTTGCAGATCTGGATTTTCTCGGCTAGCCCTGGTGGCAGATCGAGATGCGCGACCGCGCGCCTGTACATCAGATCGACATTTTCGCGAAAGGCCGGTTCCCGTGTGTCGAGCATGGTTGTCCCTCCTGCTGGTGTGGCGTCTTCGCGCCGGTTGAGTTCTCTTGCGCCCATCGTAGCCAGAAGTGCGCTTAATAAAACAGCATTTTTTATTTCATTTGCTGGTTAATCGCGCAGTCCGATTTTTTCGTGACCGGTCAGGTGCTGATGCCGACCGCTTTGCGCACCATTTCCCAGTAAATATCCTCGACCCGCGCGAGGCTCAGCCGTCCCCCCTCGCGATACCACGTATTAACTCCCGTCAGCATTGCGATCAGCGCAAATGTGGCCAGCTTGGTGTCCGGCACGGCGAACATGCCTGCCGATTTGCCGCGCGTGAGGATCGCTTCCAGACTGGCTTCATACTCGCGCCGCATCGCCTCGATCCGGGCGAAATTCTCGGGCTCCAGATTGCGCAGCTCCATATAGGCGATGAAGACAGCATCGCTGCGCGCGCGGTGAAACCGGATATGGAAACGGGTGAAATCTTCCAGCGCGGCGACAGGGCAATCCGGTGAGGGAAGAGCGCGCAATTCAGAAAGCAAATCCTGCATATGGGTCTGCATCAGATCAAAGAGCAAGCTTTGCTTGTCGGGCGTGTAGAGATAGAGCGCGCCCACCTGCACATCGGTTGCCTTGGCGATCATCCGCATCGACACTGCCGCATAGCCATGGCGCGCAAACAGCTGCAAGGCAGCGTCGCGCATGCGTGGGCGCGTGATTTCCGCTGAAGAGTTTTTCTTCCGTGCCATGCCTGATTCATGCCCGCGAACATGCCCCACGCGCAAGCCCGCTTGCGCGCAGATGGGCGCCCGGGCTATCGTTACCCGATTAACGGGGCGCAGGAACAATGACCATCACAAGGCGCGAAGGTATCACTGGCAGAGCCGTGCTTATCGCATGCGCAGTGCTGTTGCTGTCCAGTTGCCTGGGATCGCCCGATTTGCCCGCGCCGCGTGGGGATGGCGGCGGTGAGGCGCCGCAACTCTTGCCGATCGCCGGCATCCTCGCCCAGACCGCCGATGGGGTTCACACAGCGCGACTGACCGATGCCACCCCCGAGGCCCGTGCCGCTGCCTTGCGCAGGCGCGCCGCGACTTTGCGCGGCCCCGTGCTCACCGCGCAGGAACGCGCGCGGATGCTTGCCTCAAACCCCCGCCTGCGTTGAGTTTTCGATCTCGGCGAGTGCCGCGCGTTCCTCGGGGCGCAGGGCGCTTCGTTCGACCACAGCCGTATGGATCGAGAAAACCACCGCGCCGGTCTTCGGCAGCTTCAACAGGCATTGCCGCTCGGACCGGATGAACTCACCCTGCATGCTCTTGTCTTTTGGCGCGCCCTCAAGCCGGGGCTGGAACAGCGCCGGGTTAGCGTAATGCAGCAGATTGGCGCGCCAGAGCGGTTGTTCAGGGCGCATCAGGTCGAACATGCGCTGCACGCGCGTGCCGATATTGGCATCGTAGCTGGCGACCGGTTTGTGAATGCGCATCATTGGCTTTCCGAGTTTTTCCGAGAGGGTCCAGCTGGACGGAAAGCAGAGCACGGCCCCGGTCAAAACATGCTCATCTTGCCCGGCGGGTTTTTGCAGAATGCAGAAATCCGCTTGCAGCAGATGCCCAAGGGTCCAGAGCGGATGCGCAGGGTCGATCTCGACTTCCCGCTCATCCGGGCACTGCACAATGCCCCCGCGCCGCGTAAAACCATGCAGCAGAATATCGCGCAGCACCTCGTCCAGCAATTCTGCTGCTGCGTCCCGAGCCTGTGGCAATGCGCCCAGCACCTCTGCCGCGCGCGTGGCAAGCAACTCAGCGCGCGCCTGCATCTGCGCTGCATAGGCCGCATCGACCATGAGCCAATCCGCACGCGCAAGCGGCATGACGCCGGGCAAGCGGCGATATGCAGGGTTCACCCAAGGCGCGAAGGGAAGTTCCGGATGCAATACGGCCATATCGAAGCGTTAATTTGAGTTGAATCCTGCGTCAAATATTTGTTGCGCGACGCGTGCGCCGCAGTAGGCTCTGCACATGGACAGTGCCACACCAGATTACACCTTGGGCATCGAAGAGGAGTATCTCCTCGTCGATGTCGAAACCTGCGCCCTCGTCGATGTGCCCGACGCATTGATGGAGGATTGCGCCAAAGAGCTTGGCGACAAGGTCTCGCCCGAGTTTCTCGCCTGCCAGATAGAGGTCGGCACCGGCGTTTGCGCCAATATCGCCGAGGCGCGCGCCGATCTCGGGCATCTGCGCCGCACCATCGCTGATTGTGCCGCGAATTACGGTATGGCCCCGCTTGCCGTCTCCTGCCATCCCTTCGCGGATTGGCACCAGCGCAAGCAGACCGAAAAGCAACGCTACAACGATCTCGCGCGCGATCTTGCGGGCGTGGTGCGGCGCATGCTGATCAGTGGCACGCATGTCCATGTCGGCCTGCCCGATGATGACCTGCGCATCGATATCATGCGCCAGATCACCTATTTCCTGCCACATCTTCTGGCGCTCTCGACTTCATCGCCGTTCTGGGGCGGGCAGGATACCGGGCTGAACAGCTACCGCCTGACGATCTTTGACAATCTGCCGCGCACGGGCCTGCCGCCCGACTTCATCAGCCATGGCGAGTATCGGCGCTCGGTCGATATGATCATCGATGCAGGGCTTATCGAGGATACGACCAAGATTTGGTGGGATATCCGCCCCTCGGCGCGGTTCCCGACGCTGGAGGCCCGGATATGCGATGTCATGCCATTCATGGAGCACACGCTGACCATCGCCGCTCTGGTGCAGTCGATCACGCGCATGCTGGTGGAGCTGCGCCGCCGCAATCAGCGCTGGCGCATCTATGACCGCTTCCTGATCGCCGAGAACCGCTGGCGGGCACAGCGCTACGGGCCGCGCGAGGGGCTGTTGGATATCGGCAAGGGCGCTCTGGTGCCTGTGCCGCAGCTTGTCACTGAACTGATCGAACTGCTGGAGGCCGATGCCATCACGCTCGATTGCGTCAATGAAGTGCGCGGGGCGCAGGATATTCTCGCGACGGGCACGAGTGCAGAGCGCCAACGTGCGGTCTATGGCGCAGCGGTCGAGCAGGGCGCGGATCAGGATGAGGCTTTGCGCGAAGTCGTGCGCGCGTTGATCACGGAGTTTCGCGCCGGGCTGTAGTGGTGAGGTTCATGGTGGGCAGTCGCGCCGCTCCCCGTGGCAGCGCGCGGGCTCATAGAAGGGCTTTGAGCCGCGCGGCCTCCGAGGCGCAGGGCGTGAGCTTCTTGCGGTCTTCTCCCGGGTAGAAGCGCGCGCGCAGCGCAGTCGGCATGGGGGCGGCCGCCTCGACCATCACGCGCGGCCCGGTTTTTTCGGCTTCCCGGGCCCATGACTGCGCCAGCGCCATCTGCGCGGCCTTGGAGGCGCCATACGCCCCCATGAATTTATGGCCGGTCATGGTGTCGTCGATGAAAAGCGCAGTGGCCCGCGCGGGCGCGGCCAGCAAGAGCGGTGCGACCATCGGGATCAGCACCCCTGTTGCGCGGATATTGATCGCAACGCATTTGTCCCAGTCCTTGAGCGCGATGTGATCGGCGGGCGACATGGGCGGTGCGTGAATGGCCGTATGCACCCACAGATCGAGATGACCCCAACGATCATGAATGCCGCGGCACAGATGGCGCATCGCGTCATCCTTGGAAATATCCATGGCTGCGAGCGTCGCGCTGCCACCCTTGGCCTTGATCCGGTCGTCAAGCTCTTCCAGCGCGCCGAGCGTGCGGGCAAGCGCGATCACATGCCAGCCATCCGCTGCCATGGCTTCAGCCATCGCCGCGCCAAGCCCGCGCGAGGCGCCGGTGATCAGGACCCGTTTCTTGTCATCCACATCTGTCATGCGCGCTCTGTTCCAGTTTGCGCAGAGTTTGGCAAGAGGGTCCGAAAGGCCGCAACCGCATTTCCAAATACCAGCATCGGCAATTTTCCGCTTGACTCGAATCCATTGCTGCGACCGACTGAAAGCACTCTGCCGGGGGGCTGATGGACAAATATATTGAACGGGGGCTGCATGTTAATTCGGGGTCTGGCTACGCTTGGCGTGGCGTTGGTGCTATGGGTGCCTGCATTTCAGGCGCAGGCAGATCGTGTTGTCGCGCGTGTCAGTCTCAGCGGGCAGGTGATGCATGTCTATCATCATGGTCAGTTGCTTTATGAGTGGCCGGTCTCGACTGCTCGGTCGGGCAAGATCACCCCGACAGGCACATGGCGGCCGCAATTCCTGTCCCGCAACCATCGCTCCTCGCGCTACAACAACGCGCCCATGCCGTATTCGGTATTCTATTCCGGCCATTACGCCATCCACGGCACAGATCAGATAAATCGCCTCGGGCGCCCGGCCTCAGCGGGCTGTGTGCGCCTGCACCCAGACAATGCGCGGGTGTTCTTCGACATGGTGCGCAATGAGGGGATGGAGCAGACCCGCGTGATTGTCGTGAATTGAGGGCTGAGTCCTCAGCGCCACAGGATGGCCCCATGATCTGGTGGTGGTCGATTGCTGCTACCCAATGCGTCGCGGTTTCCCTATAGTCTTTGAGGAATACGAGACAATTAAGCCGAGGGAGAGGGCATGCGCTGTCCGTTTTGCGGGAACACCGATACGCAAGTCAAGGATTCACGCCCTGCGGAAGATCACGGCGCCATACGCCGTCGGCGTTTCTGTCCGGCCTGTGGGGGGCGCTTCACGACCTATGAGCGGGTTCAACTGCGCGATCTCGTCGTGGTGAAATCCAATGGGCGGCGTGAGGCATTTGACCGCGAGAAACTCGAGCGGTCGGTGCGTATCGCCATGCAGAAGCGGCCCATCGAACATGAACGGATTGACCAGATGATCTCGGGGATCGTGCGCCGGCTTGAAAGCCAGGGCGATACGGATATCCCCTCGAAGATGATCGGGGAGATCGTCATGGAAACCCTCGCGCGGATCGACACTGTGGCCTATGTCCGTTTTGCCAGTGTTTACAAGAATTTTCAGGAAGCCGATGATTTCGATAAATTCGTGTCGGAGTTGCGGCCCGATTCCAAATCCGTCGAGTAACGTTTGAGCATCGAGACGGATCGGCGGTTCATGCGAATGGCCATCGCGCTGGGCGCGCGTGGTCTGGGGCGTGCCTGGCCCAACCCTGCGGTTGGATGCGTGCTTGTTCGTGAAGGTCGCGTTCTGGCGCGTGGCTGGACGCAGCAGGGTGGGCGGCCCCATGCTGAAGCGATGGCCCTTGCGCAGTGTGATGCGCGCGGCGCCACAGCCTATGTTAGCCTCGAGCCCTGCGCCCATCACGGCAAGACACCGCCTTGCGCCGATGCTCTGGTCGCGGCGGGTGTGTCGCGCGTTGTTACGGCGCTGACCGACCCCGATCCGCGTGTCTCCGGGAACGGGCATCGGTTGCTGCGGGCAGCTGGAATCAACGTGTCTGAGGGCATCGAGGCAGAGGCGGCGCGCGCGGTCAATGAAGGCTTCCTGATGCGCATGACGGAAGGAAGGCCGTTCGTTACGTTGAAGCTCGCGTTGACGCTTGATGGACGCATCGCCACGGCTTCGGGCGAGAGCCGCTGGATAACCGGACCCGAGGCGCGCGCGCGGGTGCATTTGATGCGCGCGCGGCATGACGGCGTTCTGGTGGGCGCGGGCACGGCGCGTGCGGATGATCCCGATTTACGGGTGCGTGGGCTCGGAGTTGCGCATCAGCCCGTGCGGATCGTGGCCACGCCCCGGCTGGATCTGCCGACACAAGGGCGGCTTTCGCGCACAGCGCGGGAGGTCCCGGTCTGGCTTTTGCATGGATCCCCTGCGCCCGAGTCTGCGAAAGCGTTCTGGGAGGCGCGGGGGGCGGAACTGATCGATTGCGTGAATGCTTCTGGCGCGCGCAAGGGGCTCGATCCGCGCGCGATGCTGCAGGCGCTGGGTGCGCGCGGGCTGACGCGCGTGCTCTGCGAAGGCGGCGGAGCGCTTGCGGCGAGCCTGATACGCGCGGGGCTGGTGGATGAGTTGGTGATCTTCTCGGCGGGCAAGCTCATCGGGGATGAGGGGCGCGCAGGGCTGGGAGCGCTGGGGCTCAGCGCGCTGGCACAGGCGCCACAGTTTCGGCTCGTGGGTCTTGAGACGGTCGGGCCGGACGTGCTGCATCGCTGGCGTCGTGTCCCCGAGCAAGCGTGATCCAGCGGAGCGGCTTGCGCCGCAAGATCCTTGTTGGGGCTACGCCCCGTGCATGCCACCGCGCCCGAAAGCGTTTGAGCCGTATGGCGTGCCGCGTTAGAGGCAGATCATGAGCGAATTCAGAAGCCATATGCAGATCGCCCTCGAGGAAGCGCGCGCCGCCGGGCTGCGCGGCGAGGTGCCGGTGGGCGCGGCAGTAATCGGGCCGGAGGGTGCGCTGCTGTCTTCAGAAGGCAACCGCACGCGGGAATTGCGCGACCCGACCGCACATGCCGAGATGCTGGCGCTGCGCGCAGCCTGCGCGGCGCTCGGGCAGGAGCGGCTGACAGGTTGCGATCTCTATGTGACGCTGGAGCCGTGCCCGATGTGCGCCATGGCGATTTCGCATGCCCGAATCCGCAGGCTCTATTACGGCGCGGCCGATCCGAAATCCGGGGGCGTGGCGCAGGGGCCGCGGATATTTTCGCATCCGCAATGTCACCATGTTCCCGAGATCTATGACGGGATCGCGGCGGAGGCCGCCGCGCAGCTCTTGCGGGGCTTTTTCGAGGCGTTGCGCTGAGATGCTGCAGGATCAGGTCATCGCATATTGCGAGCGCAGCGACTTCACCTATTGGAGCGAGCCCGTCAATGCTCTGACCAACGCGGCCTTTCTGATCGCGGCGGCTTTCGTCTGGCGCAGCACGGCGGGATTGCCTCTGGCGCGCGCGATGGCGATTGTTTTGGCGATCATCGGGGTCGGCTCATTTCTGTGGCACACCCATGCGACAGGCTGGGCGGGGCTAGCGGATGTGATCCCCATCCTGATCTTCATCCTGCTCTATCTCTTTGCCGCCACCCGCGATTACCTGCATCTGCACCCGCTCTGGGCCTTGCTCGCAGTGATGCTCTTTCTGCCCTATGCCTTTGTTTTCGCCTGGGGGCTGGGGCAGATCCTGCCGGGGCTGGGGGCAAATGCGGCCTATTTCAGCGTCGCCGCGCTGATCGCAGGCTATGGGCTGTGGTTGCGCAAGACCGAGACAGGGCAGGGGCTCTTGATCGGAGCGGGGCTTTTGTGCGTCTCGCTAGGCTTTCGGATGGCGGATGGGGCAGTCTGTGATGTCTTTCCCATCGGCACGCATTTCATGTGGCATATCATGAATGCGATCATGCTGGGCTGGATGATCCATGTCTATGTGAAGCATCGCCGGGCCATGACATGAGAAAGCCCCGACCCGCTTATGCGGATCGGGGCTGGTGGAATTATGACTGCGCAGGGATTATGCGATCGTTTCGATCGCGCGGGCCAGATCATTGGCGGCCTTGTCCATCTGGTCTTTTTCCGGTCCGCTGCTCGCCTCGGCCTTGGCGCGCATCTCCTGCAGGATTTCATCCAGCGCCGCGCGGCCCTCGGCATTGGCGGGATAGGCGCGCTCGGCCAGAACCGAGGTGCCCTGCGGCGAGATTTCCGCAAAACCACCCGTTACGACGAAACGTGTCTCGCCCTCGGGCGCTTCCGAGATGAGAATCCCCGGCCGCAGTGTGGTGATGGTGGCCGCATGATCCGCCATGGCAGTCATGTCACCCTCGGCGGCCGGGATCTGCACGGCCCGCACCTGCCCCGAGGCGAGCTTGCGCTCGGGGCTGACGAGATCGAATTGCATCAGTTCTGCCATCTGGCCCTCCTCAGGCCGCAGCGGCCAGACGCTCGGCTTTTGCGATCACTTCGTCGATATCGCCGACCATGTAGAAAGCGGCTTCGGGCAGGTGGTCATATTCACCGGCAACCACGGCCTTGAAGGAGGCGATGGTCTTCTCCAGCGGCACCTGAATACCGTCCGAGCCCGTGAAGACCTTTGCCACGTCGAAGGGCTGGCTCAGGAAGCGCTGGATTTTCCGGGCGCGCGCCACGGTCAGCTTGTCCTCTTCCGACAGCTCGTCCATGCCCAGGATGGCGATGATGTCCTGCAGCGACTTGTAGCGCTGGAGGATACCCTGCACGTCGCGGGCGACCTGGTAATGCTCTTCGCCCACGATCTGCGGGTCCAGGATCCGCGAGTTGGAGTCGAGCGGGTCCACGGCAGGGTAAATACCCAGCTCCGAGATCGCGCGCGACAGAACCGTCGTGGCGTCGAGGTGCGCGAATGACGTGGCAGGCGCGGGGTCGGTCAGGTCATCCGCAGGCACATAGATCGCCTGAACCGAAGTAATCGAGCCGGCCTTGGTTGAGGTGATGCGCTCCTGCAACTGCCCCATGTCGGTTGCCAGCGTTGGCTGATAACCCACCGCCGAAGGGATACGGCCCAGAAGTGCCGACACCTCGGAGCCCGCCTGCGTGAAGCGGAAGATGTTGTCGACAAAGAACAGAACGTCCGTGCCCGACTGGTCGCGGAACTGCTCGGCCAAGGTCAGGCCGGTCAGCGCAACGCGGGCGCGTGCGCCCGGGGGTTCGTTCATCTGGCCATAGACCAGTGCCACTTTCGATTCCGACAGGTTGTCGGCCTTGATGACGCCCGAATCCATCATCTCGTGATAGAGGTCGTTGCCTTCGCGGGTCCGCTCACCGACACCGGCGAAGACCGAGAAACCCGAATGCACCTTGGCGATGTTGTTGATCAACTCCATGATCAACACGGTCTTGCCCACACCGGCCCCGCCGAAGAGGCCGATCTTGCCGCCTTTGGAGTAGGGCGCGAGCAGGTCGATGACCTTGATGCCGGTCACAAGGATTTCGCTCTCGGTCGATTGCGCGTCAAAGCCGGGAGCGGGCTGGTGGATGGCGCGATACTCGCTCGCCTCGACCGGCGCGCCCTCATCGACAGGCTCGCCCACCACATTGAGGATGCGGCCCAGCGTCGCGTCGCCCACGGGAATGGTGATTGGAGCGCCGGTGTCAGTCACCTCCTGCCCGCGCACCAGACCTTCGGTTGCGTCCATCGCGATGGTCCGGACTGTGCTTTCGCCCAGATGCTGGGCGACTTCGAGCACGAGGCGCTTGCCGTTATTGTCGCACTCCAGCGCGTTCAGGATGGGGGGCAGGTCGCCGTCGAACTGCACGTCCACGACGGCGCCGATCACCTGTGTGATTTTGCCTTTGGTTGCCATGTTCATCTCTCTCCGGGTTCTCAGAGCGCCTCGGCGCCCGAAATGATCTCGATAAGCTCTTTGGTGATCGCTGCCTGACGCGAGCGGTTATATTCGATGGTCAGCCGGTCGATCATGTCGCCAGCGTTGCGTGTCGCATTGTCCATCGCACTCATGCGCGCGCCCTGCTCGGAAGCGGCGTTCTCCAGCAATGCCGTGAAAATTTGCGTCGTGACCGAGCGCGGTAACAAATCTTCCAGAATCGCCTCTTCGGATGGCTCGTAATCATAGAGCGCATCGACTTCGGCATCCTCAGGCACCACGGCCGGAATGATCTGGCGCGGGGTAGGGACCTGGCTGATCACCGACTCGAAGCGGTTGTAGAAGATCGTGGCCACGTCGAACTCGCCCGCATCGAACATCTCGAAGATCTTTTTCGAAATGTCTGCGGCATTCTCATAGCTCACGCGCTTGACGTCGCTGAGGTCGACATGGCCGACCAGATGATCGCCCAGATCGCGGCGCAACTGTTCGCGACCCTTCTTGCCAACGGTCAGGATCTTGACGGTCTTGCCTTCGCCCATGAGCTTCTCGGCCCGGTAGCGCGCGACCTTCACGATCGAGGAGTTGAACCCGCCGCACAGCCCGCGCTCGGCGGTCATGACGATCAACAGATGCGTCTGCTCGCTGCCGGTTCCGGCCAGAAGCTTCGGCGCACCTTCCGAGCCCGCGACCGACGCCGCGAGCCCGTTGACGACATCGGCCATTTTCTCGGCATAGGGACGGGCCGCTTCGGCGGCTTCCTGGGCGCGGCGGAGCTTGGCCGCCGCGACCATCTGCATGGCCTTGGTGATCTTGCGCGTCGACTTGACGCTGCCGATCCGGTTCTTGAGATCCTTGAGGTTGGGCATGGGAACTCCCTCTCACCGCCCTCAGGCGAAGTCTTTCGCGAAGTCGTCGAGTGCCGCGCGGATTTTCTCTTCCAGATCGCCCTTCACCTTGCGGTCATTATCGGTGATATCGTCGAGCAAATCCTTGTGGCGGCCACGCAGATGCGCGAGCAGCCCCTTCTCGAACCGGCCAACATCCTTGACTGCAACCTTGTCGAGATAGCCCTGTGTGCCCGCAAAGATCACGCAGACGATCTCGGCATTGGTCATGGGCGAATACTGGCCCTGCTTCATCAATTCGGTCAGACGCGCGCCACGGTTCAGGAGTTTCTGCGTGGAGGCATCGAGGTCCGAACCGAACTGCGCGAAGGCTGCCATCTCGCGATACTGCGCAAGCTCCAGCTTCACCGGGCCAGCGACCGATTTCATCGCGTCTGTCTGGGCCGAAGAGCCCACGCGGCTCACCGACAGACCCGTGTTCACAGCGGGGCGGATGCCCTGATAGAACAACTCGGTCTCGAGGAAGATCTGCCCGTCTGTGATCGAAATCACGTTGGTCGGGATAAAGGCCGACACGTCGCCGCCCTGCGTCTCGATGATCGGAAGCGCGGTCAGCGAGCCTGCGCCGTGATCCTCGTTGAGTTTCGCCGAGCGCTCCAGCAGGCGCGAGTGCAGGTAGAAAACGTCGCCCGGATAGGCTTCGCGGCCCGGCGGGCGGCGCAGCAGGAGCGACATCTGGCGATAGGCCACGGCCTGTTTCGAGAGGTCATCATAGATGATGAGCGCATGGCGGCCATTGTCACGGAAATGCTCGGCCATCGCGGTCGCGGCATAGGGGGCGAGGAACTGCATTGGTGCAGGATCCGAGGCGGTCGCGGCGACGACAATCGAATATTCGATCGCGCCCGACTCCTCGAGCTTCTTCACAAGTTGAGCCACAGTCGAGCGCTTCTGGCCCACAGCAACATAGACGCAGTAGAGCTTCTTGCTCTCATCGTCGCCTGCGGCCTCGTTATAGCTCTTCTGGTTCAGGATCGTGTCTAGCGCCACGGCGGTCTTGCCGGTCTGGCGGTCGCCAATGATCAATTCGCGCTGGCCACGGCCGATCGGGATCATCGCATCCACTGATTTCAGGCCCGTCGCCATCGGCTCATGCACCGATTTGCGCGGAATGATGCCGGGGGCCTTCACATCGGCCACAGCGCGCCCCGACGCCTTGATCTCGCCCTTGCCATCAATCGGGTTGCCCAGACCGTCGACCACGCGACCAAGCAGCTCGTCGCCCACGGGCACGTCCACAATGGATTTGGTGCGCTTGACGGTGTCGCCTTCCTTGATGCCCCGGTCATCGCCGAAGATCACGATGCCGACATTGTCCATCTCGAGGTTGAGCGCCATGCCGCGAATGCCGCCAGGAAACTCGACCATCTCACCGGCCTGCACATTGTCGAGGCCATGGACACGGGCAATCCCGTCACCCACAGAGAGCACGCGGCCCACTTCAGCGACTTCGACATCCTGTCCGAAGTTCTTGATCTGCTCCTTGAGGATGGCAGAAATCTCAGCAGCTTGGATACCCATTTATCCGACCTCTTTCATGCTGTTCTTGAGGGCCGCGAGCTGCGCACGGATCGAGCTGTCGATCATTTGCGAGCCCACCTTGATGACGAGACCGCCGATGAGGCTTTCATCGACGGTCAGCTTGAGTTTGATCTCCTTGCCGACACGCGCTTTCAGCGTCTTTGCGAGTTCGGCCTCCTGTGATTTGGTCAGCGCATTCGCCGAGGTGACTTCTGCCGTGACCTCGCCCTTCTCCTCGGCGATCAACTCGCGCAGGCTGGTAATGACCTGCGGCAGCGCGAAGAGGCGGCGTTTGCTGGCCATGAGGCCAAGCGCGCCTGTCATGTTCTGCGAAAGCTTCATCTTTTTGGCGACCGCCGTGATAGCTGTTGTGACCTGATCGCGCGAATAAACCGGCGATGTGATGAGGCTGCGCAGATCGGTGCTTTCCGTCAGCGCCCCGTCAAGCGCATCGACATCCGTTTCAAGAGCGTCGAGCGAATTGGACTCCTTGGCGAGTTCAAAGACGGCTGTGGCATAGCGCATGGCGATGCCGGAGGAGATCGAAGCTGGTTCGGACACGTCCATCCTTCCATCTGTTTCGCACCAGCCCTCGCGTCGGTCTGATGCCATGAATGCTGAGTGTTACGCGGCATGTGAAATCGGCGCGGGTTTAGCAGAGGGTTTTTCGTGCTGCAACACTCAAGGCCACGGCTTCGTGAGAAACCGGCGTATAATTGGTCTGGCCGCTGCGACAATCTGCCTCAAGCTTGCGCTATCATGTCCCTGCTTGCGCAATCATTTCCCTTGCACTTTGCCAGATTGCGCGGCGGCGTCTGCAAGGAAACGATGATTCCTGACCTGATCATTTGCTTTATCCGCTCTGGCCTCGCTCAACCCGAATAAAACAGGCCCGTTGCGCCAAGCCGGACGCGTGCCACCCGCCCTTACCGGATCGAGGATGCGCAGGGGTTTGCCTTCGCGCACGCTCAGGCCAGAGGGGCGCACATCATCCGGCGCGCGCGTCGCTTCGACCAGAAGCACACCGCCGGCATGATATTTCGAGAGTTTGCGCCCCATACGCTCCAGCATCATCGCCCAACGCAGCCACGCGCCCTTGTCGCGCGGTGGAAAGAACAGCGCCGCCGAGTGCAGGCCGACCTCGAAGCCATGCTCGACCAGCAGCGTCTCGACCTGCCCCAGCGAATAGGGCCGACCGAGCGCGAACGGTGTGCCATCCCTGCGCGCCCAGAGCCCCGAGCGATTGGGCACGACCAATATGATCTTCGCCCCCACTTTCAGTACGCGCGCGGCTTCTTCCATCAAGGCGGCCGGGCGTTCGGAGGTCTCGATCCCGTGCAGTATCACCAACCGGTCCAGACTGTCAGTCGCCAATGGCCAGCTCGTCTCCTGCACCAGAACCGAGTGATTGGCCGTCTCTGCGGGCCAGTGCATCACACCCTGTTGCCCCGGCATCAGCGAGATCACCCGCTTCGCGTCACGCAGGAAGGGCCGCATCAGCGGGGCCGCGAAGCCGAAGCCCGCCACGGACATTCCGCGCGCATCGGGCCAGCGCGCCTGCAACTGATCACGCATCGCCTTTTGCGCCGCGCGACCGAGCGTGGTCGTATAGTAGAAATCACGCAGAAAGCAGACATCCTGATGCATGGGGTGAGGTCGCGTCCGATGGTTGCCTTGCCTGTGACGATGCCCCACACTGACTCAAGCTGAGAAAAATGCAAGGAAAAGACCCATGGCTCTGGAAATGATGGCAGTCCCCTGTTTGCGCGACAATTACGCCTATCTCGTGCATGATCCCGGCAGCGGGCGCACCGCCGTCGTCGATGTGCCTGACACCGCCCCTGTTCATGATGCGCTCGAAGCACGCGGCTGGACACTCACTGACATCCTCATCACGCATCATCATGACGACCATATCGGCGGTGTCATGCGCCTGCGCGAGGATACAGGTGCCGCGGTATGGGGCGCCAGGGCCGATGCGCACCGCTTGCCGCCGCTCGACCATGCGCTTGCCGAGGGCGATACAGTCTCGATCGGCGCGGAAGCGGGGACCGTGATCGATGTGCCGGGGCATACCGTCGGGCATATCGCCTTTCATTTCCCCGACTCGCAGCTCGCCTTCACGGCCGACAGCCTGATGATCTGCGGTTGTGGACGGCTTTTCGAGGGAACGCCCGAACAGATGTTGCAAAGCCTGCGCAAGCTTATGGCACTGCCGGATGAGACGCTGATCTGCTCAGGCCATGACTATACCAACGGCAATCTCGCCTTCGCCCGCAGCGTGGATCCTGACAATGAGGCATTGGCCGAGCGCATGGACCAGGTTGCGGCTGATCGCGCCGCCGGGCGCCCCATGGCCGTGGCCACGCTGGCGCTCGAGAAAGCGACCAACCCGTTTCTGCGTGCAACGGATGACGCGCTCAAACGAAGCCACCACATGACAGAGGCAATCGATGTCGAAATGTTCGCGCATCTTCGTGCGCTGAAAGACACGTTCTGAAAGATGATCTGGCAGGCAATTCTTAAGAATTCTTGCCAGATTCACCTTGTTGCGCCAAAGTTGAACAAAAATAACTTGAAGCGCGCTGAATAAAGCCGAAGTTAACACTATGAGGCGAAACTGGTTGCCGGTTAGCCGACCAACCGATCAAGAACAGGAGCTCCCACCGTGCCAAGTTTCTCAACCACACTGGAGCAGTCAATCCACGGCGCATTGGCCCTGGCAAACTCGCGGCGTCACGAATTCGCGACGCTCGAACATCTGCTGCTGTCACTGATCGATGAGCCCGATGCCAGCCGCGTGATGCTGGCGTGCAATGTCGATCTTGATGAACTGCGCAAGACGCTCGAGGAATTCATCGAGGATGAACTCGCCTCGCTGGTCACGGATATCGAGGGCTCTGAAGCCGTGCCAACCGCGGCCTTTCAACGTGTCATCCAGCGTGCGGCGATTCATGTCCAGAGCTCGGGGCGCAACGAGGTGACTGGCGCAAATGTGCTGGTTGCGATCTTCGCCGAGCGGGAGTCGAACGCGGCCTATTTCCTGCAGGAACAGGACATGACGCGCTATGACGCCGTCAACTTCATCGCGCATGGGGTGGCGAAGAATTCCGATTACTCGGAATCGCGCCCGGTGACTGGGGCCGACGAGGAGCCCGAACAGTCGAGCAAATCGGATGAGAAACCGAAGGAAACCGCGCTAGGCAAGTATTGCGTGGATCTGAATGCAAAGGCCGTGCAGGGCGATGTCGATCCGCTGATCGGGCGCTCTGCTGAGGTCGAGCGCTGCATTCAGGTGCTCTGCCGCCGACGCAAGAACAACCCGCTTCTGGTGGGCGATCCGGGGGTCGGCAAGACAGCGATCGCTGAAGGGCTTGCCAAGAAGATCGTCGAAGGTGAGACACCCGATATTCTCGCCAATTCCACGATTTTTTCGCTTGATATGGGCGCGTTGCTGGCAGGCACGCGCTATCGGGGCGACTTCGAGGAACGCCTGAAATCGGTTGTGCAGGAGTTGGAAGATCACCCGGACGCGGTGCTTTTCATCGACGAGATTCATACGGTTATCGGTGCTGGCGCGACCTCGGGTGGGGCGATGGATGCCTCGAATCTGCTCAAGCCTGCGCTTCAGGGCGGGAAACTGCGCTGCATGGGTTCGACCACTTATAAGGAATTCCGCCAGCATTTCGAAAAGGACCGCGCCCTGTCGCGGCGTTTTCAGAAGATCGATGTGGTGGAGCCGACTGTCTAGGACGCAATCAAGATCCTTATGGGTCTGAAGCCCTACTTCGAAGAGCATCACGAAATCCGCTACACCAACGATGCGGTAAAGACTGCCGTCGAACTCTCGGCGCGCTACATCAACGATCGAAAACTGCCCGACAAGGCGATCGATGTGATCGACGAAGCGGGTGCTGCTCAGCACTTGCTATCGGGATCCAAGCGGAGAAAGACGATCAGCCCCAAGGAGATCGAGGCCGTGGTCGCCAAGATCGCCCGCATTCCGCCGAAGAGCGTCTCCAAGGACGATTCGGAGGTGCTGCGCGATCTCGAATCCGCGCTCAAGCGCGTGGTCTTCGGCCAAGACGCGGCCATCGAGGCGCTGTCCTCGGCGATCAAGCTCGCCCGCGCGGGTCTGCGCGAGCCGGAAAAGCCCATCGGCAACTATCTGTTCGCAGGGCCCACTGGTGTGGGCAAGACCGAGGTGGCCAAGCAACTGGCGGATTCGCTCGGTGTGGAACTGCTGCGCTTCGACATGTCGGAATACATGGAGAAACACGCGGTCTCGCGCTTGATCGGGGCGCCGCCGGGCTATGTCGGCTTCGATCAGGGCGGGCTTCTGACCGATGGAGTGGACCAGCACCCGCATTGCGTGCTCCTGCTCGACGAAATTGAGAAGGCGCATCCGGATGTCTACAACATCCTGTTGCAGGTGATGGATCACGGCCAATTGACCGACCATAATGGCCGGACCGTGAATTTCCGCAATGTCATCCTGATCATGACTTCGAATGCAGGCGCGGCCGAGCAGGCGAAAGCCGCCATCGGTTTCGGGCGCGAGCGGCGCGAAGGCGAGGACACGGCGGCCATCGAGCGGACCTTCACGCCCGAATTCCGCAACCGTCTGGATGCCGTGATCAGCTTCGCCCCGCTGCCGAAAACGGTTATCATGCGAGTTGTCGAGAAATTCGTGCTGCAACTCGAAGCGCAGTTGATGGATCGCAATGTCACCATCGAGCTGAGCGAAGAGGCTGCGGCCTGGCTGGGCGAGAAAGGCTATGATGACAAGATGGGTGCGCGGCCTCTGGCGCGGGTGATCCAGGAACACATCAAGAAGCCGCTGGCCGAGGAACTGCTGTTCGGCAAGCTCGCCAAGGGCGGGGTTGTGCGGGTGCAGATGCGCGATGGCAAGCTTGTCCTCGAGATGGATGGCCCGGACGCAAAGCGCCTGACGGGCAACAATCCGCCCTTGCTGACAGCAGACTGACCGAGCCCGCGGTCTCGAGACTTCAGAGCGGCGTCCGGACCAGCAGCCGGGCGCCGCTATTCTTTCAGGGCAGGCGCTTTTCATGCTCATACCGATCCGCGATCATAACCCGTCCAGCAAGCGCCCCTATGTCACTTATGCGCTGATGATCACGAATGTGGTCGTGTTCGCCCTGTATTTCCCGCTTTTCGGCGATAGCCACGCGCTGATGCGCTTCTTCCAGCAATGGGGCATGCTGCCTGCCCGGCTGAGCAGCGGCGAGGGGTTCGTGACGCTCATCTCGCATCAGTTCCTGCATGGAGACCTTTTGCATCTCGGCGCCAACATGCTGTTTCTGTGGATTTTTGGTGACAACATGGAAGAGGTCTGGGGTCGTTGGAAGTTCCTCGGGTTCTATCTGCTCTGCGGATTTGCCGCGGCAGGCCTGCAATTTTTCACGGAGCCGAATTCGACCATCCCGATGGTCGGCGCCTCGGGTGCCATCGCAGGCGTGCTGGGCGGGTATTTCCTGTTCTATCCGCGCGCGCGCGTCGACATTTTCTTCTTTCTCATCATAATCTTCCGCATCATCCCGATCCCGGCCTGGGTCGTTCTGGGAAGCTGGTTCGTGTTCCAGCTTCTCGGCGGGCTCAGCATTCCGGCCGATGCGGGCGGGGTGGCCTATTGGGCGCATGCGGGCGGGTTCATGGCCGGGGTGGTCCTGTCCTTTCCGCTCTGGCTCAGGATGGGCGGTGCCGAGTATTGGCGCCGTTGCGAAGGGCATCCGCCAAATGCCGAAGCGCAATACCGTTTCGTGAAGACCAGCATCCCGGCCGCCGGGCGCAAGCGCCGTTTCCGGCCCAGCCCGTGGCGCCGATAGCGCGTGCTGCACCATGGAGCCCTGGGTCCTTCTGTCGATCAGCGCGGCCGCGTTTCAGACCCTGCGCTTCATGCTGCAGAAGCGGCTCAGCATGGGCAGCCTCAGTGCCGGCGGCGCGACGCTCGCGCGGTTTCTCTTCGCGGCGCCTGTTGTGGCCCTGTTTGCGCTGGCCATCATCCTGTCAGGCGAGGACGCGCATCTGCATCTGACGCTGCCCTTCTGGGTCTATGCGGCGATCGGCGGTCTGACGCAGATCCTCGCGACATGGTGCGTGGTCCTGCTTTTTGCGGAACGCAATTTCGCAGTCGGCATCACCTTCAAGAAAACCGAGGTCGTCCAGACCGCACTGGTGGGGTTTCTGTTGCTGGGCGACCGGGTCTCGATGCTGGGTATGGCGGCCATCATCCTAGGCCTTGTGGGCGTGCTGATCCTGTCCGAAACGCCCGGTCTGAGCGGGCGCTGGTGGCAGCGCCTTGCTTCGCGCGCAACGGTCCTGGGTGTGGCCTCGGGCGCATTTTTCGCAGTCTCGGCGGTGGGCTATCGCGCGGCCACGCTCGAGATCGCCAGCGATGATCCCTTCGCGCGGGCCGTGCTGACGCTCTGCGTGGTCACGGCAATGCAGACCCTGGCGCTGTCGCTCTGGCTGCGCTGGCGCGAGCCGGGGCAGGTGGGACGGGTGGTCGCTGCGCATCGCGTGGGCGTCTGGCTGGGGCTTCTGGGCATGGCGGGCAGCCTGTGCTGGTTCACCGCCTTCACGCTCCAGAATGCCGCACTTGTGTTTGCGGTCGGGCAAGTGGAGGTGATCTTCTCGATCCTCGCCGCGACACTGTTTTTCGGCGAGCGGATCACGGCGCGCGAATTTGCCGGCATCACGCTGATCACCGTGTCAGTGATCGGGGTGGTGAGCTTCGGCTGAGCACTCCTGATGCGCGACTCATGAAAGCGGCACGACGCAATCGCAGATACGCAGCCGCACGCGCGCGCCGACATCGATCATGGCGCCCGCGCCCGAGATCACAAGCATGCAGCGCTCGCCTTCCTGCACCCAGTAGAGTTGGTCATGGCCGCGAAATTCGCGACCAACAACCGAGGCGGGGCCATCGGGATCGGGCTCCAGCATGATCTGCTCGGGCCGGACCGAGAGCGACACGGCCCCGTTTGCCGCACGCGACAGCGGCAGCGTGCCGAATTCGGTCTTGGCCTCCATCCCCGAGGCCGTGCCGCTCAGAATGTTCGATCGGCCCAGGAAAGAGGCGACGAAGGCCGAGACCGGGTTGCGATAGATCTCGTCAGGCGTACCGATCTGCAGTACGCGGCCTTTCTCCATGACCGCGATGCGGTCGGCCACGGCCATGGCCTCTTCCTGATCATGCGTGACGAGGATCGCGGCCGAGCCAGCCTCTTTCAACAGCCTGCGCACCTCCTGCCGGGTCTCAACCCGCATCGCCGCGTCAAGATTGGAAAACGGCTCGTCCAGCAACACCAGCGGGGGCGCGACGGCCAGCGTGCGGGCCAAGGCCACACGCTGTTGCTGCCCCCCCGACAATTCATGCGGCTTGCGCGCGCCAAGCCCCTCCAGCCCGACGAGTTCAAGCATCTCATGTGCCCGCGCCTCGGCCTCCGCGCGGGAGCGCTTGCGCAGACCGAATTTCACATTTTCCAACACATTGAGATGCGGAAACAATGCATAATCCTGAAACACGAAGCCGATGCCGCGCGCCTCGGGCGGCAGGTGGGTGATATCGCGTCCGCGCAGGCGGATGCGGCCTTCATCGGGGGGCTCAAACCCGCCGATCATGCGCAATGTAGTCGTTTTGCCGCAGCCTGACGGGCCCAGCAAGGCCATCATCTCGCCTTCGCCCAGATCGAAGCTCACCCGTTCGACCGCCGCCGCATCATCGCAGGCGAAGGTTTTGCGCAGCCGCTCGACGCTGAGCAGCACGGTCTTGGGTTTCGTGCGATACCCGAGCGGCGATGCCTCGGCGGGCATCTTGAAGGACAGGGTTTTGGCGAGGCTGTTCATGGTGATCATATAGGCAAGGACTTCAGTGATGTCATGGCGCAAAATAAGAGCGGCGAAAAGGGGGAGAAGCCTGCGCGCATAGCCGCAAGGTATCCCGGCGCGCGGGAAATGGGATTGCCCAAGCGCGACGCTCTCGCGCATAGTGCGCGCAAATCGTCGCACAGGACAGAGCATGGCCCATACTCGCAACCCCGGAGTCCCGCTGGCGCTGGAAGATCTCGTTTCGGTCAATCGCCCGGCCGCGGAGCGCCGCGCCGCCTCGCTGGTCGCAAGGCGGTCGCTGAAGGGCGCGCATCAGGCGGCATGGCTCCTCAATGCCATTGCCTGCATGGATCTGACGACGCTCGCGGGTGATGACACGCCCGCGCGGGTGCGCCGTCTATGCGCGAAGGCCCGGCGTCCGCTGAGCGATGAAGTCGTCGCCGGGCTGGGCCTGTCCGAGATGCCCAAAACCGGCGCGGTCTGTGTTTATCCGACGATGGTGGCGACTGCGGTGGACGCGCTCGCGGGCTCCGGCATTCCGGTGGCTTCGGTCGCGACTGGGTTTCCGGCGGGGCTGATGCCGCTTGATCTGCGGCTGGCCGAGATCCGGTATGCGGTCGATCAGGGCGCGCAGGAGATTGATATCGTCATCACCCGCGCGCATGTGCTGGGTGGGGCGTGGACGGCGCTTCATGACGAGGTGGCCGCCATGCGCGAAGCCTGCGGGGCCGCGCATCTCAAGGCTATCCTTGCGACGGGCGATCTGGTGACGCTCACCAATGTCCATGCGGCCTCGCTGGTTGCGATGCAGGCCGGGGCGGATTTCATAAAGACCTCGACCGGCAAGGAAACGGTCAATGCCACGCTGCCCGTGGGGCTGACCATGTGCCGCGCGATCCGCGAGTATCGCGCAGCAACCGGGCATATCGTGGGCTTCAAGCCTGCGGGGGGCATGAAGACTGCCAAGGATGCGCTGGGCTGGCAGGTGCTGATGCGCGAGGAGCTGGGGCTAGAGTGGCTACGCCCGGATTTGTTCCGGCTTGGTGCGTCCTCGATGCTCGCCGATATCGAGCGGCAATTATCGCATCATGTGACCGGGCGCTATGCTGCCCATCACCGGCACGCGCTCGCCTGAGGGAGGGGTGCCCATGATCACGGAGATACTGGAAAACATGTCCTACGGCCCCGCCCCCGAGAGCGATGCGCTTGCCCGCGACTGGCTGGCGCGTGGCCCGTTCGGGCATTTCATCAATGGCCGGTTCACCAAGCCGGGCGTTCTGTTCGAGACCCGCGATCCCGCGCGCGATGCCGTGCTAGCCGAAGTCTCGCAGGGCAGCGAGGCGGATGTCGCGGCGGCTGTCGAGGCTGCAACGGCGGCGTTCCCGGCGTGGTCGGCCCTTCCGGGGTATCATCGTGCGCGTTACCTCTATGCCATCGCGCGCCAGATCCAGAAGCGCGAGCGGCTTTTTGCAGTGCTGGAATCGCTCGATAACGGCAAGCCGCTGCGCGAAGCGCGGGATGGGGATGTGCCGCTTGCCGTGCGGCATTTCTACCATCACGCGGGCTGGGCCGAGCTTGTTGCGGAGGAGTTCCCGGGGCAGGAACCGCATGGGGTCTGCGGGCAGATCATCCCGTGGAATTTCCCGCTGCTGATGCTGGCATGGAAAATCGCGCCGGCCTTGGCGGCGGGCAACACAGTCGTGCTGAAACCAGCCGAATACACGCCGCTGACGGCGCTGCTCTTCGCCGAAATCTGTGTGGAGGCGGGGCTGCCCGCGGGCGTGGTGAATATCGTGACCGGCGATGGCGCGACGGGCGCTGCGCTGGTGACGCATCCGGGGGTTGCCAAGATCGCCTTCACGGGCTCGACCGAAGTGGGCCGCGAGATAAGGCGCGCGACAGCCGGGAGCGGCAAGGCGCTGACGCTGGAGTTGGGCGGCAAATCGCCGTTTCTGGTGTTTGCTGATGCCGACCTGGATGCGGCGGTTGAAGGGGTCGTCGATGCGATCTGGTTCAATCAGGGCGAGGTCTGCTGTGCGGGCTCGCGCATACTGGTCGCCGATGCCGTGGCAGAACGCTTCACGGCCAAGCTGCGCGCGCGGATGGAGAGCTTGCGCGTGGGCGATCCGCTCGACAAATCGACCGATATCGGCGCGATCGTGCATCCGCGCCAGCTTGCGCGCATCCGCGATCTGGTAGCGCAAGGGGTCGCGGCGGGGGGCGTGCTGCATCAGGGGTACGCGCCCGAGGGCTGTTTCTGCGCGCCTGCGTTGATGCTTGAAGTGTCGCCCGCAAATCCATGTTTCAGCGAGGAAATATTCGGGCCGATTGCCGTTGTGACCAGTTTCCGTACACCCGATGAGGCCATCGAGTTGGCCAATAACACCCGCTACGGGCTCGCGGCCTCGATCTGGTCGGAGAATCTGACGCTCGCGCTTGATATGGCTGCGCGTATCAAGGCGGGCGTGGTCTGGATCAACGCGACCAACCTGTTCGATGCCAATGCGCCCTTTGGCGGTATGCGCGAGAGCGGGTTCGGCCGCGAAGGCGCGCGCGAGGGGATGGCGGCCTATCTGCGGCCTCTCGATGCGACCGCTGCCACTGCGCCGGACCCGATTGCACCGCTGCCGCAACCTGTCGCGATCACCGGCATCGACCGCACGCACAAGCTCTATATCGGCGGGGCGCAGAAACGCGCGGATAACGGGCAGAGCTATTCGATTATTCAGGACGGCAGGCTCTTGGGCCATGCGCCGCTTGGTAGCCGCAAGGATGTGCGCAACGCGGTCGAGGCCGCGCAGAAGGCAGGCGGGTGGACCCGGATGAGCGGGCATCAGCGCGCGCAGGTGCTCTATTTCCTCGGCGAGAACCTGAGCGCGCGGGCGGCCTCGCTGGAACATTTCGTGGCCGCAGAGCAGATCGAGGCCGCGATTGCGCGTTGTTTCCATTACGCAGCCTGGGCCGACAAATTAGACGCAAGGGTGCACGACACGCAGGGCCAGCATGTCACCCTGGCGATGAAAGAGCCTTTCGGCGTGATGGGGCTTATCTGCGCGGAAGAGGCCCCGCTTCTCGGCGCGCTCTCGCTCATTCTCCCGGCCATCGCGATGGGCAACCGGGTTGTGGCCGTAGCGCCGCAAGCCGCGCCCTTGGCGGTTCTGGAGCTTGCGCAGGTGCTCGCCTGTTCCGATGTGCCGGGGGGCGTGGTGAACATCCTCTCGGGGCCGAAGGCCGATCTGGCGCAGACACTTGCGGCGCATGAGGATGTGGCCGCGCTCTGGTCCGCTGCGCCGGAGCTGGCAGATATGATCGAGCGCGAGAGTGCGGGAAATCTCAAGCCGGTGTGGCAGGTGACGGATGCGACAGGGCAGGGGCGGCGTTTTCTGGAAGTCGCAGTGCAGATCAAGACGATCTGGATTCCATACGGCGCTTGACGGCGCTTTGCAACGCGCTCAACTTGGCGCAAACGAGGGGGGAAGTGTGATGCGTGCAGCGGTTTTGAGGGAGTATCGCAAGGATCTGAGCCTTGAGACCGTGCCAGATCCGGTTTGCGAGGAAGATGGTGTGATTCTGCGCACGCTGGCTTGCGGCATTTGCCGCTCGGACTGGCATGGCTGGGTCGGGGGCCATCCCCGGGTGAAGCCGGGCCAGATTCCGGGCCATGAATATTGCGGCGAGGTGGTCGAGGCCGGGCCGCGCTCGGGATGGCGCGTTGGCGACAAGGTGATCGCCCCCTTCATTCTCGCCTGCGGGAGTTGCCCTGCCTGCCGCGCGGGCGTGTCGAACACCTGCCCGGACCAGCGCCTGCCCGGTTTCGTGGAACCCGGCGCCTTTGCCGATCACATCAGCGTGCCGCATGCCCATAACCTCGCGCGGCTGCCTGAAGGCATGTCGCCTGTGCTGGCCGCAGGGCTGGGTTGCCGGGTGACGACGGCCTTTCATGCGCTCACGGATCGCGCAGCACTGCGCCCCGGCGAATGGTTGGCCGTGCATGGGACGGGCGGGATCGGACTTGCCACGCTGATCCTTGGCCGTGCGCTTGGCGCGCGTGTGATCGCGGTCGATATCGTGCCCGAAAAGCTCGAACATGCCACGCAACTCGGCGCTGATGCCGTGATTGATGCGCGGACGGGCGATGTCGCGGAGGCCATCCGCGATCTGACAGGCGGTGGCGCGCATGTCTCGGTCGAGGCGCTGGGGGTCGAGGTCACGACCAATGCGTCGCTGCAATGCCTGCGGCCTCTGGGGCGGCATGTGCAGGTTGGCATGACCGTGGGCCATAACGCGCGGATGGAACTGGACATGAGCGCGGTCTATCTCAAGAACCTCGCACTTTACGGCACGCGCGGGATGCCTGCGCATAAATACCCCTCGCTGCTGAACATGATCGCGGCAGGGTTGGTGGATTTCGCGCCGATGATCGCGCGCGAAGTGCCGCTCTCGCAGGCGGGTGCGGAGCTTGCGGCCTTCGATGGCCCGATGCCGCCGGGCGTGGCCGTGATCTCGGATTTCCAGCGCTGATGTGAGGCCCTTTCCCTTTGCACGCGGAAGGCTTTCAGGCTAAGGGCTGCGCATAACCCTGCCTCACGGAGCCCGCTGCGATGAAAGCCGCTGTCATCACCTTTCCGGGGTCGAATTGCGACCGCGACCTTGCCATGGCCTTCGAGCAGGCGGGCGCGGAGGTTGTCCGGGTCTGGCATAAGGACACGGATCTGCCACAAGGCACCGATATCGTGGGTATTCCCGGCGGGTTCTCCTTTGGCGACTACCTGCGCTGCGGGGCGATTGCGGCGCGCTCGCCGATCGCGAAACCTGTGGTCGAGTTTGCCGCGAATGGTGGGCATGTGCTGGGCATATGCAACGGGTTTCAGGTGCTTCTGGAGATGGGCCTCTTGCCCGGCGCGCTGCTGCGCAATGCCAATCTGCGCTATATCTGCAAGCCCGTTGGCCTGCGGGTGGAGACATCCCAAAGCCCCTTCACCAGCGCCTATGGCGAAGGCGACGCGATCACAGTGCCCATCGCGCATCACGACGGCAATTACACCGCTGATCCCGAGACGCTGGCGCGGCTTTCAGGCGAAGGGCGCGTGGCGTTTCGGTATCTGGACACGCCCAATGGCTCTGTCGATGACATCGCCGGCATACTCTCGGAAAACCGGCGGGTGCTGGGCATGATGCCGCATCCCGAACGCGCCTGCTCGCCGATCCATGGCAGCACGGATGGCCGGCGCCTGTTCGACGCCCTCATCAGCGCCTTTGCGCCCGCCTGAGCGCGCGGCGTCTCACGCGCGCTTGAGCAGGCGCAGCAAAGCTCGTATTGTAACGCATGGTCAAGGATCCCGAGCTGGACAATCGCCGCGTGAGCATACTGGGGATCCCGCTCTGGGGGCGGGTCGTGGTTGTCGTTTTGCTGCTCGTGGCGCTGGTCAGCACATGGTTCGTCAATTCTTTCCTGTCTGAAAGCTTCACTGATTCCACGCGCAACCGCGCCGAATTGCGACTGGTGCTCTATTCGGGAAATATCCAGTCGGAGTTGCAGCGCAATTCCGTTGTGCCGCTCTTGCTGGCGCGCGATCCGGAACTGATTTTCGCGCTTCAGGAAGGGAATTTCACCGCCACCTCGCAGCGTCTGATCGATCTGCAATCCGAGATCGGAGCGGCCTCCATCGAGTTGCTGGACAATTCCGGACGCGTCATGGCCGCGACCGACCGCAACCAGCTTGGCAAGAACCGCTCGGGCGAAGCCTCCTTTGTCGAGGCGCGGCGATCCTCGGACACGTCGTTTCTGGTGCAGGAACTCGACAGTGGCGGTTTCGGTTTTTCCTTCTCACGTTCGATCCGACTGGGTGGCGAAGTGCTGGGTGTCGTGACGGTGGGCGCGGATCTGTCGAAATTCGAGCGCAGCTGGGCGGGCTTTGCGGATGCCGTGGCGCTGCTCGATTCCAGCGGGCGGATCATTCTGGCGACCGAGCCACGCTGGCGCGGGCGTACGCTCGAGGATGCCCTGGCCGCGCGCGATGCGCCCTCGGCAATCGCCCGGGCCTTGCGTGCGACAGCGGATTGGGCGCAACCGCAGCCTGATACCTTCGTGCGCGGCGAGGCGGTGCTGCGCTCGGAGGTCCGGGTGCCGTTTCGGGGCTGGCGGTTGGTCAGTTTCACGCGCTACGACTCAGTGCGCGAGAGTGTGAATGCCGCGATTGCGCTGATGCTGACCGGCTTCGCGCTGCTGTTGGCTTTGGTATTCTACATTCTCAGTCGCCGGGCCTGGTCGCAATCGGCGGTGTTCCAGCAGGAATCGGAGGAGCTGCGCGCACTCAATGCCCGCCTGCAACGCGAGATCGCAGCCCGATTGCGGGTCCAGAAGGATCTCGCTGTGGCTGAGCAGACACTCGCGCAATCCGCCAAGCTCGCCAGCCTCGGCGAAATGTCGGCGTCGGTCAGCCATGAGTTGAACCAGCCGCTCGCGGCGATGAAGACCTATCTCGCAGGCGCGCGGCTGTTGCTCAAGGGCAAGCGCTCGGAAGAGGCAATGGCGTCGTTCCAGCGCATCGACGATCTGATCGACCGCATGGGCTCGATCACGCGCACGCTGAAATCCTTCGCGCGCAAGGGCGGCGAGGCGTTCGAGCCGATCGACCTGCGCACTTGCGTTGCCGATGCGTTGACCATGATGGAGCCGATGTTGCGCGACAGCCGCGTGCTGGTCGTGCGCACCCTGCCGCCCGAGCCGGTGATGATTCTGGGTGATCGGGTGCGAATCGAGCAGGTGATCCTCAATCTGGTGCGCAATGCCGTGGATGCGACGCGCGGTGTGAACACGCCGCAGATCGATATCATCATCAGCCAGGGCGACGGCGTGAAACTGACGGTGCGCGACAATGGTCACGGGATCGAAAATATCGATACCCTGTTCGAGCCTTTCTATACGACCAAGCCAGCGGGCAAGGGTGTCGGGCTTGGCCTGCCGATTTCCTCGGGGATCGTGACCGATCACGGGGGGCGGCTGACGGCCTTCAACCCACCTGAGGGTGGCGCCGTGTTCGAGGCGGAATTCCCGCATCACGACACGATAGCCAAAGCGGCCGAGTAACAGTAATGTGCCTCGCGGCAGACTTGCTCCGGGCCGCGCGAGGTTGCAACAGGGCCAAAACCACGAGGGATGCGGGAAAATGAGCGGTCAGATGCGTGTGGCGATTGTCGATGATGAACACGACATGCGCCAGTCGATCAGCCAGTGGCTGGCGCTTTCGGGATTCGCGACCGAGACCTATGCCGATGGGCAGGAGGCGCTGGCCGCAATCGGGCCGGATTTTCCAGGCGTGGTTATCACCGATATCCGCATGCCCAATATGGACGGCATGGCGCTCTTGAAACGGCTTGTGGCGCTCGACAGCACCATTCCCGTGATCATGATCACAGGGCATGGCGATGTGCCCATCGCCGTGGAAGCGATGCGACTGGGCGCGTTCGATTTTCTGGAAAAGCCGTTCAAGCCCGAGAAGATGATGGAACTGGCCGAGAGGGCAGTGAAGAAGCGCGGCCTCGCGCTCGAGGCGCGGGCGTTACGCAATGAGCTGGCAGATGGCAGCACGATCATGCGCAGGCTTGTCGGAAACTCGGATGTGATGCAGCGCCTGCGCGAGGACATCCTCGACATCGGGCAGGCCGACGGGCATGTGCTGATCGACGGAGAAACCGGCACGGGCAAGACATTGGTGGCGCATGCCTTGCATGCGGTCGGCGCGCGCGCGGCGCGCAAGCTCGTGACAATCAGTTGCGCGGGGCTTGATGACGAGGCGCTGACGGCGCGTCTTTTCGGCCCGTCCGGGGAAGGTGGCGGACGCGCGCTTGTCGAAGACGCCCGTGGCGGCACGATCGTACTGGAAGATATCGAAAGTCTCTCGGAAGCGATGCAGGCGCGGCTTCTGGCCTATATCAACGAACTGGGCACGCCGCCGGAGACACGGGTCATCGCCGTCTGCAACACGCATCGCGCGGGTCAGACCATCGAGGATGCGTTGCGTCCCGATCTTTTATTTCGCCTGTCGGCGCACAAGATCACCCTGCCGCCGCTGCGTATGCGCGGGGAGGATATTCTTGCACTCTTCTCCACATATCTAGATCGCTTTGGCGAGGAATATGGCTGCGCGGTCCCTGAAGTCTCCATGCCCGAGGCAGCACAGCTTCTGCAGGCCCCATGGCCCGGAAATGTGCGCCAGCTCGTCAACATCGCCGAGCGTGCCGTGCTGCAAAGCCGCCGCGAAGAGGGCGGGCTGATGTCGCTGATCATGGCCGATAACGAGGCCACGAACGAGGCGCTGACGACCGAAGGCAAGCCGCTCAAGGAGCATGTCGAGTCGTTCGAGCGCATGCTGATCGACAACACGATGCGTCGCCACAAGGGCTCGATCACCGCAGTGATGGAAGAATTGCGCCTGCCGCGACGGACCCTGAACGAGAAGATGGCGAAATACGGGCTGGCGCGGGCCGATTATGTCTAGCGCGCTGCGCGCGGTTGCGCTTGGCCTGATGCTGGCGCTGCACGCGCCCCCTGCTCATACCGATGAGATCGCGCGGGCGCAGGCGATTGCCACGCCTTTGCTCGACGATCATCCGCTGGCATTGTTCGAGGCCGCGATAGAGCACTTTGACGACGGGCACCGCGCGGAAGGCGTGTATCTCTTCTATCTCGCCCAGTTGCGGTGGCGTCGCTTCATCGCGGCGCGCCCGGATCTGCCGCCCGATCAGGATCGCGCGCTGTTTGCCTCGCTGCATGATGTCTTTGGCCGCCCGATCAACGAATGGGCCTTCGGGGATATCGACTGGTTTGTCGCGCTCTTGCGCGATCTCGATGCCTGGGATGCCGCAACACCGGATGTGCCGACACCCATCGAACGCTTCCCCGGGGTCCATGCCGAGTCACGTGCCGGATTTGTCAGTTTCATCGACATGATCGAGGACGAAGCAGATGATATCCGCGCCAACCGGCTGCGCAACGGTCTCGAGAACCGCTAGCGGACTGCGTACAGCGCACGCTCTGCTGTGCATATGTTAAATTGATCATTGTAATTTGCGGCAAAACACCTCTATGGTAGCAGAGTAAAGGCGCGCAGATATGTGGCGCGCCGGAACGAATTTCGCTGCACAGGACGATCTGAGGGCAATACCCCCATCCTCCTTGGCAGATGGATTGGCCGAAAGGCCGCAAGCGCCCGATTGTTTACACAGACCGGGCAAACGGAAACGCGCCATTCCTTATGTATGGCTCAACAGGAATAGCAATGACGTCGGCAATACCTATCCCGCCCCAGACCCTGCAGAGGCCCGGCCTGTTGCATTGCGGTTTGCCGGGCGCGCGCGGTCTGCGACCAGTTGCTCAGACAAGACACGCCCCACTGATGACCCCGCTGCGATTGCTGCGCCGGGCACAGGCGCGGCGCGCATTGGATATTCATGGCTCAGAAAATGCTGATCGATGCCACCCACGCGGAAGAAACCCGCGTTGTGGTGGTGGATGGAAACAAGGTCGAGGAATTTGATTTCGAGACAGCCAGCAGGCGCCAGCTTGCCGGCAACATATATCTCGCCAAGGTCACGCGGGTAGAACCGTCGCTTCAGGCGGCCTTCGTCGATTATGGCGGCAACCGGCATGGCTTCCTCGCCTTCAGCGAGATTCACCCGGATTACTACCAGATCCCGGCAGCAGATCGCGCCGCATTGCTTGAGGAAGAGCGCAAGCTCGAAAGCGACAGCGACGACGAGGAGGACGATAGTGCCCGCAACTCCAAGGGGCGCAAGAAAGTCAGCCGGTCAAGCTCGCGGCGCAAACAGCCCGCGCAAGCTGAGCGCGCGCAAAGCGATGATCAGGTCGAATCGCGCGAGATCAGCGGCATGGATATCGTCGAGCCTGACGCCGAGGGCGAAGAGACCCTGATCGCCGAAGGTTTCGGTCCGTCGGAAGATACTTCGGATATGCCGGCCGAGCCTGACGATGCCACTCCGTCATCCGATGCACGCAGTGACGATGAGACCGCGACGCCGAAAGATGACCCGGTCCCCGAAGGCAATGGTCAGGACGAACCTTATCGCGCCGCCGATCATGCGACGGAGATCGATGACAGGATCGAGGCGGTCTCGCATGGTGACCCCGTCGAGGAGGAGCGTCCGCGCCGTAAGCCGCGCATGCGCCGCTACAAGATTCAGGAAGTCATAAAGGTGCGCCAGATCATGCTGGTGCAGGTCGTCAAGGAAGAGCGCGGCAACAAGGGCGCAGCCCTTACAACCTATCTTTCGCTCGCGGGCCGCTATTGCGTGCTCATGCCAAATACGGCGCGCGGTGGCGGGATCAGCCGCAAGATCACCAACGCTGCCGACCGCTCGAAGCTCAAGGCCATCGCGGGCGAAATCGCCGTGCCGGAAGGGGCGGGGCTGATCATCCGCACGGCAGGCGCGAATCGCACCAAGGCCGAGATCAAGCGCGATTACGAGTATCTCCTGCGGCTGTGGGAGCAGATCCGCGATCTGACGCTGAAATCCATCGCGCCCACGCCGATCTATGAGGAAGGCGATCTGATCAAGCGCTCGATCCGCGATCTCTACAACAAGAATATCGATGAGGTTCTGGTCGAAGGCGAGGCGGGTTATCGCGTCGCCAAGAACTTCATGAAGATGATCATGCCGTCTCATGCCAAGAATGTGAAACTCTATGCCGACCCGCTGCCGCTCTTCGCGCGCTATCAGGCCGAGGGGTATCTGGCGAGCATGTTCAACCCGACCGTGCAGCTCCCCTCGGGCGGCTATATCGTCATCGGGATCACCGAGGCGCTCGTGGCCATCGACATCAATTCGGGCCGCGCAACGCGCGAGGGCTCGATTGAGGAAACGGCGCTCAAGACCAATCTCGAAGCGGCGGCAGAGATCGCTCGCCAATTGCGCCTGCGCGATCTGGCCGGGCTGATCGTGATCGACTTCATCGACATGGAAGAGCGCAAGAACAACGCCGCTGTCGAGAAGATGCTCAAGGACAAGCTCAAGAACGACCGCGCCCGGATACAGGTCGGTCGTATCTCGGGCTTCGGGCTCCTTGAGATGTCGCGCCAGCGTCTGCGCCCGGGCATGCTGGAAGCCACGACCCAGCCATGCCCGCATTGCCACGGCACCGGACTGATCCGCTCGGATGACAGCATGGGGCTGACCGTGCTGCGCCAGATCGAGGAAGAGGGCACACGCGGCCGCTCGCGCGAGGTTGTCGTCCGTGCCCCCGCGGCCGTGGTGAATTTCATCATCAACCAGAAGCGCGAACATCTCGCGCAGATCGAGGCGCGCTATGGCATGGCAGTGCGGCTCGAGGCCGATCCGCAAATGATCAGCCCGGATTTCGAGATCGACAAGTTGAAGACGGCGACCCGCGTGCCAGTCGCGCCCTCCGAGGTCGTTTCGATCTCGACGATGATGATGCCCGAGGTCGAGGAAGAGGTCGACGCGCCAGAGGACCAGGACGAGAAAGAGACGGCCGAAGCCAATGCCGAGAGTGGCGGGCAGGGTCGAAAGAAGCGTCGGCGGCGTAGACGCAAGCGTGGCGGCCAGAACGCGCAGGATGGCGCGCAATCAGCGTCTGATGACGTCGAAAGCACGGGCGAGGACAACGGGGCCGATCAGAATGCCGATGCGGTTGCCGAGGCCGAGAGCGCACCCGATAAACCTGCCAAGAAACCGCGGGGTCGGAAAGCTGCCAAGGGCAAAGCTGCGCCCAAGGACACGGACCAAGCCCCTGACGGCGAGGCTGTGCCGGAGCCCGCGGGCGATATTGCAGAGAGTGCGGCAGAGGGGCAGGAGGATGCGCCCGCGCCCAAGCCGAAGCGCACGCGCCGCAAGCCTGCGCCCCGCAAGGCTCAGCCGCCCGAGGATTCGGCTGCGCCGGTTGCGAATAGTGATGGCGATACCCCAGCACCCGATGCGGCGCCACAGGCGGGGACCGATCGCGCTTCCCTTGTCCCGGAGAGCACGGCGACCGCGACAGAGGTGGAGCCATCATCGCAGCAGGATGTCGTGCCGCAATCAGCGGCGGAGGATCACGGCAGCGCCGAGACGCTGGCGCACGCATCTGTCGCCGAGGTTGCAAATCCGCATGAGGCTGACGCCACGAGGGCGCAATCACCCCGCGAGGAAGAGCAGGCGTCTGACGGCGAAATCGAACCTGTTGCACCGGCCTCCGCGCCCGCTGCGGCAGAGGCAGCGCCTGACACGGAGGCTGCGCCGGAGCAAACGCCCGAGCCCGAGCCAGAGTCGGAGGCCGCATCAGAGCCCGAGCCAGAGGCTGAGAAGCCAAAGACGAAACGCCGGGTTGGCTGGTGGTCGCTGCGGTCCTGACAGCGCCCAGGTTGCGCCGCGCTTGCATGGCGTCGGGATGTGACATGGTTTCGCAGGCTACGCAAATGTGACACTTGACTGCGTGACCGGGGCGGTGCGAGGGCGTATCTAGGAACAGGTAGGATCGAGCAAAGGCGACCAAATGTTTGGAATAGATGTATTTGACGCAGGCTTGCTTGTCGCGTTGATGATCGCGTTCGGCGCGGGCATTCTGTCCTTTCTCTCGCCCTGCGTCCTGCCGATCGTGCCGCCATATCTCGCTTATATGGGCGGGATTTCGATGCATGAACTGACCGAAGAGGGCGAGGCGTCGCGGCGCGCCATCCTGCCCGCGCTCTTCTTCTTCATGGGCTTGTCCACTGTCTTTCTGTTGCTTGGTTTCACGGCCTCGACCATGGGGCATTTGTTCCTGAGCAATGCGGAATTGTTCGGGCGCATCGCGGGGGCTGTGGTCATCCTGTTCGGGCTGCATTTTCTGGGGCTCCTGCGGATACCATTTCTGAATCGCGAGGCACGGATCGATGCAGGCGATCGGGGCGGCTCGGCCTTCGGGGCGTATGTTCTGGGGCTGGCCTTTGCGTTTGGGTGGACGCCTTGTATTGGTCCGGTTCTCGGGGCGATCCTGACCATGGCCGCGACCGATGCGACGGTCACGCGCGGCACGACCATGCTCGGCGTTTACGCGCTGGGGCTTGGGCTGCCGTTCCTGCTGGCCGCGATTTTCGTGCAGCGTTCGATGAGCGTTATGAACCGCCTCAAGAAGCATATGGATGTGATCGAGAAAGCCATGGGGGTGATGCTGCTTGCCGTGGGGATCGCGCTGATCACAGGTGCGTTTTCGGCCTTTTCATGGTGGTTGCTCGAGACCTTTCCGGTGATGCAGCGGATCGGGTGAGGCCCTGGTCACGCGGCCCAGTGTGGCGGCGGCGTGGTGTTTGAGTATTTTTGGCAAGATGAAAAGGCTCAGCGCAGGCCAAGCTCCGCCAGCGCTGCATCGAGTTCGGGGGGCAGGGCGTCATCGCCCTTGCGTGCTTTTGGCAGATCGGGCGGTGCATCCTTGGCCTCCAGATAGCGCCAGCCCTGAAAGGGCCGCTTGGGCGCGGCCGCAGTGCGGATGATCTCGGGCGCGAGCACGATGCCGCAGCGCCGGATCCCGTCGCCGCCGATCACTTCATCAAGACGCAGGATACGCTGCCGGGCGAGGACGACCCCCTTGAACACCCAGTAGAGCGAACCGTCGGCAAGCAGCTCCGCGCTGCGTTTGGGCCACATTCGCGTGACGTGACGCGGCAGAGCGTCGGGGCCGAGCGCGCGAGGGTTCTTCTGCCATCGGGCGAGATCCTCGACCTGTTCGGCACCCACACAGAGTTTGATGAGATGAAGGGGTTGTACCATGTGGTCGTTTTTAACCTTAATGGTGCGTCTGACAAGAGGCGCAAATGCGTTGACCCACAGCGCAACGGCGCTTATCTTGTAGGCTTGTCCCAAAACGCCCCAACAGGATGCGTCTCATGAGCCGGTTTGCCGCCCCGATTGCCGAACAGATCTGGGATATGAAATATCGCCTCAAGGAGGCGGATGGCAGTCCGGTCGATCAGGGCGTGGAAGACACATGGCGGCGCATCGCGCGTGCGCTGGCCGAGGTCGAGGCGGAACCGGCGCGCTGGGAAGAGCCTTTCTACAAGGCGCTGGAGGATTTCAGGTTCCTGCCTGCGGGCCGGATCATCGCCGGGGCCGGGACCGGGCGCAGCGTGACGTTGTTCAACTGCTTCGTCATGGGCGCGATCCCCGACAGCATGGAAGGCATCTTCGAGATGCTCAAGGAAGCCGCGCTGACCATGCAGCAAGGCGGCGGGATCGGCTATGATTTCTCGACCATCCGGCCGAAGGGAGCACCCGTGGCGGGGGTGGCGGCAGACGCCTCGGGGCCACTCTCATTCATGGATGTCTGGGACGCGATGTGCCGCACGATCATGTCGGCGGGGTCGCGTCGCGGCGCGATGATGGCGACGATGCGCTGCGACCATCCAGATATCGAGGCCTTCATCGCCGCCAAGCAGGATGCCGCGCGGCTGCGGATGTTCAACCTCTCGGTGCTTGTCACAGACGCGTTCATGGAGGCCGTGAAGGCGGATGCACCCTGGGATCTGGTGTTCGGTGACCGGGTCTATCAGACCATTCAGGCGCGTGATCTTTGGAACCGGATCATGCGCGCGACCTATGATTATGCCGAGCCCGGTGTGATCTTCATTGACCGGATCAATGGCGCGAACAACCTGAGTTACTGCGAGACGATTTCGGCCACCAACCCTTGCGGCGAGCAGCCCTTGCCGCCTTACGGGGCTTGCCTTCTGGGCTCGATCAACCTTGCCAAGCTGGTGCGCGATCCGTTTAAGCCAGAGGCGCGGCTCGATATGGACGCGCTCGACGATCTGGTGCGCGTCGCAGTGCGGATGATGGATAATGTCGTCGATGCGAGCCGCTTTCCACTGCAGGCGCAGGCGCAGGAAGCGCAGGCCAAGCGCCGCATCGGTCTTGGGGTGACTGGGCTGGCGGATGCGTTGATGATGGTGGGGCTGCGCTACGGCTCCGATGACGCCGTGATCGAGCTTGAGGGCTGGATGCGTGCGCTGGCGCGGGCGGCCTATCTGGCGAGCGCCGATCTGGCGCGCGAGAAGGGCGCCTTTCCGCTTTTCGACACCGAAGCCTTTCTCGCATCTGGGCATATGCAGCAGATGGACCCGGATGTTCGCGACGCGGTACGCGCGCATGGGCTTCGCAATGCGCTGCTGACCTCGATCGCGCCCACGGGCACGATCAGCCTGTATGCGGGCAATGTCAGCTCCGGGATCGAGCCGGTTTTCGCCTTTGAATACAGCCGTAAGGTGCTCCAGAAGGATGGTAGCCGCACTGAGGAGACAGTCGAGGATTATGCGGTTCGGCTCTGGCGCGAGAAGAATGGTGACGCGCCGCTGCCCGAGCATTTCGTCAATGCCCAGACCCTGACCCCGATGGATCATGTGCGCATGCAGGCGGCGGCGCAGAAATGGGTGGACAGTTCCATCTCCAAGACGATCAATTGCCCGGTGGATATCAGTTTCGACGCCTTCAAGGATGTGTATCTTTCCGCCTGGAACATGGGGTGCAAGGGCTGCACGACCTATCGTCCGAACGAGGTCACGGGCTCGGTTCTGTCGATATCGGACAAGAGCGAGGCTGTGCCGCAGGCGGATGCCGGGGCGGATGTGGTCTACCTTTCGACGCCGTTCGACCGGCCCGAGGCGCTGGAGGGCCATACCTACAAGCTCAAATGGCCCGGTTCGGAACATGCAATCTATGTCACGATCAATGACACTGTGATCAATGGCCACCGGCGTCCGTTCGAAATCTTCATCAACTCCAAGAACATGGAGCATTTCGCCTGGACGGTGGCGCTCACGCGCATGATCTCGGCGGTATTCAGGCGCGGGGGGGATGTGTCCTTCGTGGTCGAGGAACTCAAGGCCGTGTTCGATCCGCGCGGCGGAGCCTGGGTGCAGGGGCGGTATATTCCCTCGATACTGGCGGCCATCGGGGGCGTGATCGAACAGCATCTGATCCGCATCGGGTTTATCGATGGCGAGGGGCTGGGGTTGAAAGCGGATCCACAGGCCCAACGAAAGGCTGTCGGGGGCGGGACACCGGGCCGAGCCTGTCCGTCATGCGGTGCGTTCGAAATGGTCATGATCGAAGGCTGCATGACATGCCGCGCTTGCGGGCATTCGAAATGCGGTTAGGGCCGTTCGGAGACTTCTTCACGATCTTGTATTCCCCCCTGAACTGACAGGTAGGTCAAGGCGCGGCCGAAAAGGCCCAAAAGTGTCCGCAGGGAGGTGAAGTTGCTGTTCATGCGCGGCACCGCACTCGACGAATTCTTAATCCTGCGGGTTTGAGAAACTTGCGCCAGCTTCGCAACTGGACCAACCGAAAGCTAAAGCCTCAGGCTAACGCCCTCAAAGAATAATTTGAAAACCTCGATTTTTTTGGGGGAGGCGATGCAGACAAGCTCGGCGCATGATTGCGCTGTCAGTGTGTTGCGGTGAAGATGGTGCTACGGTCGCGGTTTTATTCGCCACCTTGCTGTTGCGTTTGAAACCGTAACTGCATGCGTTTCCAAGAAAGAAGGCTGTCAGGCTTGGGAGCAGTGTGCTGGATGCAGCCTCGGCTCCGGGTTGGTATGCTCAAAGGTGCTGGTTGCCTTGAGCAGCGTTCTGGCAAGGTCGGCTTGGCGAAACGGCTTGCCCATGACCGCACGAAAGCCGTGCGCTTCGTAGACCTCGATCTGGTCAGCCATGATATTGGCGGTTGCAGCGATGGCTACGGGTGGCGCGACCCCGGCGCGCTGCGCATGAGCGCAGATCTCGCTGAAAGTCTCCAGCCCGTCCTTAATCGGCATGGATATATCCAGCACCAGAATATCGAAGGCCCCTGGCCGCCAAAGGTCGCATGCTTGCTGACCGTCTTCGGCAAATGTCACCTTGATCGACAGCTTATTGAGCATCGCGCCCAGAATGCGCCTGTTGGTCGGATTGTCCTCAGCCGCCAAAACCCGCATGCCGCGTAAGCGCGCGGTCTGTGCCGGGACAGATGCAGATGTCAGGGTCGTTGCTGTGTCAGCTTCGATAGTAGGTGCCAATGGCAAAGGCAGGAGCACTGCGACCCTGGTGCCTCTGCCGAGCTCACTTTTGATCCTGATTTCCCCGTCCATCAAGTCGACCAACTTGCTCACGATGGCCAGACCCAAGCCCGAGCCACCGAAGCGCCGGGTCACCGAATTGTCCGCCTGCTCGAATTCGCTGAAGACCCGCGCGATCTGGTCCTCACTCATTCCGATCCCGGTATCGGTCACAGTCAGGGACAGCAAACCGGCTTCGCTTTCGCCGATCTCCAGATGCACGGCACCGGCGCTGGTGAACTTGATGGCATTGCCGACCAGATTGTGCAGGATCTGGCCAATCCGCGTGGTATCACCAGTGCGGCGGACAAGAGCTCCAGGGGCGGTGTGGAAATCGAGCGCAATTCCCTTGTTTCGCGCACTGACAACATGCAACGCCTCGACCCTCTTGACCAGCTCCGCCGGAACGAAGGGGTCCGGGGCGAGAACCATCTTCCCTGCCTCGATGCGCGCGAGATCCAGAATGTCGTTGATGATCGTCAGGAGAGCATCGCCCGATTCGCGAATGGTGTTCAGGATCTCTTGCTGCTCACTTGTCAGTGCGGTCGAGGACAACAACTCGGCCATCCCCAGAACGCCGTTCATAGGCGTGCGGATCTCGTGGCTCATATTGGCCAGGAAGGCCGATTTCGCGCGGCTGGCGGCTTCGGCCCGCTCACGCGCCTCGTGTAGTTCGGTGACGTCCATCCTCAGCCCTACGCGCCCCCCGTCGCGCGTGGGTTTTTCATAATAGCGCAAGACCCTGCCATCGGAATTTCGCTGCTCGAATATGCTGTCCGCTCTGCGGAACTGCGCCATGCGCTTTTCGATCCAATCCGCCTCGCGACCGATCGCATCGGCAATCTCTCCTCGCTCGACTGCGGCTCTTACGATTTTGGAGAAGGGGGTGCCCGGTACAAGCAATTCCCTGATCCGCGGAAAAAAGCTGCGGTAGCGGCTGTTTGCCATCACCAGCCGTTCGGCGGGATCATAGATCACGAAGCCGTCCGGAAGCGCCTCCAGCGCAGCCCCTAGTTGAGCTTGGGCTCTCGCGGCTTGGGCAGCCGACGTTTCGGCATGCCCCTTGGCCTTGACCAATTCTGCCTGGATCCGTGACTGATTGCGCTTCTGCACAACCAATACAAACAGCATCAGCGCCATAAGCCCCATTACCACATTTCCTACATTCGAGGTGCGCACGCGCAGCTGTTCCAACTCGGCGCGGTCGAGGTCGGCTTCCGCATTGAAGAATTGCATCACTTCGAGCGCGAATGCGCGGGTATCGCCGGCGACATCCTCCAGCGCCTCGATCATTGTATCGAGCGAGGCCATGAGAGTTTCGTCATCGCCATCGACAACTGGCAGGAAGCGGTCGAGAAATTCGATCGTGCTTCGCTGATAGCCGGTCGCACGCTCGAATCGTTGCATATGTGCCCCGATCAGCCCGCGAGAAATGATCTGCTCACGGCTGTAGAGCACGTCAAATCGTGTCCGCAGCGCGGCGAGTGACTCGGTGCTGGGGGTTTTTCGGGCGATTAATGCCGCCGCGATCAGGCGATGAACATCCACCTCAAGTTGCGAGGATGTCCAGTAGGAATTGTCAGCTCCGGCTGTACGCAATTCGCTGAACTTGCGGTCGACCTCGCGCGCCAAGGGCACCAGCATCAGCAGGAGCGCCAGCACCGAGATCACCAGGAGCGGCCAGACCAGCCCCGCCAGACGTCCCCAGATTGGCTGCCGACCGCGCACTACTGGACCTTGAGTCTCTGCACCTGCCAGACACTCATCGCATATACGGATTCGGTCCGGAATCTTGGGTCATCGTCATAGGGGAAGATCAGCCAGATCGGCCCCTGGTTACGCACGGACATCGGGTCGCCATTGCGCAGGAAAGACAGCAGGGGTGCCTGCTCCGACACCAGTCCGAAATCGATAACAGCCGAATAACCGTCTATCGCGTGGACACCGACCGACCCGACTTCGGCACCGACCCCGATATGCTGCAGCAGGTCGATCAGCAAGACCCCGGTGTATTTATCGACATGTTCCGTCCAAACGGTCGAGGTTTCGAATCCCGTCATCGGCAGCGCGCGCAAGTCTTCGAGGGTGAAACCGATGATCTCTCCTTCGACCAATTCAACCTCGAGAAGCGGGTCGCTGACATTGGCGTCGGCGTGTGCGACGAAAGATGGGCCAAGCAAAACAACCATCACCATGATCAGGGCGAACAGATCAGCCTGAATACCTCTGCCCTGCTCCGGTTGCTGGTATCGTGAAGGTGAATGCATTGATGGCTCCGTCGAAATGGCTTGCGAGACTTCGATACAAACCGGTTTCCATTAACATCTCGTCAACAACATCACCGTAAAGTCCATCTCCAGCATGTTTCTTTCGGAGAGCTTTCAGGATGCAACGAACGCTTGACCTAATTCGGACCAACTTCGGAATGCTTGGGGGGAGTGCTTTGGCGGCGCATCTCATTGGCATGAGTGCGGTCGTCGCTCTGATGACAGGATTGTCACCCGCTGTCGCAAAGGCGGAAGAGGTTCTGAAAGTACGATACTCGCAAGACAGCGTGGAAAGCTACACGATGGAAGAGCTGCGTGCGCTTCCCGGGGTCTTGGTCGAGACCGCGACACCCTGGACCGATGGGCCACAGCGTTTCGTGGGCATCGCATTGCACGCCTTGCTGGGAGAGGTGTCGCCCGCAGCGGTGCTCAGTCTGCGGGCAGTGAATGACTATGCCGTGGATATCCCTGTCTCCGATGTTACGCCGGACTATCCTGTCGTGGCCTATGAGCGCAACGGCAAGAACATGTCGGTTCGTGACAAGGGCCCGTTATGGCTTGTCTACCCGTTTGATACGCATGACGATTTTCAGACCGAGACAGTCTATTCGCGCAGTATCTGGCAATTGGTCGAAATCACGGTTGGCGAGTAAATGCGTGCGCTGCGTACGCGAGTTATTGACACATGAATGGCGAAAAGAGCCTCAACTGGACGGATGAAATCGCATGATTACACTGCGCTGCCTTCGCGAATTGTCCAGCGCGCGGCGGTAACGGCAGGCTCAAGGCTCAAGCGCCCGACGATCTGCTCAAGCGCGGAATCCGAGGTGCTGTCGGCATTGACCTCGGCGGTGACTTCGACGCGATCTGTATCCTCGATATTCTCCGATTCCAGCCCGGTCAGGTGCAGCCCGTTCTCCGTGAACCCCTGTAACATCAGCGCCCGCACATGGGCCTCCTGCGCGCCTTTGCAAACAATCTCGACCGCGTAATTTCGAATGAGTTCGGTGGACTGGATCGGCTGCCGGTCCAGAACGCGCGCAAGCGGGCGCAGCCCCAGATTGACGAAAACCACAGCACCCGTGACTGACGCGGCCAGCATGAATTCGCCAGCGCCCGCCAGCATGCCGATTGCCGCCGCACACCAGAGCGTGGCCGCCGTGTTCAGTCCGCGCACATTGAAGCCTTCGCGAAAGATGATGCCTGCGCCCAGAAAGCCGATCCCCGAGACGATCTGCGCCGCGACTCGGGTTGGGCTGATCTCCTCGGGAAAGGCGGCCGAGAACAGCACGAAACTGGCCGCACCCAGCGAGACGAGCGTATTCGTGCGCAGCCCCGCAAGGCGCTGGCGCCATTGGCGCTCCATGCCAATGACAGCGCCGAAAAACAGCGCGGCTGTCAGGTTCACAACTGGATGGAAAATAAACAGGTCAGGCATCGGGGTTCCGTTTTCTTGTGTACGCGCATAATTGCCAAAGCGATCCGATCACGACGCCGGGGCACAGAGCAGGCGGATCTCCGACAGGTCACTATTTGCTTGTTGCAGTCGGAAGGCCACGCGTGACTGAGCCCCTTCGTTGGGCGCGCTTCGCAACTCGACCACCGCGATGACACCTTCGTCGCGGTAATCAAGGCTCAGATGGCGGATGGCGGAGGCTGGCACGATCCCGTCGAGGCAGTCGCGGACCACGCGCGCGAGTTCGGGGCGCAGCGCCGTGTCATGCGCGGCAGGCCCGTCGGCATGACCGTCAGGTTCGGGGTGGATGATGATCTCGGTCACATCGCGCACAGCCTCGAGCACCTGCGATCGCGCTGCCTCGGTAAGCCGGTGCGCTTCGGACAGGGTCATCGCAGGGTCGAGCGTAATATGGACATCGGCCTGAATGCTGCCGCCCAGTTGCCGGAGGCGCAGATCATGGGCATCGCGCACGCCGGGAGTGGCCAGCAGCGCCGATGTGACCTGCGCGGCGGTCTCCTCGGGCGGTGCCGTGTCGACCAGTTCGCTTATCGCGGGCCGCCCATAGACCCAGGCCACGCGCCCCAGCATCAGGGCGATGATCGCGGCCCCCAGCGCATCGGCCCAGGGCGCACCCAGTATCGCCGCGCCGATCCCCGCCAGTGCCACCACCGAGGTGACGGCATCCGAGCGATGGTGCCAGGCATTGGCCGCCATCATGGCCGATCCGGTGCGTTTGGCAACCGCCTTGGTGTAGTGATATAGCCCCTCCTTCAGCGCGATCGAGAGAGCCGCCACCCATAGAGCAAGCGCGCCGGGGGCGGTCTCGGGCGGGTCAAGCAGCCGCGCGCCAGCATCGAGCAAGATGCCCGCCGCCGCGAGCGCCAGCATGGCCGCGATGGCAAGTGTGGCGAGTGTCTCGAACCGCCCATGGCCGAACGGGTGCTCGCTGTCGGGTGGGCGATGCGAGTGGCCGAGCGCCCAGAGCACGGCTGCGTCGGACAAAAGGTCCGAGAGCGAATGCACCCCATCCGCGACCAGCGCCTGGCTTTGCGCTATGAGTCCCGCAATGATCTTCGCTGCCGACAAGGGTCCGTTCAAGACCACTCCGGCCCAGGCGGCCCTGCGCTTTTCGCGCAGGGCCGCAGGGTCGGTCGTTTCAGGCGATGCTGTCATGGCGCGATGTTCTTCAAATCCGGCCTACAGGCGTCATCTGCCCGACCATGCCAAGTTGTGCAACGGAAACCTGCTGCGCGCGCAGGATCGGGATCACACCGCCCCAGTCCTGACAGTCGCGCCCAAGCCGCGCGCGGGTCGCCCGGTCAAGCCGTGTGACAATCGCGATCTGCGCGCCCGCGGGCAAGAGCGCGAGACAGCGCGCGGCCTCCTCGGAGCGCAGGCGCGCGAGTGCGCAGGCGATGGAATCCGGCGCGTGCTGCAGCAGCGCGGGCCGCCCCGGTTTCATGCTGTCGCCATAGATGAAGGCGCGCAGATGGGCGGTGGTGAGGGTTTTGTCGGTCTTGGGTGTGTGCGGGCTCATATAGGTCATGACCGCCTCCTGTTAGCTATGCCCCGCGCATTGGCCCGCGCGGTGTCGGGGCAACGCATCATGCGATGAGGCAGGAAAGATGGGATAAGTGAGGGTCAGGCAAGAGTGTTTGTTCCACGTTGAGGGAAGCCGGGCAGCGCCGAAGGCGCTGCCCGGTCAGAGTGTCAGCAGGTTACATCTGAACGCCCAGCAGCCAGGACGCCATCAGGAAATAAACCAGCAGACCCGAAAAGTCCTTGATGGTTGTGATGAACGGGTCAGCCCCTGGCGCATGGTCCACACCGATCTTGACCATGATATAGGGCAGCAGGAAGCCCAGCATCGAGGCCAGGAAGACCGAGGTGAAGAGCGCCACGCCAACGACGATCCCAAGCTGCGGGATACCGTTCGGCACACCTTGCCAGAAATAGGCGACGGTCCCGGCAATGACCGCGATCCCCACGGCCATGGTCATACCGACCAGTGCCTCGCGCGCGAAATTCTTGCGCCAGAAATCGGCAATAGTGATATGCCCCAGCGCATAACCGCGCGCGAAGATGGTGGACGACTGCGTGCCGACATTGCCGCCCATATCCATCACCAGCGGGATGAAAATCGCCAGCGCGATCACCGCGCCCAGCACATCCTCGAACGTGTCGATCAGACCACCGACCAGCAGGCCGCCAGCCAGTGTGACGAGCAGGAACATGACCCGCACACGCACTGTGTACCAGATCGGCCCTTGGGTCAGCTTCTCCGAGCGGACATGATCTTCCGTGCGGAACACGTCACCCACACCTGCCTTGAAATAGATATCGTCCGAGGTCTCGACTTCGAGGATATCCATCGCATCGTCAAAGGTCAGAACGCCGATCATCTCCTTCTTGGAGTTGATGACCGGCATCAGCGGCACGTCCTTGAGTTGCAGTTGACGTGCTGCCGCTTCCTGATCCGTGTCATGCGCCACCGAGATATCGGCGCCTTCGACCGAAGGCATGATGGTGCTCTCGGGATCAGCGCGCAGCAGCGCTGACAGCCGCGCAAAGCCTTTGTATTTTCCTTGCGCGTCGACGACAAAGACGACGGCGGCCTGTCCGGCAGGCATGCGCGAGCGCCGTACGGCGTCCAGCGCTTCGCTGACCTTGGCCGTGTCGTTGACATAGACGAAAGCATCGCGAATGCGGCTTGAGATCGGGCCGCCGCTGGCCTTGGTCGCGGCAGCCGCGCTGCCGAGCGTGTCGAAAGTGGTGGTTGCCATGTGATTTCTCCATTGGCCTGGTTGTGTTTTTGTCCGGGATTTCAGTCAGCGCGGGCGGGCGGATCCCAGCCGCGAGCTGTGGCGAGTGTGCTCTTGCGGTGTTGCACTGGGATGTGAAAGCCGCATGACATGCCGTGTCTCAGGGGGATGCGGATCATCATGCGCCCCCCGCGATTGGCCCGAGCAGCGCCCAGGCGATGGCGAAATAGATAATCACCCCCAGCAGATCCATGATCGAGGTGATGAGTGGCGCCGACATGGCGGCCGGGTCCGTGCCCAAACGCTGGGCAGCGAAGGGCAGAAGTGCGCCGAGCAGGCCGCCGGTCACGGTCACGATCAGCATGGTCAGCCACACGACCCAGAGCACCTGCGGCGCGATAGTCTGACCGAGGCTGGCGAGGACAGCCATCAGACTGGCCACGACCAGCCCCAGCGCCAGCAGGACCGGCAATTCGCGGCGGATCACGAACCAGATATCCGCCGCCCGCAGGCGCAGTTGCCCCAGCGCCATGGCGCGGATGACCAGCGTGGCCGACTGGCTGCCAGTATTGCCGCCCATATCGATGATCGGGGCGACAAAGGCCGCGAGGATCAGCGCCTCGGCCAACAGCGCCTCCTGCCCGGCGATATAGCCTGCCGTTACAACGCCAAAGATTGTCAGCAGGCCCAGCCAGAGCATCCGCACCCGGAAGATGCGCCCCAGTGTCGAGCCGCGCAGATCCAGATCATCGCCCCGTAGCGCGCCGGTGGCCCCGAAGCGCGCCAGCGTCGCCGCACCTTCCGCACGCCCAATGTCAAGCGCGTCGTCGATGGTCACGATGCCCACGAGGCGCCCGCCCTCGGTCAGGATCGGCAGTGCGTAGACGTCGTAGGCTGCGATCCGCTCTGCAATGACGCCAAGCGGTTCATCGACCTGCGCTGACGGCGTGTTGACCATCATCAGATCGGAAATCGAGCGGCGTTCATCGGCGAGGATCAGGTCGCGCAGGGTGACCACGCCTTTCAGAATACGTTCGGCATCGACCACATAGGCCGTGTAGATTGTCTCGGCATCCGGCGCCTCGGCGCGCAGATGGGCGATGGCTGCGGCCACGGTCATCTCGGGCGCGAGCGTCGCGTAATCCGAGGTCATCACTGCCCCGGCCGTGCCTTCGGGATAGGCCGCAAGCCGCCGGATATCCTCGCGTTCAGCCTGTGCCAGGGCAGGCAGTAGAGTGGCGCGTTGGTCAGGCGAGAGCGCTTTCCAGAGATCGGCGCGTTCGTCATGGCTCATATCCGAGACAATCCGCGCGAAATCAGGCCGCGCGATATGCCGCGCGATAGCGATCTGAAAGCGGGGGCCAAAATAGCCAAAGACCTTGCTTTGCTGCTCCGGCGCGAGCGCGCGCATCAGCTTTGCAGCCTCGGAGGGAGGCAGGCCGCCGACCTCATTGGCCAGATCAGCGGGATGCAAATCCGCCAGCGCCTCGCGCAGGGTCAGCAGATCCCCCTGCGCGAGATGCATGCGCAATACGTCTTGAGACATGATCGCGGCCATGGTCGGCCCCTTTCCGTTTCAGTCAAAGGCTGTCGATAGCGCAACCGGTCCGATCTGCGTGCCGTTGCGATAAAGCGCGCAGGGCTGCGCCGGGCGCTTGGTCTGCTTGAGGCGTTTTCTTGCCGGGCCCTTCTTGGGCAGCTTTTCTGCGATGCCCAGCACGGATATGCGGCGCGCCATCTCGGCACGGATCTCGGCCGGGTCGATCCCCCGGTCATGCCAGAGCACGGCCAGATGATAGAGCAGGTCGACACTTTCCGCGATGAGCCCGTCGCAGTTATCTGCCACGGCATCGAGCGCGACTTCGGTCGCTTCCTCGACCAGTTTGCGCGCCTTCTTGCTGGTCGTGGTCGCGGTCAACTTCGCGGTGCGCGCGGTCGGCGGGGCGTCGAGTTGGCCCATCAGATTTTCCAGATGGCCGAAGAGGTCGGCAGGTTGCGCGAATTTGTGGTCGAGCGGCTGCATTTGCATGGCATGTCCTCCGTCTCAGGGTGTTCTTTTCGGGAGTTGGTGCAGGGCCGCAGCACTGCGCGGCCCTGTCTGCGCGTCGCGTGTGATTGCTTGCCCGTCGGCGTCGATGACAGGCACGCGGGCGCCCATGGCATTGGCCACCAGATCGGCCGTGTCATTGCCGCCGGGCAGGGCGAGCACCATATCCGGCCGCGAATCCTCGAGCATGAAGGCGTTGCGGATGGATTCGGCCTTCTTGCCGAGTTCCCGCCAATTCGCAGGGTAGCGCACGACATGCAGGCGCATCTCGCGCGCCCAATCCTCCGCAGTGATGCCAAGGGCACCATTGCCGCCATGGATCAGGACAGTGATGGGGCGGATTGCATGCGCACGTTCCAGCGCGCGGCGGATCAGCGCGACATCATCCAGATGCCGCCCCCCAGCGATAATAAGCCGCATGAGACGCACTCCTGCTGCGTGCAGGGCTACGAGGGCGTCAGCCCGCGCGCAGCTCTGCCTGACGTGCGAGAAGGGCGCAGAGGGGTGTGTCCAATGCGGCGGGTGATGGTTGTTCTGGCTGCGGGCTGCGCCACTGGCGCACAAGCCCACCGCTGCGCGGATCACGCAGCCAAAGGCCAATGAGGGGGCGGCGCTGGATTGCGCCAGGCGGAGCCATATGGGCGAAGTGAAAGGTCATTATTGTGCCTCCGTCCAGCCGCGCCGGTCTGGAAGCACAGGGGCTGCGTTACATACGCTGGCCCCAAAGCCGCAGACAGGCCGGGTGGTCTGAATTTGTCCGGAAGGTCTGGCGGCTGCGCAGCTTGCTGCAAAACACAGAGGCCAGACCGCTACTAGAGCAACTGTCCATGGGTCTCTCTGGTTGATACACGAAAATGGCTGCGCTTTCGGCAGCAAGGGTGAGCTAGCGTCATAATGCGCCGAAGTCAACAGAGTTGCGGCCAGGAAATGACTTGAATGTCAGATAATTCCGTCAAGCACACCGAAGCCGATCACTGTGGCCAGCGCGATCAGATAGACTGAAAACACCTTCAACTGTGCCCGGTAGAGCAGCGCGAGCACGAGCTTCAGCGCAACAGTTCCCGAGATGGCGGCAACTGTGAAACCCACCAGCATCGGCCCGAGACCGACCCCCTCCAGCCCGGCGCCGCGCATCACTTCGACGCCTTGCAGCAGGCTTGCCGCGAGGATGGTCGGGATCGCCACCAGAAAGCTGTATTCGGCGGCCCAGCGTCGCTTCAGGCCCGAAAACAACCCGGCGATGATGGTTATGCCACTGCGGCTGATGCCGGGAATGAGCGCCAGCGCCTGTGCCACGCCGATCACGATGGCGATGCGCGGCCCGAGGCCCTTGATCCCGATCCGGCGCTTTGGCAGGCGGTCGGTCAGGAACAAGAGCACTGCCGTCAGGGACAAGGTGATCACCAGGACCTGCGGCGCGGAAAACACGATCTCGAAACTGCGCTTGAAGATCAGCCCGAGCACACCTGTTACCAGAACCGTCAGCATCCCCATCAGAAACAGCCAGGTAAACGCCCCAGTCCGGTGCTTGGGGTTGCGCAGGCGCGCTGTCGTCTCGTGGACAGTCGCGCGTGACAGGGCCGAGAGGCTTTTCCAGAAAACAACCGCGATCGAGACCAGAGTCCCCATATGCACCACCAGATCGAACAGGATCATGGCAGGGCTTTCGGGAGGCGGCATGCTGGAGCCCTGCGAGATCATGACATGCTGCGTCACGACGAGATGCGCGGTCGAGCTGACAGGGACGAACATGAACACTCCCTGGACCAGCCCCAGAATGATGGCCTCGAGATATGTCATGCGCTGCGCCTTTTGCCTGCTCGATCGGGTGGTTTTTCAACGCGCCTTAGCTGGCATGGGCATCCTGCGCAAGCGGCGCGGATGCAGGGCGGCCGGACGATATGGAAGCTGGTGGAATTCTGGGCACTCGCTTCGGGGTCGGGGCGCGCATCGACAATCCGCCACGACGCCCAAGCCCCTTGCATCTGCAATACGCATGTTTCAGACAGTCGGGGCACGAAGGTTTCCGGCGCGCTTCGCAGTCAAGACCCTATTCCCTCAAGCGCCGACGGACCTTGCAAGACATCGACATCTGGACGCAGGTACGAGCAGGTGAGAGACAGATCGGAACATAACCCGGATAACGGGTTGCCAGCGCTCATGCAGTTCAGCAATGTGCTGCTCGTTCCGACATCGCGGCGGAATATGCCGGGGGCGCTCTGGCCGGATTTCAGGAACCAGTTCCACGCGAGACTGCTGCGTCGTGGCAAGCCGCGCTGCAAGCCGCCTGCGATCCCGCGCGACCCGCCGAGGATCGAGGACGCGCCAGCCATTTTCGTGTCGATTTATGACAATCACTTTGGCCATATGGTCTCGGAAACCGTGCCACGGCTTGCGCAGTCGCTCGCTGACGCGCCCGATGACTGGCCATTGGTCTTCACATGCGACAAGCGTTTCGGGCCGCCACATCCCTCGGCCATGTTTCGCGCTGTCATGGACTGGCTCGACATCCCGATGGAGCGGTTGCGTTTCTGCAACGCCCCGACTGTTTTCAGAACCCTTCATATCGCGGCGCAAGCCGAGCATCTCGACAGCCCCTGGCCGACGCCTGTCGCGTATCTCAGGCTACTCGAAGCGCGCACGCAGCACAAACTCCCCACAGAGCACCCCGAGGGCGTGACCTTTGTCACGCGCGCCGCGCTGGATGTGGAGAAAGGCTATCATGCGGGCGAGCGTTATCTTGCGGCCTGTCTGGAAGAGTTGGGCGTGCGGGTGGTTTACCCGGAAAAACTCAGCCTGCCCGAGCAGATGGCGATCTATGCCAAAAGCCGACATCTGGTCTTTTCCGAAGGCTCGGCGCTCCATGGCCGCCAGCTTTTCGGGCGGCGCGATCAGCATATCTCGGTCTTGCGGCGCAGACAGCGCAGCCGCCTGGCCGAAAACCAGATCACGCCGCGTTGCGCTTCGGTCGAATATGTCCCCAGCTTTGCTGGCGCGCTGCATGTGATCGGTGCCGATGGCAAGCCGATCACCTATGCGACATCGACCCTCTACCGCGTTGACAAGCTTATCAGTCATTTCGAAAAGCTCGGGGTGCCGCTGCGCCGCGTGTGGCAGCAGCCGCGCTATGAGAAAGCGCGCGACGAGGATGTCCTGCGCTGGATTGCACGGATGTACCATCCGAACATCGCCCACTGGATGCGGCCGCAGAACACACCCGAGCATATTCTCGATCAGCTCGCGCAGATCGGGCTGGAGCATTTGATCGACCGCGCAGATGAGATCATGCGCGCGCGTTAAGATCTTGACTGCGGGTTCAGTTGCGAACTCTGCTCTCAAGCCGCCGCTACTTCTGGATTTGCCGCAATGCAGCGATTCAGGGTTGACATTAAATTGCGCATGCAGCATCGGTTTTTGGAAGAATATTGCCCAAGGCCAAAGGCTGATGCCGGGCCAGAGCGATGATACAGGAGCCGATCATGTCCGATGCCGCGCCACAGAGAGACAAACCCTGGCTGTTTCGTACCTATGCGGGGCACTCCACCGCGAGAGCCTCCAACGCGCTCTACCGCACGAATCTCTCCAAGGGGCAGACCGGGCTTTCGGTCGCCTTCGACCTGCCCACCCAGACCGGCTATGACAGCGACCATCAGTTGTCAAAGGGCGAGGTTGGCAAGGTTGGCGTGCCGATCTGCCATCTGGGCGACATGCGGATGCTGTTCGACCAGATCCCGCTCGAACAGATGAACACTTCGATGACGATCAACGCGACCGCGCCATGGTTGCTCGCGCTCTATATCGCCGTGGCCGAAGAGCAGGGCGCGGATGTCTCGAAGCTCACTGGCACGGTGCAGAACGATCTGATCAAGGAATATCTCTCGCGCGGCACCTATATCTGCCCGCCCGAGCCCAGCCTGCGCATGATCACCGATGTCGCGGCCTACACGCGCGAACATCTGCCGAAATGGAACCCGATGAATGTGTGTTCCTACCATCTGCAGGAAGCCGGGGCGACGCCCGAGCAGGAACTGGCCTTCGCGCTCGCCACGGCCTGCGCTGTGCTTGATGATCTCAAGGGCAAGGTGCCCGAGGAACACTTCCCGCAGATGGTGGGACGGATCTCGTTTTTCGTGAATGCGGGCATCCGGTTTGTGACCGAGATGTGCAAGATGCGCGCCTTTGTCGATCTCTGGGACGAAATCTGCCGCACGCGCTACGGGATCGAGGATCCAAAATTCCGCCGCTTCCGCTATGGGATACAAGTCAACTCACTTGGTTTGACCGAACAGCAGCCAGAAAATAACGTCTATCGTATCCTGATCGAAGCGCTGGCTGTGACGCTCTCCAAGAAAGCCCGCTGCCGCGCCCTCCAGCTTCCGGCCTGGAACGAGGCGCTGGGGCTCCCACGCCCATGGGATCAGCAATGGTCGCTGCGGATGCAGCAGATCCTTGCCTATGAGACCGACCTGCTCGAATTCGATGATCTTTTTGATGAAAACCCGGCTGTCGAACGCAAGGTGACCGCGCTTATGGATGGCGCGCGCGAGGAACTGGCGCGGATCGATGATATGGGGGGCGCGGTCAAGGCCATCGAATACATGAAATCGCGGCTGGTCGAATCCAATGCGGCGCGGATTTCAGGCATCGAGAGCGGCGATACCGTGGTCGTGGGGGTTAACAAGTACCCCACGACCGAGCCCTCACCCCTCACGACAGGGGAGGGCGCAATCATGGTTTGCGACCCTGAAGCCGAGGCCGATCAGGTCGCCCGCCTGCAAGCCTGGCGCGAGACCCGCGACGAGGCCGCGGTCAAGGCCGCGCTGGCCGATCTGCGCGACGCGGCGCGCGCGGGCGTCAATGTGATGCCTGCCTCCATCGCCGCGGCGAAGGCAGGGGCGACAACCGGCGAGTGGGGCGAGACCGTGCGCGCGGCCTTCGGCCAGTATCGCGCGCCGACAGGTGTCAGCAGCGCGCCCTCGAACCGTACCGAGGGGCTGGAGCCTGTGCGCGAGGCTGTGGATGCTGTCAGTGCGAAGCTGGGGCGGCGGTTGAAATTCGTGGTCGGCAAGCCCGGGCTCGACGGGCATTCCAATGGCGCCGAGCAGATCGCCGCGCGCGCGCGCGATTGCGGGATGGATATCTCTTATGAAGGGATCCGCCTCACCCCTGCCGAAATCGTGGCGGCTGTGCGCGAGGAAGAGGCGCATGTCGTGGGGCTCTCGATCCTGTCGGGCAGCCATATGCCGCTGATGGAAGAGCTGATGGCGCAGATGCGGGCCGAAGGTCTTGGCCATGTGCCTGTCATCGTCGGTGGCATCATCCCTGAAGAAGATGCCCAGCGACTGCGCGCGATGGGCGTGGCGGAGGTCTATACGCCCAAGGATTTCCAGCTCAATCGGATCATGATGGATATCGTTGCGCTGGTGGATCGCGAGCCAATCGCCGCCGAGTAATCCATAAGTGTCCCGGCTCGGGGCGCTTATGCCACCAGCGTCTCGGCCTCTTTCAAATCCACGCTCACAAGCTGGCTTACCCCGCGTTCCACCATGGTCACGCCAAAGAGCCGGTCCATGCGCGCCATGGTGATCGCGTTATGCGTGATGATCATGTAGCGCGTCTCGGTGCGCCGCGTCATCTCGTCGAGCAGATCACAGAAGCGCGCGACATTGGCATCATCGAGCGGGGCATCCACCTCATCGAGCACACATATCGGCGCAGGGTTGGCAAGAAACACCCCGAAGATCAGCGCCAGCGCTGTCAGGGTCTGTTCTCCGCCCGAGAGCAGCGACAGCGTGGAGAGCTTTTTGCCCGGCGGCTGGCACATGATCTCCAGCCCTGCATCGAGCGGATCATCGCTTTCCACCAGCACCAGACGCGCTTCACCGCCCGAAAAAAGATGCGTGAAGAGCGTTGCGAAATTCGCGTTCACCTTGTCGAAGGCGATCAGCAGCCGCTCGCGCCCTTCACGGTTGAGTGCATGGATGCCCGCGCGCAGCTTGGTGATCGCGGCTTCGAGATCGGCCTTTTCCTGAACAAGCGTATCATGTTCCGCCTGCACCTCGCGTGCGTCTTCTTCGGCGCGCAGATTGACCGCGCCCAGAGCATCGCGCGCGCGCCGCAGGCGGAGCAGTTCTTCCTCCAGCGCTTGCGCGGGTGGCATGGTCTCGGGGTCGGCATCGAGTTGCGCGAGAAGCGTCTGCGGGTCGCAGCCCATTTCCTCGTCGATGCGGGCGGCCGCGATACTGACAGTCTCGCGTGCCGCATCGGTGCGCGCTTCGGCGCGGGCACGGGTCTCGCGGGTCTCTGACGCGAGCCGCTCGGCTTGACGCTCTGCTTCGGTCGCGCTGCGCAGGTCGCTTTCGGCGCGCGACAGCGCTTCGCGGGCAGCGGTTGCGCGCGCGCCTGCTTTAGAGATCTCCTCGGCCAGTGCCTCGCGACGCGCTGCGATCTCATCGGGCGCAGCGCGCGCCGTGTCGCGCTCGGTCGTTGCCTGCGCGCGGCGCTTTTCGAGATCGGCAACGCGGCTATCCGCACTGTCCAGCCGCAGCCGCCACCCGCTGAGCGATTTGGTAACTTCCTGCGCCCGCGCCTTGCGCGCATTGGCCGCGCTGCGCAACTCATCGGCTTGCGCGCGCCGCGACATCATGGCAATGCGCGCGCCCTCGACCGAGAGGCGCAGCGCATCGGTTTCCTGTCGGGCCTCGTCGAGTTGCGGTAATTCAGCGCGCTGCGCCTCGGCCTCCTGAAGGGCTTCGCCCGCCTCTGCGAGGTCCTCCTGCAGGCGGGCGAGTTGCGCATCAGCGGCCTCGAGCCTGGTCCCGGCGCTCGCGCGGTTGTTTTCGCTGCGCGTGAAGGCGCGATTGGCCTCGGTCAGGCGCTGCTCGGCCGACCGCCGCGCCTCGCGCGCCTTGGTCTCCGCCTGTGCCAGGTCCTCCAGCGCGGCTTTTCTGGCCGCGTGGTCGTGCTGCGCCTCATCCAGCCGCGCTTCTGCGGTAGCAAGTTCCTCACGCAGTTTTTCCAGCCGATTGACCTGTTGCAGCCGCAAGGCCGCTGAATTCGAGGCATCGCTCGCCGCTATGAAAAGCCCGTCCCAACGCCACAGATCCCCCGCCAGCGACACAAGGCGCTGGCCGGGCTTCAGCGACGCATGCAGGCGCGCACCATCCTCGGGCGACACGATCCCGATCTGCGACAGGCGCCGCTGCAAGGCCTCCGGGGCCGTGACATGCGGGGCGAGGGGGTCCGTGGCCTCTGGGAGCGCGGGCAGGGTGTCATACGCCGGCAGCGCCACCCAGCCCGAGCCCTTGTCTTCGGCGAGCGGTGCGTTCAGGTCATCGGACAGGGCGGCCCCAAGCGCCTGTTCATGACCGGGCGCCACGCGCAGCAGATCGACGATTCGTGTCGTCTCGGATGTCTCGCGGGCGAGCAGCCGAGCGAGGGCCGCGACCTCTGCGCGCAAGGTGCCTGCCTCGCCTTCGACAGTCGCGAGTGCGCCGCGCGCGGTGGCCTCGGCCTCCTGCGCGTCTGACCGGGCGTTTTCTGTTTCGGCCAGCACGGCCTCGGCCTCTTCGGTCGCGGCCTGCATTGCAGCGACCTCGTCCTCCGCCGCGCGCAACTCCTCCTCGATCCCGGCCAGCCCCGCTTCGGCCTCGCTGCGCGCGATGCTGGCTTGCGTGCGCGCCGCTTCCAGCCGTGTCAGGCGGCTGCGCAGATCGTTGATCTGGCGCTCTGCCGATTGGTGCCGCGCCGCGAGCCGGGCCACATCTTCGGTCGCCTCGGACAAACGCGCCTCGATCTCCTGCAAAGCGTCTGCGGCGTGAGATGCTTCTTCCATCGCCTCGGCAAGTTTGTCGCCCTCGCCCTCGGTCGCCGCGGCAAGCTGGCCCTGTTCCCATTCGAGCTGCGTGATCATCTCCTGCGCGTCGCGGTTGAGCGCGCTTTCGCGCTCGATATCGCTGGAAAGCTGAGTGATCCGGGCCTCCAGCGCGCGCAGGGTCTCGGCCGCACGGGACTCCTCGGCGGTGAGCGTGTCGCGACTGACCTCCAGCCGCTGCAATATCGCGCCTGCGATGGCTTCTTCCTCCCGCAGTACGGGCAATCTGTCTTCCGCCTCCGCCCTCTGGCGTGCCGCCATGCGCGCGGCCGCTTCCGCCTCGGCACTGTCACGGAGCGCTTGTTGCAGCGCGCTCTCGGCCTCGAGCCGTGCCTGATCGGCTTCGCGCCAGCGCCGATAGAGCAGCAAGCCCTCCACCTGCCGCAAGCGCGCGCCGATCTGGCGGTAGCGTTCCGCCTGACGTGCCTGCCGCGAAAGCTGGGCAAGCTGGCTTGCGAGTTGGTCAATCACATCGCTGACGCGCTCGAGATTGGTCTCGGTCGCGCGCAGGCGCAACTCTGCCTCATGGCGGCGCTGATAGAGCCCGGAAATGCCCGCCGCTTCTTCGAGAATGCGCCGGCGCGCTTTGGGCTTGGCGTTGATCAATTCCGAAATTTGCCCTTGCCGCACAAGCGCGGGGCTGTGCGCGCCCGTGGAGGCATCGGCAAAGAGCATCTGCACATCGCGGGCGCGCGCTTCCTTCCCGTTGATCTTGTAGGCGCTGCCCGCATCGCGGGTGATGCGGCGGGTGATGTCGATCTGATCGGCGTCGTTGAACCCGGCCGGGGCGAGGCGCTGGCTGTTGTCCAGATGCAGGCTGACTTCGGCGAAATGCCGTCCCCCGCGCGTGTCCGTGCCCGCGAAGATCACGTCTTCCATGCCGGAACTGCGCATCGCCGTGGGGCGATTTTCGCCCATGACCCAGCGCAGCGCTTCGAGCAGGTTGGACTTGCCGCAGCCATTGGGGCCGACCACGCCAGTCAGGCCCCGGTGGATCACCAGATCCGTGGGGTCAGTGAAGCTCTTGAAGCCATTGATGCGAAGACGGGTGAACTGCACGATGCGCCAAGCTTGTCTAATTGGGCAACACTGTCGAATCCTGCAGCGTGTTAGTCAAGCGCTATGTCAGTATCTCGGAGGCAGTGGGGCTATCGGCACAATATCTGGATTGTCTTCGATTTGCCTGCGACATTCTGCCATGCTGTAATCCACTAAACATGCATATATTCAAACATATGATTATATAGAGGAGACAAACTCATGTCACACAAGGCAAACCGTCCTTCGGACAGCTATTCACCACTCTATTTCCTGGCGTCACTCGGGGCAGGGGGGCTGGCGGTCACCTTCTTCATGTGGCTGATGCACGGGATCCCGCATCCCGGCCAGCCCGTGCCTGTCTTCGAGGATATCATGGCGGCCTTCATGTCAGGCTCCGGTTTCGTGCAAGGCATGATCCTCACTGCGATGATCGGTATCGCCGGGTTCGCGTTCCTCAATCTCAAGCTCTTGGTCTGGAACCTGCGCCGCTTTGGCGAATGGCGCAACTCGGACGGCTACGCCAAATTCGCCCGCACTAATGCGCAGAGTCAGGTTCTGGCCATGCCGCTTGCGTTGGCGATGTCGGTCAATGTGCTTTTCGTTCTGGGGATGGTCTTCGTGCCAGGGCTGTGGGCGGTGGTGGAATACCTGTTCCCGCTGGCGATGATCGCTTTCCTTGGTATCGGGGCTTACGGGTTCAAGCTCTATGGAGCGTTTCTGGGCCGGGTACTGACGGAAGGCGGGTTCAACTGCGCCGCTAACAATAATTTCGGCCAGATCCTGCCTGCCTTTGCCTTTGCGATGGTCGGGGTGGGCCTCGCGGCCCCTGCGGCGCTGAGCACCACGCCTGCGCTGGCCGGTCTGGGGCTTGTGTTTTCGACCTTTTTCCTGATGACCTCGGCATTGATCGCGGTTGTCGCCATGATCCTCGGCTTCCGGTCGATGATGGAAAATGGGGCCAATCCCGAAACTGCGCCGACGCTCTCGATCATCGTGCCGCTGCTTGCCGTGCTTGGCATCCTGAGCCTGCGGCAGGGCCACGGGCTGCATGAGCATTTCGGCACGCAGGCGATGGCGGGCGAGACCATGCTGATGCTGGCGAAATACCTCTCGGTGCAGATTCTGTTCCTTCTGTTTGCAGGACTTATCCTGATCCGTCAGGGGTATGCGCAGCGCTTCATTTTCGGGCGCGAGACTTCGCCGGGATCATATGCCCTTGTCTGTCCGGGTGTGGGCTTTGCGGTCTTGCTGCATTTCTTCATCAACCGTGGTCTGGTCGATGCAGGTCTGATCGCGAAATTCGGCCCTGCTTTCTGGGCGCTGACAAGCGTGGCGCTTGTGGCGCAGGTCGCGATGATCTGGCTGGTCTTCCGCCTCAACCGGCGCCATTTCGGACAAGGCAGCACGCCGGAGCCTGTCCCGGCTGAGTGATCTGCATCACCTCTGATGCCAAGGGCCGCGCCGCTTGACGCGGCCCTTTCTGTTGCGTGCGTTGCCCTCACGTGGCTGCTTTTCAGCAGTGATGGGGCTGACAAAAGACTTGCTTTCTGCGAAATTGGTAATATTATTTTACCAATCTTGGAGGGGAGGTCCGATATGGAAATGCCAAAGCCCAATCCCGTAGTGATGTCTAAGCGGGCGCGTGTGCTGACACGGCTGGCAGAGATTCTGCCCTCCGAAGGCCTGATTGTCGATGAAGCCGAGCGGCGCGCTTATGAGTGCGATGCTCTGACGGCCTATCGCTGCCTGCCGCTCGCTGTGGCATTGCCGTCAACGACGGATGAGGTGTCGAATATGCTGCGTGTCTGTCATGAAGAGGGTGTGCCGGTGGTTCCGCGCGGCGCGGGCACATCGCTTGCCGGGGGTGCGTTGCCAACTGAGGATTCCATCATTCTCGGTGTTGCGCGGCTGCGCGATGTGGTCGAGGTGAATTACCCGGATCGTTATATTCGTGTACAGACTGGCATGACCAATCTGGCAGTGACAGGCGAGGTGGAAGATGACGGCTTCTTTTACGCGCCCGATCCCTCCAGCCAGCTCGCCTGTGCGATTGCGGGCAACATTGCCATGAATTCGGGCGGTGCGCATTGTCTGAAGTATGGTGTGACGACCAACAATCTGCTCGGAGTGACCATGGTCATGATGGATGGATCGGTCGTCGAGTTGGGCGGGGCGCATCTGGATGCGGCGGGCTATGACCTGCTGGGGCTGATCTGCGGCTCCGAAGGCCAGCTCGGGATCGTGACCGAGGCAACCCTGCGCATCCTGCCCAAGCCCGAAGGCGCGCGGCCCGTTCTGATGGGTTTCGATAGCAATGAAGTCGCGGGGGAATGCGTCTCTGACATAATCAAGGCGGGCGTGCTGCCCGTGGCAATTGAGTTCATGGACCGTCCCTGCATCCGCGCCTGCGAAGATTTCGCCAAGGCAGGCTATCCCGATTGCGAGGCACTACTGATTGTGGAGGTCGAGGGCTCGGAGGCCGAGATCGACGAGCAACTCGGTCTGATCAAGCAGATCGCGCATCACCACAACCCGGTCGAGTTGCGCGAAAGCCAGTCCGAGGAAGAGAGCAAGAAAATCTGGCTCGGGCGTAAATCGGCCTTTGGCGCGATGGGGCAGATCAATGATTACATGTGTCTCGATGGCACGATCCCGGTCTCCTCGCTGCCCTTTGTCTTGCGCCGGATCAGCGAGATGTCGAAGGAATTCGGGCTGGATGTGGCCAATGTGTTTCATGCGGGCGATGGCAACATGCATCCGCTCATTCTGTTTGATGCGAACAAGCCCGGCGACCTGGAGCGCTGCGAGGCTTTCGGGGCGGAAATCCTGAAGCTCTGTGTGGATGCCGGGGGGTGTCTGACCGGTGAGCATGGTGTCGGCATCGAAAAGCGCGATCTGATGAATGTGCAATACGCCCCGGCGGATCTGGAAGCGCAGATGCAGGTCAAGGATGTGTTCGATCCCCGGTGGCTATTGAACCCCGCCAAGGTGTTTCCGCTCGATGTGAGTGCAGCCCGGCGCGCGGCCTGAGTAGCGGCGCGCCCGCACCAAGCGTCTTTTTGAGTATTTTTGGCAAGATGAAGCCCGCGTCAGGGCAGGGATAGGGAGCGCGTGTGATGCGGCCTGCGACAGAAGAAGAGCTGAGCGACATCGTCAAGGCGGCGCGCGGGCCATTGGTAGTGCGCGGCGGGGGCACCCGGGTTGTCGGGCGGCCTGTGATCGGGGATATGCTCGAGACTGGCGCGCTGTCGGGCATCTCGCTCTATGAGCCCGGTGCGCTGACATTGGTGGCCCGCGCCGGAACGCCGATGGCCGAGGTCGAGACGGCCCTCGCTTCGGAAGGGCAGCGCCTGCCATTCGAGCCTCTGGATATGCGCGCCTTGATGGGGCTTCAGGGCGAGCCGACTGTTGGGGGCATGGTGGCGGCCAACGCGTCGGGGCCGCGCCGGGTGCAGGCGGGGGCCTGTCGCGACAGCCTGATCGGTGTGCGTTTTGTCGACGGCGCAGGTACGATCATCAAGAATGGCGGTCGTGTGATGAAGAATGTCACCGGCTACGATCTTGTGAAGCTGATGGCAGGGAGTTGGGGCACGCTGGGGGTTCTGACCGAATGCGCCTTCAAGCTGCTGCCCGTGCCCGAGGCCGAAGCCACGCTGTTAAGCGACAGCAAGACACCGGCTGAGGCCGTCGCGCTGATGAGCCAAGCTCTCGGCACGCCCTATGAAGTCAATGGTGCCGCGCGCGGTGAGGATGGCCGCGTGGCGCTGCGCATCGAAGGTTTTGCGCAGCAGGTGGCCTATCGGCGCGACGCCTTGATGACAGCGCTTGGCGGTGATTGGGAGGTGCTTGAAACAGAGACCAGCAAGGACCACTGGCGCGGCATTCGCGATGTAACGGCATTTGCCGGGCGGGAAGGTCACGTGTGGCGGATCTCGGTAAAGCCCTCGGATGCGCCGCAGATCGTTGCGCGCGCTGAGTGCCCGGTCGTCATGGATTGGGGCGGTGGGCTTGTCTGGGCGCTGTGCAGTGATGGGGATGATCTGCGATCGCGGCTTGGCGCGCTCGACGGGCATGCAACGCTGATCCGGGGCTCGGAGGCCACCCGCGCCAGCCTGCCGGTTTTCCAGCCCGAGGCCGCGCCGATCGCCGCCCTTGCGCAAGGGTTGCGCGCGCGGTTCGACCCGCGCGGTATCCTCAATCCGGGATTGATGGGGTAGGACCATGCAGACGAATTTTTCAGCCGAACAGTTGCAGGACCCTGCCATCCAGCGTTCGAACGAAGTGCTGCGATCCTGCGTGCATTGCGGTTTCTGCACCGCGACCTGCCCGACCTATCAGGTGCTGGGCGACGAGCTCGACAGCCCGCGCGGACGGATTTACCTGATCAAGGACATGCTCGAAAAGGAGCGTCCGGCCGATGAAAAGACGGTCAAGCATATCGACCGCTGCTTGTCCTGCCTTGCCTGCATGACCACCTGCCCGTCCGGGGTGCATTACATGCATCTGGTGGACCATGCGCGCGAATATATCGAGCAGACTTACAAGCGACCGATGTTCGAGCGGATGCTGCGCTGGACACTGGCGCAAATCCTGCCTTATCCAAATCGCTTCCGATTAGCCCTTTTCGGTGCGAAACTGGGGCGGCCCTTCAAGCGGCTGATGCCGGATGCACGTCTGCGCGCGATGCTGGAGATGGCACCCAAAACCATCCCGCCTGTCAGCCGCAATGATGACCCGCAGGTTTTCGCGCCCGAGGGTAGGAAACGCATGCGGGTGGCGCTTATGACTGGCTGTGCGCAACGTGCGCTGAACACGGATATCAATGATGCCACGATCCGCCTGTTGCGGCGTCTGGGCTGTGAGGTCGTGATTGCCGAAGGCCAAGGCTGTTGCGGGGCGCTGACGCATCATATGGGCAAGACGGAGGACAGCCATAAGACGGCTGCGAAGAATATCCGCGCCTGGTGGCGCGAGATGCAGGGCGCGGGGCTCGACGCGGTCGTCATCAATACATCGGGATGCGGGACGACCGTGAAGGATTATGGCCATATGTTTCGCAACGAGGCGCTTGCAAAAGAGGCGAAGGCCGTCAGCGAAATCGCCATGGATGTAAGCGAAGTGCTTATGAAGCTGGAACTGCCCGAAGGTAACAAGAAGCCCCTGAAGATCGCCTATCACGCGGCCTGTTCGCTGCAGCATGGCCAGCAGATCAAGACCTATCCCAAGGATCTGCTCAAGCGTGCGGGGTTCGAGGTGGTAGAACCGAAAGACAGCCATCTGTGCTGCGGGTCTGCCGGAACATATAATTTGATGCAGCCGGAAATCTCGCGCCAGTTGAAAGAACGCAAGGTGACGACGCTCGAGGCCAAGTCGCCCGATGTGATTGCCGCCGGCAATATCGGCTGCATGATGCAGATTGGCGGGGGAACCACGATCCCTGTGGTGCACACAGTCGAGTTGCTGGACTGGGCGACTGGCGGGCCGGAGCCGCGCGCGTTGAGTGCCGAGTTGGAAGTGCCGAAGCTGCGCTGAGTTGTCCCCCGCGCGCCACCATCTTGCCACAGTGCTGGGCTAACCGATGGGCAGCTAGGCTGTGGAGACATCTCGTGGTAAAATCACTCGCAGTGGCGCTGGCCCTGATCACTTCAGCATCCGCGCTCATGGCACAGGACCGTCCATTACAGATGCTTGACACAGGGCTTCAGGTGCAGGGCTGGGAGGGTGTCGGGCGTCTTGATGTCGGAAATGCCGGTTTCTGCACGGCGGCCCTCATCTCCGAAAGGCTGGTTCTGACCGCGGCCCATTGTCTTTTTGACCGCGACACCGGCGAGCGGATTTCCGATGGCCAGTTGCTCTTTCGTGCAGGGTTTCGGCACGGACGTTCTGCGGCGGACGCGCGCGTGAACCGGTCTGCAGTGCATCCGGACTACGACCCGAAGGCGGGGGTCACTACCAGAAACGTTTCGCATGATCTCGCACTTCTGGAATTGACCTTCCCGGTACGCAATCTGGGCGTGACCCCCTTCGCCGTTTATTCTGAGCCAAGGGGCGGCGAGACTGTCGGCGTGGTGTCTTACGGTCGCGGGCGGCTGGACGCGCCTGCGCTGCAGGAGCGTTGCCGTGTCATGTCACGCGACCGTGCAGGGGTGTTGATGATGTCCTGCTCGGTCGATTTCGGTTCTTCCGGCGCGCCGGTTTTTGCCTTGTCCCAAGGACGACCGCATATCGTGTCTGTCGTTTCGGCAAATGCACGTAGCAGCGTCGATGGTAAGGTTTCAGATGTGTCGCTCGGTGTGGCTCTCGGCCCGAAGCTGAACGTCCTAAAGGCTGCGCTGGATGCACGCGATCAGCGGTTTATCCGGCCATCCGCTCCGGGTAGCTCCGCGACGCGTGAAATGAGTTCGGGCAGCGGCGCGCGGTTCGTGCGTCCGTAACCATCACAAATCGGCGAGAGCGTCGTTTGCGCTGCGCCTCATGCGGCTGGAAGGCTCTTGAAAGCGCCATTTTGGCTTCCCATTTCTAACGAGCGTAGCAATCGCCGGATCGGGATTGCCCGCATGCAACGAGCGCCTGTCCATATTGGAAGGTGCGCAAATCGTGTCGCTTCAAAATGGAGGATGCTTATGCGTCGTTTTGACCCAACCCCGCTTTATCGTGCCACCATCGGTTTCGACCGTATGGCAGACATGCTTGACCGTGTGCTTGCAACCGATGTGCAGGCCCCAAGCTACCCACCCTACAATATCGAACGCACAGACGAAAACGCGTATCGGATTTCGATCGCCGTGGCAGGTTTCTCGGCCGACGATCTGACGGTCGAGGTGAAGGAAAACGCTCTGCTGGTGACCGGGCGTTCGACCGAGGACGACAGTGATCGCGAATATCTGCATCGCGGCATCGCGACGCGCGCCTTTGAGCGGCGGTTCCACCTCGCCGATCACGTCCGGGTGACGAATGCGCGCCACGCTGACGGGATGCTGCATATCGATCTTGCACGCGAGCTACCGGAAGCGCTGAAGCCGCGTCAGATCGAGATTTCGCGCGATACGACCAAATTGGTCGACTCCGCAACACAAGCCGATCGCACGGCAGCGTAAATCCGACTGGCAAAACTCAGGGCGCTCTGAAATCAGAGCGCCCTGTTACTCGTTAAGAAAGCCTGAGCTCAAACCTGGTAGATACTTACATACTTGCTTGAAAAAATTGAGATTTCCTGAACGAATTTCATTTCATCGCTGGGCGGCAACCATCCGCATGCTATCGCAGGTCCGACGCGCCCGCTTTGCCGCGCGCTGCCACGGCATGATGGGCATGTCCTGTGTGCTCTCTTCGAGCATCCCCTTTATCCAACGCGTGTTTTTGTTGGCCGCCATCTTCGCCCTCCTTCCGGGCCTTCCCCGTGTCATCCAAACCATGCTTAACCATCGCGTCCGAAACCGGCAGAAATGGGTCAGCTTCTAGGAGTTTGCAGGGCGGCCTTGCGCGCGGGCCGTTACATTCTGATAACGGAAATCAACCGCCCGTAATCAGCCTGACCCTCATGTACCGAGCGCCGGTATGAATAGAAGCGTTTCGGATCTGCATAGGTGCAGTGACCGATCCATTCCACGTCGCCGATACCAGCCGCGCGCAGACGCGCGAGGCCGAAGCCAACAAGGTCGAAATGGTATTTCCCATCGACGCCATTGGCGAAAAAGCGGGTGTGATCGGGGTCATCCTCGAGGAACGTGTCGAGAAAATCCTCCCCGACCTCATAGGCGCGCTGGCTGATGCAGGGCCCGATCACAGCCCGGATGCGGCTCTTCTCGGCGCCGATATCTTCCATCGCCTTAACTGTGTTTTCCAGAATGCCCCCAAGCGCGCCACGCCAGCCCGCATGCGCGACCCCGATCACCTGCCCTTGCGGGTCGGCGAACAGCACAGGCTTGCAATCGGCTGTGAGGATGGCCAGACCAAGCCCCGGCGTGGCCGTCACGATGGCATCGGCCTCGGGTCTGGGCTCGTCCGGTGGCAAGGGCGCGGTGAGAGAGACGACCCGCGCCGAATGCGTCTGGTGCACAGTGACCAGCGCCTCAGGGTTGAGTTGCATTGCCTCGGCGACGCGCGCGCGGTTCAGCCGGACGCTTTCGCTCTGGTCCGATGACCCGGGTCCGCAATTCAGCCCCTCGAATATTCCAGACGATGCGCCGCCGCGTCGGGTGAAAAAACCGTGGCGCAGGGGGGCAAGCGTGTCGGCAGTGAGGATTTCCAGCGTCATACGTCAAATCCGGGCAGCGGTGGTGCATCGCGGCCTGTGAGCCCCATCACCTTGAACAGGTGACCCATTTCCTCCGCATGCGTCAAGCGTCGATATGCCGCGAGATGCGATTCGCGCGCGGGTCCGTCAAGATGGCGCGCCAGTTGCTCGGCGCGCATGCCGATCCCGAGCCGCTCGAGAAACGCCCCCTGCGGCGTGAGCGGGGTCGCGCGCAGATCCGGCGCGGCAAGGGCCAGTGCCTCGAAATCGACATGCGCGGTCAGATCAGCCGCGCCGGGATTGGCGAGCGGGTCATCATACTCATGCGCGCGCAGCGCCTGTAACGTGTCGCCCCGGCTGCGCCAGTCGCCGTAATCAATGATCAGCGCGCAGCCGCCATGGGCCGCGATGCGCGCGTTGATGGGGGCCATGACAGAGTCGGCCGCTGGTCGGGTCTCGATCATCTGGCCGTCTTCCGTATCGCCCGTCCTATGCTCCAGTGCGCCCAACCGGGCCGCAGGGCTGAGGCCGAAAAGCAGCCTGTCGCCCTCTGCCCAGATGACGCGTTCGGCCCATCCGGCGCCCTGTCGCAGGAATTGGCGGATCGGCAGCGCATCGAAAAACTCGTTCGCGATCAGGAAAAGAGTCGCCTCAGGCAGGCTCTCGGCCGTGTCGTGGAACTGCGGCGCATGGGGGGCGAGCGCATCCTTCTGCCGGGCGCGCAACACAGGGCTCGCCTCGACCAGATGCAGGCGCAAGCTGTCGTGAAATCCCGGAACCTGCCGCGTCGCGCGCAGCAGATCGACCATGAGTGTGCCGCGCCCCGGGCCAAGCTCGGCGAGGGTAAAGGGGGCAGGGCGGCCATGAGCTATCCAGACCTGCGCGAGACACAGGCCCAGAAGCTCGCCGAACATCTGGCTGATCTCGGGTGCGGTGATGAAATCCCCGGCACGCCCCAGAGGGTCGCGCGTGGAATAGTAACCATGCTGGGGGTGGAGCAGGCAGAGCGTCATGTAATCGGCCACGCTGATCGGCCCCTGCAGCGCGATCTGGCGCAGGATCGATTGCTTTAGCGCGGTCATACACGCCTGCGCAGCAGCAATAGCGCGAGCCCGGCGAGGATCATCGGCAGCGACAGCAACTGCCCCATCGTAAGCCCGAGAGGCCCGAGGCTGAGCACATGGCCCAGCGGATTGTCGGGCGTGATGAATTGCGCATCGGCCTGCCGGAAGAACTCGACTGTAAAGCGCGCAAGCCCGTAGCCTGCGATGAACACCGCTGTGACAAGACCCGGACGCTTGAGCGCGCCACGCCCCCAGACCAGAAAGGCAAGCAGCGCAAAGAGCACGAGCCCCTCCAGCGCGGCCTCATAAAGCTGGGTCGGATGGCGCGCACAGTCATCCACTGGCCAGTCCCAGGGACAGCTTTGCGCGGCCTGTCCGGGAAAGATCACCCCCCAGGGCTGCAGCGTGGGCCGGCCCCAAAGCTCGGCATTGACGAAATTCGCAACGCGCCCCAAGCCGATCCCGATAGGCGCGACCAGCGCCATGCCATCGGCGATCTGCAAGGGCGGCACCCCGTTGCGCCGACAGAAAACGAGTCCGGCCACGACCACGCCTGCAAGCCCGCCATGGAAGGACATGCCCCCTTCCCAGACGCGCAGGATCTCCATCGGGTTCGCAAGGTAATATCCAGGCTGGTAGAACAGCACGAATCCCAGCCGGCCGCCAAGGATCACGCCGAAAATGACATAGGTGAGCAGCGCCTCGACACGCGCGGGTTCCATTGGCGCAGTATCGGCGGGCCAGAGCGCGGGGCGCTGCATCAGCCGGTAGATGATCCACCACCCTGCAAGAAAGCCTGCAATGTAGGCCAGCGCATACCAGCGCAGTGCAAACTGGAAATTGCCAATTTCGATGCTGAACAACACGGGGCTGAGATCAGGGAACTGAATGGCCAGAGAGATCATGCGCGCCTGCGGGCTGGGAAAACTTGCGCCTGTCTGACGCGGGACGCGCGCGGAAGTCAACCTTGAGTTTCTGGCGCCTTGGTCACATATATGGGCCAGAGCAACACCGAGGTATCCCATGCAGACCCGCAACCGCTTTCTGGATGATGTGTCACAATTGATAACCAATGCGATGGGCGTGGCGCAGGGCGCGCGCACCGAGGCCGAGACAGCGTTGAAAAGCGCCATGGACCGTTGGTTGGCGGATCGCGACTTCGTCACGCGCGAGGAGTTCGATGCTGTCCGTGCCATGGCACAGAAGGCGCGTGAAGAGAATGAAGCGCTCAAGGCGCGCATTGCAGCACTCGAAGCGGGCGCGTCCGACAAGCCGAAATAGAGGCTTCAGCTTTCGCGCAGCAACTCGCGGATCGCTTGGGTGATGTCTGACAGCCGAGATTGCGCATTCGCGCGCTCGGTTCGCATCGCCTCAATCTCGGTGTCGATTTCGTCGACACGCGCACGGCGCGTCCGCGTTGTCGGGCTGTCGTCGCCAAGCTGGACGATCAAATCCACCAACCGCGCCTGATCGGCAATCAGGTCGGCTTCGGATGCGCGCAGATCGTCCAGCATCTCGCGCAACCGGGCTTCCTCGCGGCGCAAGTCCTGCATGTCCTCAAGCACTTGCTGCAAGTCCGGCTCTGGCAGGCGGTTTGTCCAGTATGCGAGGGTCTCGAGGTCAAGCGGCAAGAGCGCGACCTCGCTGCGCGTGAGCCGCGTCTCGAGCACATCCTGCGAAACGATCTCGCCAGCGGGCACGTCCACGGCGAAGCGCGTGTCTTCAAAGCCGGGGATCGCGCCCTCGGTCGCGACCTCCCAGCCATCGCGCAGCGGATGGGTGAGGGTGAGCACGCGCGCGGCATCGGGCGCGCCCTCGATGCGGTAGGTGGTGCGGCGCTCAAGCTGTTCGGTGGCCACCAGAACCCCGTCCACGATGCGCGCCGATTGGACCTGCCGCGTCTCCGACAGGCTCTCGCGCACCCTGACCGCCGTGTCGCGCGCGAATTCGATCACCTCGCGCGCGCCCGGGGCGAGCTCGGGCAGCATGGCATCCCCGGCATGGCCGCGCGTGGCTTCGTAAAGCGTCACGACACCCGCAGGCAGGCGCAATGGCAGCGGGTTTTCGAATTCAATGGCGATCATGGGATGCTCGGCCCCACTGCCGCCGCGATAGAGTGTGAGCCGCGCCTCTTCCAGCCGCTCGCTCAGAAAGGGCAGCGAGATCATCTCGCCCGCTTGCAGTGAAACGGGCGTTTCCAGCGTGAAGCGCGAGAAACTTTCACCATCATCCATCGCGACCGGCGCTGCATCCATCTCGGCCTCGAACATCATGCCGCGCGCCATAAGCGGTGCATGGGCGGGCTCCATCTCGGGTGCGGCCAGCCTGCGCGGGGCGTCCAGCCGATCGTATAGCTGAACCTCCAGCGCCTGCACGGCCCCTGTGGCAAGCGTCAGCGTGACCTCCTCCCAATCCTGCGCGGAGGCGTTCTCGATCACCGCCCAGCCTGTCAGCGTCACGCCGTCCGGCCCATCCTCGGCGCGCCATGCGGTTTTCCAAACGGGCGCGGGCTGTAGCCAGCCCAGCGATATGTCGCGCGGCGCTGGGTCGCTGCTGGAGAGGTGGACATCCACCATCTGCGCCCGGGCTCTGCTGCGCATTGCCTCGAGCCCCTGCGCGACGGCTGCGCGATCGGCGGCATCCGTGAAGCGCACGTCAGTTGCCTCATCGAGCAGGAACTGGCGCAGCGTGCCATCTTCGAGGCGCAGGGAGAGGCTCACGCAGCCGCGCTGGCCTTCGGTGGCGCAGGGTGTGTCCTGCGTGCCCATCAGCGCGCCTGCGACCAAATTCCCGCGTCGCGCAACCTCTACCGGCGTGCCGACCATTGCGTCCATGAGCCCGCGTAGGTCACTGAGCGCATCGGGCGGGAAGGGCAGGGCAGCGAATGTATCCTCCAGCCTGCGCGGACCGGCCATCGTCAGTTTCGGGACAGCGGAGGAGGGATCCGAGAGTCGCAGCGATTTGAGGAAATCGTCAATATCCGCGCGCCGCACCGGCAAATGCAAGCCGCCCGCTTCAAGCGCCCCCTCGGCCTCGATCATCGCAAGCCCGGCTGTGGAGAGGGTGACTGCGCTGATGCGGGGGAAAGTTTCGGCGCTCGCAGGCAGCGCAAGGCTCGTAAGCAAAAGACAGGAGATAACACGCATGACAAGCCTTCCGGCGCTGGAAAACACTGCATGGAGCTTACGCCGCGCGCAGGCATCGCCACAAGCGCCATGATTTCGGGCAGCGTAAACTTGCTGTGTCGTCGGGGCTGGACGAAACCCATCTCTGGGGATATTGCGAGGGCATGGCACAAGATGATGACGCGCAACCTGATCTGACCGCCCCGGTCTCCGAGCCGCTGCGCCGCGCGCTCGGGTCGCGCTATCTGCAATATGCGCTGTCCACGATCATGCACCGCGCGCTGCCCGATGCGCGCGACGGGCTCAAGCCCGTGCATCGTCGCATCCTCTTTGCCATGCGCGAATTGAAGCTCTCTCCCACCGGCGGCTTTCGCAAATCCGCCAAGATCACTGGCGATGTGATGGGCAACTACCACCCCCATGGCGATGCCGCGATCTATGACGCGATGGCGCGGCTCGCGCAGGATTTCAACCTGCGCTATCCGCTTGTCGATGGGCAAGGTAATTTCGGCAATATCGACGGCGATAACCCCGCCGCCGCCCGCTATACCGAGGCGCGCATGGCGCAGGCCGCCGAGGCGCTGCTTGAGGGCTTGGCCGAGAATGCGGTTGATTTCCGCCCCAATTACGATGGCACGCTGGAAGAGCCTGTCGTGCTGCCTGCGGCCTTTCCCAATCTGCTGGCCAATGGCGCAAGCGGGATCGCGGTCGGGATGGCCACGAATATCCCGCCGCATAACCTCGATGAGCTAATCGAGGGCTGCCTTGCGCTGATCGCTGATCCCGAACTGCCCGATGACGCGCTCGTGAATCTCATCCCCGGCCCGGATTTCCCCACTGGCGGCGTGATTGTGGAGCCGCGCGATGCGATCCTCGCTGCCTATCAGACTGGGCGCGGCGCGTTTCGGCTGCGGGCGCGCTGGCAGATCGAGGATCTTGGGCGCGGGCAGTGGCAGGTGGTTGTCACCGAAATCCCGTTTCAGGTCCCCAAGAGCCGGTTGATCGAGAAACTCGCCGAAGTGATCCAGACCCGCAAGGTACCGCTCCTGGCAGATGTGCGCGACGAATCGGCCGATGATGTGCGCATCGTGCTCGAGCCGAAATCGCGCAGTGTCGATCCCGAGCTGATGATGGGCATGCTGTTTCGCAATTCCGATCTGGAGACGCGCTTCAGCCTGAACATGAATGTGCTGATCGACGGGGTGACGCCGCGCGTCTGCGCGCTGCGCGAGGTGCTGCGCGCCTTCCTCGATCATCGCCGCGAGGTGCTCACGCGCCGCAGCCAGCATCGGCTGAACAAGATCGACCATCGGCTCGAAGTGCTCGAAGGCTTCATCATCGCCTTTCTGAACCTCGACCGCGTAATCGACATCATCCGCTATGATGAAGCCCCCCGCGCGGCGCTGATGCGCGAGACATGGGGCCGCAGTTTTCCGCGTGCGACCTCCGAGAAGGATTACCAGCCGCCTGCGCCGGGCGAGGGCGAGTTGAGCGAGTTGCAGGCCGAGTCGATCCTTAACATGCGCCTGCGCAGCTTGCGTCGGTTGGAGGAAATCGAGCTCAAGCGCGAGCGCGATGCGCTGCTGAAGGAACGCGCGGAGCTTGAGGATCTGCTGGCCTCGCCAAAGCTGCAATGGGCGCGGATCGGGCGCGAGCTGCGCGAAGTGCAGGCGAAGTTCGGCAAGGCCACCGATCTTGGCCGCCGCCGCACGGATTTCGCCGAAGCCGGCGACGTCGAGGACGTGCCCATGGAGGCCATGATCGAACGCGAGCCGATCACGGTGGTCTGCTCGAAAATGGGCTGGATCCGCGCGATGAAGGGCCATGTCGCGCTCGATCAACAATTCAAGTTCAAGGATGGGGACGAGGGCCGCTTCGCCTTCCACGCCGAGACGACCGACAAGATCGTGCTCTTTGGCTCGAACGGGAGATTCTACACGCTTCTGGGCGCCAACCTGCCCGGCGGGCGTGGCATGGGCGAGCCGGTGCGGCTGATGATTGATCTGCCGAATGAAGCCGAGATCGTTGAGCTTTTTACCCATACACCGGGGGTTCGGCTCGTGGTGGCGTCCAGCGCAGGCGACGGCTTTGTCGTCCCCGCCGATGAGGTGGTCGCGCAGACGCGCAGCGGCAAGCAGGTGCTCAACCTGCGTGCGGGCGCGCGCGGTCATGTCTGTCGCAAGGTCGCGGGCGATCACCTCGCCGTGGTGGGGGAGAACCGCAAGCTTCTGGTCTTCCCGCTCGAGGATCTGCCCGAAATGGCGCGCGGCAAGGGGGTGCGGCTGCAAAGCTACAAGGATGGGGGCCTGTCAGATCTGACCACGATCACGCTGTCCGAGGGGCTGCGTTGGCGCGATCCGGCGGGGCGCACGCGCCATGAGGCTGATCTCACCGAATGGCTGGGCAAGCGGGCGAGTGCGGGGCGGATGGCCCCACGCGGCTTCCCGCGCGACAACCGCTTCACTTGAGCGCATCGCGCGGAAAAGCTGTGATTTGCCTCTTTTGGCGTGATCCGCTAGCACTGCGCAAATCTAGTCCCGGAGATCTTGGATGTTTGCAAACGTTTCGCTTTCGCGTGTCATTGTCATACTGACAGCAGGGCTTGTGCTGTCGGCCTGCGCCAGTGGCCGCGAGTTGCGCGAGGAGCGCGCGGAACTTGGCGATTTTTTCCTCAGCCACGCGATTGTCGTGGCCGATGACGCCACTGCGCTGCCCGGGTCGCGCCCGGCGGAGGCCGAAGAATGGGAAGAGGTGATCGAGGCCGAGATGCGCCGCAGATTCGGCCGCTATGATGGCGACAGGCTCTATCATCTCGGTGTCAATGTGCATGGCTACATGATTGCACCTCCAGGCATCCCGCTGGTGCTTTCGCCGCGGTCTGCGCTGGGGGTGACGGTCGATGTCTGGGACGATGCGCTGGGCCGCAAGCTCAATGCACGCCCGCACCGGATCATCATCGGAGAGGCGTTTTCGGGCGAGACCGTGATCGGCTCCGGCAATACCCAGACGCGTGAACAGCAGATGCAGAACCTCGCGGAAAATGTTGTTTTGTCTATTGAAAACTGGCTGGCCAACAACCCGGACTGGTTCCCGCCCAAACCGGCCTCCGAGGGCGAGGACGAGAGCGAAGGGGAAGAGGGTGGTGTGAGCGAGGATAGCGTCGGCTAACTTATTGGCTGCGCGGGTGTGTGTTTGTGCCCCCCCTTACAGCCGGGATCGAAGAAACCGCGCTTGATTTTCCGCGATAAGCTCAGTAAAGGGCGCGCGTGTCACGCAAGGCCGCGCGAGTGGGCCGATCAGAAAAAGGGTGCCTGAACCATGGCAAAGCAGAAGTTTGAACGTAACAAGCCGCATGTGAATGTTGGCACGATTGGCCATGTTGACCATGGCAAGACGACGCTGACGGCGGCGATCACAAAGTATTTCGGCGATTTCCGCG
>PWZT01000089.1 GCA_003567315.1 Paracoccaceae bacterium
ATGACTGACGACTTCACCGAACGCAAGCAACGCGCAGCAAGCTGGTTTCGGGAATTGCGGGATCAGATCGTTGCCGCGTTCGAGGCGGTCGAGGACAGCCAGACAGATGGCCCGCTTTCCGACCACGCGCCGGGCCGGTTCGAGATCCGCGAAACCCGGCGCCACAGCGCGGATGGCAGCGACGCGGGCGGCGGTCTGATGAGCGTCATGCGCGGCGGGCGGGTGTTCGAGAAGGTGGGCGTCAATGTCTCGGCCGTGCATGGCGCGCTCGGGGCGCAGGCGCAGCATTCGCTGACCGCGCGCAAGGAGATCCCCGGGCTGGAGGACGATCCGCGCTTCTGGGCGTCGGGCATTTCGCTCGTGGCGCATATGCAGAACCCGCATGTGCCGGCCGTGCATATGAACACGCGGATGTTCTGGACACCGGGCGCATGGTGGTTCGGGGGCGGCTCGGACCTGAACCCCTGCATCGAATATCCCGAGGACACGGCAGAGTTCCACGCCACCTTGCAGAAATATTGTGACCCGCACAGCACCGAGCTTTACCCGCGTTTCAAGGCATGGGCGGATGAGTATTTCTTCATCCCCCATCGCAAGCGCGCGCGCGGTGTGGGTGGTATCTTCTATGATGATTACTGCACTGGTGACTGGGAGGCCGATTTCGCCTTCACGCAGGATGTGGGCCGTGCGTTTTTGCCCGCCTTCCTCGCGCAGGTCGAACGGCGGCGGAAGATGGCGTGGTCCGAGGCCGACAAGGAAACCCAGCTTATCCATCGCGGGCTCTATGCCGAATATAATCTCGTCTATGACCGGGGCACGAAATTCGGGCTGCAGACCGGCCATGACCCGGATGCCGTGCTGATGTCGCTGCCGCCTTTCGCGCGCTGGGTCTGACACTGGCGGGGAGGGAGAGCGCTTGGAGGTCTGCCGCACCAAATCCGCGATCCGCGCGCAACTGGCCGACTGGCGCCCCGCGCCCATCGTGCTGGTCCCGACCATGGGCTTTCTGCACGAGGGGCATCTTTCGCTGATGCGGCTGGCGCGCAGGCAGGCAGGGACGACGGGCAAGGTCGTGACCTCTATTTTCGTGAACCCCACGCAATTCGGCCCTGGCGAGGATTTCGGCAGCTACCCGCGCGACGAGGCACGCGATTTCGACCTGATGCGCAAAGAGGGCGTCGATGCCGTCTTCGCCCCGGAGGTAAGCGAGGTCTATGACCCCGCCGCCCAGACGATCGTCGAGACGACCGAGCTTGCGAAGGTTCTGATCGGCAAGCTGCGCCCGGGGCATTTCCGCGGTGTGGCAACGATTGTCACCAAACTCTTCAACATCATCCGCCCCGATGCCGCCGTCTTTGGCGAAAAGGATTACCAGCAGCTTGCCGTGATCCGCACCATGGTCCGCGATCTGGATATGGGGATCGAGATCATCGGCGGGCCCATCCAGCGCGAGCCCGACGGTCTCGCAATGTCCTCGCGCAATGTCCGCCTCTCGCCCGCGGACCGCGCTGCCGCGCCCATTCTTGCGCGCGCGCTGGATGAGGCCGAGGCGCTGGCGCCGAAAGGGATCACCGCCTCGCGCCTGCGCAGCCATGTGCGTGCGACGCTGGAGGCAGAGACGCGCGCGCATGTGCAATCGGTCGATATTCGCGATGCGCACAGCCTCGAGACCATCGCAGGCCCGCTCACCCGCCCTGCCGTGATCCTGCTTGCGGTCAAATTCGGGCAGGTCTTTCTTATCGACAACCGCGTTGTCCAGCCCCCACAGGAGGAGCCATGAGCATTCAAGCCCCCATCCGCCGCATGACCGCGCCGCAAATCCGCGCCCGCAAGGGCGGTGCGCCCATCGTCTCGCTCACCTCCTATCACGCGCATACAGCCGCGATCGTGGACAAACATGCCGATTTCATCCTCGTGGGCGATTCGCTGGGGATGGTGATGCATGGGATGGACTCGACCATCGGCGTGCCGCTTGACCTGATGATCATGCATGGCAAGGCCGTGGTGCGAGGCACGCAGCGCGCGCTGATCGTGGTGGATATGCCGTTTGGCACCTATGAGGAATCGCCCAACATGGCCTTCCGCAATGCCGCGAAAATCATGAAGGAAACGGCCTGCGGGGCCGTGAAGCTCGAAGGTGGCGCGCGCATGGCCGAGACGATCCGGTTTCTGTCGGAGCGCGGTATTCCGGTGATGGCGCATATCGGGCTCACGCCGCAATCGGTCAACACGATGGGCGGCTTCAAGGTGCAGGGCCGCGACGAGGCCGCCTGGCAGGTCCATATCGACGATGCGTTGGCCGTGGCAGAGGCCGGGGCTTTTGCTCTGGTGGTCGAGGGCGTGGTCGAGGAACTGGCCGACAGGATCACGGCGGCCGTGGATATTCCCACCATCGGCATTGGCGCGTCGAAGAATTGCGACGGGCAGATCCTCGTGCTCGAGGACATGTTGGGGCTGAACCCGCGCGTGCCGAAATTCGTGAAAGTCTATGGCGATCTCGGCCCTGCCATCGAACGCGCCGTGGAGGCCTATGCCGAAGAGGTCAAGACCCGCGACTTCCCGGGCGAAGGAAATGTTTATCGCTGAGCGGGCGCGGCCATCTCTGGCGCATAAAAGCAAAACCGCCCCGAACCGGGGCGGTCTCGATCAATTCAAGTGAAGCAATCCCTCAGCCCTGACGGGCCTTGAATTTCTTCTGTGTCTTGTTGATGACGTAGACCCGGCCCTTGCGGCGCACGATCTGACAATCGCGGTGACGCTGCTTGAGCGACCGGAGCGAGTTTCTGACCTTCATCGGCCTTCTCCTGTTCGCGGCGCACGCGCGCCTTGAGGGTTGAACCTGCGGGATGCAGGGGTGAATGGTGGGCACGACAAGGTTCGAACTTGTGACCCCTACGATGTCAACGTAGTGCTCTACCACTGAGCTACGCGCCCCGAGCGGCTTCGAAGATGCGCCCCAAACAAAAGGGACGCGGCCCAACGCCCGCGTCGATTACGCGGTCTATAAAAGGAGTCGCGCGCGGGATCAAGGGCTTTTGAAACGCGAATGCAATGCTCTATACTCGAAAAAAAACATAACGGTCACATGCAGTCCTTCATCTATCATCCGCCCATCGCATCCGACAGCGCCGTTGTTTTCGCCTCGCCCCATAGCGGGCGCGATTACCCGCCGGAATTTCTTACCGCGACCATGCTGGAGCCTCTCGCCCTGCGTTCATCGGAGGATGCCTATGTCGACTGTTTCCTGCGCAGCGCGCCGTCCGCTGGTGCATCCGTGCTGCTCGGTGGCGTCCCGCGCGCCTATGTCGATTACAACCGCGCTGCAAACGAGCTCGATCCCGCCTTGATCACGGGCGTCTCCTCGCGGCGCATCAATCCGCGGATCAGTTCCGGGCTGGGTGTGATCCCGCGTGTCGTTGCCGGGGGGCGCACGATCTATCGCGGCAAGCTGACGCTTGCAGAGGCCGAAATGCGCCTGCAGCACTACTGGTATCCCTATCATGACAAACTGACCGAGTTGCTGAACGAAAAGCGCGCCCGGCATGGCCGCGCGATATTGCTGGACATGCATTCCATGCCCCGCGACGCGATCAGCATGAACAGCCAGCACAATTCCATCCGGCCAGATATCGTGCTCGGCGACCGCTTCGGCGCCTCTGCGCATGCGTCCGTAACCGAGGCCGTGGCCGCGATCTTCGCGGAGGCGGGATTCCGGGTGGCGCGCAATTCGCCCTTTGCCGGGGCCTACATCACCCAGCGCCACGGTCTGCCGTCGCTCGGGCAACATGCGGTCCAGATCGAGATTGATCGCGGTCTCTATCTCGATGAACGCCGGGTCGCGCCCAATGCGGGATTTGCAGGTTTCTGCAAGGTGATGGAGGGCATCGTGCAGAAGCTGGCAGCGCTGGGCCATGACCCGGGGGAGCAGCTGCCGCTGGCTGCCGAATAAGCAGGCAGAGCCGGGCTTGCGCCAAATAGTTCGGCAGAGCCCTGATTGAGTGATTCTTTTTCCGCGCTGATCTGCCTATATTATTTGCATGGATATCATCGCGATCGTCGGCGCTCTGGCCGCACTTTTCATAGTTATCGGCATTTCCGAGCCGCTCTCCGAGCGGCTGCGCCTGCCCTTCACCGTGATCCTCGCCGTGGTCGGCGCGGTGATCGGGGGGCTTGCGCTGTTTGTGCTCTCCAGTGACCTCAGCGAAACGCTCAACCCGACTTTCCGGCGGCTTCTGGAACTACCGATCCGCTCGAACATCTTCCTGTATGTCCTGCTGCCGACGCTGCTGTTTCAGGTGGCGCTCATGGTCAACGCCCGGCGCATGCTCGATGACTGGGTGCCGATACTTGTCATGGCCATCGGGGCGGTCGTGGTCTCGACGGTTTTCATCGGCTACGCGCTCACGCCGTTCACCAGCCTGTCGCTGGCGGCCTGTCTGCTGATCGGGGCCATTGTCTCGACGACCGACCCGTCAGCCGTGGTCAGCATCTTTCGCAACATCGCCGCCCCGCGACGGCTGTCGCGGATCGTCGAGGGCGAGAGCCTGCTGAATGATGCCGCCGCAATCGCGCTTTTCGGCTTCTTTCTGACATTCGTCATGTCCGGCGTGCCCGATCCCAGCCTGCAGGATGCGCTGGTCATCTTCCCGTGGCTCCTGATCGGCGGGATTGGGGTGGGGCTTGTCATCGCGCGGCTGGCGATTGCGCTCATGGCCGTTATCCCCACATTTCCGCGCGCGCAGGTCTCGGTCAGCGTGGCTCTGCCGTACCTGACCTACATCATCGCGGAACAGTTTCTCGCGACATCGGGTGTGATTGCCGTGGTCGTGGCAGGGCTTGTGCTCAATCTGGTGGGGCCGGGGCGTCTGACGCCCGTGAGCTGGAGCTATCTGCGCGAGGTCTGGGAGGTGCTCGCCTATTGGGCAGGCGCGTTGATCTTCATACTCGCCGCCCTGATCATCCCGCGCCTGATGGGTGATCTGCGGCTGAGCGATCTCTATCTGATCGGCGTAATCGTCATCGCCGCCTTCGCGGCGCGCGCGATCACCCTCTGGGGCATTCTGCCCGCGCTGTCATCCGTCGGGCTTTCGCCGCAAGTGGAGCGGCCCTATCGCGCCGCGATCCTGTGGGGCGGGTTACGCGGCGCGGTCACCCTGGCGCTCGCGCTCGCAGTGACAGAAAGCGCGCTCGTGCCCCCTGCGATCAAGCGCGAGGTGGGCATTCTGGCGACGGGCTTCACGCTGTTCACGCTTCTGGTGCAGGGCACGACGCTGCGCTGGGTCATCGCGCGGCTGGGGCTTGCGCGATTGCCGCGGCTCGATCAGGCGCTCTCGCATCAGGTCATCGCCGTGGCGCTGCAGAATGTGCGCGAGGACATTGCCGAGACCACGCGCGACTACCGCTTGCCGAAAGAGATCATCCGCTCCGAGGCCAAACGATTTGCCGGACGCCTGGACAAGGCCGTTGAGCTTGCCGAAGCGGCTGAGGAAATTCCCGACCGCGACCGGATCACACTGGGGCTCGTGGCCCTGGCCGGGCGCGAACGCGATCTGATCATCGAGAATTTCCGTCAGCAAGTGTTCTCGTCGCGGCTGGTCGATCGGATGCTGTCGGATGTGGACCGGCTGATCGAGATGACGCGCGGCGGCGGGCGCAACGAATACCGTGCGGCCGGGCGCAAGGCGCTGGGCTATGGTGGGTGGTATCGGCTTGCTGTGTGGGTCCAGAACTACCTGCACTGGTCCGGCCCGCTGGAGACAATGACTGCCGAGCGTTTCGAGATCTTGCTCAACCAGCGCCTGATACTTGGCGAATTGCACGAATACATAGATGGCAAGATCCGGCGTATTCATGGTCGGCGGGTGGCCGATCTGCTGCATGAATTGCTACGGCGTCGTGAAGAGGAAACCGATAACGCGCTGGAAGGGCTGCGGCTTCAATATCCCGCTTTCGCCGAGGAAATGGAGCGCCGCTTCATCCGTCGTGCGTCCCTGCGGCTCGAGGCGCGGGAGTATGAACAGCTTCTCAGTGACGGGTTGATCAGCCGCGAGCTTTATTCATCGCTGCTCGACCGGCTGTCAGAGCGCCGCGAACGCGTCGAGGCCCGACCGAAGCTCGATTTCGCGCTGCAGAAAGATGCGCTGCTGCGCAGCTTCCCGCTGTTCAAGGACATGGGCGAGGCACAGCGCAAACAGCTTGCACGCGCATTACGCACGCATCATGTGGAGCCGGGCAAAGTGCTGCTGCGCAAGGGCGACATCCCGAATTGTGTGTATTTCATCGCATCCGGCGCGGTGGAGCTGGAGCGCAAGGGGCAGAAATTGCGGCTGGGGCGCGGGGATTTCTTCGGTCATATCGGGCTTCTGACCCGCCAGCCCCGCCGCGCGATGATCAGCGCCATCAGCCATACGACGCTGCTCTCGCTGGATGAGGCGCGCTTCAAGCAGTTGCTGTCGCGCAACCGCTCGCTCTATGACGCCGTGCTGCACAGCGCCGAATTGCGCGGGGTCCGGCTGGAGAACGCAGAACTCGCCGACAGGCCCGACAGGGCCGCCTGAGTTCACTCGGGAAACAGGCGCACTGGCTGGTTTTCATGCCATGGCTTGTATTTCTGCATCACGCCCGCAAAGGCGTCGGAGTCGAGAAAGCGCGCCAGCCATGCCTGCAAGGCAGGCCAAGGCTGCGCATCGAACCACGGCTTGTCGATGAAGGCGAACTGGCGCACGAAAGGGAGCAGCGCGAAATCCGCCAGCGTCGGGCGCCCGAACATCCACCCCTCGATCTGCGCATCAAGCTCCGAGAGATATGCCTGCGCCTGCGCAAGGTGATGCGCGGGGTCCTCGTCGGGGTAGCGCGTGGCGTATTTGCAGCGATCCAGCGCGTGTTTGAACGGCCCGTCATTGCGCGCGATCCAGTCCCACCCGGCGGCTGGCATCTCCAGCCAGCCCTCCGGGTCGCGCTGCGCCAGCGCCCAGCGCATGATATCGAGCGACTCGTCGATAACCCGGTCCGGCAGCACCAGACAGGGGACTGTGGCACTCGGCGAAGCTGCAAGAAAAGCCTCGGGCTTGTCGCGCAGCACGATCTCGCGTAGCGCGACCTGCTGGCCGCTGGCGCGCAGCGCGAGCCGCGCGCGGATGGCATAGGGGCAGCGCCGGAAGGACCACAAGACCGCAGACATGGCAGCCTTACGCCCGCACCAGCGCCTCATAGGTTTCCGCAACCCGGCGCGTCATTTGCCCGACCTGAAAATGATGCTCCCCGATCTGGCCCACGGGCGTGACTTCGGCGGCAGTGCCCGTCAGCCAGCATTCGGAGAAATCGGCCAGCTCCTCGGGCATGATGTGGCGCTCATGCACCATGATGCCCATGTCGCGCAACATGGCGATGACAGTCTGGCGCGTGATCCCGTTCAGGATCGCATCGGGGATTGGGGTATGCACCTCGCCATCCTTGACGAAAAACACATTCGCGCCGGTCGCTTCGGCCACATAGCCGCGATAATCCATGAACAGCGCGTCCGAGCAGCCCTTCTCCTCGGCGGCGTGCTTGGACATGGTGCAGATCATGTAAAGCCCGGCGGCCTTGGCGGCCGTGGGGATCGTCTCGGGCGAGGGGCGGCGCCATTTCGCAATGTCGAGCTTTGCGCCCTGCCATTTGGCATCGCCATAATACGCGCCCCATTCCCACACCGCGATGCCCAGCCGCACCGGATTGCGGCGCGCAGCAACCCCCATATCCTCGCCCGCCCCGCGCCAGGCGACAGCGCGCACATAGGCCTCGGTCAGATCATTGGCCTTGAGCACCTCTGCCTTGGCGGCTTCGATCTCGTCCACGGAATAAGGGATCGGCATGTCCAGCAACCGACCCGATTCCAGCAAGCGTTCGGAATGTTCACGGCTCTTGAAGATCTTGCCGTTATAACACCGCTCTCCTTCGAACACAGACGAGGCATAATGCAGCGCATGGGTCAGAATATGCACATTGGCATCGCGCCACGGCACAAGCTTGCCATCCATCCAGATCATTCCGTCCCTGTCATCATATGCGCCGGCCATGCTTGCCTCCTTCACGCCCCAGTGCTGCAATTTACAGATGTTGCGCATATTAGGTCCATTACGGACATATAATTACGCCAAATCCGGGAATCGGTATCAATTTGCTCTTGGAATGTCAACAACGCTGACATAAAATATCTACACATCAACCGAGGGGTGAAAAGCGCGATGGCGGAGGGACATGGAAGCGCGATTGGTGGCGAGAATCTTCTGTTTCTCACCGATGAGCAATTGCGCAAGGGGATCGAGGCAATGTTCTTCGCCTATCGCGGTTTCACGGCCGATCCCGACCGCATTCTGGAAGCCCATGGCTATGGCCGCGCGCATCACCGGGCGCTGCATTTCATAAATCGAACGGATGGCACCACGGTCAACAACCTGCTTTCGATCCTTGGTGTCACCAAGCAATCGCTCAACCGCGTGTTGCGCACCCTGATCGAGGACGGTCTGGTGGAAAGCCGCGTGGGCCGCACTGACCGGCGCGAACGTAATCTCTTCCTGACGGAAGCCGGCGAGGCTTTGGAGCGCGAACTCTCCGAAGCCCAGCGCGAGCGTATGCGCGCGGCCTATCGCGCGGCCGGCCCGCAGGCTGTAGCCGGTTTCCGACAAGTGCTCGAGGCGATGATGGATGATGAAATCCGCCGCCAGTATTACAGCTTGCGGGACCGCCGCGCATGACCCATGAAACAGTGCCGCATCTTCTGATCGTCGATGACGACGCCCGCATCCGCACACTCTTGCACCGATACTTGCTGCGCAACGGCTATCTCGTGACCGCTGCGCGCGATGCGGCCCATGCGCGACGGCTGATGCAGGGGCTCGCGTTCGATCTGGTCGTGCTCGATGTGATGATGCCCGGGGAGGATGGGATCAGCCTGACGCGCCATATCCGGACGCAGGGCGCCCTTCCGATCCTGTTGCTGACCGCGCGGGGAGAGGCTGAGGACCGGATAGAGGGCTTGGAGGCCGGTGCGGATGACTATCTGCCCAAACCGTTCGAACCCCGCGAATTGCTGCTGCGGATCAATGCGATCCTGCGGCGCAGCCCACCCGCCCCGAGCACAGCGGTCCAGCCGCAGATACTAGTGATCGGCCCCTTGCGTTACGATATGGAACGCGGCGAGTTGAAGCGCGACGATACCCTGATCCGGCTCACGCAGACCGAGGCTACCTTGATGCGCTTCTTCTGCCAGCATCCGGGCGAGGTGATCACGCGCGAGGCGCTGGTCGAGCATCTGAGCCATGACCGCGCCGGGCATGGTGGCATGGTCGGGCAAGAGCGCGCGGTCGATGTGCAGATCACGCGCCTGCGCCGCAAGATCGAACGCGATCCAAAAGACCCGCGTCATCTGCAAACCGTGCGCGGGGCTGGTTATATGCTGGTGACCGACTGACCGGCCCCGAGATCGAGTTGCCCCTGGCGGATGGATCCTGGTGTGCGCCCTATACACCGAGCGCCCCATGAAGGGATTGGTGGGATCACACGCGCCGTGAAAATCTTCCCCAAGGGGAAGGTCGCGAGAAATTGGCCGCGTGAATTCGTCGGTCACACCCCGATCAAACGGCAAGAATAGCCCCTGCATACGGCTGTTGTGTAACCGCCCGGTTCTGGCCGCCTTGCAAAATCAGGCGGCGGCGTTTTCGGGCATGATCTTCGACTTGGGCGTCCAGTTCCACGGCAGCAGCTCGTCGAGACGGTTGCTCATGTGATCGTG
>PWZT01000030.1 GCA_003567315.1 Paracoccaceae bacterium
GATCGGCGACCATCTTGGTCTCGTGCACGCCAAGCGCGGCGGTGGGTTCGTCCATGATCAGGATGCGCGCGTTGAAATAGACCGCGCGGGCGATGGCCACCGACTGGCGCTGCCCGCCCGACAGCGCACTGACCGGCTCGGCCACTTTCTTGAAGTTGGGGTTGAGCCGCGCCATGATCTTGCGCGTCTCGGATTCCATGCGGCTGTCATCCAGAAACCCGAACATGGTGCGCAATTCGCGGCCCAGAAACAGATTGGCGGGCGCAGGCAGGTTATCGGCCAGTGCAAGCGTCTGGTGGATGGTCTCGATATTGTGCGCGCGCGCGTCGCGGGGCGAGTTGATCTCGACCTTTTCGCCGTCGATCAGGATCTCGCCGCTATCGGCCTTGTAGGCGCCCGAGAGAATCTTGATGAGCGTCGACTTGCCCGCGCCGTTATGGCCCAGCAGGCCCACGACCTCGCCCGCATGCAGGTCGATCGACACGTCATCGACCGCCTGCACGCCGCCAAAGGCGATCGAGATGTTGCGCATTTCCACAAGTGGCGTCATGGCGCTATCCCCTCCCTGTCCGCTGGCGGTAAATAATGTCGATCAGCACGGCGAGCACCAGAACCGAGCCCACGACGATATTCTGCAAGGGCGCATCCACCCCCACCATCGCCATGCCCGATTGCAGCGACTGCATGATCAGCGCGCCCAGGATCGCGCCATAGATCGTCCCTAACCCCCCGGCGAGCGCCGTGCCGCCGATGACCGCGGCAGCGATCACGCGCAGCTCATCGAGCGTGCCGATATCGTTCGAATGGTTGGTCAGTCGGGCCGAGGCGACCACAGCGGAAATCGCGCAGAGCACGCCCATGATGGCAAACACCTTGACCGTGAGCAGCCGCGTGTTGATGCCCGACAATTCCGCCGCCTGCGGGTTGCCACCCGTGGCGAAGATGTAGCGCCCCAGCCGCGTCTTGCGCGCGATGATTGTCATCACCACGGCAACGACGATCAGCAGCAACACCGAGATCGGCAGACCATAGGCTTCGGTATAGCCCTCGGGCATGACCTCACCGCGCGCTTCGAACTGACGGCGCAGGCGGGCCGGGGGCACCTGATAGGAATTCAGGATCGCGATGAAGCCCAGAATCGCACCGGTGATGATCGTGCCCAGCGCCACTTCGGCCCAGATCGGCTTGACCATGAAACCGTGCCGTTGCTTGTCGCGCCGGGTCAACCACAGCCCGGCCAGCGCCGCGAGCGTGGCGACAATGCCCACCACCCAGGACCAGAACGCGCCCAAGGTGCCGTTGATGCCGCCAAACATCTGGAAGGTCGGGTCCAGCGGCCCGATGGTCTGGCCATTGGTCAGATACCAACCGGTATTGCGCCAGACGAGCAGCCCGCCCAGCGTGACGATGAAGGCCGGGATCATCATGTAACCCGTGAGCCAGCCCTGAAACGCCCCGATCAGCCCGCCCGCGATGATGCCCGCGAGGATGGCCAGCCAGGGGATCATCGGGTGGCCGAGCGGCAGGCCAGATATTGCGGCAGCCAGGCGGTCTGCATCATCGCCATGACCGCCGAACAGGTGGCCAGAAGCGCGCCCACAGACAGATCAATATGGCGCGTGACGATGACGAACACCATCCCCGTGGCCATGATCGCCACGCTGACCGTCTGGATCGTCAGGTTGAAGATGTTGCGCGGGGTCAGGAACCGCCCGTCGGTCAACAGGTTGAACACGACGAGGACAGCGATAAAGGCCCCGATCATGCCCAGAAGCCGCGTGTCGATCTCCAGCGCGTCGGTCAGCCGGGCGCGCCGCCGGGGTTTGGCCCCGGCGTCCTTGTCAGTTTCAGTGGTGCTCATCAGCCTGTCCTCGGGGCTTGTCCTGCCATCACGCAGGGATGGGGCGGCGGCGGGATGCCGCGCGCCCCGCTGTCAGATAGCTGTGCTCAATCGCAGGGCGCGGGGCCACCGCTGACACCCTGGCAGAGCGCCTCCTGGCTGATCCAGCCCGCATCGACCACCAGCGACAGGTTGTCAGCCGTGATCGGCACTGGCTCGAGGAACATCGACACCATCTCGGTGCCGCCCGGCGAGGTCCACATCTCCGCGCCCTCGATGTCCTCCATCGCGGTGCCGCCTGCGAGTTGCACGGCGATCTCGCCCGCCGCGCGGCCCAGATCACGCGCATCTTTCCACACGGAAACCGTCTGCGTGCCCAGCGCGATGCGGTTGAGCGCGGCATGATCGCCATCCTGCCCCGAGACCGGGATGCCATCCATGCCCTGTGCGGTCAGCGCCGCGACAACGCCGCCTGCCGTGCCATCATTCGAGGCCACGACCGCATCGACCATATTGTCCTGCGCGGTGAGGATCTGCTCCATGTTGCGCTGGGCATTGGCGGGCAGCCAGCCATCGGTATAGGCCTCGCCCACGATGGTGATGTCGCCCGCATCAATCGCGTCCTGCAACACTTCCTGCTGGCCGCCGCGCAGGAAATCCGCATTGGGGTCGGTGGGCGAGCCCTTGATCATCACGTAATTGCCGCTGGGCTGCTGTTCGAGCACGGCGCGGGCCTGCATGCGCCCGACCTCTACATTGTCGAAGGTCAGGTAGAAGGCGCGGTTGTCCTCGATCAGCCGGTCATAGGCGATGACGGGGATGCCTTCATCCGCCGCCGCCTGCACGGCGGGTCCAATGGCGGCTGCGTCCTGCGCGAGCACGATCAGCGCATCCACACCTTGCGCGATCAGGCTCTCGATATCGGACAACTGCTTGGACGAAGAGGATTGCGCGTCGGCCGAGGCATAGCTTGCACCCGCCTCATCGAGGGCAGCGCGGATCGCGGCTTCATCCGTTTGCCAGCGCTCTTCCTGAAAGTTCGACCAGCTTACGCCAATGGTCAGCGAATCGGCCCAGGCCGCAGAGCCAAAGCCGACAGTCGCATCAATCGCTGCGGTCAGAATCCTGTTCATGTAGTCCTCCCTGAACGTGACCGGGCCGACTCTTGCCAGTCCCGACCCCGGAATGATGCCATAAATTATTTACCTGTCAAATTTAAGATATCAGCATCCCGCGTAAATCTGGGTATTTTTCTCAAATACACGCAGAATGGCTTGCGCAATGGCCCTCATAAGGGCTTATATTCTTTAACGTGCAAATTTAATCTTGGAGGGAGGCCAGGATGATACCGCCCGAACGCGCGAAACGCGGTGCCTTGCCCGACGCGCTCGCGCAAGGCTGCGGTCCGCTGCTTGCCCGAGGGGACAGCCCGCCCGGCAGCCAGGCCCGTCCGCTGCGCCAGATCCTGTTCGAGCATGTGCGCGCGCAGGGCAGCACTACACGCGCCGGCACGGGCCGCGCGCTGGGTGTCAGCGGCGCTTCGGTCAGCGCCGTGACCGCCGAGCTGATCGCCGAGGGCTTTCTGCGCGAAACCGACAGCCCCGAGCCCGCCGAGGGCGACAGCCCGCGCAGCGGGCGCGGCCGCCCCCCCGTGGCGCTTCGGGTCGCGGCCGAGGCGCATCATGTCATTGGCGTCAAGCTCGGTGATCTGCGGCATACCGCAGTGCTGAGCGATTTCGCCGGACAGCACATCGCCGATCTGACCCTGCCCACGCGCCCGATGCGCAAGAGCGCGGCCCTTCTGGTGGCCGAAGCCCGCGCCCTGATCGACCAGCTTCTCGCGCAGCAGGGCATGGACCGCACGCAGATCAGCGGCATCGGGCTGGGCATGGCCGGGATGGTCGATCACGCATCGGGCGATGTGCCCTGGTCGCCCATGCTCGACGCGCCCGGTCACAGGCTGCGCGCGCAATTCGAGGAAGCGCTGGGTCTGCCCACGCATATCGACAATGACGCCAATCTGCTTACCCTCGCCGAGCTGTGGTTCGGTAGCGGGCGCGGCACCTCGGATTTCGCCGTGGTCACGATCGAGCATGGCGTGGGCATGGGGCTGGTGCTGTTCAACCAACTCTATCGCGGTGCACGCGGGCTGGGGATGGAGCTTGGCCACACCAAGGTGCAGCTCGACGGGGCACTGTGTCGCTGCGGCAAGCGCGGCTGCCTCGAAGCCTATGTCGCCGATTATGCGCTGGCGCGCGAGGCTGCGACCGCGCTCGACCAGCATACGAGCCTCGCCGAAAGCCCGCTTGCGCTGCTCGAGGATCTCTTCGCCGAGGCGCGGCGCGGCAATGAGGCGGCGCTGTCGATCTTCCGCCGCGCCGGGCGCTATCTGGCGTTGGGTCTGTCGAATGTCGCGCAGATCTTCGACCCCGAGGTGATCATTCTCTCGGGCGGGCGGATGCAGTTCGACTATCTCTATGCGCGCGAGGTGCTGGCCGAGATGCAGGCCATGACGCTGACCGGGGCGCGCACCCCTGCACGGGTCGAGATCCACGCCTGGGGTGATCTGGTCTGGGCGCAGGGCGCCGTGGCGCTTGCGCTAGGGCAGTTGACGGAGGCGCTGCTGGGCGCGCAGCCCGCCCGCGCCTCGCTCAGCGCATGAGGGCCGCGCTCGCGCTTGCGCTCGCGACAGGTCCGGCGCTGGCCGATACGCCGCGCTTCACTGACCTCAGCGACAGGATCCCGGCGCATGTCTATGCGGGCGGCTGGGAGCATTTCGTCGGTGGCGGCGTCGCGGCGTTTGATTGCAGCGACAACGGCCTGCCCGATCTGTTCCTCGCGGGCGGCGAAGGCCCCTCCAGGCTGCTGCGCAACGAAGGCGAGATGCGGTTCACTTCGCAAGAGATCGACCTGCACGGCGTGACCGGGGCCTATCCGATCACTCTGGACAATGACGGGGTGATCGACCTCTTCGTGCTGCGCGCGGGGCCGAATGTCGTTCTGCGGGGCCTGGGCGACTGCCAGTTCGAGGATGTGACCGAGGCGCTGGGGATCGATGCCGGGAACGCCTGGTCAACGGCCTTCACAGCCTGGTGGGCGCCGGGGGCCGCGCGCCCGACGCTGTTTGTCGGCAATTACGTTGACCGTGATGACCCGGACGGCCCGTTCAACGCCTGCGACGACAACCAGCTTCTGCGCCCCGAGGGCGCGGGCTGGCGCAGCGCGCCCCTCACGCCCGGCTATTGCCCGCTCTCCGCGCTCGCCGCGCCCGACGCGCGCGACCGGATGACGCTGCGGCTGTCGAATGACCGCCACTACTATGTCCGTGACGGGCATGAGCAGATGCGGGACATTGCCGAGGAACGCTATCTCGGCCCCGAGGATGGCTGGCCCGAGTTGATGCTCTGGGGCATGGGCATTGCCAGCCGCGACATCACCGGCAATGGCCGGGCCGATGTCTACCTGACCTCGATGGCCGACCAGATGCTGCAACTGGCCCAAACGGATGGCACCTATCGCGTTGCCCCGTTCGAGATGGGCCACACCGCGCATCGCCCATTCACCGGCGATGACGGCCGCCCCTCGACCGGCTGGCACGCGCAATGGGGGGATGTGACCAATAATGGCCGCGCGGATCTGTTCGTCGCCAAGGGCAATGTCGATCAGATGCCCGATCTGGCCATGGCTGATCCCAACAACCTGCTGCTGCAAGGCGCGGGCGGCCGCTTCACCGAGGCCGCACATCTTGCCGGCGTGGCGGACCCGGCGCGCGCGCGCGGTGCCGCGCTGGTCGATCTGACTGGGAATGGCGCACTCGATCTCGTGGTGGTCAACCGCCGCGCCCCCGCGCGGCTCTACCGCAACGACACCGACCCCATCGGCAACTGGCTCGCCATCGAGCTGCGCCAGCCCGGCCCCAACCGCTTCGCCATCGGCGCGCGGGTCACGGTCACGACCGAAGACGGCACGCAATGGCAGGACCACAGCATCGGCGGCGGCCATGCCGGGGGGCAACTCGTGCCGCTGCATTTCGGCCTTGGCGTAGCAAACGCTGCGCAGGTGAAGGTCCGCTGGCCCGACGGGCGCGAGACGCAGATCAATGCCGCACAGGTCAACCGCACCCTCACCGTCAGCCCGGAGTGACGCAGCGCTTCATCTTGCCAAAAATACTCAAACACCGCGCCTGAATCCGCGCCTCAGGGTCGCGGGACAGGCAAGCCGCTCGGGACTGTCGCGGGCACGCCCAGCCGCCCCGACAGCGCCTCAGGGTCGCTCAGGCTCTCCAGAAAGGCAACCAGATCGGCAATATCGGCTTCGCTCAACGCGATCGGCTGGGTTGCGACAGCCGCCGCAATGGCAGCGACTTCATCGGGGTCATCCATGATCGCCCAATCCTCGACCGCCAACTCCGGCAGCACCACCTGCGCGCGGTCATAGCGCGGCAGGGCGGCGACCGGGTCGGCATGATCGCGGATGAAGCCCGCCAGCGTCGCGTGCGACCCGGCATGACCATAGGGCGCGGTGTGTGCGACATTGCGCAGCGAAGGCGTGCGGAAGGCATAGGCATCCGCTGCCCGTCCCGTCACCCGCTTGCGCCCGGTATCGCGGCGATGCGTCTCGAACCGCGCCGCCTTGCCGGGACCAAGCTGCGGCGCCCCGCGCGCATGAAAGCGGTGATCGGTCTGGAACGGCCCGGCATGGCAGGTCGCGCAGGTGCCGCGCCCGTAGAAGATCTCCAACCCGCGCGCAGCCTCCTCGGGCAGATCGCCCTGTCCGCGCAGATAGGCGTCAAAAGGGCTGGTATCCGAACGGAACTCGACCGCGACAAAAGCCGCGATGGCGTTCGAGATGTCGGTGAAGGCGATCTCCTCGGCGGCACTCACATGGTCATGCGTCGCGATGAAGCGGTCGGCATAGTCGGGGATCGCCTGCACCCGTGCAGCGATCCGGTCCCACGCACCGCCCGGCCCGGTGATCCGGCCTTGCCGCACGGCCTGCGCGATCTCGTTCTCGCTGTAATGGCCCGCCATCTCGTCGGGGCTGAGCACTGGAAACATGTTCTGCGCGGACAGCAGCGATGCGAACCCCGCCATCATGTCGTCCTCGAGCGGCGTGCGCAGCCCCGAGGGGCGGTCCGGATCAACCTCGATCCGGCCGTCATGGAACATCACCGTAAACTCGGCATGACCCAGATTCCACAGCGCGGGCGAATTGCGCGGGATGCGCTGTTCGGGCAGGTTGTCGGGGTCCGCCACCCGGTCCGGTCCCAACCCGACCCCACCATCGCCCAAGCCCAGCGACACCCCGTCCGAAGTGCCGAAGGCGGGGTGGTGGCAGGTGGCGCAGGCAACCTCGCGATTACCCGAGAGGATCGGGTCGTAGAAAAGCTGGTGGCCGAGCGCCACCAGCGCGTCCGGGTGCTGCGCGTAATCGCTGTCTTGCGGCGCGGATGGCAGGTTGGAAGTCCCCGCAACCGGCACCGCCCACAGCCCCAGAATCACCCCCGAGAGAATCCATTTCCTTTGCATTTTCCTCCCGCCATGCCGATTGACAGCCTCCCCCGGCCCCGATCACCTGCCACCGCGTTCCACATGCAATGCACCTGATGCTGCCTGACCGAGCAGGGAGCACAAGGCATAGCACCGATCCCGGTTTTTCGAAACTGATCTCGAGATGTGCAAGCCTCCACGATCTGGCGACGTGGTAGCGCGCAAATCGGCCATTGACCGTCATGCCCGAATCAAAACCCCTCAAATGGCCCGGGCGAACGCCTGCGGCGGAGTGTCGACCAGCGCACGTGACCAAGCGTCCTGCCGGGCGCGGGTGGGCGCGGAGGGCGGCGCCTGCGCGCGCGGCGCGCGCGCGACATGGCAGACGCGGCGCAGGTGGTGCGGGTAGCGGATTTTCATTCCTGAAAGACAGCCTTCCAACGCACCGGCCAAAAGCGCCGGATTGGCGCGGTTGGCATGGGCTCGCAACAAAACACCGTTCGGAAAGGGAGCGGCCCATGCGCCTGCATCTCGCATTCATGGAGCGTTCCTTGTTGCGCCCGGCCGCGCGGCCACGGCGGATTTGACAGGGCTGATAGGCTGCGGCGACAGCGCAGGAGGTGACCGCATGTCCCGAAACGCCTATCGCCGCCCACCGGAAGCCGTCGACATGAAAGCCGAGGAGCGCGCGATCCGGCGCGATACGACCATCGCGACCGTTGTAACCTTGGCAGGCTTCACCGCCGCCTTCTGGTTCGGCCCGGCGCTGGCCGATCTGCCCGTCGAGGTCGCCGACCGCCTGGCCTTCGCCGCGCAGATCTGTGCCGTGCCGGGCTTCGTGCTGCTGGTGGCCGTCCTGATGGTCTCGACCACGCGGCGCTTCTCGCCCGAGGATATCGGCGGGCAGGCCGCCGGGCCGCCCAGCGAAAGGCTGGCGATCAAGGCAGCCTTCCTGCAGAATACGTTGGAGCAGGTGGTGCTGGCCGCAGGCTTCTACTTCGCGCTGGCCGCCGTGGCCGGGGGCGCGTGGCTCGCGCTGCTGCCCGTCGCGGCGGGGCTGTTCGTGATCGGGCGAGTGCTGTTCTACCGCGGCTATCCGCGCGGCGCGCAGGGTCGGTCGCTGGGCATGGGGCTGACCATGATGCCCGCAGCACTTGGCTATCCGCTCGCAGCGGGGCTGGCACTGTTCGGGGGGTGAGCCCGCGCAGCAACGGCAGAAGAAGATCGCGCGCGCCTGCAATCGCCCCGAAAACCTTCGCCGCGGGGAAGAGTCGCCTCCGCCCCGACAGCGTCGTGCGGACTGGTCGGCGCAACCGCGCGCGGTTTTCTGCCAATGCAGTTGATCCTTCACGAATGCATGTTGTCTTCTGCGGCGTGCAGACAAGCACCGGATCGGACAGATGCATCCGCTAAATTCCTCCACATCATTGTATTATCTGCTATAATTACGATCAGGGAGTTGATCAGTGCCAGGCACAAGGACCCGCGAACCCATGGCCGCAAGTGGTGAGAGCGGGCAGGCTTGCGCTTCTTTGCAGATGTTGCCGACAACTCCGCCGCTCCGATCCCTCTGCCCCTCGCGCGTGCGCCGCGGGATCGCGGGGAAACATAGGGTAGGTTTTCGTTCCTGTTTCCAGACGGCTTTCGCGGGCGCGCCGGCGGAAGGTTGCGGGCGCAAATGCGCGTATCGCGCACCCTTCGACCCGGTGTCGCGATTGCAATCGGGGGCCGTGCAGACTAGCCATGGAGCTATCGCTGCAAGGCTGCGTGCGCGGGCGCATTGCAGCAGGCATTGGAGGTATCATGGCCAAGCATTCGGAGGATGACGAACCGCTCCTCTCGCTGAAGCAGGGCACGACCGACACGCGGGTCGTACAGGAATATTATGACGATTGGGGGGAGGGCTATGATACCACGCTCGAGGCGTGGCACTATCGTGCGCCCGAGGACGCCGCCGATCTGCTATCCCCATATCTGAGGGCGGGAATGCGCGTTCTGGATGTAGGCTGCGGCACCGGGCTGTTGGGCGCGGCGCTGTGCAAACGGGCAGACATCGCGCTGGACGGTATGGATATCTCGCAGGCTTCGCTGGAGCAGGCGCAAAAGCGTGGCATCTATCGAAAGTTGCTCCAGCATGACTTGCAGCAGACGCCGCTGCCCGCGGAGGACGGCAGTTATGACATTGCCGCGACGGTTGGCGTGCTGACCTACATCGCCGAGGCCGAGACCCTGCTGCGCGATCTGTGCCGCAGTGTCCGCACCGGCGGTGTGATCGCGTTTACCCAGCGCAGCGATCTCTGGGAAGAGCGCGGGTTCGAGTTGATGATCACGCGGATGGAGGCTGAATGTTTCTGGCAGCGTGAGACGGTCAGCGATCCGATGCCCTACTTGCCAGGCAATGAAGACTTCGCGGATGAGATCCGGGTCATCCACAGCCTTTGCCGCGTCACCTGAGCGACAGGTTGGCCCATGCGCAGGCGTCCGGGCCCCGGTGGCTCTGTTGCGCACTGCAACAGGGTCGGGCCGGCCCCCGGAGCGCCTGGCGATCAAATTGACGCGTTGCGGCGTCGCCGAGGGGGCAGGCGGCGAAGTGTCGGGCGTGCATGCGCCCGGTCCTGCCGACAGGCGCGCCTGACCGCGCGCTGCCTTCCGCGCGCGTATTTCGAGCAAGATGAAGCCAGGGCACGCAGGCTCGTCGCGGCGGGCGCAGGCTGATCGGGAGAGGGTCTAGACGGCCGCCTTCACAGGCTGGCCCGTGAGCAGGTGGCAGGCCGCTGTCCCGGAGTCTGTCTCCCGCGGATCCGGGATGGTCCGGCGGCAGACATCCATCACATGCGGGCAGCGCGGGTGGAACGCGCACCCCGGTGGCGGGTTGATGGGGTTGGGGATCTCGCCCTCGACCGGCACCCGCCTGCGCCCCGAAAGCGCCAGATCGGGCACGGCATCGAGCAGCATGCGCGTATAGGGGTGCTGCGGGTCCAGAAACAGTTTCTTGGCCTCGGCCACTTCCACAAGACGCCCGAGATAAAGAACGCCGATGCGGTTCGACATATGCCGCACCACGCTCAGATCATGGCTGATGAGCAGATAGGTCAGGCCGAATTCGTCCTGCAGGTCACGCATCAGATTGAGGATCTGCGCCTGCACCGACACATCGAGCGCCGAGGTGGGCTCGTCGCAGACGATGAATTCGGGCCTGGACGAGAGCGCCCGGGCAATCGCGATTCGCTGGCGCTGACCGCCTGAAAACTCATGCGGGAATTTCTCGGCATCGCTGGCCGACAGCCCCACCAGATCGAGAAGCCGCCCCACCTCGCGCCCGATCGCAGCCCCGCGCATCAGCCCGAAGGTGCGGATCGGCTCGGCGATGATATCGCCCACGCGCCAGCGCGGGTTGAGACTGGCAAACGGGTCCTGAAAGATCATCTGGAAGCGGCGTCGCAGCGCGCGCATCGCGGCCCCCGAGGCGAAATCCATCACCTTGCCATCGAAGCGAATCTCGCCCTCGGAGGGCTCCAACAGCCCCACGATCATCTTGGCGATGGTGGATTTGCCCGAGCCGGATTCGCCCACCAGCGCGAAGGTCTCGCCCTTGCGGATCTCGAAATCCACATCGGCGGCGGCGGTCAGGAATTGCCGCTCCTCGCGCTCGAACACGCGGTTGAGAAAGGGCTTGGACACATCGAAGCGCCGTGTCAGCCCTTCGACCGAAAGCAGCACATCAGACATCAAACGCCTCTTTCATGGGTTCGTAAAGCCAGCAGGCGACATGCCGCTTGCCCCCGCGCGCGATCAGTTCGGGGCGTTCGACCAGGCAGCGGTTGAACACCTCCTTGCAGCGCGGATTGAACGCACAGCCTTGCGGGATCGCGTTCAGCCGCGGCATCGCGCCGGGGATTTGCGTCAGCCGGTCGGCGGTCTGCGTGAGCGTCGGGATCGAGCCCATCAGCCCGACCGTGTAGGGGTGCTCGGCGGCCTGGATGACATCGCGCACAGGCCCGATCTCGGCCATTCGCCCGGCATAGAGCACCGCCACGCGATCGGCGGTCTCGGCGATCACGCCCATATCATGCGTGATCAGCATGACCGAGGCGCCGCGCTCGGCGCAGATTTCCTTGAGCACGTCGATGATCTGCGCCTGCACGGAGACATCAAGCGCGGTGGTCGGCTCATCCGCGATCACAAGCTCCGGCTCTGCGGCCAGTGCCAGCGCGATCACCACGCGCTGGCGCATGCCGCCCGAGAAATGATGCGGGTAATCATCAATGCGGCGCGCGGCTGCCGGGATGCCCACACGATCGAGCAGCCCCACAGCGCGCTTGCGGGCTTCCTTTTCCGAGACATCGACATGGGTGCGGATCGTCTCGATCAGTTGCTGCGCGACTGTGTAGAGCGGGTTGAGGCTGGTCAGCGGATCCTGAAACACCATCCCGATCCGCCGCCCGCGCACGCGGCGCATTTTCTCGGGCGGCAGATTGTCGATGCGCTCGCCGCGCAGCCAGATCTCGCCGCCAGCGATGCGCCCCGGCGGCTCCAGCAGCCCGATGATGGCGGCCCCGGTCAGCGATTTGCCCGCCCCGGATTCGCCCACCATGCCCAGAACCTCGCCCTCCGCGATGTCGAAGGACACATGATCGAGCGCGCGCAGCGTGCCGCGGCGGGTGGGAAACTCCACGACCAGATCGCGGACGGACAGGAGGGGTGTGGCCATCAGCGCAACCTCGGGTTCAGGGCGTCGCGCAGCCAGTCGCCCAGCAGGTTGACCGAGAGCGCCAGCGCCAGCAGTGTGATCGCGGGGAAAAGCAGGATCCACCACTCGCCAGAGAAGAGGAAGCCCTGCCCGATGCGGATGAGCGTCCCGAGGCTGGGCTGCGTGGGCGGCACACCGACACCGAGGAAGGACAGCGTGGCCTCGGCAATGATGGCAAGCGCAAGCCCGATGGTCGCGATCACCAGAACCGGGCCCATCACGTTGGGCAGGATATGGCGGATCAGGATCTTCACCGGATGCGCGCCGATCACGCGGGCGGCCTGCACATATTCCTTGGATTTCTCGACCATCGTGGCCCCGCGCACGACGCGCGCATATTGCACCCAGTCCGACAGGCCGATCGCCACGATCAGAACCCAGATCGCCATCGCCTCGCGGTAAGCAGGCGGAATGAAGCCGCGCGCAACGCCGAAGATCAGCAGCGCAAGCAGGATCGAGGGGAAGGTCAGTTGCACATCGGCGACGCGCATCAGGACACTGTCCACCCAGCCGCCGCGATAGCCCGCGATCAGCCCCAGCGTGATGCCCAGCACCATCGCGAACAGCACCGCCATGAAGCCCACGAAAAGCGAGATGCGCGCGCCATAGAGGATGGTCGAGAACACATCGCGGCCCTGATTGTCGGTGCCCAGCCAATAGACATTGCCGGTGAACTGGTTGGGCTCCATCGGTGGGGTGAAGCCGTCCATCAGGTTCAGTGAAGCCGGGTTGAACGGGTCATGCGGCGCGAGCCAGGGCGCGAAAATGGCCGCGAAAATGATGATCAGCGATGTCAGCGCTGCGAATATCGCGAGCGGCGAGTGCCGAAACGACCACGCGATATCGCTGTCCCAGGCGCGGGCAAATGCGTTCGGATCGGGTTTCGGGGTGATGTCTGACATGATTTCCCCCTTAATGCCGGGCATTCGCGCGATCGACGCGCAGGCGTGGATCGACGGCGTAATACAGCAGATCCACGACAAGGTTGATGATAACGAAAACCAGCGCGATCAGCATCAGATAGGCGGCCATGACCGGCACATCGACGAAGCGGACCGAACTGATGAAGAGCGCGCCCACGCCGGGCCATTGGAACACGGTTTCGGTGATGATCGAGAATGCGATGATCGAGCCCATCTGCAGGCCCGTGATGGTGATGACCGGCACCAGCGTGTTCTTCAGCGCATGGCCGAAATTCACTGCCCGGTTGGACAAGCCTCGCGCCCTTGCGAATTTGATGTAATCCGCGCGCAGCACTTCCAGCATCTCGGCGCGCACAAGCCGCATGATCAGCGTCATCTGATAGAGCCCCAGCGTGATCGCCGGCAGAATGAGCGAGGCACGGCCCGACTCGGTCAGCAACCCCGTGCGCCACCAGTTGCCGATATAGACAGTGTCCCCGCGCCCGAACGAGGGCAGCCACTGCAACTCCACGGCGAAGACCCAGATCAGCAACACGCCGATCAGGAAAGTGGGCAGCGACACGCCAATGAGCGAGACGGTCATGATCGTGCCCGAGAGCCATTTGCCGCGTCGGAGCGCTGTGTAGACGCCAAGGCTTACGCCGAAGATGAAGGCCAGGATGCCCGAGACCAGCGCAAGCTCCAGCGTGGCGGGCAGGCGCGAGACGATGAGCTCCATCACTGGCTGTTGCAGGCGGTAGGAAATCCCGAAATCGCCCGTCACGGCGCGGCCGATAAAATTCCAGAACTGCACGAGGAAAGGATCATTCAGCCCCAGCGCCTGGCGTATCTCGGCACGTTCGGCCAGCGTGGTCTCCTGCCCCACCATCGAGGCAATGGGGTCGCCCACGAAACGAAACAGCGCAAAGGCCACGAGCGCCACGGTCAGCATCACGATAACCGATTGCACCAGACGGCGCAGGATGAAGGCAATCATAACGGATCTCGCATCACAGGGCGTTAAAGGTCAGCAATGCTGCCCGAAAGGCAGCGGTCCGCGCGGGCTATCCCGCGCGGGCCAAAGCGTCAAGCCTTGATTAGTCGAAGGTGACCGTGGTCATGCGCGGCTGGTTCTCGGGGTGGACATCGAGATTGATCCCGTCGCGCATCGCATAGGCGAGCACCTGATTGTGGACGTTCAGGAAAATGCGCTCCTCCATCACCTCGTCCCAGATCTCGGCGATCAGCGCGTCGCGCTCTTCCAGATCGGTCATCGTGGCCAGCGCCTCTATCTTCGCGTCAAGCTCGGGGTTCGAGTAGCGCGAACCGTTGAACGAGCCATAGCTGCCCTCGCGCGTATGGACGAGGAAGTCGAACACATACTGGCTGTCAAAGGTCGGAACCCCCCAGCCCAGCAGGTAGAAATCGGTCTCCCAGTTCTCGATCAGCGGGAAATGCAGCGAGCGGGTCTGCGCGTTCAGATCGACGCGGATGCCGATCTGCGCCATCATGCCCACAAGCGACTGACAGATAGCTTCGTCGTTCAGATAGCGGTCATTCGGGCAATCAAGCTGCACCGAGAAGCCCGCGCCATAACCGGCCTCGTCCATCAATTCGCGCGCACGTTCCAGATCCGGGTCGGAGAAGGCGTGCATTTCTTCGGTCCAGCCATTGACGAAGGGCGGCAAGGGCGCCGCAGAGGGCTGGCTCTCGCCGCGCATCACGACCTGCCGGATCGCATTGCGATCGATCGCGAGCGACATCGCCTCGCGCACCAGAGGATCCGCGAAGGGATTGCCCTCGGCATCCGATGACGCCAGCGAGTCCGAGGTCATGTCATAGCTGAAGAAGATATTGCGGTTCTCCGGCCCGCGCACCACGCGAACGCCGTCGGTCTGCTCCAGCCGGGCGATGTCCTGCACCGGAACATCCTGCACGATATCGACCTCACCCGAGAGCAGGGCAGCGACACGCGTCGCGGCCTCGGAGATGGGGGTGTAGATGATTTCGCTCACTGCAGGCGCATCGTCCCAATGATCCTCGAACACCTGCAGCACGGTGCGCACCTCGGGGTCACGCTCGACCAGCCGGTAGGGGCCAGTGCCGTTGGTGTTGCGCACCGAATAGGCTTCTTCACCGGCGGCGAAATCGGGCGCGGTCTCGACTCCGTTTTCCTCGGCCCAGGCCTGCGACATGATGAAGGTATTCGTCAGGTTCTGCACATAGAGCGGCGCAGGGCCGGACATGCGCACATGCACGGTGGTGTCATCGACCGCTGTTACCTCCTCGACCGCAGCGTGCAGCGCGGCCATGCCCGAGGGCGTGGTGCGGGCGCGGTTGATCGAGAAGACCACGTCATCGACCGTCATCTCGCTGCCATCGTGGAACATCACCCCTTCGCGGATGGTGAAGACCCAGACATCCTCATCCTCCTCGCTGATGCCCCATTCGGTGGCCAGACGCGGGGTCAATTCACCGTCATCGTCGCGGCCGACGAGCGTCTCGTAAATGTGATGGTTCAGCGTGTGGGTCGGGCCCTCGTTCTGGCTGTGCGGGTCGAGCGTGAGCGCATCCCCGACGCGCGCCCAGCGCAGCGTTTCTGCCGAGGCCGCGACCGCCGACAACGCCAAGGCGGATACGGCAAGCCCGGTGACAAGCCGCCCTCTCGAGTGGCGCAGTATCGAGTTCATAAGCATGAAGATCTCCCTGATCGTTTTTTCCCAATCTGCATGTCTCATCCGAGACCGCAGTGGCAGTGCAAGTGTTCCGAAGTTTGGCCTGACAAGTCAAGCGTGCGTACCGACTCGCGACGCATGCGACGTGCGGCTGGTTTCGATGCGGAAAGCCCGCTTCGGGGTCAGCGGTGGTGCGCTGTGTCAGCAGGAAGGCCGATCTCCCGCGCGAGACGTGATGAGCGTGGCGAGAGAAGGGGCGGCCTGCCTTGGCGCTTCGGCTGAGCGTGGCGAAATGCTTGCCTATGGCGCGCTTTACGGCGCGAGCACCTCCGGCATGGGGGCCTTTGGAAATGTCGACCAGGCGTTGACCAGAATAGGAACGCGCCATATAAAAGCGGAACGCTCGGGATTTTAGCCGTTGATATATTTATGATTTTGGCTGCAAGCGCTACGGCGTGGCCGTGATCGGAGAGGCTTGACGGCTGTGTGAAGCGCCATGGCGTGAGGCCTTCGATACCGCTTTGCGAGCGGCTGTTGAGAGTGGCGCGCAGGGTAGCGTCGATATGGTCGGGGGGGTTCACATCGGACATCTTGCAGGATGCGGAGGATCAGGAAACGGGCCAATGGACCGCTTCCCGAAGAGCCCCCCCTGCGCATCCATCGACCGGCGAACTGAAACCGTGTTTGTCGGCTCGTGCCGTGCTCGCAGGCGCGCGACCGCAAGAAATCAAGAAAATTTGCAAACACCAGGTGTGATTGCGCGCGCTGCGGCCGCCGTGACTTGCCCGGTCCATATCGCCTCGTTCGACATCATCGCGCTCCATGACTTCACTCGGTGCCCCGCCATGCACACTGGCAAAAGACATGCGCACGCATCAGCGCCTGCGCGCGTAGATATCACCAGAATTCGCACTGTCGGGGAGCGCGTCGACGACGGCGATCGTGTCGCGCGCGGACAACCAGGGCCGATGGCGCAATGTTTGCGTCTCACCAATGCTGAGGTTGAAGTCGTACGGCCCCAGTTCGTCCAGATACTGGATACAGGCAAACGCCGCCGCGCGCTGGATCACTGTGAACTCGAATGACAGCAACGGCAATGCGTGGCTCAGTCCCTGCAGGACGGCCAGCTCAAAACCCTCGACATCAATCTTGACGAAATCGGGTTCGCCGAATTCCGCGATCAGCGCGTCGAGCGTGGTGACCGGAACCTCGATCTGTCCCTCCCAGACCTGTCCTTGCCAACCCGGTGCATTCCGTGCAGCAGCGATGAAGTCGGGCGCGAGGGTGGCGACGGTGGGGTTTTTCGGGTTGAGATGCAGCGTCCCCGTGCTGACCTGTCGCCCGACTGCATGCGGGCGCAAGGTCGCACGCGGGTTGCGCCCGTGGATGAGGCGCAGGGCGCGAAACAGACGCGGTTGCGGTTCCAGCGCGACCACCGATGCGCCCAGCCGCAGGAAGCTCGCGGTACGGTCCCCGACATGCGCGCCAATATCGAAGGCCAGCGCGCCCGGTCTGAGCAAGCGCGCATGCAGGCGATCCATGCGGGCGGTGCGCGCGGGGTCGCGGTAATAAGTCGCGAGCGAGCGTCCGATGGGCCTGGTCGCGCCGCTATTCCCCAAGCGCAATCCCCTCGCGGCGGCGATCGGCACCGCCCGAAAGCCGCCCGTCCTCGATCGAGATAGCCTGCACGCCGGACGGGCGCGGGCCGATGCGGACATCAAATCCCATCATCTCGAGCGGATCGGCGAGGTCGGCAGCCCAGGTGCCTTCTTCAAGGATGTAGGTGCCGAAGGCGTTGACGAGCTGCGGCATGTCGGCGGCCGCCTGCACGTCCATCCCCCAGTCCAGATGCGCGAGGATATGCGTGGCCGTGTAGACGATGATCGGCGCGCCGCCGGGCGATCCGGTCACCAGCACGGGCGTGCCATCGCGCAGCACCACTGTCGGCGCCATGGACGACCGCGGTCGCTTGCCGGGCTCCACCCGGTTGGCGATCGGCCAGCCGCCCTCGTGGCTGCGGAACGAGAAATCGGTAAGCTCATTGTTCAGCAGGAACCCGCGCACGAAGAGCCGCGCGCCGAAACCCGACTCGATCGTCGTGGTCATCGACAGCGCGTTGCCATCAGCATCGACGATCGAGATGTGGCTCGTCGCGGGGCGTTCGGGGTCGGTGTCGGGCGCCCAGAGCAGCGCGTGGTCCCATTCGGGCGCGCCCACCGGCACCTCGGGCAGGGCATCTTCTCGCCGCAGAAGTTCAGCGCGCCCGGCAAGGTAGCCGGGATCAGTCAGCCCTGCCACCGGCACCGGCACGAAATCACTGTCAGCAATGTAGCGACCCCGGTCGGCGAAGGCGAGCCGCGTGGCATCCCCGATCAGACGCCATGTCTCGGGCGACCTCGGGTCCATCGCGGCGATGTCGAAATGTTCCAGCTTGCCGAGGATCTGCGCCACTGTGATCGCGCCCGAGGAGGGCGGTCCCATCCCGCAGACCTCGGCCCCGCGATAGTCGGTGCAGACGGCCGGGCGCTCGATCACGCGGTAGCGGGCCAGATCCTCGAGGCTCAAGAGCCCCGGCGCGCCCTCGGCTCTGCGCACGGCGGCGACGATATCCTCGGCGATGGGACCACGGTAGAACGCGCTTGCGCCGTCCCGCGCCAATGCGCGCAAGGTCTCGGCGTAGTCCGGGTTGGTGCGAATATCGCCCTCGGCCAGCGCCGTGCCATCAGGGTAGAAATAGGCCGCCGTGGCGTCGAACCGCGTCAGGCGGTCTGCGTCACCCGCGATCTGGCCTGCAAGGCGCTTTGAGACGGCGAAGCCCTCTTCGGCCATCGCGATGGCGTCCTCGAACAGCCCCGCCCAGTTCGACCGACCCCAGCGGCGATGCGCGTCCTCTATCAGCGCGGGCGTGCCCGGCGTGCCGACGGCCAGCCCGCCGACAACCGCGTCCCAAAATGGCAGCGGTTCGCCATCCGCGTCCTGAAACAGGCGCGGTGTGGCGGCCAGCGGCGCGGTTTCGCGGCCGTCGAGCGTGGTCACCTCCCTCGTTTCGGCATCGTACCAGACCAGAAAAGCGCCGCCACCAAGCCCAGAGGATTGCGGCTCCACCAGCCCCAGGACCGCCTGCACCGCCACCATCGCATCGGCTGCGTTTCCCCCGTCGCGCAGCACCCGCGCGCCGGCCTCGGCTGCCAGCGGGTTCTGCGCGGCAACCATCCAGCGCCCGGCCTCGACCGGGTGGCCCGCTTCGCGCGCTTCCCAGGAAGCTGCGGCCCGGTCCGAAAGGCCCGCGAACGCTGCCGGCAGCGCGACCGCGATCTCGGGATCGACCGCATTGGCCTCCTGTTGCGCGGCTGCGGGCAGCGCAAGAATGAGTGTCAGCGCCGGGATCACCAGTGCGCGCCGCATCGCTCGAACTCCCCTTGGGTGCGGATGGCCTTTACGACAGGCTGCTCTATCACTATCGACGTCGAGATAGGGCAAGGTCAAGTCGATTGCGCCTCCGCGCGCTCCGGGCGCGCGATTAACCGCAGGTCCTTTCAACATGCGCAGTTCGTGATGCGAAGTGCAAACTCGAGCGATCCAGCCGTTTCTTTTCCGCATCCATCCCCCGTCCTTTCACGCGCCGCCCTGATACCCAAATTGCGCCAAGGATTGAAGCCAGAGAGCGCCGGCGGTGCGGTTGCCTTTGCAGGGTCTCGCATGCCAGCCGTCGCTCGAGCTTTTACCAGCGCTGCCGCCCTGAGACATGTTGCAAGGCGATGGCCACCGCCTTTTCTGCCACCCCCCAACACGAAGAGCTTGTTGCCGCGGGTGTGTCCGAGCGCAGGCGGATGCTGGCCATGATGCGCGACTTCACGGTCTTTGGCGAAACCCCGGGCGGGATCGCCAAGATCATAGCGGGTTGCTGGACGGAGATTTTGACCTCGGGCTGATCGGGATCCCCGAGGATGAGCTGGACGCGCTGCTGCAAGATGCCGATGATGACCGCGCGCCCATCGATGATGACATCGCCGACCACATCCCCGAGCCCCCGGCGGAACCGATCACAAAGCTTGGCGACATCTGGCGGCTCGGGCATCACCGGCTGATCTGTGGCGATGCGACCGACCCAGCGGTGATGGCGCGGCTGATGGACGGGGCGCAGGCATCGCTGATACTAACCTCGCCACACTATGCCCAGCAGCGCGATTATGACGCGGTGAACGGGAAACTCGGCGATTGGGATGCGCTGATGCAGGGCGTGTTTGCCGCAGCACACGTCACCGCCGATGCCCAGTTGCTGGTGAATCTCGGCCTCGTCCATCGCGACGGCGAGTGGATCCCGTATTGGGAGGGCTGGGTCGACTGGATGCGCGCGCAGGGCTGGCGGCGCTTCGGCTGGTATGCGTGGGACCAGGGGCCGGGCCTGCCCGGGGACCGGAACGGGCGGCTGATCGCCGCTGAACGCACCGGGCGGCGCTGCTGCGCAGTGGAACTGGATCCCGTCTATTGCGACGTCGCCTTGCGGCGGTGGGAGATGGCGACGGGGCGAGCGGCCAGTCGTATCGTCAACGAGAAGGAAGCGCAGAAGCCCCCGCGCCGGTCAAGAAAACGCGCATGACGCGGTCGCGCCGCATGTCTCTGATCGAGGCCATCACCAATTTAACTGTGGGTTACGCGCTGGCGGTTGCGACGCAGATCTTGGTGTTCCCATGGTTCGGCCTGCACCCCAGCCTTGGCGACAACCTGGCGCTGGGCGGGGTCTTCACCGCAATCTCCCTGCTTCGGGGGTACGCGCTGCGCAGGCTGTTCGAGGCGATCGGCGAACGGTAGCCTTGGGGCAGCGATGCGGGATCTTGCGCACGGTCGGGCCCGAGGGCAAATGGCGAAACTGCGCACGCGCAGCACAACGGAAGGTTCTTCACGCCAGCGCTTCTCGCGCATGACGGCGCAGGGCATCGCTTAGCGCCCGAAGTGGTTCTGCCGCGCGTCAGTTGATTTGCCAGAACAAGGGCCGGTCAAAAGCTGTCTCCGCAATCAGTTCCACCAATTCCCCTGCGCGCAGATGATCCAGCACCAGTGGCGCGGGGTCATGCCCCAACCCCTGCACCCCCGCTGTCACAAAACCCTGGTCGAAGGCAGCCAATGGTTTGGCGGCGCCATAGGTTGTCCGAAGACGACTTGTACCCATTCATTTTGCAACTGATCCTTCTGGTTGGAGGTCAAAACAGGGGCGCGGGCCAAGGCTGAAAGGGTCACCCCGTCAGAGAAAAACCGTTGCACGAAACCGGGGCTGCGCGCCTTTCATCGAAGGGTGCCACGATTCCCGCACACAGTCTTTCGCTCTCAATCAGGAAATCCGCCACCGCTGCGCGACCCGAACAGTCGAGCGAACCGATCACACAAAAAAAGAAACAGAAACTCCTGCAAGATGTGCTGCAGCGCCTGGCCATCCCAGCCCAGTATCTCGGAGGCGATCAGGGTCAGGGCAGCAGCACACCGGCCAGACATTCGCCTCAGGTTTCGGGCGTCAGATTGGCCGCGCCCGCTAATCGTGCGGCATTCCCGATGCTGTGGACACGCTGCAATCCTGCACTTGCGCGACCATGAACAGGCACATCCGCCTTTACGGCATCTTCCGACAGCGCACAGTCGAAAAGGACATCGGTTCCGAGCGAGAAGACACGCGTTTCCGGTCGGACACAATCGGCAAGTTTCAATTCCGGTCGTTGTGTGGTCAATGCGGAAGGCCCTGCGCCGATCAATAGCGGGGCGACGGCAACATGAAGTCGATTCAGCAATCGCGCCTCAAGAAATCTTGAGATAGTGATGCCTCCGCCTTCTATCAGTATCTTCTCCAACCCCGCCTTGCGCAGCGCCTGAAGCACAGTGCGTGCCGGAAAAAACCGTTCGCCAAGCGAAAGGCGGATCACCTCAACACCCGCAGGGCGACGGCGCTCGACGGCCTGGATCACGATCCGGCGCGTGCCGTCATCGCGCAGCATCGGGGCGTCATCAGGCAGCCTCCCGTTCGGGTCTATCACGACCCGGGCCGGATTGTGGCCGGGACACAGCCGCACTGTAAGGCGCGGATCGTCATGCAGGGCCGTGCCGACCCCGATCACCACGCCGTCTACCAGCGCCCGCAACCGGTGCAGATGCGCAAGACCACCTTGCCCGGAGACATCGCGCGCATCGCCCGCGACAGTAGCAATCCGTCCGTCCAGTGACTGCCCGATCTGCGCAACAGTCAGCGGGCCAAGGTCTCGGCGGGCAAGTGATCCATAGAGCGCCAATGTTGCCTGTTCGCCCGCGCTCCATGACCCGCAACAGGCACAGGCCGTGCCTGCATTGACAGACAAGACACGCTCCCAGACACGCGGCGTTACATCAAGAGGCTGCATTCCGCTTCTCCTTTTCAAGAGGCTCCCAGCATTTGCGACGCCAGGTCCGGCGGCACGGCCAGAATGTCACGATGCCCGATTGCGCACATGGCCTCTGGTATACGGGCGCGGCGCCGTGCGGCCCAGTCTCGGGCATCGGCGGAACCTGCCTCTGCGGCGGCCTGACCAACACCGCCCAGAAATTCGCGCTGCAACCCGGCTTGCGCAGGCCCCAGCCTCCACGGACTATCTGCTGCGACGACGACATAGCCCAGTGTCGTGAAAACGCGACTCGCCGCTGTTGCAGCATCCGGTCCGAGTGCTGGCCCGAGCCCTTTGTCGCCGCGTTGGTGACGGTTGAATGCAGCGACAACCTCGGCATCCGCGTCGTCGGCGATGGACCATTCCATCACCCCGTCATAGGACAATGCCGCATAGAATGGCAGACCGCGCTCTGCGACGCGCCGGGCCAGGCCATGAAGCCAATCCTCGCCACACAGATCAAGAAGTGCCGAGGCCGTGACCAGCGTTGCCCCGTCCAATGGCAGCGCATCAAGTGCTGTCAGGTCACGGGTATGCGTATGCACTTTCGCACTGTGCGTGGTTGCTGCCTGCGCCAGCAAATCTTCGTCGTGATCCACAAGATGCCAGATCGCGCCGCGCTCGGGACAAGCCCCGAAGCCACGCATGGTCGAGCCTGTTCCACTGCCCAGATCGACGATCACAGGCTCTGTCCCGGCCGAGCGCATGGCCAGCTGCGCAAGCCCTTTGTCGCGCGCGGCATGATCGGCAGGTTCGCGCAAACTCAACCATTCGGCAGAAAACCCCATGGCTCAGATATCCGCCTCGAACCAGCCGCGCGCCACATGGCTTTCATGCAGCGTGATACGCAGTCGCTTTACGCGCCCGTTGTCATTAAGAGCACCCGCGCGGACCCGCGACGCCATTTCCTTGAAGATATGACCCGACAGGAATTCGGTTGTGGTGAAGATGCCCTTGAACTCTTCCGCATCGTCCAGGTTCTTGTAACGCAAGGGTTCCAGTACTTGCGCGAGGGCTTCGATAGCGAGCCCGATATCGACAACCAGACCATGTGCGTCAATTTCTTCCGCAAAGAAAGCGGCATCAACCGTGAACGTAGCCCCATGAACGCCTTGCGCCGGGCCGAAGACCGGGGAGGGGAAGGAATGTGCGATCATGATATGGTCACGAACTTCAACAGCGTACATGGATAGCCTCTCTGGTGGTGCGTGTTTCAGGTGTATCGAATACGGTGGCAGAGTGTGTCAGGTGCCGCGAGGATGGTCGCATATTGGGTGGGCAGATCCTCGAAATCAGTCTCGCCCGAAATGAGCATGTCGAGCCTGTCATCATCGCGGAGCAGCGTCAGCGCTTTGCGCATCCGGCGTGCATATGACCAGCGTGGCGTGCGATCAGCGGGCAGATGACCAACCTGCGAACTTATCAAACGCAGGCGCTGGCTGTGAAAGGCAGCGCCCAAGTCGACCTGGACGGGCTGGGTGCCGTACCAGCTTGCCTCCACCACGGTGGCATTCATGCCCGCCATGGACAGCGCGCAAGAAAGCCCTTTTGCTGTGGCGCTGGTATGAATGACCACATCGCAGTCCTTCGGGGCCGCATCAGGCAGGACACAGCGTATCCCTAGATCCGCAGCCAGTTGGGACCGCTGCGGATTGATGTCCACCAGCGTGACCTCGGCACCCGGAAGACGTGCTAACAAAGTTCCTGTCAGTAGCCCGACCACGCCCGCGCCGATCACGGCAATCCGGTCGCCCGCACTGGCGCCGCTGTCCCAAAATATATTGAGCGCGGTTTCCATATTCGCGGCAAGGACAGCACGCGCCGTTGGCAAACCTGCGGGCAGTACCGTCAGGTTTTCTGGCGGCAACCGGTAGCGCGTCTGATGGGGGAACAGCGCGAAAACCAGTTCGCCCTCGAGCGCGCCTTCCATGACGCGGCCTACGCTGCAATATCCGTATTTGACGGGGAAGTCGAAGGTCCCCTCCATCCCGGGCCCCCGCATCCGGTCATGTTCCGACTTGGGAACCTGGCCGCGCAGCACCAGCCCTTCCGTGCCGCGGCTTATGCCCGAATAGAGCGTCTGAACCAGAACGCCGTCGCCTGTCCCTGCGGGGCGTATCTCCGCTTTGTTCGGGGCAACACACCAAAGAGCGCGCGCAGTCATGTCAGAAGATGCCCGGATTTTGTTGCCTTGGTAGCCAGATACAGCGCATTTTGGCTCGTTTTGCCGACCTCCAGCGGAACTCGTTCGGTCACCTCTATGCCCTGCGCGGACAGAACAGTGAGCTTGGCAGGATTGTTCGTCAGCAACCTTGCCTGCGCGATGCCGAGTTGCTTTAGGAGGGCAGCACCATGACGAAAATCGCGTTCATCATCGTGGAATCCAAGATGATGATTGGCTTCTACCGTGTCCATACCGCCATCCTGCAAAGCATATGCACGCATCTTGTTGCCCATGCCGATGCCGCGACCTTCCTGATTGAGATAGAGCAGTACCCCGCCACCAGAATCTGCCATTGTCGCGCAGGCGGCCCGAAGCTGCGGGCCGCAATCGCATTTCAGCGACCCCAGAACATCGCCTGTAAAACATGCCGAATGCAGCCGCACCAGCACAGGCCCTGAGAAATCCGGGGTACCAATTTCGATAGCATAATGTTCGATACTACCGTCATCGGGCCGATAGACGTGTACGCGACCAGACTGGCTGACCGACATCGGCAAGGACGCCGTGGAGACTGGGTTGTGCATTCGCGCCGTTGTTAGTTCAGAGATCGCCTCGGCGGCATCGACATTGCTCAGGCCGTGCTGCTGTGCGGTGGTCGGGCCATCCTGGAGCGGCAAGAGCAGCACAGCAGGCAACAATTGTGCCGATTTGCAAAGCGCGATCGCGGCTTCGTGCAACAGTGCCCCGACATGGACCTGTGGCACGCATGATGCACATAAACCTTCGAGAAGAGCTGCTGAGGCATGATCCAGTGGCGCCAGCGCAGGATCAGCTAGTGACTTGATTCTGGAAAGAGACACGTCGCGCGATAGGACAAGATGTAAAACATCGGTCTGTGGGAGGTCTTTGACACCAGATCGAAACAGGCGGTGGCGCGTCAAGACAAGATGACGTGGCTGTCCAGACAATGCCAACGCGGCGTGGCGTTCGGGGATAAGCATCTCAACTGCGATAACTAGCGCTGCTGTTTTACCCGAGGTCAGCACAACTGGTGTTCCCAATCGCACATCCCCTTTTACCCGCATCACTCTTTCGCGTCGGGAGGGTGACAGTGCAGCGCCGTTCTTCATGACCGGCAGAGGAGCGAGAGAGGCTTTGTTCATGTTGCATTCACTGTGTTTCAGGCGCATTGACCTAGCTTTCTGCAGCAACAGGCAAGTGCCATGTTCGGATTATTGACTGAGCCGGGGCATGTGACAGGTTGTCCGGCTTGACGCTGGGCGACGCGTTTCCGCGCGCAAACTCATAAAGTCGGCGTCCGTTGCGATAATGGAGATAAACCTGGGTCTGGCTCAATGGCGTGGATTTCTGCGGTCTCTGTTGATTTACAACAACCCGAAAATTGTGCGCCCGATGCGGCGCTTCTATCGTGAGTTACTGCGCGACGGCGATCTGGCATTCGACATCGGTGCGGATGACGGAATGCGCGCCCGCGCGACGAGAGCCGCAGGGGCGCGTGTGGTAGCTCTGGAGCCGCAAGCGCCGTTCGCTGGATATCTGCGCGTCACCCTGCCGCGCGATATCCGGTTTCTGGAAGTCGCCGCCGGTCCAACGGAAACGGTGGCAAAAATGGCAGTGTCTCGGCGCCATCCGACAGTGTCGTCGCTGCGCAGTGGCTTTGCCGAAGAAGCCGGCGTCAAGCCGGGTTTCGAGCATGTGCGTTGGGATATTGAGCAGCATGTTGTGGTTACGATGCTTGACAAGCTGATCGCAGAGGAAGGTGTGCCGCGCTATATTAAGATCGATGTGGAAGGCTTTGAGCTCGACGTCCTCGCAGGGCTCAGCCAACCTGTAGAGCTGATCTCGGTCGAATACCTGCCCGGCCTGCCACATCTCAGCAATGCCGTGATTGACCGGTTGCTAGAGCTTGGGGCCTATCGCTTCAATTCTGTCGTAGGTGAGAGCAGCGCGTTTCTCTGGCAAGACTGGCACGATGGCGATGCCACCAAGGACTGGTTGCGCGGTTTGCCTGCCAACGCCAGCTCGGGCGACCTTTATGCCCGTCTATCCGACTGATCGCGCAGGATTTCAGCGAAAGCGTCGAACACGCCTGGACAGGCCGTCAGAACTGTACCTGACCGCTCTGGCCTGTCACGCGGGTCAAGTGAGGTTACAGTCGCCCCTGCTTCGGACAGAAGCACCAGTCCCGCTGCGATGTCCCAGGGCTGCAATACGCGTTCCCAGAACCCGTCCAGTCGGCCAGCCGCGACATAAGCGAGGTCCAGCGACGCCGCACCCATGCGGCGCACCCCCGCACAATGCGGCATCAACCGCGCGATATCTGCTGCATGGGTGTCGATATGCGCCATGTCACCAAAGGGAATCCCTGTGCCGAACAAGGCCCCGCCAAGCGTACTGGTCTCCGCTACCCGGATCTGGTGGCCATTCAGACTGCCGCCAACACCAATGCGCGCGGCAAAGGTCTCGCCCTTCAGCGGATCATGCACCACCCCGATACGGCGTATGCCGTCAACTTCCAGCGCGACTGACACGGCCCAATGCGCGATGCCGCGCAGAAAATTGGTGGTGCCGTCAAGCGGGTCCACAATCCAGCGCCGCCTTGGCGCCAGCTGCGCCGTGGTTTCCTCGCCAAGCCACCCATCCTCTTGCCGGGCAGTCAGCAATATATCCCGCAGGCAAGCCTCAGCCTCAGTATCCGCACGCGACAAAAAATCCCCCGCCCGTTTGATCTGCACACGCAAGCTGTCCCGGTTCTGCCAGTGACGCATCAGAAGCTCACCCGCTTCATGTGCAGCGCGGATCGCAAGCACCAGATCCGCCGTGTCCTGTTCGTTGCATTTGGCATCCAGATGTGGGGGCGGCGGCATCATGTGTTGTCCTGCGGCTGGACCAGGGCGGCCAATGCTTCAGCATAGCGAACTGCAGGCACCACCAAGTCAACAGACCCGGGAGAGCCGCCAGAAGGGCTACTAGGGCTGAAATGGCCAATGCCAGCCCTCCATTGTTTGCAACAGAACCCATCCCGCTTCAACCAGATTTAAATCGAATAGGTGTTCAGTCCCGCCAAGGCTGAAAGCCCGCCCGGGACACCCGGCATGAAAGCGTCGAACCCCAGCAAGCTGCACCCGGGCGCGCCGTCGCGCAGAAAGCGTCGCAAGCGGCGCGCAGATAGCGGTTCAGAACGCCGAAAGCCACGGCGGAAATCGACCGCTCGGGCGCCATGCCTGCCGTTCAGTGGGATGCGTGCCGCCTTGGGCTTGTCTCGTTGGCCGCGATGCAGTCTGCTGACGCGCCTCGGGGGGGGGCGCCGCAAAGCGGGCAGGCTCGGCCGGCAGACGGATCGGGGGGTGCGGATGACGCGGTTGCGCACGGCGCCGGACAGTCTTTGTAACAGCCGCTCGCGCGCGGGCCTGCGGTTTCGGCCGGTTGTTCTGGCGGTCGATCTGATCATCGTGCCGAGCTATGTCGCCGGCACCGTGCTGGGCCTTCAGCAAGATATGTGGCGGCTCAACCTCATCCTCGCGGCGCTCGTGGCGGCGGATCTGTTGGCGCGTTGGCTGATCTCAGACGGCTGGCATCCTACGTGCAATGACCCTTATCTTTGGAAATTCAGGAATTTCCCCGCAAGACGTCTAGCCCTGCGGATGCCGACAGCAGGGCCGGTTTTCCGGCCCTGTCTGGTTATCGGTCAGCGAAATCGCGCCATGGCCTTGTCGAAGGCGTCGGTCACGCTGTCCCAAGCCTTGTCGAAGCCTGCCTTCATGTCGCCCCATGCCTCGTCGCTTGTCTCGCGCATTTCCTTGATCTTCGCTTCGGCCTCGTCGCGCTGCTTGCGCAGCTCTGCGATCTGTTCCTCATACTCGATCTTTGCGTCGGCCTCGGCCTCGGCCGCCTTGGCCTGCAGCTTCTCGATATCGGTGTTCCACTGGTCCATGCGGGCTTTCGCCTTGGCGATGTAGTCGTCCTTGTCGGCCATGCCTTTCGCTCCCATTTTCATCCGGTTATTCGGATGTAGGCAGACACTGACGCCGGTGCAAGCTAGGATCAAGGAGGATAGAAACGAATCGACTATGAAGGACTCTGGCATGCCGGAAACATCGAAAGTCACCCTGCCGATCGCGCGCCTTGCCCGCGAGAATGAGGAGTTTCGCAAGGTGCTGTGGACGGGTGAAAAGACCCAGCTTGTGCTGATGGCGATTCCCGAAGGTTGCGAGATCGGCGGCGAGGTCCACGAGGGCCACGACCAGCTTCTGTATTTTGTGGCCGGCACCGGCGAGGCGAAGATCGGTGATACCATCGGCCCCGTGGGCGAGGGCGACGTGGCCATTGTTCCGTCGGGGGCGTATCACAACTTTCGTAACACCGGCAGCGGCATGCTGAAGCTTTACACAACCTACAGCCCGCCCGAGCATGCGCCCGGCACCGAACACGCCACAAAGTCCGAGGCCGCCGCCGAGGAGTGACCGGGTAGGTCGGCACGGCTGCGGGCCTAGGCGCTGTGCGAGCCGCCAGATGGTGCTGCAGCCAACGGAAGTAGCCCGCGCGGCATCGGTGCGGGTACGCAGAAAGAGGAGCGCCATGAAGGTCGATACCATAATCGTTGGTGCCGGTAGCGCAGGGCTGTCGGCCCTGCGCGAGGTGCGACGCTATACCGACGATTTCCTGCTGATCAATGACGGACATTGGGGCACCACCTGCGCCGCCGTGGGCTGCATGCCGTCGAAGGCGCTGATCGAGGCTGCCAATGCGTTCCACCGCCGCCACGCGCTTGACGATCTGGGCATCCGCGGGGCAGACGGCCTGCGCGCCGACATCCCCGCCGTGCTGGCCCGCGTCCGCGCTCTGCGCGACGATTTCGTCAAGGGGCCAAGCGCGGTGCCCGACAAACTGGGCGACCGCGCCATCGCCGGCCGCGCCCGACTGGCCGGCCCCGGCGCGGTGGAGGTGGACGGTCGACGGATCGAAGCGCGCGCCATCATCCTCGCCCCCGGGAGCCGTCCTATCGTGCCGGGGCCGTGGCGGGCACTCAGTGACCGCCTGCTGACCAGCGACACGCTGTTCGAGCAGACCGACCTACCGCGCCGCATCGCCGTGATCGGGCTGGGCGCCATCGGCATCGAACTGGCGCAGGCGCTGTCGCGGCTGGGGCTCGAGGTTGCGGGCTTCGATGCCGCCCAGACGCTGGCCGGTATCGACGACCCGGCCGTGCTGTCCGCCTTACGCCCGCTGATAGAGGCGGAATTTCCCGTCCACTTGGGCACTGAAGCGACGTTGGAAGACCACGGCGGCGCCATCCGCGTCACCGCTGCGGGCATGGAGTTCGAGGCCGATGCGGTGCTCGCCGCCATCGGCCGTCGCCCCAATCTCGACGGGCTGGGGCTGGAGACGCTGGGCGTGCCGCTGGACGCGCGCGGCCTGCCCGCGCTCGACCCCGAGACACTGCGGATCGGCGACACCGGCGTCTTTTTGGCCGGCGACGCCAACGCCCACCGCCCGCTGCTGCACGAGGCCGCCGACGAAGGCCACATCGCCGGGCGACTGGCCGCGCCCGATGCGCCCGCGCAGGGCCTCTGCCGACGTACCCCGCTGGCCATCACCTTCTGCAGCCCGCAGGTCGCCCGCGTCGGCCCGCCGCTCTCGGCGCTGCCCGAGGGCACGCTCACTGGCGAGGTGGATTTCGCCCGCCAAGGCCGTGCCCGGATCGCCGCCGCCAATGCCGGGCTGATGCGCCTTTACGCCGACCCCGCCGACGGCCGGCTTCTGGGCGCCGAGATGTGCGCGCCGGCGGCCGAGCACATGGCGCATCTGCTGGCGCTGGCGGTGGAGCAGCGCCTAACCGTGCCGCAGATCCTCGCCATGCCCTTCTACCACCCGGTGCTGGAGGAAGGGCTGCGCACCGCTCTGCGCGACCTTGCGCGGCGCCTGCCCGATGCCGGCGGCTCGGACCTGTCGGCCTGCGACGCGATCGGGCACGACGCGCTGGACTGACCGGGCATCGGGGCCGCGAACGCGCCACGGGTCCATCGGTTTTCGAAACTGGCGATCGCGCGCCCCATCGGCCCGCCGCGCTGCCCCGCGATGCAATCGCCCGCTGGTGCGCCGTCGACACGGTGCTATACTGCCATCGCCGGGCCTACGCCGGACGGGTGCAGCCTTAAGGGACCTGACTGCATGAAGATCTTCCAATGCCCGGACTGCAGCGCAGCGCTGTTCTTCGATAACCTCGCCTGACCTATGCCAGCGACGCCGAGATGGCGGCGGCGCTGGGCGACATGAACCGCCAGATCACCGGCGCCGTGGGGCGTGTCTCCGTCGTCCGCATCCAATCCTCGAAAGGGCTCTGAACCATGTAGACCTACATTCAGAACGGCCACGTCGTCACCGTGCCGACGCCCACGGGCGGTATCGCCTCGGGCGAGGGGCTGATCGTCGGCAACATCTTCGGCATCGCCGCCTATTCCGCGGCCGAGGGCGATCCCCTCGAACTGGCCACTACCGGCGTCTACAAGCTGCCGAAAGCCACCGCCGCTGTGCTCGCGGTCGGTGCGCGCGTGGCTTGGGACAACACAACCAAGCAGGTCAACACGCCCGGCGCTGGCAAACTGAGACACTACCGGCGCTGGGCGCTTCCCAATCGGCATTGCTACCGAGGCAGCGGGTAACGGGACCACCAGCGTCGCGGTGCGACTGGATGGGGTGGCAACGGCGGCGGCGTAAAGGCCGCTCAATCACCAAGCTTGGTGATGCCGAGGGTGCGTTCGATCTGCTTCCGAAGATTCTTGAGGCCCCTGTTCTCGCTCGGAGTCTTCGGAAGCGTGATTGAACCCAGGCCGTCGTAACCCTTGTTCGCCTCAAGTCGGATGTGCCTGTTGTCCGACTTCTCCGAATACCCATGCCGGGCCAGGAGAGCCGTCAGTTCACTGGCGACACGCTTCGGGTCTTTGGTTGCCCTGGCAAGATCCTCGGAAAGTTCAGCAAGCGCGGGGGACTCGGGCAAACGGTCGACAACGCGTTGCAGAATAGCCCTGGTCCTCGCATCCAGCCCAATCTGTTCAGCAGCAGACAAGGTCGTTCTCGCTGCAAACCGCAGTCTGTCGGAAATCTCTCCCGAGTAAACCTCCGGCCCAATCCGCTGAACGAGATTGTCGGATGAGAACTCGGACTCATCCGTCCCAAGGCTCGCAGCCGGGCTAGCGCTTAGTTGCTGCTCGAGTTGGCGAACTCGGTCCTGGAGGTTCTCGATTTCTTCGAAGTACAGCTTTTCGTTCTCGGCCGCCGTCAGCCTGTTCCTGTCGCGCTCACGCTGGGCGCGGAGAGCTTGCTCCTGCAGCTCGGTCCAGTCCCAACCGAATGCCGGCATCTGACTTCGCAGGGCTGATGCCGCCGACCTGACCGCCGTAGCCAGTTCGTCCCCGTTTTGGATCTGCCAGCCGAGGTAGTATCGCCTAGCGATGCCTTGACCTGGGACTGACAAGCCAACCGTGCCACCGTAGGCGTTCCGGGCCTCAGTCGTTTCGCGAAGGTCAAACGAGAAAACTCGATCTGGCTCGACAACGACATGGGCGATTCCGCCGAGGTCGTAGGCCAGCTTCTCAATTTCCTGTCGGCTGAGCAGCCAAGAACCGTTCCCGGTAGCCGAAACGTAGACAGTCGGCAGCCATTTCGCCGCCTCGCCCAAAGTCACCAACTTCGCAGTCGCGATTCCTGCGTCGGTGCCCTCAAGCCAGACCGGCTGATCGCTGACACCGATCCCTTGGTCCGTGCCGCCCCATCCGCTCTTCAGTAGCGCCTTGATGAGATATGGCTTTCGAGGAGTATCAAGCCGAGCGCCAGGCGTCGTGGCAATGCACTGGGTCCTGAGGCGGACCAGGTCCTGCCCACCATCCGCGGCACTGCGTTTCAGTACACATTCCGTTCGCCAAGAACGCCCAAGATCATCCGGAAGATCATGTCGAATGCCGATGGCAGTCCAGCCATCACCGGTCCGCAACTCCCGCATGCGGAGTTCCTCGCCGGTATTCGAGCGAACGTGCACATTGGGGTCGTGTCTCGGATTTGGTGGAAATTTGATGGCGGCGTAATCTCCGGGTGAACCAACACCCACCCAACTGGCGGCGGCAACCGCCAGGGAGATCACGCCATGACCCAGATTACCGACAC
>PWZT01000044.1 GCA_003567315.1 Paracoccaceae bacterium
CCCCTCGCCGAAGGGATAGATATAGCCATAGCGCACCCAGCGTTGCGCCAGCAGGTCGTAATTCAGGAACATGGTCGAGAAGGACTCGATGTCCTTGAGCTTCTGCAGCGCCAAGAGGCACATGCTGATGGCGATGAACCATTCGGCGGCGGCAATCGTCATGAGGCTTCCATAAGCCGCCCAACTGACGGCCAGCGCCATCGCTGCCGCCATCGCGGATCCTCAAAGGGCTGGAAACCGGGCAAGATGCCAAGCGCACCCTTTCCCATCATCAACGCGCCGTGCACGATCAGCCCGGCAATTCCGGCGATGAGCGCGATTGCGAGGGGTCGCAACGGGCGGGCCAGCCACCCGGCAGGAGTGCCGCTCATGCCCCGGCGTCCCTTATCGCGCGGGCGCCGAGAAGATGGCGAAGGCTCAGCCAGACCACGGACGGCGGAATGATCAGCCATTGCAGGATCGGGGTCAGTCTCCGCGACGATATTCTTCGTGCGGCTGGCGCTCCGGTCGACGCTTTGCGCGGGTCAGATCGAGACGCGGTCGAGGATTTCCGCGCGCGTGACCTCGGCTGACGGCTTGTTCAACACAACTTCGCCACGGTTGAGCACGCAGAATTCGTCCGCGAGGCCGTAGGCGAAGTCGAAATACTGCTCCACCAGCACGATCGCGATCTGGCCCTCGGCGCGCAGCAACTCGATGACCTTGCCGATCTGCTTGATGATATTGGGCTGAATCCCCTCGGTCGGCTCATCAAGGAGCAACAGCTTGGGCCGGGCGATCAGGGCGCGGGCGATTGCGAGTTGCTGCTGCTGCCCCCCGGAGAGATCGCCGCCGCGCCGGTTCTTCATCTGCTCGAGCACAGGGAACAGTTCGTAGATCCGCGCCGGAATTTTGTGCTGGTCCCGGGGTAGGCAGGCAAATCCGGTTTGCAGGTTTTCCGTCACGCTCAGAAGCGGAAAGATCTCGCGCCCTTGCGGCACATAGGCGATGCCTGCGCGCGCGGCCTGTGCGGCGTTGGGATGATCGAGAACCTGCCCGTCAAGCGTGATCCGCCCGCCCGAATAAGGGTGGCGCCCGGCAATCGCGCGCAAGAGCGACGTCTTGCCGACACCATTCGTGCCCATCACGGCGGTGACAGCCCCGGCGCGGGCCGTCAGCGACACGCCCCAGAGGATTTGCGAGGCCCCGTAATGGAGGGTCAGGTCTTCGACTTTCAGCATCGCTCAGCGCCCCAGATAGACATCGATCACCTGACTGTTTCTGGTCACATGGTCCAGCGAGCCCTCGGCCAGAACCGAGCCCTCATGCAAAACCGTGACGCGGCACTCCAGCCTGCGGATGAATTCCATATCATGCTCGATCACCATCACTGCCCGCGTGCGTGCCGCGCGTTTGAGCAGATCAGTCGTGTGTTCGCGCTCCGCCGGAGTCATGCCCGCGGCAGGCTCGTCAACCAGCAGCAGGCGCGGGTCCTGCGCCAGCAGCATCCCGATCTCCAGCCATTGCTTCTGCCCGTGGCTCAGATCGCCCGCGCGCCGGGTCAGATGCTCGCTCAGGCCGATTTCCGCTGCAAGTTCCAGAATGCGCGTCTTGTCGTGCTCCGTTGCGCTCCAGGTCAGAACCGAGAGCGGCCCGCGCTTGTTTTTCAGCGCCATGGCGAGATTGTCGCGCACGCTCTGTTCCTCGAACACAGTCGGTTTCTGGAATTTGCGCCCGATGCCGATCTTGGCGATATCGCTTTCCGAGAGCTTGAGCAGATCGATCGAGCGTTCGCCCCAGATCACGCGGCCCTCATCGGGCCGGGTCTTCCCGGTGACAATGTCCATGAAGGTGGTCTTGCCGGCACCGTTGGGGCCGATCACCGCGCGCAACTCAGGCTCGCCAATCGCGATGGAGAGGTTGTTGATGGCGCGAAACCCGTCGAATGTGACCGAGACGCCCGAGACTTCGAGAAGCGTTGTCATTGTTTGCGCACCAGATAGTCGAAGAGCCCGCCGATGCCCTTGGGAAAGAACAGCGTGATCAGCACAAAGCCCAGCCCCAGCATGACCAGCCACCAATCGGTCCAGATGATGCGGTAGAAGCCCAGATCGATATTCGGCGCGCCGCCCCCGGTCAGCCAGCTCGACAGGAGCGAGACCGACGCCGCCCCGATCACCGCGCCATAGAGCCGCCCGCGCCCGCCAATCGCGACCCAAACCGCGAGATAGATCGAGGCGATGGGCGCGATCTCGGACGGGTTGATGATGCCCGCTTGCGGATAATAGAGCGCGCCCGCGATGCCCGAAATGACCGCCGTGAGGGTAAAGACGAAGAGCTTGTAGCCCTCGACATTGTAGCCAAGGAAGCGCACGCGGGCCTCGTTGTCGCGTATGGCGCGGATCACGCTGCCGAACTTGCCCGACACGACCCAGGCAAACAGCAGATAGCCCGCCCCCAGCGCAAAGGCGGATGCCCAGAAGAACCAGACCGAGATCACGGATTGCGGCACATGCAGAAACCCGGGGATGTTCTGCAACCCCGACAGCCCGTTATTGCCGCGCAAGCCGGTGTCGTTCTGGAACAGGTAGAGCGAGAGCGCGAGCGTCATTGCCTGCGTCAGGATAGAGAGGTAAACCCCCGTGACGCGCGAGCGAAACGCCAGCCAGCCGAAGATCAGCGCCAGCAGCCCCGGCACCAGCACGACCATTGCAAGCTGGAAGGGCAGAGAGCCCGCGAAGGTCCAGATCAGCGGCAGCTCATTGGAGCCCACCACGCTGAAGATCTGCGAGGCCACGGCCTCGGAGACCTCGCGTTCCGTGGGCGGGATGGTGCCGCCCGCAAGGCTCTCGCGGATCACGATTTCAGTGCGCGCATACATCAGCCACATGCCGATGGCGTAGCCGCCCAGCCCGAAAAACGCGAAATGGCCAAGCGAGAGGATGCCGCAATAGCCCCAGACCACATCCATCGCAATCGCGATCAGGCACAGGCAGAGCGTCATGCCGAGGATCTTCACCAGATTGGTCGAGATCACCCCGATCCCGAACCCTTCCGACAGGATCGTGACGCCCAGTGTGAACAGCCCTAGCTGCCCCATGAACCACAACACCGACGGGTTGTTCTGAAACAGGCGGCGGCGTTTGACGGGGGCAGCGGTTGTGCGTGACATCTCCATGGTCTCAGTCCCCTGCGGCGCGACCCTTCAGGGCGACGATACCCTTCGGCCGAAATTGAATGAACAGGATGATGAACAGCACCATGAAGGTCTGCGCGGCCAGCGTGTTGCCGGGGTTGAACCACTCGATCCCCTTTTGCAACGCGCCGATCAGCGTAGCCCCGGCGAGCGTGCCAAAGACCGAGCCGACTCCGCCCACAACCACGGTCATGAAGCTTTGCACGATGTAATTCGCCCCCATCTCCGATGTCACCTGCGCCACCAGCCCGATGGACACGCCCGCCACCCCCGCGATGCCCGAGCCCAGCCCGAAGGTCAGCATGTTGATGCGGTCAGGGTTGATCCCCATGCTTGCGGCCATGCCGGGATTTTGCGTCACCGCGCGCACCTCCAGCCCCAGCCGCGTGCGGTTGAGGATGAGGACCAGCGCGAGCAGGAAAGCCAGCGCCATGACGAAGATCGCCACCCGTATGGTGGACACCGACACGATGTCATTGAGCGCAAGCGAGCCCGCCAGCCAGTCCGGCGATGTCAGCGGGCGCGCCTGTGTGCCGAAGATGTTCTTGGCGAGTTGCTGCAGCGCGATCGATATGCCGAATGTGGCCAGAAGCGTCTCAAGCGGGCGCGTGTAGAGATGGCGGATCACGGTCCGCTCCAACGCCACCCCGGCGGCGAAGGTCACCAGAAAGGCCATTGGCAAGGCGACGATCAGCGATGTGGTGTAGTTCGGGATCAGCGTCTGCACGACAAAGCCGGTATAGGCGCCCATCATGATGAATTCGCCATGCGCCATGTTGATCACGCGCATCACGCCGAAGGTGATCGCGAGCCCGATAGCGGCGAGAAAGAAGATCGAGGCAAGCGACAGCGCGTCCAGCGACAATGACAGGAACTGCCACAGCCCGATTGCCGTGCGCGTGCTGTCGAGCGCGTCGCGGGCCGCATCGGTCACGGCGGTGTCGGGCTCCTCATAGACATCGAAGAAAACAAAATGTCCGACCGCTTCGTCCATCTCCGCCTGCGTGGGCAGTGGGGGTACAGTGCCCTGTTCCTGCAGCGCGCGATACGCCTCGCGCCGGGCCTCTTCGGTGTTCAGGCGGTGGACAGGAATGCCCGCGACCTCGCCATCGCTGACATTGGCGCGCAACGCATCGCGAATGGCGTTGCGCCCGGGGCGCGGGGGGACCAGACCGGCCTCGGCGAGCCGCGCATAGGCGTCGATCAGGTCAAGATCCTCGCCCGGGGTGCGGATGCGTGCGACATTGGTACCTTCGGGGATTTCCGTGGCAAATTGCGACTCGGTGCTCAGGATCTGGTTCAGAACGCGCCGCGCCTCGGTCGTGATATCGCCCGACAGCCCTTCGATGGCCGCGACACGGGTCGCGCTGTCGCTGGCGAAACGCGCGTTCAGCAGATCGAGAACGCGCGCCATGCGCGTCGCGACTGCGCCATCTTCTTCTTCCGCGAGTGCGGTTTCCAGCGCCGGGATGTGATCGGGCTCGGGGCTGCGTGCAATGGTGCGCAGCGCGCCAATCCGGCGGTCGCGATCCGTGGCCAGCAACTCGAATGTCACCAGCGAGGCTTCGATCTCGCGGCGCACCCCGGCATTGACGCGGATCTGGTTGACATCGCGGGTCGTGACCTCAGCAACCTCTGCATCAGTGTCGATGTCAATGAGCGTCAGGCTCCGGTCCGGGCCTTCGCGCCCATAGAAGAACAGCCCATCCTCCGGGCGCTCATAGACCTCGCGCGCCGCCCAGCGGTTCAGGAAGCTCGCAGTGCCGGGCGCGTCGGCCGCTTGCAGAGCCTCCAGCACAGCGCCGACCTGCGCGCGCGAGGGGCGCGCGACCTGTTCCTGCACGCCTTGCAACACATCCTGCAAAGGCGTCTGCGATTGCGCGGCGGCAGGAGCGGGCAGGGACCATGCGAACAGGCACAGGGCAAGGATCGCGATCAGAGAAGGGCGCGGCATGGATTTGTCTTTCGCAAAAGCGGGTGGCGCAGGGGGCGCAGCACGCCCCCTGCCTTTATGCTTCAGTAATTCGAGGTGAGCTGGACGCAGCTTTCGGTCGATGTGTCGAACATCCCGCATTCCAGTGCCTGCCAGTCGCTGGTCAGCGTGGCGCTTTCCTCGAGGAAGGGCGACCATGCCTCGCCTGCCACTTCCTCGGTCTGGCTGATGATGTCGAACTGACCATCGGCGCGGATTTCACCGATCAGCACAGGTTTCGAGAGGTGGTGGTTGGGGTTCATGACCGCCATGCCGCCGGTGAGGTTCGGGAATTCCTGCCCCCACATCGCCTCGCGCACGGCGTCGACATCGGTCGTGCCAGCCTCTTCGACTGCGTTCACCCACATGTTGAAGCCGATGTAATGCGCTTCCATCGGGTCGTTGGTCACGCGGTTCTCATCGCCGATGAATTCATGCCAGGCGGCGATGAATTCGTCATTGGCCTCGGTATCGGCGGACATGAAGTAGTTCCACGCCGCCAGATGGCCGACCAGCCGCGAGGTGTCGAGGCCCGAAAGCTCTTCCTCACCGACCGAGAAGGCCACCACCGGCAGGTCGAAACTGTCGATGCCCTGCGCGGCCAATTCCGTGTAAAAACCCACATTCGCATCGCCATTGATGGTCGAGATCACGCCGACCTGCTTGCCGCCTGCGCCCATCGCCACCACATCCGAGACGATCGTCGACCAGTCGGAATGGCCGAAGGGCGTGTAGTTGACGAAGATATCATCGGGGTCGATGCCGGCATCGATCAGATAGGCCTCGAGAATTGCATTCGTCGTGCGCGGATAGACATAGTCCGTGCCCAGCAGTGCGAAACTCTCGACGCCCAACTCCTCGAGGAAGTAATCCACTGCCGGGATCGCCTGCTGATTGGGCGCGGCACCCGTGTAGAACACGTTGCGCGAGCTTTCCTGTCCCTCATACTGCACCGGGTAGAACATCAGCCCGTTGAGTTCTTCGAGCACGGGCAATACCGCCTTGCGCGCGACCGAGGTCCAGGCGCCGAAGATCACATCGACCTCGTCCACGGTGATGAGTTGGCGCGTGAGTTCGGCAAAGAGCGGCCAGTCCGAGGCCGGATCGACGACGACCGCCTCCAATTCGCAGCCCAGCAGGCCACCATTGGCGTTCTGTTGCTCGACCATCATCAGCATCACATCGCGCAATGTTGTTTCGGAAATCGCCATGCTGCCGGAAAGCGAGTGCAAGACACCCACCTTGATGGTGCAATCGGCAAGTGCCGGGGCAGCGGCAAGCAGCGTCGTGGCAGCGACAGTGGAAAGCAGAGTTTTCTTGACCATGCGGTGCATCCTCCTTTGATGCAAATGCATCGCGCGGGGAAGGGGTGGCTTGATTTCATGTGTCATGCGCCCCATCTCCTGCGTGCAGCAGCTATTCTGTTGCGCATGTCCGGCGGGCAGTATCTGCCAGGATCGCACCGTCGGGCATGCATCTGATCACGATAATCAGCTGTACCTGTATTTTCGCGCGCTCCTGCGGTGACAATTGCGGACGCTGTCATACGCAGGCATTGAATTGATTTCGTGCCGGGTTGCTATGATTTTGATCCATTGAGTGTAGCTTTGCCGAATTATTGTGCTGCACTGCAGCGTATGGGGCGTTGTCATGGAAGAGGGTAACATCAAGAACAGTGCCAGCGCGAAGAATGCGACCGAGGGCCGTTTATGGGCGTGAACATTGTGAAATCCGCAGGAACGGCCCGCTTGCGTCTGTCTTTGATGCCGGATTTTCGGTAGACCAATTCATGTGGAGTACGCCCCCAAAACCGTGCAGTCCCCGCAGTCGCCGCCTCTTATCGCTCTATGTTGCGTTTTGTCCTGATGCGTGGGACGACCAGACGAGCCTCATAACTGGACCACTCCAAAGCCGAAGGCACACCGATGCAGGACCGCGAATATCCCACCATTGCCGAGGCCACCCGCATCTGGGCCCGCATCGGCCTCCTGAGCTTCGGCGGTCCTGCCGGACAGATCGCGCTGATGCACCGCATCCTTGTCGAGGAACAGCGCTGGCTGGGCGAAAAGCGTTTTCTGCACGCGTTGAATTACTGCATGCTGCTTCCAGGGCCGGAAGCGATGCAGCTTGCCGTCTATATCGGCTGGCTGATGCATCGCACGCGGGGCGGGATCATCGCGGGCGTCCTGTTCGTGCTGCCCGGGCTTGTGGCGATCATGGGCCTGAGCTGGGTCTATGCGCTCTATGGTAATGTCGGCGCCGTGGAGGCGCTTTTCTTCGGGCTCAAGGCCGCAGTGCTGGCCATCGTCGTGCAAGCGGTCATGCGCATCGGCGCGCGGGCGCTCAAGAACAGCGCGATGATCGCGATCGCCGCTGCCGCTTTCGTGGCGATTTTCGGCTTTGGCGTGGCCTTCCCGCTGATAATTCTCGCGGCCGGGCTGATCGGCTTCCTGGGCGCCAGAGCGGATATGCCCATGTTTCGTGGCGGCGGCGGTCATGGCCAGCCGGGCGAGGTTCATGTCGATGATGCCGAGACACTGCTCGGCGCAGAGACACCGGGCCACGCCGAAGTCAGCCAGGCCTATGCCTTCCGCGTATCAACCGTCTTCCTTGCCTTGTGGCTGGGGCCGGTGGCCTTGCTCTTCGCGGCGCTCGGCCCGGCCAATGTGTTCGCGCAGATCGCGGGCTTCTTCAGTGTCATGGCCGTGGTGACCTTTGGCGGCGCCTATGCAGTGCTCGCCTATGTCGCGCAGGAGGCCGTGCAGAATTTCGGCTGGCTGGCGCCGGGTGAGATGCTCGACGGGCTGGGCATGGCAGAGACGACGCCGGGGCCGCTGATCATGGTGACGCAATTCGTGGGCTTCATGGGCGCCTTGCGCGAGGCCAGTGGAATCTCGCCGCTCCTGGCGGCAACGCTCGGCGGGCTGCTGACGACCTGGGTCACCTTCACCCCCTGCTTTCTGTGGATATTCCTTGGCGCCCCGTTCATCGAGCGCCTGCGCGACAACAAGGTGCTGACCGCTGCGCTGACAGCGATCACGGCCGCCGTCGTGGGCGTTATCCTGAACCTCGCTGTCTGGTTCGGAATGCATGTCGTATTCGAGGAGGTAGCCACCGTCAGAGCCTTCGGTCTCGTTCTCGATGTTCCGGTCTGGGCTACGCTCGATGTCGCGGCGGTGGCGCTGGTGCTGGCGGCGGTTGTCGGGGTGTTCTTTTGGAAGCTCGGGCCTGTAACAGTGCTAGCAGGCTGCGCGCTGGCTGGCACCGCGCTCTTTGCTGCGGGTGGTATCTGAGCCGGGCCACGCGACCCCGGATACTCTGCGTGTCAAAGCCGGAAACCCGCTGTTGTGGCGCGCATATGGGACGGGCTTGGTATTTCGGCCCGTGATCGCGGGGAAGAGGCTTGTTTTCATGAACTTCAGGGCCGCTTGTGTGCCTTCAGACCCGGAGATGCAGCGATTGCGCGAACAAGAAGCGCTTCGGCTAAACGAAACCGAGGTAACTGGAAGCCCCGATGCAGTTTGAACCAGCTCATTTCGACTGAAAAAGCTGAGAGAATGTTTCCTTCGGCTCCATATCAGCCACAATTTTGTCAATATTCTCGTTTAATCAGGTCCAAGGAAACAATGTTGATTTGTATTGACATTGTGAAAGGGAATACGATGCTTTCTGCTAGGTATTTGCAACAACCGGATCTATACACAATCACGCGGTCGTGGCGTCGCTGTCGCTCGACCCGAGAATTAATGTGTCCGGACAATGTGGTCAGTGGGTCAACGATGGCTGTGACCCATGTGCCCAGTAAGGCGCTGGTTGAGAGTATTGAATTAGATGCAGCTTGCACAAACGGTTGCGTGGCGTAGTCCGTGAGGTGCCTTGTGCTGGAAGACAGGAGTCATAGGTCATGAGCAGTGCGTGCAGCGGAACATTCCTTGTCAAGGGCTGGTTTCTCGGAAATCTGGATGACGATCCGGCAGCAGACGAGAAACACAGCTTTGCAGAGGCCGTCACCATCGAGATCACTGATGTCGAAGGCGATGGTGCCATAACCGAGAAAGGCGGGACCCCGTTCAAG
>PWZT01000071.1 GCA_003567315.1 Paracoccaceae bacterium
GAGGCCCGTATCGCGCGCACCCGCATTGAGATGGAGAAGCGCGGTATCGACCTTCTGATCGTCTCGGACCCGTCCAACATGAACTGGATCTCAGGCTATGATGGCTGGTCCTTCTATGTGCATCAGGCCGTGCTGCTGCCGCTGGAGGGCGCGCCGGTCTGGTGGGGGCGCGGGATCGACGAGGCTGGCGCCAAGCGCACGGTCTTCATGCGCCGCGCAGACAGCATCGTCTCCTACGATGACAGCTATGTTCAGAACCCGCAGAAACATACGATGGAAGCCCTTGCCGCGCTGATCATCGACCGGGGATGGAATACGGGCTGGATCGGCGTGGAGATGGACAATTACTACTATTCCGCCGCCGCACATGACACGCTGGTCAACCATCTGCATGAAGCGCGCTTCGTCGATGCCACGGGGCTGGTGAACTGGCAAAGACTTGTGAAATCGGAATCGGAACTCCTCTATATTCGCCGCGCGGCGCGGATCGTGGAGCGGATGCATGAGGTCATCCTCGAAGTGGCCGAGCCGGGCATGCCCAAGCACAAGCTTGTGGCCGAGATCACCCGCGCCGGGATCGAAGGGGCCGATGGGCAATGGGGGGACTACCCCGCGATCGTGCCGATGGCGCCCTCGGGGCTCGATGCGACGGCGGCGCATCTGACCTGGGATGACCGGCCCATGCGCGCGGGCGAGTCGGCGTTTTTCGAGATTGCGGGGGCGCATCGGCGCTATCACTGCCCGCAGTCACGCACGCTGTTTTTCGGCACGGTTCCCGATATTTATCGCCATGCCGAGGAAGCTGTACTCGAAGCCACCGAAGCCGGGCTTGCGCAATGCTATCCCGGCGCGCGGGCCGAGGATGTAGCGAATGCGTTCAACGCGACGCTCAACAAGCGCGGCTTCGAGAAGGATAATCGCTGCGGCTATTCGGTCGGGCTGAGCTATCCGCCGGATTGGGGCGAGCGCACATTGTCGCTGCGGCGTGGGGATATGACAGAGCTGAAGCCGGGCATGGTGCTGCATTTCATGCCCGCCCTCTGGCTCGAAGACGGTGGGCTGGAGATCACGGAGCCTGTGCTGATCACGGATCAGGGTGCCGAGTTGTTGTGCAGCACGCCGCGCGAGATCTTCGTGAAATAAAGAGGGCGACCAGACAGGAAGAGGGCGGCCCGCTTCGCGGGCCGCCCTCTTCCTGTCTGGCCACAATTTGGCCAGTGCTGCGCACTGGCCGGTCCCTGCCGCCAATGTTCCTTGTCAACTTGGGCTACGTTCTGCCCAGCCAGCGAAAATTTTCTCCAGCGCGACCACGATGTAGTAGAGAACAATCCCCAGAAACGCCAAGGCGATCAGGACCGCGAACATCAACGGGAAATCAGAATTGGTGCGCCCCGAGTCGAATAACGCGCCGAGCCCACGCCCATGTGGGCTCACGATCTCCATGAGATTAGTCCCGATGAACGCCAGCGTGACGGCCACTTTCAACGCCCCGAAAAACTCCGGCAGTGTCTTGGGCAGCGCGATTTTCCAGAAGATGGTCGCCTGCGATGCGCCCAGGGATCGCAGGATATCGCGATATTCGGGCTCCAGGGTAGACAACCCGATGCTGACCGACACCGCAATCGGAAAAAACGATATCATGAAGGCCAGCAGCACCGTGTTGAAATCATGCTGTCCCACAAACATCAGCGCCACGATCGGCACGACGGTTGCCTTGGGGATCGCGTTAAAACCGACAAGCAGCGGATAGAGCGCATCGCGCATGATGCGCGAAAACCCCATGATCATGCCCAGCAATATGCCGAACAGTACGGCGAGCAACAGGCCGACCACAGTGCGCCAGAGTGTTTGCCAACCCATTGTCAGGAACAGGTTCCAGTGGCGTTGATAGGCGGGCGGCAAATCGGAGGGCGCGGCCATCTTGAAGGTCGGCCAGCCATTGAACCAGACCAGCCATTCCCAGAAGGCAAGAAACACGGCCACGGCTATGAGCGGCACGCCGATCATGCGCATGTATTTCTGAGCGGTCATGCGGATGTTTCCTCTGGCGTGGCGCGGCCTTGCGCGATCTGGATCTGATGGCGCAGGATATTGAGCTGGTCAGCCGCCTCGGGCGTGTAGAGATCGTCGAGCGTACGCGGGCCATGGGACGGGATATCCAGTACATATTGCGTGCGCGCGGGCCGCCCCGAAAGCACCACCACCTGATCGGCGAGAAAGATCGATTCGCGCAGGTCATGCGTGATCAGCACGCCCGTGAAGGGTTCGCGCTCCTTGACCTGATGCATCGTCATCCACAAATCTTCGCGGGTGAAGGCATCGAGCGCGCCGAAAGGCTCATCGAGGATCAACACGTCGGGCTGATGGATCAGCGCCCGGCACAGCGAGGCGCGCTGGCGCATCCCGCCGGAGAGTTCGGACGGGCGCTTGTCCTCGAAGCCTTCCAGCCCCACGAGCGCCAGCAGGAAACGCGCGCGTTCCTCGGCCTGTTTGCGCGTGAGTTTGGAGGGCACGATCTCGAGTGGCAGCAGTACATTCTTGAGTATCGTGCGCCATTCGAGCAGAACGGGGTTCTGGAAGGCCATGCCCACAGTCGAACGCGGCCCCTTTACCCGTTCACCATGCAGCCAGACTTCGCCGTGATCGGGCTTCATCAACCCCGCTATCAACCGCGTCAGCGTGGATTTACCGCATCCTGACGGCCCCACGACAGCGACGAATCCACCTTCGGGTACACTGAGTTCCAACCCGTCCAGCACTGGCAGCGGGCCCGAGTCGGTCTGATAGGCGTGACGCACGCCCTTGATCTTGATGAGGTCTTGCATAGGCGCTTTCGCTTGGGTCGGGCAGAGGGGTGCCCCTCTGCCCTGCAGTCGGATCAATCGATGGGGAAGCCGCCTTCGGGCAGGAACGCATCAGTGAAGTAGAGGCTCGCATCGGGCTCGTTCTGATACTCATAGGTCAGGCGGATCTGCTCGAGCGCGTTGTCGAAACGGTCGGGGTCGATCATGCCCATCCCGTTTTCCATCACCCAATCGGTCAGCACAGTGTCCTGCATTGCGAGTTGCAGGCGACGCAACTCCAGCCCGGCATCCATGGCCGGGTTACGGCTGGCAAGGCTCTCGATTGCGGCCTCCGGGTCAGCAATCGTATCGACCCAGCCCTTGGCAACAGCTTCCAGAAAAGCAGACACGGCGTCGGGGTTTTCCTCGGCGAAGTCAGTGTTGACGATGACCACATTGCCATAGAGGTCCACACCGTAATCGGCCATCAACATCACCGAAATGTCGTCCTCGTCGACGCCCAGTCGCAGGGTGCTCAGAAACGAGGTGAAGCTGAAGCCGGTCACTGCATCGACTGTGCCCTCCGCCAGCGAGGGCTCGCGGGTCGGAAAGCCCACCGGCTCGATGGTGACCTGGCTCTCATCGATACCGGTCACATCAACAAAGATCGGCCACTGCGCGAAGGCACCATCGGGGGGGGGCGCACCCAGCGTGCGGCCTTCCAGATCGGACGGCTCCTCGACACCCAGCGAGCGCCGCCCCACGATGGCAAAGGGCGGCCTGTCATAGACCACCATCGCGCCGATCACGGGGGCGTCGGGGTTCTGGTCGAGGAAGCGGATCAGGCTGTTGATATCGGCAAAGCCTACCGGATAGGCCCCGGTCGCCACTTTCGGGATCGCGTCCAGGCTGCCTTCGCCCGCGCTGATTTCGACCTCCAGCCCAGCCTCGGCGAAATAGCCTTGGTCAATCGCCACGAAATAGGGCGCGGAGGGCCCCTCGAAACGCCAATCCAGCGCGAATGGCATGGATGTCTGAGCATGAGCAGCGACCGCAATGGCGCTGAAGCCGATTGCAGCCGTAAGCGTGCGGTGAATCATTTGACCTCTCCTGTTGTTCTTTCCTGTCTCTGGCTAGGGCGTGCGTGCGGCAGTGTCATTGCACTGTTTTTTGCCTGCGCCCGATACGCGCGAGACCTGCTGCATTCTTCAGCAAATATCTTGGGTATGCAATATATTTGGGCGCAGCGATTTGCTCAATGAAACCATGACGCCTGTTTTTTCCGCTTGAAGCGACGGGAACGGGCGGACAGAGTATGCATCAGAAAAAAGGGCGGATCAGTGCAGGATTTCGGCAGTTTTGATTATGTCATCGTCGGCGCAGGATCGGCGGGGTGTGTGCTGGCGAACCGACTGAGCGAAGATCCCGCGACCCGCGTTCTGTTGTTGGAGGCTGGTGGATCGGACCGCTACCATTGGGTGCATATTCCGGTGGGCTATCTCTATTGCATCGACAATCCGCGCACGGATTGGCGCTTTCGCACGGCGCCCGAGAAAGGGCTGAACGGGCGCAGCCTGATCTATCCGCGCGGGCGGGTTCTGGGGGGCTGTTCCTCGATCAACGGCATGATCTACATGCGCGGACAGGCCGCCGATTACGATGGCTGGCGGCAGATGGGCAATACCGGCTGGGCCTGGGAGGATGTGCGGCCCTATTTCCTGAAATCGGAGGATTATTATGCAGGCGAGAGCCCCGGGCTGCATGGCGCAGGCGGCGAATTGCGCGTGGAAGAGCAGCGCCTGAGCTGGGAGATCCTCGATGCGTGGAAAGCCGCCGCCATCGCTGCGGGCATCCCCGAGACGGCCGATTTCAATACTGGTGACAATTTCGGTGTGGGTTATTTCAAGGTCAATCAGCGGAACGGGTTTCGCTGGTCGGTCGCGCGCGGTTTCCTGCGCCCGGCGATGCGGCGTCCCAATCTGCGCGTGCTGACCCATGCGCAGAGCGAAGGGCTGATCTTCGAGGGAAAGCGCGTTGTCGGGGTCAGGTTCTGCCACAAGGGCACGCGCGCCCAGGTGCGTGCGGGGCGCGAGGTGATCCTCTCGGCGGGTGCGATCGGCTCGCCGCATCTGATGCAACTCTCCGGGCTCGGGCCGGGGGCGCTTCTGCAAGCTCAGGGGGTCGAGGTGGTGCAAGACATCCCCGAACTTGGGGAGAACTTGCAGGACCATCTCCAGATCCGCTGCGCCTACAAGGTCCAAGGGGTCAGAACCCTCAATGAAATGGCTTCAACTCTGCATGGCAAGGCGCTGATCGGGCTTGACTATCTCTTGCGGCGGCGCGGGCCGATGGCGATGGCGCCCAGCCAGCTAGGCGCCTTCGCCTATTCCTCGGACAATCTTGCCAGCCCGGATCTGGAGTATCATGTGCAGCCAGTGACGCTCGATGCCTTCGGCCAGCCCCCGCATGATTTCCCGGCGATCACGGCCAGTGTCTGCCATTTGCGCCCTGAAAGCCGTGGCCATGTCCGCCTCGCAAGCCCCGACCCGAGCGCGCATCCAGTGATCCAGCCGAATTATCTCTCGACCGAAGGCGACCGTCTGGTGGCCGCCCGCGCGATCCGGCTGACGCGGTGGATCATGACGCAGGAGCCCCTCGCCCGCTATGCGCCCGAAGAATTCAAACCCGGCCCGGAATTGCAGAGCGATGCCGAGCTTGCCCGTGGCGCGGGCGATATCGCCTCGACGATCTTCCCCCCGGTCGGGACCGCGCGCATGGGCAGCGATCCGCGCGCGGTGGTCGATGCGCGGCTGCGGGTGAACGGTCTTGCGGGGTTGCGCGTGGTCGATGCCTCGATCATGCCGCGCATTACCTCGGGCAATACCCAAGCCCCTGTCATCATGATCGCCGAGAAAGCGTCCGACATGATCCGCGAAGATGCGCGCGCCTAACGCCTGCGCCACCAGATGAAACCACCCCCAAGCACCATGCCGAGCGTGGCGGGCAGCACAAAGACCAGAAGCAGGAGCCCATGCGCCAGCCCGTCCATCTGCTGGCCCTGCCGCGCTGCGAAAAAGAGCCCGAGCGCGGCAAAGACATGCCCTGCGAGGAATGCCCCATAGACGCGTTGCCAGCCATTGCGGATCAGCAACCCGCCAAGCAGCAACCCGGCCAGAAGGGCCATCAGCATCAGGATGTAGACGCGGAGTTCAGGTGGCATCACGCGGCCTTCGTCTGCAACCGCGGCAGGAGCCCATGCGCCCAGCCCGAGATCGTACCCGCGCCAAGGCAGACCACCATATCACCGGGCCCGGCCTCGGCACGCACCAGCTTCTCGAGGTCATCCTCATTATCCACCGGAAGCGCGGCGCGATGGCCATGCGCCTTGAGCCCTGCGAGCAGGTCTTCGCGGCTGGCTCCCTCGATAGGGTCTTCGCCCGCTGCATAGACTGGCGCAATGGCGACCACATCGGCCTCGTTGAAACAGGTGCAGAAATCGTCAAACAGGCTCGCAAGCCGCGTGTAACGATGCGGCTGGTGAACTGCGATCACGCGCCCTTCCCCGCCCAGAGCCTGCCGCGCGGCTTTGAGGACGGCTGCGATTTCGACCGGGTGATGGCCGTAATCGTCGATGATCGTCACGCCACCAACCTCGCCCACGCGGGTGAAGCGGCGGTTCACACCGCCGAATTTCGCCAGCGCCTCGCGGATCTCTGCGCCATTCATCCCCAGATGCCGTGCCACCGCCACTGCGGCCAAGGCGTTGGATACATTGTGATCCCCGGGCATGGGCAGGCTGCACCCCTTGATCATGCGCCGCTCATCCTGCAGCGCGATATCGAACTGCGCCTTACCATCCGCATAGCGCAGATTCATCACGCGAATATCGGCCTGCGCGTTGAAGCCGAAGGTGACAATGCGCCGATCCGTGACTTTCGCGACCAGCGCCTGCACTTCGGGGTGATCCGTGCAGCAGATTGCGAGTCCGTAAAACGGGATCCCCGAGACGAAATCGTGAAAGCCCTTGCGCAGCCCATCGAAGCTGCCCCAGTGGTCCATATGCTCAGGGTCGATATTGGTGACGATGGCGATGGTCGCCGGCAGCCGGTTGAAGGAGCCATCGGATTCGTCGGCCTCGACCACCATCCACTCGCCCGCGCCCGCACGCGCGTTCGAGCCATAAGCATGGATCACCCCGCCATTGATGACCGTCGGGTCCAGCCCGCCTTCATCCAGAAGTGCTGCGACCATCGTCGTGGTCGTCGTCTTGCCATGCGTGCCCGCTATCGCGATATTCGAGCGCAGGCGCATCAATTCCGCCAGCATCTCGGCCCGGCGCACGACCGGCAGGCCCAGACGGCGCGCCTCCAGCAATTCGGGATTGTCGGGCTTGATCGCCGTCGAGACCACGACCACCGCAGACGCGCCCAGATTTTCCGCAGATTGCCCGATCATCACCTGCGCGCCAAGGCCTTCCAGCCGCTCGGTGATCGGGCTCGACTTGAGGTCCGACCCCTGCACATCATAGCCCAGCGTCATAAGCACCTCGGCGATCCCCGACATGCCGATGCCGCCAATGCCGATGAAATGGATCGGGCCGATATCCGTGGGCAATTTGGTTGCAGGGCTCATGTCGGTTCCTTTCGGGACAGCGCTTCGACCATATCGGCCAGATGTGTGGCCGCATCGGCGCGACCGGCCCCAAGGGCTGCGCGCGCCATTGTCTCGGCAGCCTTGGGGTTGGTGAGAATGGAGAGGATGGTTTCGCTCAGCGCCTCGGGTGTGAACTGGCTTTCAGGGAAAACCACCGCCGCGTCAACGCCCGAGAGCATTTTCGCATTCGCCGCCTGATGATCCGCCGCAGCCGCCGCATAGGGCACAAGGATCGCCGGACGCCCGATCACCGAGATATCGGCCACCGAGGACGCCCCCGCCCGGCTGATCACAAGCTGGCATTCCGACAGCCGCCTGGGGATATCCGTGAAGAAGGGTGCGATCTCGGCGGCCACACCGCCAGTGTCATAGGCGGTCACAACGCGCTCGATATCTTCCTCGCGCGCCTGATGCGATACGCTGAGATTGCGCTTGATCTCCTGGGGTAGCGCCGCGATGGCCTCGGGCACCACATCCGAGAGGATCCGCGCCCCTTGGCTGCCCCCCATCACCAGCAGGTCCATTGGATAATCGCCCGGCGGAATATAGCCCGCGCCTGCACGCTCCAGAACGGAGGCACGCACCGGGTTGCCCGTGAATTCGGCCTCGATGCCTTCGGGCATCTTCGTGGGCCAGATGCCGCAGGCCAACCGGTCCACGCGGCGGGCGAAAAACTGGTTCACCTTGCCCAGGACACCATTCTGTTCATGGATCATGCGCGGCACACGCAGCACCCACGCCGCCGCCAGCGCCGGGGTCGATGGATAGCCGCCAAAGCCGACCACAGCCTTGGGCCGGTCCAGGATCATGCCAAGAACAGCCCGCAAGATACCCGCTGCAAGCTTGAGCGGTACCTTCAGCTTTTCACCCAGCCCGCCACGCGCGAACGTCGCCGCGCGCACCTCCTCGATCTTCACCGCCTCGGGAAAACCGCCTGCATAGCGCGCCCCGCGCGCATCGGTCGAAAGCTTCACCCGCCAACCGCGCGACAGCATCACTTCGGCCAGCGCCTGCGCGGGGAACATGTGCCCCCCGGTTCCTCCGGCGGCGATCAGAAGCAGCGGCGGTTTCGCCATCTCAGTGTCCTTGCGGTTGCGCACGCCGGGCGAGCAATTCGCCGATCTCGCCTTGGGGCCGCGTGCGGGTGAATGCCAAGAGCATACCGATTGCCATGCCTGTCGCAAGCAGGGAGGATCCCCCATAGCTCACGAACGGCAAAGTCATGCCTTTCGAGGGCAGCAACCGCACCGCAACGCCCATATTGATCATGGCCTGCAAGGAAAACACGACCACGATCCCGGTCCCGGCCAGTCGGATGAAGGTATCGCGCTCGCGCATCAGGCGAAAGAGCGAGCGTATCAGGATCGTGGCATAAAGCCCGATGATGAAGAGGACAAGGATCAGCCCGTATTCCTCGGCGGCAACAGCGATGATGAAATCGGTATGCGCATCGGGCAGGTTCCATTTCACCCGCCCCTCACCCACACCCGCGCCGAAAAAGCCACCCTCGGAGATCGCGTTCTGCGCAAAGCCCATCTGCGTGCGCGGGTCGATTTCCGCGGCCAGAAACCCGTCGATGCGGCGCGCGAAATGCTCTGAACTGTTATAGGCCGCATAGGCACCCGCGAGCACCAGCCCAGCGAAGCCGCTCAGCAACAGCATCGGCGCGCCGGCCACGAAATACATCACCATCCAGCCTGCCGCGATCAGCGCGGCCTGCCCGAAATCGGGCTGGATCACCAGAAGCCCAAGCACCAGAATGGTAAACCCAAAGGACAGCGCCTTACCGGGCGGGCCGCCCTGTTCCTGACCCGCCGCCATCAGCCAGGCCGCGAAGATCGCGAGCATGGGCTTGAGGAACTCCGACGGCTGGATGGAGCCGACCCCGAGGCTGAACCAGCGCACAGCGCCCTTGCCGAAATCCGTGCCGAAAAACGGCAACAGCATGAGCGCGAGCAGTGAGACGAAAAACCCGATCACGCCGAAACGCCGGATCCGCTCGGGCGAACACATCGACAGCGAAATCATCGCCACGATGCCGATCAGCCCGAAGAACACCTGACGCTGCACATAGAAAAACGGCGGCAGGCCGTTGCGGGTGGCCAGAGGGGGCGACGCCGCGAGCCCCAGCAAAAGCCCCACGGCCATCAACAAGAGCACCGATGTCAGCGTTACCTTGTCGATCGTGAGCCACCATCTTGGGAGCACGGGGTCCACCACGCGCACAGGCGCGGTGCCATAGACCATTTCCGTCATGCGACTGCCTCGATCTCCTGCCCGGTCTGGCCGGATTGCCTGTCTATGCCCGTTTGCCGGGTCTATGGGCAGAAGAATATCGCGAAACCTGTCTTCGATCCAGCCCAAACCAGCGCGGGCGCAGGATTTCGCGCGGCTATGCAAGTCTCGGGTTGCTTCATCTTGCCCAAAATACTCTCAGGGGGTGAATTGGCCCGACGGGCCAAGAGGGGGCGCGAGCGCCCCCTTCACCGCTGCGGTTGTAGCGCAGCCTTGAACGGGATCGCATGCGCCCGCTGCCCGGTGACGATCGCAATTCCCTCCGGCACAAGCGCGCGCAGGGCCGGGTCATCATGATCGAGACCGCCCGTATAGGCGCCAAAGGACGGCAGGATCAGATGCTGCGCACCAAGCAGGAACGCCCGGCGGCGCTGGCCCAGCACCCGGAATTTCGGATGGTAATGGCCCGAGATATCCGGGCCCTCGCCCGCGATGTGGCGAAGATATAGCCCCGCGATGTGCATTTCGTCCACTTGCACGCCCGCCAGACCGTGCGGCGCAGGATCGTGATTGCCCGCAACCCAGATCACCGCATGGCGTTGGCACAAGGCGCGCAGCCGGTCTTCCGCCGCACCCAGACCCTCGCGCGCCATGTCATCATCGAAACTGTCGCCCAGACAGATCAGCCGCTGCGCCCCGCTCGCGGCAAGCTCGGCGTCGAGCCGCTCGAGCGTCGCGAGACTCTCGAAGGGTGGCAACAAGGCCCCGCCGCGCCGTGCCATACGCTCGGATTTGCCCAGATGCAAATCCGCCACCATCAGCGCCCCCTGCGCAGGCCAGTAAAGTGCGCCCGAGGGGCGCGCGGTGAAATCCTGCCCGTGAAACTGGAAGCGGCATATGCTCATGTCCCTCTTGTCGCGCCAAGCCCGTCCAGCGTCAATCCTGCCTCTGCCATCATCCGCGCGGCCTCTTCCTCCAGAAGCCGCTCACTGCCCGACGCCCGGATCGGGATGCGCCCGGCTTCGAGCAGCAAGGGTGCTGCAAAAGGCGTTACATGCGGGGCGCGGCTATGGATGATCGCGCTGCGATTGCGCAGCATCTCCTCGATCCGCCCGAAATCCGCCAGCCCACGCATCGCCTCGCGCCGCGTGATCTGCAACAGCAGGTGATCAGGGTCGAATTTGCGCAATGTGTCATAGAGGATATCGCTCGAAAATGTCGCCTGCTTGCCGCTCTTGCGCTGTCCTGGCAGGTTACGCTGGAGCAGTCCCGCCACAGTCGCCACCGCGCGGAAAGTGCGTTTCATCACCGCATTTTCCGCCAGCCAGTCCTGCAAGCCGTCGCGCAGACCGCGCGCATCGAGCAAGGGGGCGGGGTCGCGCACAGGCTCGAGCGACCAGATCAGCAGCGCATAATCCGTGGCGACAAAGCCCAAGGGCGCGAGCCCCGCAGTCTCCATCCGATGCGTGAGCAACAGCCCCAGCGTCTGATTGGCATTGCGCCCGGCGAAGGAATAAAGCGCGAAATACCACCGCCCCGCGCGCAGGAAGCTCTCGCATGTCATCGTGCCCGGACGCGGCAGGGCCGCGATCTCGGCCTGCAGCGCGAGCCAATCGCGGATATGCGCGGGCAGCGCCCCCCAGGCGTCGCGATCCCCGATCAGGGCCAGCACACGCGCCGACAGCTCGGTCGAGGTCGCCATCTTCAGCCCGTTGAACACTGCGATCTTGGGTTCGCGCGTGGGCTGCGGGGTGACTTCCACCACCATGTCGCGCAGCCGGTCATAGCGCACAGTCTGCCCACCGATCAGGAAAGTATCGCCGGGCAGAAGCGAGGCCGCGAAGCTCTCCTCGATCTCGCCCAAGGGCGCGCCGCCGCGTGGACCGCGCCGCACGCTCAAGAGTTCGGGCGCAACGATCGTGCCGATATTCATGCGGATGTCGCGCGCTGCGCGCGGGTCGCGCAGATGCCAGAGCCCATCGCGCTGGACCAGCCTTTGCCAGCGGTCATAGGCGCGCAGCGCATAGCCGCCCGTGGCCACGAAATCGAGACAGGCATCGAAGTCTGCACGGCTCAGACCCGCATAGGGACCAACCTGCGTGATCTCGGCATAGACCGCATCGGCATCAAATGGTCCGGCACAGGCCAGCAACATCAGATGCTGGCAGAGCACATCGCGCCCGCCCTGCCCCGCATCCTCATCGCCATCAAGCTCGCCCGCTTCCACAGCGCGCAAGGCCGCCACGCATTCGAGCACTTCGAAACGGTTGGCAGGCACGATGCGCGCGCGCGAGGGGGTGTCATAGCGATGATTGGCCCGCCCGATCCGCTGCACCAGCCGCTTGATGTTCTTGGGCGCCCCGATCTGGAGGACCAGATCGACATCGCCCCAGTCGAGCCCCAGATCGAGACTGCCGGTCGCCACCACAGCGCGCAATTCGCCTGCGGCCATCGCGGCCTCGACCTTGCGGCGCTGCTCGCGCGCCAATGAGCCGTGATGCAGCGCGATGGGCAGATTGGTGTCATTGACTGCCCAGAGCGCCTGAAAGAACAGCTCCGCCTGTGCACGGGTGTTGATAAAGACCAGCGCGAGCCGCGCCTCGCTGATCGCGCGCATGACATCACGCGCGGCATAGGCCCCGCCTGCCCCGGACCATGGCGGCGGCGCAGAGACTTGCAGCATCGCGATATCGGGCGCAGGGCCGGGATCGGCCCGGATCACCTCGGCCCCGCCCATGAAACGCGCGAGCCGGGCGGGGTTCTCAACGGTTGCAGAGAGCCCTGCCACCCGCAAGCCAGGTGCCAGCGTGCGCAGCCGCGAGAGGCCAAGCATCAACTGATCGCCGCGTTTCGATTCGGCAAGCGCGTGGATTTCGTCGATGACAACACGGCGCAAGCCTTTGAAGATGCGCGGGGCCTCGGGGTAAGAGAGCATCAGCGCAAGACTTTCAGGCGTCGTCAGCAGGATATGCGGCGGATCAACGCGCTGCCGCGCGCGCCGGGTCGCGCTCGTGTCGCCTGTACGGTCCTCGATGCGCAGATCAAGCCCCAACTCAGCCACCGGACGGGCGAGATTGCGGGCGATATCATGCGTGAGTGCCTTGAGCGGCGAAACATAGAGCGTGTGCAGCCCCTGCGCCATGTCGCCTGCGCAGGCTGCGGCGAGCGTCGGCAGGAACCCGGCCAGCGTCTTGCCGCCGCCCGTGGACGCGATGAGCAGCGCATCGCCCGCCGCTTGCAGCATATCCAACTGATGCGGATGCGGTGCCCAGCCCTGCGCGGCAAACCACCCCGAAAGCGGCGCAGGCAAGTCGGAAGGAACAGTACGGTCTAGCGCGGGCATCGGACATCATCCTGACAGGCTGGCGCAGAGGGTAAGCCCCCGCGCGCCGATGGCAAGCGATACAGATTTCACCCTTTCCCTGCGGCGCCTCGCGGCTTATCTCGCATGCATGACGTTACGCGCGAAATTCTGGGAAACCGTGCCGCTTGGGCAGATGACCGAAGCTGAATGGGAGGCGCTCTGCGATGGCTGCGGCAAATGCTGTCTCAACAAGTTGGAGGATATCGACACGGGCGAATTACTGTTCACACGTGTTGCCTGCCGTCTGTTCGATGACGCAACCTGTCGCTGTAGTAACTATGCCGAGCGCAAGACGCTGGTGCCCGAATGTGTGGTTCTCACGCCCGAGACGCTGGACGAAATCGCCTACTGGATGCCCGAGACCTGTGCATATCGGCGCTTGCATGAGGGCCGCGCATTGCCGCGCTGGCACCCGCTGATCACTGGTGATTGTCATTCCACGCATCGGGCCGGGATCTCGATGCTGGGCAAGACGGTGTCAGAGCAGAGCCTTGATGTCGAAGCCTGGGAGGATTACCCGCTCGAGGAGCACGATCAAAGCTGACGCAGTTGCAACTCGCGCGCAACTTCGGCGCGGACCAGCTTGCGGATGTTGCGGGTGATCTTCTCACCCAACTCCCCCTGCAGTTCCTGCCGGACGATATGGGCGACCAACTGATAGAGCATACCCTCGTCGATGATGTCCTCATCATGCGAGGCACCATCCTCCGCCGCCGTCACTGCTTGCCCGCCTGCAGGATTGGACAGCATCTCTTCAAGGCGCGCGAGGGTGGCCTCTATGGTCGCCGCTTCGATGGACGGGTCAGACGCGTTGAGGTGTTCGGGCAATGCGCTCTCCCTTTCCATCGTGGTCTCCATCACATTATGATCCGGCGCAGGGTGATCTGTCAGCGCCGGAGCGATCTGCGTGTCCGTTTCCGGCAATGGTTCCTGATCCGCAGCGTCCTCGCCAAGGCTTTGAACACCATCCGTATTGGCTGATCCCTCGCGCGCGGCCATTTCGCCAGCGCTTGCGATACGGCCCAGGAGAGAGGTCGTATCCGCGCCACCACGGATGTCTTTCAGGACCACACTTTGTGTGGTCGGGCTTTGCTCCGTCGCAAAGGGCATTTGCGATGGAGTGGAAACTGTTCCGAGAGGGCGTGCATTGGCAGCGGCATCATCATTCTGCGCGGGCTCGACACGCAAAGCCGGGGTCAGGACCAGCTTTTCGGCCGGCGCATCTGATACTGCGTCGGAGCGCTTCACATCATGTGACACCAAACGTCGTATGGAAGAGAGGACATCCTCGATCTCTCGCTTCGACATGGCTTCTGACATGGACGCGCCCCATTGATCTGCACGAAATGCCCGCACGGTCGCTGCCTTCTTTGCGGGCAATGAACCGGACACTCAAATTTATTGACGCAAGTCTAGCGCGACTTCTTCTTTCAAACAATCGCGAAACCGGCCAAGTGGTTTATGGCAGCCTCAGTCGCGCCCGATTGCGCGCAAAACACGATCCAAAGCCTCACCTTGCGGCGACACGATGGGCGCATTGCGCACCGCGTTGAAATAGGCCTCGGGGTCATATGTGGGAATACCCAACCCCAGATGTTCGACTGTTAGAAGCCCCATCGTCGACAGCAGATTATACGTGGCTACCTGCTGCGACGCCTGAGCCTGCAGTAATTCAGTGCGCGCGTTCAACAAATCAGTTTCAGCATTGAGCACGTCCAGCGTCGTGCGCGCACCGAGCCGCGCCTCTTCACGCGTGCCCTCGAAGGCGCTTTCCGCAGCACGAACCTGCTGCTGACTTGCCGTGATCCGCGATGTGGACACCTCGACATTGGCCCAGGCGACGGCCACATTCTGCAGCACCTGTGCCACCGCCTGATGCAGCCCCGCGCGCACTGCATCGCGCCGGGCATTCGCCTGCCGCAGCAAGGCGTTGAGCTGCCCGCCCTGATACAAAGGGCGGCTATAGCGGATGCCGGCTGTTCCAGTGTTGAAATCGCTTCCCGGGTCATTGAATTGCCGCCCGATGGAGGCCGTGCCGGTCACCGACCCCTGTCTCTGTCTGTAGACGCGTTGAGAATCAAGCTCTGCGGCCGTCACCTCATGCTGGGTCTGAAGGATGATCGGATGTGTCCGGCGGGCGATGTCCTGCGCCACCTGGAGCGAGGGCGCAGTGTTCGGCAAGGCGGGCGGTTGGCGCAACTCGACCGGATATGCGCCGGTCACCAGCTTGTAGGCTTCGCGCGCGGCTTCCCGGTCGCCCTCGGCGGCAGCAAGTTGCGAGCGGGCGGCTGCGAGACGCGCCTCGGCGAGCGACACGTCGGTGCTGGTGATTTCGCCCAGCGCAAAGCGTTCACGGGCGGCCTCGAGTTCCTGCCCGATCAGGCGCACCGTGGTCCGCTGGAGAGACACGGATTCTGTCGCCGAACGCACATCCATGAAAGCGCGCACGGCATCGAGCATCACATTCTGCTCGACATCGACAAGGCCCTGGCGGGTGGCCAGCACCTGCGCCTTGGCCGCGTCGCGGGCCAGCGCACCGCGGCCAAAATCGATCAGTGTCACCTCGGCCGAGAGGTTCAGTCCCGCCGTGAGCGACGTCGAGCCCCCCAGTTGCTGACCGGACTGATAGCGCGCCTGCGCTTCGGCGACGAAATTCAGCACCGGGCGCATATTGGCCACAGCGATGGCGACATCCTCATCCGCCGCGCGCAAAAGCGCACGGTTCTGTTCAAGCAGATTGGAATTGCGATAGGCTTCGATCAGCGTGTCCGCCAGCGATTGCGCTGATACAGGCACCGTCACAAGCGCGATGGCTGCTGCCGCGATGCCAGTTCGGATATGTCGGATCATCTGCGATGCCTCGTTTTGTGTTACTGTCCTCGGTCGCGAGATGGAGCGTAGCACGCGCGTTTCCATCGTATGACCGTGCCTTACAGGCTGAAGGCTTGTGATTTCTCGAACCCGGGCAAGACCGGGGCGGCTGCGTTGAAGATATCGCGCCAGACGATGTGGTCATCCTTTCGGATGCCCAGACGCACGACGCCCAGCGCGCCATGCATGAAGACAGCCGCAACACGCCCGCCCTCGCGCAATTGCGCCACGAGTGCCTCCGGGAATTCTTCGATTCCGCCTTGAAGCAGCATCACATCGTAAGGCGCGTGCTCTTTTGCGCCATCGGCCAGCGGCCCCCGGTGCAAGACAACCGTTTCCGCACCTGTCCTTGAAAACGCGGTCTCGGCCGCATCCGCGAGGTCTGCATTCTCTTCCACTGCCACAACTGCCTGTGCCATGCGCAACAGGAGCGCCGAGGAATATCCGCTCCCGCAGCCGATATCGAGCACGAGGTCGGAATCGGTGATGCCAAGCGCGTCGATCATCTTCGCAAGTGTGCGCGGCTCCAGCAGCACGCGATCATCATCGAGCACCAGATTCTCGCCAACATAGGCAGCCTCCACCTTTTCATCGGGCACGAATTCCTCGCGCGGGACGCGCAGCATTGCATCGATGATCGGGAATTTCGTGACATCGGAGGGGCGCACCTGTGTGTCCACCATCATACGTCGGCGAAAGGCGAAATCGGTCATGCGCGGCGTTCCCGTGTTTGGCTGAAGCTATCTCCGTCATTGCCATAGAAACCCTGAACCCGCAACCTGCGAGAGGGTCGCGCGAGCCTCTTTGGAACACTGTGTGGATATGCTAAGCGCGCCTGACAAACGGGAAAAAGAGGGTGACATGCATCTGAATATTTATCTTGCCGGCGAAATCCATACGGATTGGCGTGACCAGATCAGAGACGGCGCCAAGGATTTGCCGGTGACATTCACCGGGCCGGTCACGGATCACGCGGCCTCGGATGATTGCGGTGTCACGATCCTGGGTGCGGAAGAGCAGAAATTCTGGCACGACCACAAGGGCGCGAAGCTCAATGCCATCCGCACGCGCAAGGCGTTGGAGGAAGCCGATATCGTCGTGGTGCGCTTCGGCGAGAAATATCGCCAGTGGAACGCGGCATTTGACGCAGGCTATGCCGCCGCGCTCGGCAAGTCGATCATCGTCCTGCATGGGCCGGAACACCAGCACGCGTTAAAAGAAATCGATGCCGCAGCGCTGGCCGTCGCGGAAACGCCCGATCAGGTGGTGCAGATCCTGCGCTACACAGTGGATGGCAGCTTACCCGCCTGAATGGGCGCAGCTTGCCATCCGAGCCTTTTACAAAACGCTTTGCCGGTTTTTCCGTGCGGTGTAACCGTTAGCCCTAGTTGCAAGAAAAGGACAGGCCATGCTTCAGGGGTTCAAGGCGTTCATCGCGCGCGGCAATGCCATGGATATGGCAGTGGGTATCATCATCGGCGCGGCCTTCACGGCGATCGTGACCTCGTTGGTGGATGATCTGGTCAATCCGCTTATCGGCATTTTCGTGGGCGGCATCGATTTCTCCGGCATCAGCTTCGGGATCGGCGAAGCGCAGTTCATGATCGGCAATTTCATCAATGCCGTGATCAAATTCCTGATCATCGCCTTCGTCGTCTTCATGCTGGTGCGTACGGTCAACCGCATGGCGCGCATTGGCCGGAAGGAAGAGGAAGCAGCACCGGAAGCGCCCAAGGGACCGACGACCGAAGAGTTGCTGATCGAGATCCGCGACGCGCTGCGTGAACGCTGAGCCCTGTCGGCCCCGGTCCGTGCCGGGGTCGTCAGATTTCCACGGCAGTTGTCTTGACCACTGTGCGCAGCGCGAAGGAGGACTGCATCTGCACCACGCCCGGCAAGCGGCTGAGGTAGCGGCGATGGATGCGCGCGAAATCCTCGGAATCTGCGGCGACAATCTTGAGCAGGTAGTCGGCGCTCCCTGCCATCAGATGACATTCCAGCACATCCGGCACGCGCGCCACGTCACGCTCGAACGCATCGAGGATCTCGTCGCTCTGGCCCGAGAGCTTGATTTCGACATAAACCACGGTCGCGCGCCCGATGCGCCGCAGATCCAGCAACGCCACATAATCGGCGATGTAGCCTTCCTGCTCCAGTCGCTGCACACGTCGATGACACGCCGAGGGCGAGAGATGCACCAACTCCGCAAGCTCGGCATTGGTGATCCTGCCCTGCCGTTGCAGAACCCGCAGAATACGGCGATCGGTTGCATCTAGCTGCATCGCAGCGCAATTTTCTCCGTTGATTTGCCAGATCGAGGCAAGCTTCTTCATCAGAAAGACATTAGCCGCCAGAGTTTGCAAGGAAATACCTGCAATCCTGGGATATTCTCTCGGCATGATACAGGAGGAGTGAATTATGTTGATCGGATGCCCCAAGGAAATCAAGCCACAGGAATTTCGGGTAGGCCTGACCCCGAACGCGGCGCAGGAAGCGATTGCCAATGGCCATGATGTCATTGTCGAGACCGGTGCAGGCGCAGGTGCAGGTTTTTCGGACGAGGATTACACGAGCATCGGCGCGAACATCGTCGATACAGCCGAAGAAATCTTCGCGCGCGCCGAGATGATCGTGAAGGTCAAGGAGCCGCAGGCCATCGAGCGCAAGCAGCTGCGCGAGGGTCAGCTTCTTTTCACCTATCTGCATCTCGCCCCCGACCCGGACCAGACCCGCGATCTGCTGGAGTCGGGCGTGACCGCGATTGCCTATGAGACCGTGACCGACCGCAACGGCGGCCTGCCCCTGCTCGCGCCGATGTCGGAAGTCGCAGGCCGCCTCGCCCCGCAAATGGGCGCATGGACCCTGCAAAAGGCCAATGGCGGGCGCGGTGTGCTGATGGGCGGCGTGCCGGGTGTCGGGCCTGCGAAAGTGGCCGTGATCGGCGGCGGCGTGGTCGGCACGCATGCGGCCCGCATCGCGGCAGGGATGGGCGCGGATGTCACCGTGCTCGACATGTCGCTGCCCCGGCTGCGCTATCTCGATGATGTGTTTGGTGGCCTGTTAAAGACGCGCCATGCCTCACGCGGCAACACGGCCGAATTGGTGGAGGAGGCCGACCTCGTGATCGGCGCGGTGCTCATCCCCGGCGCCGCAGCGCCCAAGCTGGTCAGCCGCGCGCAGCTTTCGCGCATGAAACCGGGGGCGGTGCTGGTCGATGTCGCCATCGACCAGGGCGGCTGTTTCGAGACCTCGCGCGCCACCACCCATGCCGACCCGATCTATGAGGTCGATGGCATCCTGCATTATTGCGTGGCCAACATGCCGGGCGCTGTCGCACGCACCTCGACCATTGCGCTCGGGAATGCGACCATGCCCTTCATGCTGGCGCTGGCGAACAAAGGCTGGCGCAAAGCCTGCGAGGAGGATCCGCATCTGCTCGAAGGGCTGAACACGCATGCAGGGCATCTGACATATTACGCTGTCGGGCGCGCGCTGGGAATTGATGTGCTCTCGCCCAGCAAGGCACTGAAGCTCTGAACATCTCCCGCCCCGGCCCTATCGCGGCCGGGGCGTCGCGTGGCCGGAAATAATAACATTCAAATCTTGCAATATGTTTTGTTTGGTATATATTGGGGCTCAGACATAGTCACGGAGACACGACATGACCCCAGAAGTTACAGCTTTCTTCGATGAGGCGACGTTCACTGTCACTTACATCGTGCGCGACCCCAACAGCAAGAAATGCGCGATCGTCGATTCAGTGCTCGATTTCGACTATGCTTCCGGCCGCACCGATACGCGCTCGGCAGATATGGTGATCGATTTCGTGAAGGACAAAGGCTACGAGGTCGAGTGGCTGCTGGAAACGCATGTCCATGCCGATCACCTTTCCGCCGCCCCCTATCTGCAACAGCAACTCGGCGGCAAGATCGCAATCGGCGAAAATATCCGCATCGTGCAGGACACATTCGGCAAGGTCTTCAATGAGGGCACCGAGTTCCAGCGCGACGGCTCGCAATTCGACGCGCTCTTCAAGGAGGGCGACAGCTTCCACCTCGGCCAGATGCGCGGCGATGTGTTGCACACGCCTGGGCACACACCCGCCTGCCTGACCTATGTCATCGGCGATGCGGCCTTCGTGGGCGACACGCTCTTCATGCCCGATTTCGGCACGGCGCGCTGCGATTTTCCTGGTGGGTCGGCTGATATGATGTGGGATTCAGTGCAGAAAATCCTCGCCCTGCCCGATGAGACCCGCATCTTCGTGGGCCATGATTACAAGGCCGAGGGTCGTGATACTTATGCCTGGGAAACCACGGTCGGTGAGCAGAAGCGCCTGAACAAGCATGTCGGTGAAGGCAAGTCGAAGGAAGATTTTGTCCGCGCCCGCACCGAGCGCGATGCCCAGCTTGGCATGCCGCGCCTGATCGTGCCCTCGCTGCAGGTCAATATGCGCGCAGGCCAGATGCCGGAAGCGGAGGACAACGGCACTGTCTATCTGAAGGTTCCGGTCAACACGCTCTGATCCGGTCCACAGCTCCAACTACGGCGCGGCGCTTGGTTGCCGCGCCGATATACAAACAGGACAAAGAACATGATACCAACAGACTGGATCTGGGGCCTCGTCGGCGGCCTGATGATCGGCACTGCCGCTGCGATCTTCCTTCTCGGCAACAGCCGGATCATGGGCGCGAGCGGCATCATCGGCGGGCTGGTCGATCGCACGGGGCTGCATAACTGGGCCGAGCGCGTCGCCTTTCTGGCAGCACTCGTGGTCGTGCCCGCGCTCATGCTGCCGCTCTATTCTGTGGAGGTGTCGACCAATATCACCTCCAATCTTGGCATTGTCATCGCAGGCGGGCTGCTTGTGGGCATCGGCACACGCCTCGCCAATGGCTGCACATCCGGCCATGGCGTCTGCGGAATTTCACGCTTCTCGCTGCGCGGGATCGTGGCCACTGTTTTCTATCTGCTGGCAGGCGGCCTCACCATGGTCGTGTTCCGGCATCTTCTGGGAGTCATCTGATGCAGCGCATTGTAATCGCGGCAATATCAGGCGGGTTGTTCGGCGCAGGGCTGCTCGTCTCGGGCATGACCGACACCACCAAGGTGCAAGGCTGGCTCGATGTCTTTGGCGCATGGGATCCGACGCTGGCCTTCGTGCTGGGCGGTGCGATCCTGCCCATGCTCGTAGCCTGGCACATGACGACGAAGCGCGCAGTGTCGCTGGTGGGCGATCCATTCCCGGCCAAACCCGACCCGCGCCTTGGGCATAACCTCGTGATCGGCTCCGTGCTGTTCGGGGCAGGATGGGGGCTCGTCGGGCTCTGCCCGGGACCGGCCATCGCCTCGCTGAGTTGGGGCGGAACCGGTGGGATCACCTTTATCCTTGCCATGATCGCGGGTATGATCGTGGCGCAACCCATCCGGCTGCAGATCGACCGCCTCGCAGCCGCCTGAGCGGAGAATATCATGGAAATCAGACCCCTGAGCGAGAGCTATGCTGTCTCACCGCAAATCACGCCCGAGGATATCGCGGCGATTGCAGCGGCGGGTTACACGACAGTGGTCTGCAACCGGCCCGACACAGAAATCCCGCCAGACATTCATGCCGAGGCAATTCGGAAAGCTGTGGAAGAGGCCGGGTTGCGGTTCGTCTGCAACCCGGTCATCGGCGGGGCGATCACACTCGATAATGTGTCGGCCCAAGCCAAGGCGCTTGACGAAAGCGACGGCCCAGTTCTGGCCTATTGCGCCTCGGGCAACCGCTCATCCATCGTCTGGGCGCTGTCACAAGCAGGCAAACAGCCAACCGACACGCTTATCGAAGTCCCGGCGCGTTATGGCTACAGATTGGAGCCCTTCCGCGCGACGATCGACCAACTCGCGACTGGTTGAGTGAGCAGACGGCGCGCGTGATCGGCGGGCGAGCGTCTGGCTAACCTTGCGGCGACGGGCTGGCAATTCCGGGTCGGCCCTTCATCTCTGCTACCGCGTGACACAAGCTCGGCCCGGCCCACGCTCCACTCGGAACGGGGCGGATCAGAAAACAGTCGGTGAACCCTTTCCTTACCAGTACATACGGGTCTACCAGGTGGTCGAGTTTCCACCAACACTGGCGCTTCGCCCGACAACCGGAATGAGCGCGCGCTTACCGAAGATCGCGGGCCTCTACCAAGCGATACCCGGCCCGACGATTGTGTATATGGCTAAGCGACAAGGGATGCCCCCCCGCCTGCGGTCATTGGTGGAACGGCTTTTTCGCATATCCTCTGCCGCTGCGGGCTGAGCAACTTCTGGAATGCGGCAAGGGCACTCGCGGCATGCAGGTCACTCTAAAGCGCGCTGATGCAGCCATCAGCCGCGCGCGCGCCGTCCGCCGCGGCGTCCGCCCGTGCGTGCGCCGGCGTCCATCGCCGCGCGCGATGCCTCGGCAAAGGCCATGCCGCCTTTCATGGTCTCCAGAACTTTCGCAAGCCCGATCCACGCCCCGCCATTGGGGTCATGGTTCATCAGCATATTGGCGGCGCGGATCGCCTCCATCTCGACCGCGCGGACCGGGTTCATGATCGCGCTGGTCATCCCCGCCCCGATCGCCATGGGCAGGAAGGCCGCGTTCACCCCGTGCCGGTTGGGCAGGCCAAAGCTGATATTCGACGCCCCGCAGGTGGTGTTCACGCCAAGCTCATCGCGCAGTCGTCGCACAAGCTCGAACACTTGCCGCCCGGCCGTGGCCATGGCGCCGATCGGCATGACCAGCGGATCGACCACGATGTCATGCGCCGGGATGCCGTAATCGGCTGCGCGTTCCACGATCTTCCTGGCCACAGCAAACCGCACATCGGGGTCTTCCGAGATGCCAGTGTCATCATTCGAGATCGCCACCACAGGCACATTATACTGCTTGACCAGAGGCAGGATCGCCTCGAGCCGCTCTTCCTCGCCCGTGACCGAGTTGAGAAGCGGGCGGCCGCTTGTCGCCTCGAGCCCGGCCTTCAGCGCCTCGGGCACCGAGGAGTCGATGCATAGCGGCACATCGACCAGCGCCTGCACCCGGGTGCACAACTCACGCATCAGCGGGGGCTCGACGAAATTATTATCGGCATAGCGCGGGTCTTCGGCCATCTTGTTGGAAAAGACCGCGCCCGAATTGATGTCCAGCACCATCGCCCCGCAGGCAACCTGCTCCAGCGCGTCTTTCTCGACTGTGCTGAAGTCACCGACTTCCAGCTCCGCCGCGAGCTTCTTGCGCCCCGTGGGGTTGATGCGCTCTCCGATCACGCAAAAGGGCTCGTCAAAGCCGATCACGACAGTCTTGGTCGCGGATTCGATGACAGTGCGGGTCATGGTTTCTCCAGAAGATCAGGATTGGGATGCAGGTCGCGCCGAGGCGCCGCCATGCGTTTGTGACCAGGTGGTGCTGGCCTTGATGCCCCCCAGCGGGAAGATGTGCAGCCTCTCGACCGCGAAATCGGGCACGGCCGCCTTGTGCGCGGCAAGTTCAGTGACAAGCTCGGTCGGCTCGAACGGCAAGAGCAGCTTGGAGACATCCTTGGCGCGCTTTTGCAGCACTTTCAGCGAGGGGCCGACGCCACAGGCGATGGCGAATTTGAGCAGGGTCTGCAGCTTCGCAGGCCCGGCGATGCCCAGATGCACCGGCAGCGTGATGCCCTGCGCGCGGACTGTGTCCGCCCAGGCGATGATCGGCTTGGCCTCGAAGGCGAATTGGGTGACGATGGCCATGTCGATGCCCTTGGCGCGGGCAAATTCCTGCTTCCAGCGCAGCGCCTCGAAAATGACGTCATGTCCGCCATCGGGCGCGATGTCGCGATTGCCTTCGGGGTGCCCTGCGACATGCAAGCGGCGGAAGCTGTCGAACAGCCCCGTCTCCAGAAGCTGCATGGAGTTGTCATAGGCGCCGACCGGGACTGCAACACCCCCGCCGAGCATGAGCGCCTCGCGTACATCTGCCTCGCCCCGATAGCGCGCCAGCCAGTCGGCAAGCTCGGCCTTGTTGGCGATGATGCGCGCGGGAAAATGCGGCATCGGCTCCATCCCCGCAGCGCGCAGGCGGGCGGCCGTGGCGACCATATCGGCGATGGGCGTGCCCTCGATATGGGCGATATAGACCCGGGTGCCCTGCGGCAGCAGTTCGCGGAAATCGGAGATTTTCTCGGCCGTGCGCGGCATCACCTCCAGCGAGAAGCCCTCCATCAGCGCCTCGATCTGCGCATTTTGCGGCACAGTGTGCGACGGGGTCGCGCGACGGAAATTCAATAGCGCCATGATGCCCTCCAAGAGAGTAGAACGTGTCACCGATTGCCCTTCACGCCCAGCCATCCCGCGCGATCAGAGCTTTCAGCTTGTCCGCGTCATACTCCTCTTCCAACCGCGCTGCGGTCGTTTTCGCGACATCTTCCTCGCTACCTGCGACCTCGACCGGGGCGGCCTTGCGCCATTCGGCAAGATAGGCTTCGGCATCCCTTGCCCCGACCTTCATCGCGCAGCGGTCAATCGCCTGCTCGAAACGCTCGGAGAGCTGGATCTTGGTCGCCTTGCGGCCCTTGCCGACAATCACCTGCGCCGGAATATCGCGCCAATAAACGATCACAAGCTGCGCCACTTCATTCTCCCTTCGCAGACCATTTTCTGCGGTGTATGGCGGTTTCCAAAACATCAGCAGGCGCTCAGCGACAGCTTTGACCTCTGACACGACGATATGTCTACGCCATGACGCGACATCAAGACGAGTCCTGCGCGCCGTCAAATTTCTCAACTAGATTATGACATTTATACGAAGCTCACGACGGAGCGTATCAGCAAAAGCTTGCTTACGAGGCAAGGGTTGATTACTCTAAGCTCAACTCGAAATGGAGGGCGAAGGATGACGCCCGAGCGTCCCGCAGGCGCGGGCGCTTACCTGACAGATTTAGGCGCGCGGTCCGAACTGGCGCGCCCGAAACCGGCGAAGGCCCCGCGCCACCCAGGTTCTGATGCGCCACCGCTCTATGCGGCGCTCGATCTGGGAACGAATAGTTGTCGTATGCTGATTGCGCGCCCCGTGGGCGGGCAATTCGAGGTCGTGGACAGCTTTTCAAAAGCGGTGGAGCTGGGCACCGGGCTCAAATCCTCCGGGGTGTTGTCCTACAAGCCGATGCAGCGCACCTTGCAGGCGTTGCGGATTTGCCGCTCGAAACTCGAACATCACGGCGTGGACAGGATGCGGCTGGTGGCGACCGAAGCCTGCCGCCGGGCGCGCAACAGCCGCGATTTCATACGCCGCGCGCATCGCGAAACCGGGCTGCGCCTGGATATCATCACCGCCGAGGAAGAGGCGCGGCTCGCGGTCGTCTCCTGCGCGTCACTGGTCGCGCCCGATACGGAACAGTTGCTCGTCATCGATATCGGCGGCGGCTCCACCGAGCTGGTCTGGATCGATCTGTCCAATGTTGCCCCCGAAAAGCGGCGCAATGCGATCATGGCGATGCATCGCGGGCAGTTCATGCGCGAGCCCGCGCCGGGCAAGGCGCATGTGGTCGATTGGATCAGCGTGCCGCTGGGGGTGGCCACGCTGAAGGATTATTTCCGCGAAGTCGATGACGATGCCGCGCGTTTCGCTCTGATGAGCTGGTATTTCGAGGAGCAGCTTGAAGCCTTCACCCCCTACAAGGACACGACGCCCCACCCGGCCTTTCAGGTGATCGGCACATCGGGCACGATCACCACCGTCGCGGCCTCGTATCTGCGGCTCAAACGCTATGACCGCAACAAGGTCGATGGGCTGGTGATGAACTCGCAGCAAGTCGATAGCGTGATCCGCGAGTATCTGGCACTTGGCCCCATCGGGCGGCGGCAGGATCCGCGCATCGGGCGCGAGCGGCACACGCAGATCATGTCGGGCGCGGCGATCCTGACCGCGCTGATGCGAGTCTGGCCGACCGAGAAAATGTCGGTCGCGGATCGCGGTTTGCGCGAGGGGCTGTTATTCGCGCAGATGAGCCGCGATGGCGCGCTCGATCTCAAACCCTGACGGAAGTGCGGCTCATGAACTCGAAAAACACCTCCGGGCGCGGGCAGCGCGAGTTGAAGGTCAAGGTCAAGACCGCGCGGGGACGCAAGCTCTCCTCGACGCGCTGGCTCGAGCGGCAGTTGAACGACCCGTATGTAGCGGCGGCGCGGCGCGACGGGTATCGCGGGCGCGCGGCTTACAAGCTGATCGAGCTTGACGACAAATACCGCTTTCTGGTGCCCGGCGCGCGCGTGGTCGATCTGGGCTGCGCTCCGGGCGGCTGGCTGCAGGTGGCGGTTGCGCGCGTCAATGCTCTGGGCGAGAAGAAGGGCAAGCGCGTGGGCTCGGTGCTCGGCGTGGATTTGCAGGAAGTCGAGCCCCTGCCCGGTGCCGAGGTGCATGTGCTCGATTTTCTGGATGACGGCGCCGACGAGAAGGTCAAGGCATGGCTGGATGGCAAGGCCGATGTTGTCCTGTCGGATATGGCCGCGGCGGCATCGGGCCACAAGCAGACGGACCACCTGCGCATCATGGCGCTTTGCGAGGCAGCGGCGCATTTCGCCTTCGACGTGCTCGAAGAGGGCGGAACCTTCGTTGCCAAGGTTCTCGCTGGCGGCGCCGAGGGGGATTTGCAGCAATTGCTGAAGCAGAATTTCCGCAAGGTCGCCAATGTGAAACCCCCTGCGAGCCGCGCGGACAGTTCCGAGAAATACGTGGTCGCGCAAGGCTTTCGCGGGCATAGCGACACTGGGTCGCAATGACAGGGCGGTTCGACACCCGCCCCGGTGAGACGCGTCTGACCACAGCCCTCGAGATGCGCGCAGAGCTGACGTTCATCGGGCAAATCGAGAGCCCGTGGAGTGTGGAGGATTGCCCCAAGAACCTCCGGCAGGCGCGCGAGCGGGGGCAATCCGCGACGCTTCAGATCGCGCCGGAGTTCCGCGCCGGGCTGGAAGGGATCGCGGCGGGCGATGCGCTCGTGCTGCTCTACTGGATGTCCGAGGCCCCGCGCGATCTGATCCGGCAGGCCCCGCGCCACCGCGCCGAAGGCACCGGCACCTTCAACCTGCGCTCCCCCGCGCGGCCCAATCCGATCGGGATGGGCGTGGTGAAAGTGCTCGATCTCGACATGACGCGCGGGCGGGTGCGCATTGATGCGATCGACGCGATTGACGGCACACCGCTTCTGGATATCAAACCATTCATGCCGCTGGCCGACACGATCCCACAGGACTGATCCATGTCGATGCTCTGGAAATTCGCGCTGATCCTCGTGGCGCTCTGGGCAGGATTGGTGGCGCTTTTCGCGCTGATGCAAGGCTCCATCCTCTTCCCCCGCGCGATGGTCGGCCCTGCCCCGGCCCTGCCGGAAGACACGCGCCGGCTGACCTTGCCCCGCCCCGACGGGTCGGAATTGCAAGGTGTCCTCATCCCGGGAGACGACCCGGCGCGGCCCGTGATCCTCGGCTTCGGTGGCAATGCGTGGAACGCGGAAAGCGTGGCGCTGTTTCTGCATGAACTGCTGCCCGCCCATTCCGTCGCGGCCTTCCATTTCCGCGGTTATGCCCCGAGCACGGGCCGTCCCTCGGCAAGCGCGCTGAAGGCAGATTCCCTCGCGATCCATGACCTGCTACGCGATGAGGGCCATGCCGGTCTCTTGGCAATCGGCTTCAGCATCGGGGCAGGTGTCGCGGCGCATCTGACCTCGGAGCGAGAGGTGACGGGCGCAGTCCTGGTCACACCGTTTGACAGCCTCGCGGCAGTTGCGCGGCAAAGCCTGCCCTGGGCGCCGGTGCGGCTGTTCTTCCGCCACGATATGGATGCGCTCGGCGCGCTTGCCGATGGCACTGCGCCGGTCGCGCTGATCCTCGCCGCGCGAGACGAGGTGATCCCGCCTGCGCGTGCCGAAGCACTTGTTACGGGGTTGGAAGAAGCCGGGCGCACGCCGCATGTCCAGCGCCTTGCGGCAGGCCATAACGACATTTACGGCCATCCCGACTTTCCTGACGCCTTGCGGCAAGCCGTTGAGGCGTTGAGAGATTAACCCTTCGCGCGCGCTTCCAGCTCATCCGCGACCGCTTCGGCGCGCGCTGTGAGTTCGGTGAAGGCATCGGTCACATCCTCGGGGATGACCGGCACCTCCACGCGGCGCGGCTCTGGCTCGGGGCGCGCATGCAGGCGCGAGATTTCGTCGCGCAGCGATGCGATCTCGGCCTGCGCGGATTTGAGGCTGTCATCGGCTTCGGCGGTCTTGTCGGCCAGCATCAGCCCGGCCATCAGGAGCATCCGGTCCGCAGGCACCCGCCCGATCTGATTGAGCAATGTGCGCGCCTCGGCATCCAGCATCTCGGCTGCGGCAAGCAGATACTGCTCTTCGCCGGGCTGGCAAGAGACGCTGAATTCCTTGTGGCCGATGGTGATGACCTGATCAGGCATTGGTGTTCTCCGATGCGACCAAGGGTTTCAACTCGCCCAGCACGTCTTCCATCTCCGCCGCCTCGGCGGCGCGTTCGGCGCGCAAAGCCTCAAGCTCGGCCACCAACGAGCGGTTGATGGTGCTGGGCTCGATCACTTGCGCCTCAGTGCCCTCGCGCAATTGGCGGTTGGCCTCGATCAGTTTGGTATTCGCTTTCTTCAACCGCAGCATCTCGAGGCTTTGCAGGTCAAGCTGCTCGGTCATCCGCGCCAGTCGCCGCTCCAGCGTTGCAAAGGAGCTTTCCTGACGTTGGCGGACCGCATTCACGCGCTCGGAGAGCTGCGCGTTTTTCGCGCGCTCGGCCTCCAGTTCCTTGCGCAAGGTTTCGACATCGCCATCGTCGGTTTTTTGCGCAGGCGCGCTCAGGCCGCGTGCGGTCTTGGCAATTCTGTCGAGCGCCTTGCCAAGACGACGCTCGAGATCGGATACATCGCTCATGCGTTTGTCGCTTCCTGCTTCCATGCTCACGGTCCCGTCATGGCCTCGAATCAGCGCCTGGCGCACCCGAGCCCCTGTTACGCGAGACTAACGCCAAAATCGCGACTTTCCAACATCCCCTCGCCCCCGGGGCAGCCGAGAGTCCGGCATTGCTTGAACTTATGGGCATTGCTGGTTAGACGGCGCTAACATTGGCAAGACAAGGACTGTCTGACGTGGATATTGCTGCCCTGCGCGATGCAAACCCTGATCACTGGAAGAAGGCCACGGCCATACGGGCGCTGGCGATGGACGCTGTTCAAGCGGCCAACTCCGGCCATCCCGGCATGCCCATGGGCATGGCCGATGTGGCCACGGTGCTGTTCGAGAAACATCTGAAATTCGATGCGTCCGCGCCGGACTGGGCCGACCGCGACCGCTTCATCCTGTCGGCCGGACATGGCTCGATGCTGCTTTATGCGCTGTTGCACCTGACCGGCTATGAGGACATGACGCTCGATCAGATCCGGAATTTCCGGCAATACGGGTCGATCACGGCGGGCCATCCGGAATATGGCCATGCCAAGGGGATCGAGACGACCACGGGCCCCCTGGGTCAGGGCATCGCCAATGCTGTGGGCTTTGCCATGGCCGAAGAGAAGCTGCGCGCCGAGTTTGGCGCGAAAGTGGTGGACCACTACACCTATGTCATCGCGGGCGATGGGTGTCTGATGGAGGGGATCAGCCACGAAGCCATCGGGCTTGCCGGGCATCAGAAGCTCAATCGGCTGATCGTGCTCTGGGACAATAACGACATCACGATTGACGGGCGTGTGAGCCTGTCGGATGTGACCGACCAGCGCGCGCGCTTCGCGGCAGCGGGCTGGAAGGTGCTGTCCTGCGACGGGCATGATCCGCAAGCCATCGATCAGGCGCTGACCGAGGCAAAGGCTTCCGACCGCCCGGTTCTGATCGACTGCAAGACGATCATCGGCTTTGGCAGCCCGAACAAGGCGGACAGTGCCAAGGCGCATGGCTCGCCCCTCGGCGATGAGGAGATCGCGACCACCAAGGAGATCTATGGCTGGCCATATGGACCCTTCGAGATCCCCGCAGATGTGCTCGAGGCATGGCGTGCCATCGGCGCGAAAGGCGCAGAGGCGCGCAGCGCCTGGGAAGAGCGTTTCGCCAAGCTCTCCGCCACGCGGCAGGCAGAATTCACGCGCCGCAAGGCGGGCGACGCGCCGAAGAAACTGAGCGCGGCCATCCGGGCCTTCAAGAAGCAGATCTCCGAGACCGCGCCCAAGGTGGCGACGCGGAAATCCTCCGAGATGGCACTTGAGGTGATCAACGAAATCATGCCCGAGACCATGGGCGGTTCGGCCGATCTGACCGGCTCCAACAACACCAAGACAGCGGGGCTGGGGGTGTTCGCGCCGCAGGATCGCAAGGGCCGCTATGTCTATTATGGTATCCGCGAGCATGGCATGGCAGCGGCGATGAATGGCATGGCGCTGCATGGGGGCATCAAGCCTTATGGCGGCACCTTCCTGTGTTTCACTGATTATGCGCGCGGCGCCGTCCGGCTTTCGGCGCTGATGGGCGTGCCGGTGACCTATGTCATGACGCATGATTCCATCGGCCTTGGCGAAGACGGGCCGACGCATCAGCCGATCGAGCATCTGGCCATGCTGCGCGCGACTCCGAATATCCATGTCTTCCGCCCCTGCGACACGATCGAGACCGCGGAAGCCTGGGAGCTTGCCCTGACCAGCGCGCGCACGCCGTCGGTGCTGGCGCTCAGCCGCCAGAACTTGCCCACGCTGCGCACGCGCCACGGCACCAAGAACCTTGTGGCGCAGGGTGCCTATGTGCTGGCCGAGGCTGAGGGGAAGCGGCAAGCCATCCTCATGGCCACCGGCTCCGAGGTCGAAATCGCGATGGCGGCCCGGGACGTGTTGCAAGCCGAAGGGATCGGGACGCGCGTCGTCTCCTTCCCCTCTTGGGAGTTGTTCGAGGATCAGCCGGAGAGCTATCGCCGCAAGGTGCTGCCCGCCGGGCCCGTGCGCGTTGCCATCGAGGCCGGCATCCGCTTCGGCTGGGATCGCTGGCTTTACGGTGAACGCGGGCGGCGCGAGAAATCCGGGTTTGTCGGAATGCATGGGTTCGGTGCTTCCGCCCCGGCCCCGGATGTCTATCGCGAACTGGGCATCACGGCAGAGGCGACGGTGGCAAAGGTCAAGAGTTTGCTCAAGCTGACCTGAACAGCGACACCTGTATCAAATCGACACAGAAAAGGGGGCGCGCGACCAGATCACGCGCCCCTTTTTCTGTTTTCGCCAGGTTTATTGCGGTGTCAGCCCCCGCAGCCGCTCGCCGCGCCGCCGCAACAGCTCCACCACGGTCAGCAGGGCAATGGAGATCAGTACGAGGATCGTGGCGACCGCAAGAATGGTCGGGCTGATGTCCTCGCGGATACCTGACCACATCTCGCGCGGGATGGTGCGTTGCTCGACCCCGGCCACGAACAGCACCACCACGATTTCATCAAAAGAGGTGATGAAGGCAAAGAGCGCGCCCGAGATCACACCGGGCAGGATGAGCGGCATGGTGATTTTGAAAAACGTCCGTGTGGGCGAGGCACCGAGATTTGCAGCGGCCCGTGTGAGCGAGTGATCGAACCCGACCAGGGTCGCGGTCACCGTAATCACGACGAAAGGCGTCCCCAGCGCGGCATGCGCGAGGATCACGCCCAGATATGTGCCGGCAATATTGATCGAGGAGAAGAAGAAGAACATCCCCGCAGCAGAAATGATCAGCGGCACGATCATTGGCGAGATCAGAAGCCCCATGATCAACCCTTTGTAGGGCATCTCGGA
>PWZT01000023.1 GCA_003567315.1 Paracoccaceae bacterium
CCCCAGCAGGTGATGCGGTGCCATTCCGTGTCCATGACCCGGTAGCCGTTCTCATCGCGCAGCACGCGACCTTCCGAGAGGCGGGGGCGGGAAGTGGCGAGGCTGAAATTGGTGATCTTGGTGCCGCCTTGTGTGGTGCGGGCTTCGGGTTTCTGGCCAATGTTGCCGGCGAGGATGACGATGTTTTGCATGTCTAGCTTCCTTATGTGTCCTGTCTTCGGGACCATCCCTTCGACAAGACCCTGAAAAAGCCCGTCGGGCGACGCGTGCACGGTGGACAGCATGGACACCGGAAACCCCCAGAGGACCAGGGTGGCGCGGGCAGCCCCAAAGGGGCAACACGGCCCGGTCTGACGCGGGGTTGCGCGCAAGAGCCCGAACGGGATTAGGGGATTTTCCGTCGAAGGGATGGGCGAGATGCCAGTGCGACACAGGGAAGCCAATGCCAGACCCTGTCATCCGGCCAACATGGCCTGTCAGAACTCAAGCCCGGCACGACCTTGGCGGCGCAGACACCAGATCACTGATTTCCGCCACCCCTGCCCTCGCCTGCCGGGAGTTGCGAGGCCATGCCGATACAGGCTAGCTTGCAGGATCATTCAGGACACGGAAAGCACCGCATGGCTGATTTCGATCTCGAGGCGCTGTCGCTCAGCGAGCTGAAGAAAATGCCTCAGCGACATCGCCAAGGCGATCACCACCTATGAGGACCGGCGGAAGGCAGAGGCCCGTGCCAAGGTGGAAGCATTCGCCAGGGAGCTGGGCTATTCGCTGGCCGAATTCGTCGACAGTGATGCCAAACCCAAACGCGCACCCGTCGCGCCGAAATACCGCCACCCTGAGAACCCGGCACTCACCTGGTCCGGCCGGGGGCGCAAACCACAGTAGTTCGTGAAGGCGTTGGAAGCGTGCAAAGCGGCAGAAGACATGGCCATCGGCTGAAAACCGTGGCAACCAGGCGCCTTGCCAGGTTTCACCGAAGCGGCCGATCGAATGGCCTGTAGCGCGCCACGTTTGACTTGTTCAACGGCTGCAGCTCTCTCCACCAACTTTTGAACATGACCGGGTCGGCGCGGTACCGTGCTTCATTGGCAGACCTAGCCGCCCCCCCGGCGCAACCTGCGAATGCAGAATGCCGCAGGAGAGATCTCCGAGCCAGTCAGCTCTGGGCGCGATCATGGGGTCTATGACGTACTCGAGCAAGCAAAGCTTCAACTACGGGAGTAGCGCCCCCGCTTGGTCAATCTGGACCCTGTTCTAGAAAGTAGCGACAGCAATGACAAGATTACGCCATGGCACGTTTCTATTGGCCGCGTCAGACGGCCAGACTTTCGGGACTGCTAATTTGCACGCCTCGCCACCTCGGACGAATGCCATGGATAACACCCGTGGTGGTCATTTCATCATTGCAATTTCGCGCGCGGCAAGTTTATAGTAAAATACTGACAACCGTTGGCGTGAGTGAGCTGAGGTATACGGGTTCAGTGAGGGCGTCCAAGATACGCAACATGGAAGACTTCGCCGCTGTTAGCGGTCTCTCGCGCCCTACGGTGTCTAAGTATTTTCAGGACCCCGACAGCGTGCGCCCCTCGACCCGCCAGCGTATCGAGGCGGCGCTGGAGCAGTATGACTACCGGCCCAACATCTTCGCTGTGAACCAGAACCGCAAGCTGACCAAGATCGTTGGCATCGTGGTGCCCTATCTCGCCGACCCGTTCTTTGCCGAGATCGCGCGTAAGCTGGAGCGGCGCTGCATTGATGCGGGGTTCTGGCCGATGCTGTTCTCGGCGCACGGGCAACAGGAACTGGAGAACGAGATCCTCGAGAGCCTGCGCGTGCTCAAGCCTGCGGGCGCGCTTCTGGCGCCCCTCGGGCGCGCGTCGGACCGGAGCGCCGTCGAGCGGTTTTGCGCGGCGGTGCCAACGGTGCTGTTCGACAGCAATATCGATGATGTCGGGCAGGTATTCATCGGCTCGGACAATTCGGATTTCGTCCAGCAAAGCGTGGACTACCTGACCCGCACAGGCGAGCCGCCGGTGTTGTTCGAGATGCGCACCCCTGCCAATCCCAATGCCAACAAGCGCCGTCATGCCTATGTCGCGGCGATGGAGCGGCTGGGGCTGGAACCGCAGATCATCCAGATCGAGGGCGAGGGCTGGGATTTCGAGCGCATCGGCTATGAGGGCGGCGTCCGCGCGATAGAGAGCCGGCAGATCGCCACCGATACGGTATTGTGCAGCAATGACAGGCTGGGCCTGGGCTTTCTGGCCGCCTGCTTTGCCAAGGGGCTCTCGGTGGGATACGGCAAGGCCCATGCGCTGCGCGTGATGGCGCATGACGACCACCCCTTCGCGCGATTCTCCTGCCCGCCGCTGACCACGGTCGCGCATGACTACGACTCGGTCTCCGATCGGTCGGTTGAGGCGCTGTTCGACATGATCGAGAATGGCGCGCCGACAGGTGACCGGCAGGAAATCCTGTTCAAGACCAAGCTGATCCTCCGCATGTCGGCTTAAAATTTTCGCGCGTAAAGTATTTATTGACCGCGAGGTATTTTCTTGGCTAACCTTACGTCACTTTTACATCGTTCAGGGAGGACAAGATGGAACATCGAAAGGCGTTCGCGTCAGCAACCGCGCTGTCGCTGGTCATGGCGTCCGGGGCGCTTGCCCAAGAGCTGACCATTGCCACCGTCAACAATGGCGACATGATCCGTATGCAGGGGCTGAGCAGCGAGTTCACCGAAGCCACGGGAATTGAGCTGGAATGGGTGATCCTGGAGGAGAACGTCCTGCGCCAGCGCGTGACGCAGGATATCGCCACCAGTGGGGGCCAGTTCGACATCATGACCATCGGCATGTACGAGGCCCCGATCTGGGCCGAGCGCGGCTGGCTGGTGTCGCTTGACGGGCTGCCCGAGGAATACGACGTCGACGACATTCTGCCCGCCATGCGCGCGGGTCTTTCGTTCGAAGACAGCCTCTATGCGGCGCCCTTCTACGGCGAAAGCTCGATGGTGATGTATCGCACCGACCTGATGGAAGCAGCCGGGCTGGAAATGCCCGAAGAGCCCACCTGGGATGACATCGCCGCTGCCGCCGCAGCAATGCACAGCGATGAGGTCAACGGCATCTGCATGCGCGGCCGTGCCGGCTGGGGCGAGAACATGGCCTTCATCCCCACGGTGGCCAACTCCTTCGGCGCGCGCTGGTTCGACGAGGACTGGAACCCGCAGCTCGACAGCCCCGAGTGGCTGGAGGCGGTGACCTTCTATAACGACCTGATCCAGGAGTATGGCCCCCCGGGTGCCGCCAATAACGGCTTCAACGAGAACCTGACGCTGTTCCAGCAGGGCCGCTGCGGGATGTGGATGGACGCGACGGTTGCGGCCAGCTTCGTGACCAACCCCGATGAGTCGGTCGTGGCCGACAGCGTAGGCTTCGCGCTGGCGCCGAACCGCGACGGCGTGGACCGCCGCGCAAACTGGCTCTGGGCCTGGGCGCTGGCCATTCCGGCAGGCACCCAGCAGGAAGAGGCCGCGATGGAGTTCATCAACTGGGCGACCTCGAAAGAGTATCTGGAGCTGGTGGCCGAGCGTGAGGGCTGGGCGAACGTGCCCCCGGGCAGCCGCACCTCGCTCTACGAGAACCCGAACTATGCCGAGGTGCCCTTTGCCGACATGACGCTGCGCTCGATCAACGCGGCGGACCCGAACAACCCGACCGTCGATCCGGTGCCTTATGTCGGCATCCAGTTCGTGGCGATCCCGGAATGGTCGGGCATCGGCACCCTGGCCGGACAGGAGTTCTCGGACATGGTGGCGGGGCGCCAGACGCCCGAGCAGGCGCTGGAGCGCGCCCAGGCGCTGGTGCAGGATGAAATGGAGGCTGCGGGCTACTGAGCCAAGCGGCATCCGAAGGGGGCGGGCGTGGTCTGCCCCCTTTTCCCCTTTCGCTCGCGCGTTTTCCTGTCCTCGGCAAGCCCGGCTTGCCCCGCTGAAAGGCCAGTGCCATGTCCACCAAGGCTTCGCGCTCCGCCGCGCGGCTGATGCTGGCGCCTGCGGTCATCCTGCTTCTGGCATGGATGCTGGTGCCGCTCACCATGACCCTCGTCTTCTCGTTCCAGCGCAACCTTCCGTTGCGCGGTGGGTTTCTGGAATGGGTGGGGTTCGAGAATTACGTCCGCTTCGTCAGTTCCAGCGCCTTCTGGCCGGCGGTTCAGACAACCGTGGTGGTCGTCGGCGGCGTGCTGCTGATTACCGTGGTTCTGGGCATCCTGCTGGCGCTGCTTCTGGACCAGCAGATGTGGGGGCAGGGCGTGGTGCGGATCATGGTGATCGCGCCATTCTTCGTCATGCCGACCGTCACCGGTCTGGTCTGGAAGAACATGTTCATGGACCCCAACAACGGGTTGCTGGCTTACCTCTGGCGATTCTTCGGGGGCGATCCGGTCGTGTGGCTGTCGGATGTGCCAGTGTTTTCCCTCATCCTGATCGTGTCCTGGCAGTGGCTGCCCTTTGCCACGCTGATCCTGCTGACCGCGATGCAGTCGCTGGACAGCGACCAGCTTGAAGCCGCCGAGATGGACGGTGCTGGAACGCTGTCGCGTTTCTGGCACATCATCCTGCCGCATCTGTCGCGGGCCATCACCATCGTGATCCTGATCCAGACGATTTTTCTGCTGGCGATCTTTGCCAAGATCTTCGTGACCACGCAGGGGTCCTTCGGCACAAGGACGCTGACCTATCTGATCTATCAGCGCGTGCTCGAAAGCCAGAACGTGGGGCTTGGTTCGGCCGGTGGCATCTATGCGGTGATCCTGGCCAATATCTTCGCGCTCTTCCTGATGCGCATCGTCGGCAAGAACCTGGATCGCTGAGGGAGGGACGTATCATGGCACGCACTGTCACGGCTCAACGCAAGGCCATCAACACCGGGGTCGCCTGGGTGATCGGGCTTTTGATCTTCTTCCCGATCCTCTGGACCTTGCTGACCAGCTTCAAGACCGAGGCGCAGGCGATTGCCGATCCGCCAGTGTGGTTCTTCTTCGACTGGACGCTCGAAAATTACCGCGTGGTGCAGGAGCGGTCAAACTACACCCGCTTCCTGTGGAATTCGATCTATATCGCGGGTGGCTCTACCATTCTCGGCATGCTCGTCGCAATTCCGGCCGCTTGGTCCATGGCCTTCGTGCCATCGAATCAGACCAGGAACATCCTGCTGTGGATGCTGTCCACCAAGATGCTGCCCGCGGTCGGTGTGCTGTATCCGATCTATCTGATCTTCATCCAGCTTGGCCTGCTGGACTCGCGTTTCGGGCTGACCATCGTGATCATGCTGATCAACCTGCCAATCATGGTCTGGATGCTCTACACCTACTTCAAGGAAATCCCGACCGAGATCCTTGAAGCCGCCCGCATGGATGGCGCCGGGCTGCGCGAGGAGATCCTGTTCGTGCTCACACCCATGGCCATTCCGGGCATCGCCTCTACGATCCTGCTGAACGTGATCCTGGCCTGGAACGAGGCGTTCTGGACCCTGAATCTGACAGCGGCGCGCGCGGCCCCGCTCACGGCCTTCATCGCCAGCTATTCCAGCCCTGAGGGGCTGTTCTACGCAAAACTCTCGGCGGCCTCGACCATGGCTATCGCGCCGATCCTGATCCTGGGCTGGTTCAGCCAGAAACAACTCGTGCGCGGCCTGACCTTCGGCGCCGTGAAATAGGGGACAACTGCCATGGGACAAATCGTTCTAGACCAAGTGACCAAGAGCTTCGGCGACATGACGGTCATCCCGCCGCTGGACCTGACCATCGAGGATGGCGAGTTCACCGTCTTTGTCGGCCCCTCGGGCTGTGGCAAGTCCACGCTCTTGCGCCTGATCGCGGGGCTGGAGGATGTGACTTCGGGCTCGATCCTGATCGACGGCAAGGAATCCGCGGACATCCCGCCGGCGAAGCGCGGGCTGGCAATGGTGTTCCAGTCCTACGCGCTCTATCCGCACATGACCGTGCGCAAGAACATCGCCTTTCCCCTGCGCATGGCGAACATGAGCCGCGAAGAGCAGGACCGCCGGGTGCAAAAGGCCGCCGAGGTGCTGAACCTGACCGACTATCTGGACCGCCGCCCGGGCCAGCTTTCGGGCGGGCAGCGCCAGCGCGTCGCCATCGGGCGGGCCATCGTGCGCGAACCGGCGGCGTTCCTGTTCGACGAGCCGCTCTCCAACCTCGATGCCGCGCTGCGTGTTGGCATGCGGCTGGAGATTTCCGAGCTGCATAACCGCCTAGAGACGACCATGATCTACGTCACCCACGATCAGGTCGAGGCGATGACCATGGCCGACCGGATCGTGGTCCTGCGCGCAGGTCATATCGAGCAGGTGGGCACCCCGCTGGAGCTTTATCGCAACCCGCGCAACCTGTTCGTGGCCGGCTTCATCGGCTCGCCGAAGATGAACCTGCTCGAAGGCGCAATGGCGAGGAAGCACAACGCACACACAATCGGCATCCGGCCCGAGCACATCACGGTCTCGACCGAAGAGGGAGAGTGGTCCGGCGTGGTCGGTGTCTCCGAGCATCTGGGCTCGGACACTTTCTTCCACGTCCACGATACCGGGCTCGCCGACAGTGTCACGGTGCGCGCCGATGGCGAGCTTGATATCAGGCATGGCGATCGCATCTACATGACGCCGCGCCACGAGCGGATGCACAAGTTCGACGAGAAGGGGCATCGCATCGCATGAGCCGGCTTGCAGGAAAGACGGCGCTCATTACCGGGGCGGCGCGCGGCATCGGGCTGGCCTTCGCCAAAGCCTACATCCGCGAAGGCGCGCGCGTGGCGCTGGCCGATATCGACATCGACCGCGCCCGGACCGAGGCCGACCGTCTGGGCGAACACGCCATCGCCGTCGAAATGGACGTGACAAGGCAGGACAGCATTGACGCCGCCCTGGGCGCCAGCGTCGCACGGTTCGGCCAGATCGACATCCTGATCAACAACGCCGCCATCTTCACCGCCGCGCCTATCGCCGAGATCACGCGCGCCGATTATGCCCGCTGTTTCGACATCAATGTCGCGGGCACGCTGTTTACCCTCCAAGCCGTGGCGCGGCACATGATCGAACGCGGGGGCGGCGGCAAGATCATCAACATGGCCAGCCAGGCCGGGCGGCGGGGCGAGGCGCTGGTGGGGGTCTATTGCGCGTCCAAGGCCGCGATCATCAGCCTGACGCAATCGGCGGGGCTGAACCTGATCCGGCATGGCATCAACGTGAACGCCATCGCGCCGGGTGTGGTGGACGGCGAGCACTGGGACGGGGTAGACGCGTTCTTCGCGAAATACGAAGGTAAGGCCCCGGGCCAGAAAAAACGTGAGGTCGGCGCGGCCGTTCCCTACGGCCGCATGGGCCGGGCCAGCGACCTGACCGGCATGGCGGTTTTCCTGGCCAGCGATGAGGCGGATTACATCGTCGCCCAGACCTATAACGTGGATGGCGGGCAATGGATGAGCTGATCCCCTTGCGCCTGTCCAACCTGGACCGGATGCCCGCCGGGGTGGCCGTGCCGAGCTATGTGCGCGCCGATCTGACGCCGGGGATCGTCCATATCGGGCTCGGGAATTTTCACCGTGCGCATCAGGCGTGGTACACGCATCGATTGATGCAGATGGGGCTCGCGCACGACTGGGCCATCATCGGCGCGGGCGTGCGTCCCGGTGACGGCACCATGCGCGAAAGGCTGCTGTCGCAGGACTTCCTGAGCACGCTGATCGAACTGGACCCCGCCGGAAAATCCGCCGAGGTCACGGGCGCGATGATCGACTTCCTGCCGGTCGAACCCGGCAACGGGGCTCTCATCGCGCGCATGGCGTCCCCGGATATCCGCATCGTTTCGCTGACCGTGACCGAGGGTGGCTACTACATCGACTCGGCGACCGGCGGACTGGACCTGACACATCCCGATATCCGCCATGACGCCGAAAATCCGAATATCCCCCGCACCGCTTTCGGCGCCATGGTTGCCGCGTTGGCGAGGCGGCGGGCGCAGGGCGACGGCCCTTTCACCGCGCTGTGCTGCGACAACCTGCAAGGCAATGGCAAGATATTGCGGCAGACCGTGGTGGGGCTGGCGCGCCTAACGGATCCGGCGCTGGCCGACTGGATCGATGCGCACTGCAGCTTTCCGAACTCCATGGTCGATTGCATCGTGCCCGCCACCGGACCGCGCGAACTCGCACTGGCGCATGGTTTCGGCATCGATGACGCCGCCCCCGTCACCCATGAGCGTTTCCGCCAGTGGGTGATCGAGGACGATTTCTGCGCCGGGCGTCCGGACTGGGGGCGCGCGGGGGCCGTGTTCTCGCCAGAGGTGCATCTCTACGAGACCATGAAGATCCGCATCCTCAACGGCGGGCATCAGGTGATCGGGGGCGCGGGCGAATTGCTGGGGCTGGGCACCGTTGCGGCGACCATGGCCCATGACGGAATTCGCGCGATGTTCCGCAAGCTTGTGCGCGACGAGATTGCGCCGCATGTCGCGTCTGCGCCCGGGATGCCGGTTTCCGAGTATATCGCGCTGATCGAAAGCCGTTTCTCCAACCCGGAAATCGTCGACACCACCCGCCGCGTGGCCTTCGACGGCTCCAGCCGGCATGCGGGATTCATCGTGCCGTCCATCCGCGACGGGCTGCGGGCGGGGACGGCGGTGGACGGGCTGGCGCTGGTCTCGGCCCTATGGGCGCGTTATTGCGCCGGGAGGCGCGAGGACGGCACGCCCATCGAGGCCAACGACCCGCTGTGGCCTGTGCTGCACGCCGCGGCGCTGACGGCCCGCAGCCGCCCCGAGGCGTGGCTGGAACGCGTCCCCGTCTATGGCGATCTGAAAGACGCACCACGCTTTGCCGGGGCTTTCTGCGCGTGGCACGAGACCTTGCAGGCGCATGGTGTCGCGGCAACCATCGCCCGCTATGTCGACGACCCGCCGGCAGTCCGTGCCCGGGCCGGGGCGCCGGTGCGTCCATGATGCTGTTCCAACCGTGTTTCGCGAACCCATGTCCCAAATGACCCCGCCCCTGAATCCCGTCCCGCC
>PWZT01000063.1 GCA_003567315.1 Paracoccaceae bacterium
GCCGAGCAGGTCTTGTCCGGCCTCACCCCGCCCATGCCCGCGCAGGCGCTTCCGACCGCGGATATCATTTGTGGCGCGCCTGGTCGGGTGGCGCTTGTTTCGGTCGCCGGGAACACTTCGGGACATGGTTTTGCGCAGGCAGGTTATCTCCCGCGCGAGCTTTACGATGAGCGGCTTGGCCTCGCTGACCTGCTCTCGGCAACAGAGTTCACGCATGCCGCTGATGTCCTTTTGCTGGCCCCCGACATTCTGGAGCGTTTCGGCCCGCATGTGATCGCAGATCTGCGCGCGCGGCCCGCGACCTCTCATCTGCCTCTTGTCGCGACATTGCGGGCCGATGCGGGTATCGCGGCTGCCAGCCTGCTGGATCTGGGTGCGGAAGATGTCCTGCATCTGCCGATCAACATCGAGGAGGCAAAATTGCGTTTGGCGGCCATGGCCCATCGCAAGCACCGACAGGATGCCATGCGCGCGGCGATCGGGGCCGAGCTGGATAGAGCGACGCGGGATCCCCTGACCGGCCTTTACAACCGCCGCCATGCGATGTCGCAACTCGCGCAACTCATCAACAACCAGAATGCACCTGATGGCGAAGGCTTCGCTATCTTGCTGCTGGATATGGATAATTTCAAGAATGTGAATGACAGCTTCGGCCATATCGCGGGTGATGATGTTCTGGTGGAAGCCGCGCGGCGCATGCGCGACGCTATCGGCCCGCGCGACCATCTCGCACGTTTCGGCGGGGAGGAATTCCTGCTCCTGCTGCCCGGCGCCGACATCGCTGCGGCGCGTGTCATGGCGGAGAGATTGCGCAACAGGATCGAGGGCGCACCCTTCATGCTGGCGATGCAGGGCGCTGCGCTGCGCGTGACAGCCTCGATCGGCGTGGCGGAATATCACGCCTCCTGCACAGAGCGAAATGACACCATGCTCGAACGCATCCGCAGGCTGGTGGACAGCGCAGATCAGGCGATGCGGCTTTCGAAATCACGCGGGCGCAACTGCGTTTCGGTAAAGGATAGCGCCGTCGCATGAGCTTTCATGTCGGTCACGACCAGCCTGCACCATCCAGGATAAACCAGATGTCGGTGTTCCCTATGCCGCGACCAGATGGCGCCAAAGCTTGATAGCGTAAGGTCAGATCACCCCCACGGGCTGTACGATCGGACCGTCCTCGCCCAGTTCGATATGGGCACGGATATGAAAAACTTTGGCCAGTAGCTCTGGCGTCAGCACATGCGCGGGTGGGCCGTCGGCTGCAATCCCGCCCTGCCAGAGCACCACCAGCCGCGTGCAGAACCGGGCCGCGAGCCCCAGATCGTGCATCGAAGCGATCACGGTGTGGCCGCTGCGCGCCTGTGCCGAGAGCGTCTCCATCAACGTGATCTGATGCGCGGGGTCCAGCCCGGCCGCAGGTTCATCCACCATCAGGACCGGCGTTTCCTGCGCCAGCGCGCGCGCGATCAGCACCCGCGCCTGCTCGCCCCCGGAGAGCTGGGTCGCAATGCGCGGGCGAAAACTCTCCAGCCCCATGCGCTCGATCGCGCGGTCAATCGCGGCCTGATCTTGCGCGCCAGGCTTGGCGCCCGGGGCCAGATGCGGCAGACGGCCCAGCGCGATCAGGGTCTCCACATTGACGGGCCATGCAATTTCGCGGGTCTGCGGTAGCCATGCCACCGTTTTCGCGCGCTCCTTGAGCGGCAGGTTTGCAAGCGAGGATTCGCCGCGATGCGGCATCAGGCCGAGCGCCGCGCGCATCAGCGTTGTCTTGCCCGCACCATTCGGCCCCAGCAGGCCGAGGCATTCGCCCTGCTCGACAGAGAGCTCAATATCACGCAGCACATCGCAGGGTCCGCGCGCAACCGAGAAATCCTTCAGCTCCAGCCCGGTCATAATTGCCCCTGCATCCGCGTCTTGTAGATCAGGTGAAAGAAGAGCGGCGCGCCGACAATCGCAGTCAGCACTCCGAGTTTCAGATCTCGCGTCGGCAGGATGACGCGCACGGCTATGTCGGCCATAAGCACCAGCGCCGCGCCACCCAGCGCCGAGGCAGGCAGAAGCGCAGATGGCCGCGCGCCCACGAATGGGCGCAGGATATGCGGCACCACCAGCCCGACAAAGCCGATGGCACCCGCCACGGCTGTCGCCGCCCCCACCATCGAGGCGACCCCCAGTACCAGCGCAAGCCGCAACCGGCCCAGATGCACGCCCATGCTGGCGGCGGCATCTTCGCCCAGCGTCAGCGCGTCGAATTTACGCCCTTGCAGAAGCAAAACCGCACCGCCCAGCGCGATGAATGGGGCCGCAATCCACACATGGGTCATCGAACGGTCCTGCAGCGAGCCCATCATCCAGAAGACGATTTCCGCCGCGGCGAATGGGTTGGGCGAGAGGTTCAGAACCAACGCCGTAAGCGCCCCCGCCAGCGCCGATACCGCGATGCCCGCGAGGATCAGCGTGATCGAGCCGCCGCGCGGGCCTGCAAGCGCAAGGATGATCAGCACGGCGAGCACGGCCCCGGCCAGTGCCGCGAAAGGCAACGCGAGCATATGGGCGGCTGCAAAACCCGTCTGCAGCGCGATCACGGCCCCAAGTGCTGCAGAGCCCGAGACGCCGATCAGCCCCGGCTCGGCCAGCGGATTGCGCAGATAGCCCTGCATCGCAGCACCCGCGAGGCCCAGCGCCGCGCCCACCAGCACCGCCAGAAGCGCGCGCGGCAGCCGGATTTCGCGCATCACCAGCGTTTCCGCCAGCGCATCGCCACGGATCAGGGCCAGCAGCGCCTCGGCTGGCGCAAGCCCCGCCGGGCCGATCAATAGCGAGACCGAAAACAGCGCCAGCACCAATACCGCAAGCACAGCCAGCAATGCGCGGCGCATCGTCTCAGCTCCCGTCATGCAACGCGATGAGCCGCGCGATGGCCCGTAATACAGCTGGTGTGCCGCAGACCCATTCAGCATCGGACAGCGCGCCGGAGGCGTGATTCTCGCGCAGCGCCTTCATCGCGGGATGGTGCAGAACCTCTTCGGAGCGCGAGGTGCCAGGATAGGGCTGCCCCGAGATGATGAGATCGGGCATCAGCATCACCAGCCGTTCCATGGCCAAGACACCCCCGCCGGAGAGGCCCGCTTCAGCGGCGACATTCTCGAACCCGGCTGCGGTCAGGATCTCATGCGCCATAGAGTTGACACCAGAGGTGTAGTTATTGGCGTAATGCAGCGCCGCGCGACGGGTTTCGGGCTGTGCACCACGCAGGCGCGCCAGATCGGATTTGAACTGCGCCGCAAGCTCTTCGGCCTGAACCTCACGTCCAAGCAGACGCCCGATTTCGCGGATATTCTGCGGGATCTCGTCAAGACTGTTGGCCAAGGGAAGCTGTGCCACCTCAACCCCGAGACGGCGCAACAACCCGACTGTATAGGGCGAACTGAAACTGACAGCGAGCACCAGATCGGGCTCCAGACGGAACACCTCTTCAGCCTGCCCCAGATTGGTCGGATAACGCTTCGCCTCCTCCAGCATCACTGACATGTTCGGATCATGCGAGATGCGCGAGATAGAGACGAGCTGGCCCGGCGCCGCAAGCATCATTGCAAGCTGGTCCGTGCACAGATTGATCGACACCACACGTTCGGGTGGCTGCGCCAAAGTTGCCTCGCCCCAGGACAGGGCGAGGCAGACCACGGCCCCTGCACAAAGCCTGCGCGTGATCGCCGGCCACCCCATGCTAGAAGCGCGATGCGACGCCAAGATAGAAGGCACGATCCGAGGTGCCGTAGCCTGCGACTTGCTGGTATTGCCGGTCAAAGAGGTTTTCAACGCGGAACAGCAGATCGGCGTGCTCGTTCACCTGATAACGGATCCCCGCATTGACCACTGTGTAGCTGGGCATGCCACCGGTACGCCCCCCGACAGTTTGCAGGCCGATATTCGAGCTGATCCGATCGCTCCAGTCAGAGCGCAGCCCGAGTTTCAGATCGTGAAACGGAATGCGCGGCAGGCGCTGGCCGGAGGGATCACGCGCGTCGGTGTAGGTATAGGCCAGATCGAACCGGTGCATATCCGTCACCGGGATGGCGGCAGCCAGCTCCAGCCCGCGCCGTTTGGTCTCGCCCGAGAGGTTCTGATATTGGTTGAAGAACCCCGCGGGTCCCGCCCCCGGGCAGGCCGGTCCGAAAGCGCCGGGCATGAGCGCGCAATAGGTGATGGCATTGTCCGTGGTGAGTTGAAACAGCGTGGCGCTGATCTCCGCGCCATTGTCAAAACGGTAATCGGCCCCGATTTCGGCGCTCACGCTGGTTTCAGGGTCCAGATCGGCATTTGGCGCGATGCTCCAGACCGGGTTGCCGATCCGCTCGCTGATCGAGGGGGCCCGAAACCCGCGCCCAAGCGCGCCGCGCAGTGTCAGCGCCTCGGTGGCGCGCCAGGCCCCGGCGATGCGGCCAGTGTAGAAGGTTCCGAAGCCCGAATTGTGATCCGCGCGCAAGGTCGCCGAGATGTCGATGTCACTATGCGGCGCCCAGAGCGCCTGCCCGTAAATCCCTGAAATCCGCGTGCTGTCAGGCCCCTGCCCGGTCGTCGTGACGCTCTCGCGCTGCGTATCCGCGCCATAGATAAGCGTGAGTTCCGGCGAAAGCTCTGTCACGCCCTGATAGGCAAAGCCGATACGCCGAGCTTCGAATTCGCCAGCCGAGACACCGCGCGGCTGGAATGATTCGCGGTCCATATCGTAGATCGTCGCGCTCAGCTCATGCGTGGAGGTACCGATGGCATATTCGCCGAAGACACGCGCGCCATATTCACGCCGCGTGATAAGATTGTCGGCATCGGCCCCGAAATCATCGAATTCGGAGCGGCTGGTCTGATAAAAACCTGACAAGCCAAGAGCAAATGCATCTGTCACCTGATACCGCCCCGAGGCGCTCAGGCGGCTGCTCTGATGACCATCAGGCTCCAGCCCCGGCGCGCCGGGAAAGGGTTCATGCGCCGAAAAGCCCCGCGTGCGCATGTGGCTGATATTCACCGCCGCTTCGAACCGATCATCACGAAACGCAATGCCGTAGCGCGCCAGGTAGGTGCGGTAGCTGCCCGCTTCGACCTGCAGGCTCTGGCTGAAACCATCCTGCTCGGCCCCGAGCGTCGTGATATTCACCACCCCGCCCACGGCAGAGCCACCATAAAGCGCCGATTGCGAGCCACGCAGGACCTCGATCCGGCCAATATCGGCCGTGGTCAACCTGCCGAAATCGAACGCGGTCTGCGGCGCTGACGGGTCATCCACACGGATACCATCAATATAGACCGCCACGTATTCCGGCCCGGCCCCGCGAATGCGCAGGCTTGCCGCACCGCCAATGCCGCCATTTTGCGTCACGCTCACACCGGGGAGTTGCGACAGGTAATCAACGACCTGGATCGTACCGTCAGCTTCGAGATCCTCGCGCGTGACGACGCTTACCGATGCGCCCGAGCGCGCGATTTCGGTTGGGCTCAGATTGGCGGAGAAGGTGATTTCTTCGAGGTTGATGATCTCTTGCGCGACGGCTGGCATGGAGAGAACGCTGATAAGCGCGGTGGAGGCGCATAGCCTCAGGATCGTGTCTTGCATCTGCAACACCCTTTTCAGGCCGATCTGGCCCAGTTGTCGAAATGTCTTGCAAGTGCAATCGCGCACCGCAGACGGCGAAGGATGTCACCGCTACGGCCCAGACCGTTACCCGCAGCGCCACCCGCGCCGGGATAGGGTGAACACTCTGGCAGGTCTCCTGACTCGCGGGTCACAGCTCTGTCGGGCCTTCCCATGACATCGCGTCACAGTGGCATATGCCGACATCGCTCGCCACCTACAGTTGCGGGGGCAGTCGCGGAATTGCGGCGATCAAGCCGCGCACCGCGTTCCCTATTACCGAATGCATCCACATTCGGACCAAAGCCTTTTCTGGTTAGTCAGGCAGGGCAGATTCTGCAATACAAATCGCTGGCCAGACGGTGACCGAAACTCAAGCAAGGGCACTTGATGGTTTTTCGGTCACACATCCTTGCAAGGCCGGTAGGTGTACCCTGTTGACTGAAAGCCCGGAAACACAAAACCCCCGCCGATGGGCAGGGGTTTTTGCGATGGCGCGGTTGACGGGGCTCGAACCCGCGACCCCCGGCGTGACAGGCCGGTACTCTAACCAACTGAGCTACAACCGCGTTGTGAGCGTGGAATAGGGGTTGTGACCAGGCGCGTCAAGCACAAAGCGGCACAAAAACCCGGCATCTGGCAAAATTCACTCCGGCGCCCGGCCGCGTTTGCGACGCGCCGCCACCCACACCAGAAGACCAAGATATATGAGGTTTCCCGCCACCAGTGTCGCCCATGTCCGCAACAACAGGAGTCCGGCAAAGACTGTCAACCCGAGGAGCACCCACATCGCATTATCGCGCGCGATCCGCACCATCTTGATCGAGGGCGTGGGCAGGCGCGAGACCATCAGGAGCCCTACAGCGCCCATGTATACGGAGACGACGAACGGGGCGCGCGAGGGCTCCACAAGCTCGGCAAGTCCGAGGAACACCGGCATCAGCCCCAGCATGGCCCCCGCCGGCGCCGGCACGCCCACGAAATACCGCTGCGAGCCGCTGCCCGGCGTTGCGCGCGAGATGTTGAACCGCGCCAGGCGCAGGCAGGCACAGACCGAAAAGACCAGCACGAAGACCCAGCCTATCCCCGCGATCGGGCTGGCCAGCGCATAGACGAACACCAGGATCCCCGGTGCCACCCCGAAGCTCACGAAATCCGCGAAGCTGTCCAGCTCCGCACCAAAAGAACTTGTCGCGTTGAGCTTGCGCGCGATCAGCCCGTCAAATGCATCCATGACAGCGGCAAAGATGATCAAGGCCGCCGCCAGTTCAAAACGTCCGTCAAAGGTGAAACGGATCGAGGTCAGCCCCGCGCACATGCCGATGATCGTGACCATATTGGGCACGAGCTGCATCAGCGAGAGGCGTTCGCGCCGCATCTCAGCGCGCCTCGGCGTAGCGGCGAGGCTCCGTGCTTTCCAGATCCGCGATTACGGTTTCGGCCGAAATCATGGTCTGCCCCAGGGCCACCATGGGCGCGACACCCTCGGGCAGATACACATCCACGCGGCTTCCGAATCTGATCATCCCGAACCTTTCTCCGGTGCCCAGCACCTGATCTTCCGAAACCTCGCAAAGAATGCGCCGCGCCACCAGCCCGGCGATCTGCACAACAGCGATCTTTCGCCCATCGGCCAGCTCGATCACCATGGAATTGCGCTCGTTATCCGCGCTGGCCTTGTCAAGCGAGGCGTTGAGAAACTTCCCCGGCCGATAGGCGATTTTGGCGATCCGCCCGCCAATGGGCGCGCGATTCACATGGCAGTTGAACACATTCATGAAGACTGACACGCGCATAAGCGGTGCGTCGCCCATCTCCAGCTCCGCCGGCGGCACGGCAGGCTCGATCAGCGAGATTACGCCATCGGCGGGGCTGACCAGCAGGCCCTCGCGGATCGGGGTCTGGCGTTCGGGGTCGCGGAAGAAGTAGTAACACCAGACCGTCAGAGCAAACCCGATCCAACCCAAGGGCTGCCAGAGCAGAAACAACAGCACGCTGACTGCCGCAAAAATCCCGATGAACTTGTAGCCTTCGCGATGGATCGGCTTCACCACGGTCGAGAGCATGTCCTGGGCCATTCTGGTCTCCCTGTTGCTAGAGCGGCTCGATATCGCCTATCGCGCGCATTGCATGGAACGCGGCAATATGCGCATCAAGCTTCGCCTGTGCAATAGCTGTGCGCAGGCCCTCCATAAGACGCTGATAATAGGTCAGATTATGCCATGTCAGCAGCATTGAGCCGATGATCTCATCGCTCTTGATCACATGATGCAGGTAGGCGCGGCTGTAATTGCGGCAGGCAGGGCAAGGGCACTCTTCCTCCAGCGGGCGCGGATCGTCGCGGTGGCGCGCATTGCGCAGGTTCACGGGCCCGCGTGCGGTCCAGCCCTGGCCGGTTCGTCCCGAGCGCGAGGGCAGCACGCAGTCGAACATATCCACTCCGCGCGCCACGGCGCCGACGATGTCATCAGGCTTGCCGACACCCATCAGATAGCGCGGCTTGTCCTCGGGCAATTGTCCGGGCGCATAGTCCAGCCCCCCCAGCATCGCCGCCTGCCCTTCACCAACCGCCAGCCCGCCAATGGCATAACCATCAAAACCAATCGCACGCAACTTCTCGGCCGAAGCTGCGCGCAAATCAGGCTCCAACCCGCCCTGCTGAATGCCGAAAAGCGCATGCCCGGGGCGGTCGCCAAAGGCATCCCGCGAGCGCTGCGCCCAGCGCATCGACAGCTCCATCGAGGCCGCGATTGTGGCCCGATCCGCAGGCAGCGCCGGGCATTCGTCGAAACACATCACGATATCAGAGCCGAGAAGTTTCTGGATCTCCATCGACCGCTCGGGCGTCAGCAGATGCCGTGAACCGTCGATATGGCTTGCAAACCGTACGCCTTCCTCAGTCAATTTTCGCAGTGAGGCCAGCGACATCACCTGAAACCCGCCCGAATCCGTCAGGATCGGCCGGTCCCAATTCATGAACCGATGCAAACCCCCAAGCGCTGCGATACGCTCGGCGGTGGGGCGCAGCATAAGATGATAGGTGTTGCCCAAAACGATATCCGCCCCGGTCGCGCGTACGGACTCGGGAAGCATCGCCTTGACGGTCGCGGCTGTGCCGACCGGCATGAATGCGGGCGTGCGGATCTCGCCGCGCGGGGTCGAGATCACGCCAGTGCGCGCGCGCGCGTCGCGCGCCGATATGTCGAAGCGGAATTTCATCCGCGCCCCATGCAACAAAAGCGCCACAAAGCCAAGTCTGCGCGCTTCATCTTGCTGCAAATACGCGCCACAACAATTGCGGGAAGGCCAAAGCGCGCGGGAACCAGCGGGTGGCAACTGTGTTGTCAGATTTGCGCATTGAAGGGTGTTTTGTCCCTTAGGACAGCATTTGCGACGGTGAGTATTTTTCGGGCGACAGCGATGGCGATGACCTTCCCGGCTTTGCCACGCGC
>PWZT01000092.1 GCA_003567315.1 Paracoccaceae bacterium
CCCCTACGGGCTGCCATATCCGCCAGCAAACGCTTGTTACCGAACGGCCGCCGAGGGCTTGTCCGAGGCGGTATATGCCGCAGATTTCTGCGCATCCGCCCATCCAAGGCTTGCCGCGATTTCGCCTGCGAGTCTGATGATCCTGGGTCCGATCTTCTCGCGGAAAGCAGGTGTGAAGACCCGGGTGGAGCCGGCCGCTCCGATGGACATCAAGGCCCCCGGCCCGCTGGACGCGAGCGGTGCCGCAACAGAGCACATGCCGCGTTCGATCTCTTCCACGCATTCGGCGAACCCGCGCTGACGGATGGTTTCGAACTCGGCGTGCAGGTCAGTCGCATCGGTCAGGGTGAATTCGGTATAGGCGCGCAGTCGGCCTTCCATCTCTTCAGTCAGCAACAGGCCCGGCGAAAAGGCGGCCACGGCTTTCGAGCAGGAACAGGCATGCAACGGGCGTTTGCCAAGGCCCGGATGGAGATAGGAAACACCTGTGTCCGGCGTTTCGACATGGGTGATTTCCACGGACTTCCCGCGCAGCCGCGACAGGAAGAACGCGACACCGATATCAGTGGCGGCCGCTTTGAGCACCGGCGCGATGCGTTCCAGAAGTGCCTGATCCGAGTGATCGCCCTGCGTCATCTGCTTCAGCCGCAGTCCGGGTGCGAACCGCCCGCGCGCGACGGGCTCCAGAAGCCCCACATTCACCAGATCCTGCACCAGCCGGTAGGCCGTGGGCTTGGGCAGATCCGCATGAGTGCAGATCTCGGCCACTGTCGCCTCACCCTTCTGGCCGACGATTTCAAGAATCCAAACCACACGCTCGAGATACATATTTTTACCTTGTGAGAATTTCTGTCTTGTATTATGAGAAAAACGTCATGATGGCAAGGGAGGATGGCGATGATGGATGGTGCATGCTGCGGGCCGGGCTATGCGAGCCCCGCCGAGGCCATAAAGGCCCCGCGCGAGAAATTGCTCTATACGATCGCGATCTACACCGGCACCGGTATCCAGAAGCCGGATTATCTTGCGACAGTCGATGCCGACCCCGAGAGCCCGACCTATTCGCAGGTCATTCATCGGCTGGAAATGCCGGGGATCGGGGATGAGCTGCATCATATGGGCTGGAACGCCTGCTCCTCCTGCCACGACGATTCCTCGATGGCGCGCAAATATCTGCTGGTGCCGGGGGTGCGCTCGAACAACATCCATGTGGTCGACACCGCGACCGACCCGCGCGCGCCGCGCCTGCACAAGGTCATCGACGGGGCCGAGATCAAGTCCAAGACCAATCTCAGCGGGCCGCACACTGTGCATTGTCTGGGCTCCGAGATCATCATCTCCTTTCTGGGGGATGCCAATGGCGACGCGCCGGGCGGCTATCTGCATCTCAACAAGGATTTCGAGATCGTCGGGCGATGGGAAAACTCGATGGGCGACATCCCCTTCGGCTATGATTTCTGGTATCAGCCGCGCCACAATGTGATGATCAGCTCGGAATGGGCGGCGCCCAACACTTTCATGCCCGGGTTTGATCTGGAGGAGGTGGGGCATCTGAAATACGGCCGCCGCCTGCATGTCTGGGATTTCGAGAAGCGCGTCCCGGTCGAGACGATGTATCTGGGCGAGGACGGGCTGATCCCGCTTGAGGTCAAGTTCCTGCACGACCCTGACAGCACGCATGGCTTCTGCGGTGCAGCACTCTCGACCAATGTGATCCATTTCTGGAAAAACGGGTCCGGCAAGTGGGAGTGGGAAAAGGTCATCGACGTGGCCAACGAGCCGCATCCCGAATGGCCGATCCCGGTGCCCGGCGTCATGTCGGCGATTCTGGTGTCGATGGATGACAAGTATCTCTATCTCAACAACTGGCTGCATGGCGACATGCGCCAGTATGACATCACCGACCCGCACAACCCGAAACTGACCGGGCAGGTCTGGATGGGTGGGCTTCTGGGCAAGGCGCCCGAGGTCAACGGCGTCAAGGTTGCGGGCGGGCCGCAGATGTTCCAGCTCTCGCTCGATGGGCGGCGGCTCTACGTCACCACCTCGCTCTTCAGCACCTGGGACAACCAGTTCTACCCCGAGATCCGCACCCAGGGCGGGGTCATGGTGATGATCGATTGCGATGTCGAGAATGGCGGCATGAAGATCAACCCGGATTTCATCGTCGATTTCGGCAAGGAACCCAATGGTCCCAGCCGCTGCCACGAAACCCGCTACCCCGGTGGCGACTGCACGAGCGATATCTGGCTGTGACCGAGACCAGGATCATCACCATCGCCAATCGCGGCGGCGCGACCTATCAGGTCGATGCCCGCCGGCCGCTACTCGACAGCTTGCGCGAGCAGGGGGTCGATCTGCCCTATGGCTGTAAATATGGCGGCTGCATCACCTGCGCGGCCAAGCTGACCGAGGGCGAGGTCAACCAGCGCCGGCAGGTGGCGCTCAACAACCGCCAGATCAGTGCGGGCTATGTCATCCTCTGCGTTGCGCGGCCGGTGACCGACTGCACGCTGGAGATCGGCGTCGAAAGCCATGACAAATTGTATCGCAACCCGTTTCTCGACCCGCTTCAGCCGCATGAGCTGAAGGCGGATATCGCCAAGCCCAAGGAGGCGTAGATGCCCGAAGCCGACATCAATCATCGCTACGAGTATTCGCAGGAATATCTGTCGGAGATCCTGCGTTCGGTCAAAACCATCGCCATGGTGGGCGCCAGCAATGACCAGACCAAGTTCAGCTACGGCGTGCTGCGGGTGCTGCACGAGACCGGCTATGACATGATCCCGGTGAACCCCAACCCGAAGGTGACCGAGATACGGGGCATTCCGGTCTACCGCTCGCTGGCCGAAATCGAGCGCCCCGTGGACATGGTCGAGGTGTTCCGCCCGAAAGAAGAGCTTTACGGCATCACCGAGCAGGCCATCGCCATCGGTGCCAAGGTGCTCTGGGGGCAGATCGGAGTCTATGACGATCGCGCGGCGAAGCTCGCCGAGGAGGCGGGGCTGAAAGTGGTCATGGACCGCTGCCCCAAGATCGAGCTGTTCCGGCCCTTCTGGAAACCGCGCCTTGATCTCGCTATCTGAGCGGCGCATTGAGTTGAAAGCCCGAAACACCACCCTCTGACACCGGACGGCCACCATGCCCCAGACCATCACCAAGAGTTCCAAGGAAATCGTCAAGGAAGCGATGGAGGCCGTTCCTGCCATCAGCGCGGAGGAGGCGCTGGCGCTGGTGGGCTCGCCCGATCACATCTTTGTCGATCTGCGCGATGGCGGCGAACAGGCGAATACCGGGACGATTCCGGGCGCGGTCGCCTCGTCGCGCGGCATGATGGAGTTTCACATCGACCCCGAATGCCCAGCCCACAAGCCGGAATTTCGCGAGGACAAGACTTTTGTGTTCTACTGCGCCTCGGGCGGGCGGTCGGCCTTGGCCGCGCGCGTGGCGCTGGAGATGGGGCTCACGCCCGTGGTGAACCTCGCCGGTGGCGTCAGCGCATGGAAGAAGGCTGGCGGACCACTTGCGTGAGAGCCGACGCGCCGCTTGCACAAGGGGAAGGCGCAGCGCCGTGGGATGTGTTTTCGGCTGATCTTGCGGTGCGCATGGCATGCATGTGGTGAGAAGCGCCCTCGGGCCGTGCCCACCCACCCGCCCTTGCACGCCCCGAGGGCGCTGCCCTTGCCTGCGGCAAGGGCATTGAAGTTTTTGCCCCTGCGTTACGGGTCGGATTGTGTCGTCAGCCGCGCATCTGGTGCTGTGTCCTGACCCGCATCAGCGCGGTGGCCATTACGCGCGCTGCATCGCGCCATTCGGGCAGCGCCGCGCCTGCGGTCTGTGCGCATGCGGTCATGGCGGCATGGGTTTCGGCATCGTCCAGAAGCTGTGCAAGCGCGGCAGCGAAGGCACCCGGATCATCTGGCGGCGTGAGCAGCCCCGCGCCCTCGGGCAGCGTGTCGGGCACGGCGCCCACGGCGCAGCTGACCACGGGCAGGCCGTAGAGCATCGCCTCGGAGAGCACCATGCCGTAGCCTTCATAGCGGGTGGCCAGCGCGAAGAGATGCGCCTGCCGCCAGAGCCGGTCCAGCGCCTCGGCCGGGATCACGCCGGTGAACGCCACCCGATCCTCGAACCCCAGGTCCGCGCGCTGGCGGCGCAGCGCGGCCTCCACGTCCTTGTCATGGGTCAGCCCGACGATCTTCGCCTGCCAGCGCCGGTCGCGCAGCCGGTCCAGCGCGGCGAGCAGCACGTCATGGCCCTTGCGCTCGCAGATGATGCCGACGGACAGGATCAGTGGCGGGTCGGCCTTGGCGACCGGGGCGGTGGAGGGGGCAGGGCGTTCGAAGCCCGGAAGCGCGATGGAGATATCGCGCTCGGCCACGCCGAATTGCTCGATCAGGATCGCCTTTGTATGCGGGCTGGGGACCACGACATGATCCGCGTGGCGCAGATTGGCGGTCTCACGCGCGATGAGCGCGCGGGCGACCTCGGGCGGCAGCCCGGCCTCCAGCCCCAGCGGGTGGTGCAGCATGGCCACCACCGGCAGGTCGAGAGACGCCAGAAGCGCGGTGTCCATGGAGCCGAACACCAGCCCGTCAAGGATCAACGGCGTCCCGGGCGCCAGCGCGCGGAGCTTCACGGCCAGTTCTGCCTCGGCCTGCGCGCTGGGGTGGGGCCATGAGGTCATCAGGGCCACATGCGCTGTCGGCTGGCCGATCTCGTTCAGCGTCTCCAGCATCCGGCGCTCATAGATATAGCCGCCAGTTCGGGTGTTCAGATCGCCAGGGATGGCAAAGGCGGCCTGGGTCATTGCAACTGCTCCGGGGCCACGCGGGCCAGCACGCGGCGCTCCACTGCGCCTGCCAGCGCATAGCCCGCCGCCGACCCCAGCGCCACCAGTACCACCGCCGACCACAGCAGGTTGTAGTTCGAGGTCGAGGCTGTCAGCGCCATGAGGTTGCCCAGCCCCGTCCCTGTGGCGAGCCATTCCGCCACGGTCACTGCCAGCACGGCCGCCGGGACCGACATGCGCGCGGCAGCGAAGAAGGCCGGCAGCATGGCGGGCAGGCGGGCATGGATCAGCCGTGTCATCCGACCCGCGCCATAGGTCGCCATCACGTCCAGAACCTGCCCCGGCGCCTGCCTCAAGCCTTGCAGACAGGCGACCAGCGCAGGGAAGAAGATCATTACCGCCACGATGGTAATGGTCCCCGCCGCCCCACGCCCCAGCGCCAGAACGATCAGCGGGGCAGTGGTGACGATAGGGACCGAGCGCAGCGCCACGGCGACGGGCAGCACTGCGCCTGCAATTCCGGGCGCGAGCACCAGCGCCATGGCCAACAAGGCGCCGAGCCCCAACCCTGCGACATAGCCCGGCAGCACATAGCTCAGCGTCTGCGCGCTCGCCTCCCACAGGATCGCGCGATTGTCGGCCGCGTTGGGCGCGGTGACGAGGAAGGTCCAGATATCATCCGGGCGCTTGGCAAAGAAGCGATTGAGCCCGAAGGCCTCCATCAGCCCCCACCAGAGTGCCAGCATCAGCATGATGGTGAGCGCCGCGAGGCCTGCACTGCGCAGCGCCCGGCCCGCGCGCCCTGTCACGGCTGTCGCTGGGGGAGGGGCCAGCAACACTTCGGGGCGGGCGGATGTGAGCTTGCGCGCCAGCCAGCCGAGCGCGCCATAGGCCAGTATCGCCACTGCGGCGGCGACTGTTGCCAGCGCCCATGTCGCCTCCACATCCAAAGACCGCATCGCGCGCAGCGCCAGAACGCCCATGCCGCGCTCGGCGCCTGTGAACTCGCCCACCATGGCTCCCAGAAACGCCGCCGGAGCCGCGATCTGCAAGCCTGCCAGCAGATAGGGCAGCGCCGCCATCAGCCGCACCTGCACGAAGGCCGTCCAGGCGCCGCGCCCATAGACGCGCATCAGGTCGAACCAGCTTGCAGGCGCCGCACGCAGGCCGACCATCAGCGGGATGAAAGTGGTGTAATAGACCGCGAGCGCTGCCAGCGTGATCTGCGGTCCCGGCCCGGGGCCATAGAGCACGCGCAGGATCGGACCGGTCGCCACCAGCGGCAGGCAGAACACGACCAGCGCGAACGCCGCCACCACTGGCTGGCTGCGCGGGGCCAACGCCACGACCAGTGCCAACAAGACCGCCGCCAAATTCCCGGCCAGAAACCCCCATGCCGCGTTTTCGAGCGTGATCGCCAGCGCGCGGCCCATCAACCCGCTATTGGCCTGCAGATAGCGGATCACATCGACAGGGCCGGCCAGCAGATAGCTGCCAGCCAACCAACGCGCGGCCAGTTCCCACAGCACCACCGCTGCCAGCGCGCCGATCAGCGCCTGTGCCCCTTCGCGCGACAGGCGCGGCAAGCGCGGTGCGAGGCTCATCGTGTCGGCCAAGAGCTTCCCCTTACTGCGCTGCGTGGCGGTCCGAGGCCGGGACATCCTCCCAGCCCTGCGAGAGCGCCTCGGTGACCTGATCCATCAAGGCGCGCCCCTCTGGCGTGTCGGGCGAGAGCGCTTCGGGCACGCGCAGATCGGCCACAATCTGCGCCGGGCGCGAGGAGAAAACGATGATGCGGTCGGCCAGCGCCACGGCCTCGCGGACCGAATGGGTGACCAGCAGCGAGGTGGTGCCCTGCGCCCGCCACAACGCAGGCAGATCGGTATTGAGCCGCGCGCGCGTCAATTCGTCAACCGCGCCGAAGGGTTCGTCCAGCAGCAATACGCGCGGTTGGGTCACCAGACAGCGCGCGATGGCCGCGCGCTGGCGCATCCCGCCCGAAAGCTCCGCCGGACGCGCGCCCTCGAAACCTGCGAGCCCCACACGCGCGATCATCGCATCCACGGCTGCGATATCCACTGGCTTGCGCGCAAGCTTCAGCGCCAGCGCGACATTGCCGCGCACCGTCCGCCAGGGCAGAAGCGAGGCGTCCTGAAACGCCATCGCCAGTTCACCCGCCGCTTGCAATCGCGACGGGGCAGCACCCTCCAGCGTGATCTCTCCGGCGCTTGGCGCCTCGAGCCCCGCAACCATGCGCAGCACTGTGGATTTGCCGCAGCCCGAAGGGCCAACCAGGGCCGTCATCTCGCCTGCGGCGAAGGTCAGATCAAGCGGCGCGACAGCCGCCACTGCGGCCGGGCCAGCGCCAAATGTCTTGGCCAGCCCGGTGCAGGTGATGGCAGGACCGCGCTTGGCAGATTTTTCAGCCATGCACCTCTTCCAGGATCGAGCGGTCCCACAGATCGGCGCTGACCGGCATGCCCAACAGCTCCAGCGTCTCGATGTTCTGGGCCACGGTTTCGTCCGTCCACCAGCCAAAGCCGTTTTCGTCGGTCAGGTCGGAAAACATCAGCGGCACCTGGCGCCGCGCCTGCTCAAGCTGGGTCTCGCGGTCGAGCCCGGCATCGGGGAAGCGCGCCAATGTCAGATCAGCTGCCGCTTCGAGGTCGCGGCGGTATTCCTCCCAGCCCTGCACCTCGCCTGCGATCAGCGCGACCAGATCGTCGCGGCGGTTGGCCAGCGAGTCGTCGGTGGCGATATAGGTCTGCGAATGCAGCGTGTAGCCGAAATCGGCCATCAGCATGACAGTCGGGTCGATCCCGCGCACGAACATGGACACTGGAATATCGGTGGACCATGTCAGGAGACAGTCGACCTCGCCTGCAATCAGCGGGGCGGCGTCATACTGGGTTGGCACGATGGTGATCGCGTCGAAATCCACATCGTTCAGTGTGGCCAGCGTCCGCAGGACAGGGGTGTTGGCCGTGGCCATGCCGATGCGCTTGCCTTCGAGATCAGCGGGGTGGTTCACCGGGTTGTCGGGCAGCGAGGTGATGGCGAAGGGGTTGTTCTGCATGGCCACGGCGATGATCCTGAAGGGCGCGCCTTCCTGCACGGCAGAAGCAGTGTAATCAGCGGCCGAAATGCCAACAAGCGCCGTGCCGGATACGACAGGTGGTTCGACTGGCGCATTCGGTCCACCGCTGTCAAGCCGGACATTGAGCCCGCGATCGGCCCAGAAGCCGCGCTCATCGGCGATATAGCTCCCCGCAAACTGCACTGAATGCAGCCATGAAAGCTGCAGCGCCACATCGGTTTGTGCCAGCGCGGTTCGTGGTCCGAACCCAAGGCTCCACGCTCCGAGCCCTCCAAGACCCATTCCGATCAGGTGACGTCGGGACATGATCCGTCGCGACATGGCGGCTCTCCTCTTTGCTGCACATGCAATATGGTGGAATGTAGATCATGCAAATGCAACAGCAACAGTCGCGCCAGGATTGACGGATATCGCCCCCGGACAGCGGCGTGAGCACCAGATGTCAAACTGCGGCAAACTCTCGGGGCATGAGGGGGCCGACGCCTCGCTGCGGGTATTTCAGGCCACGCGGTTGACCGTTGCGCTTGAACGTGTGGAGCGCGCTCAAGCACGGCGGTTTCTAAGGGGCGTCACGGTCGCGCGAACAGGCACCCGCGTTCCAGTGATCCCGCGCCGCCCATTGTGGAGTCGGGGTCCTGGCAAAGGGCTCGAACCGCGCGCGGCCTCTTACACCACCCGCTGGGACACTGCCTTGCCTGTTCACATCGGACCGCCGTTTTCGTTGGGCTCGATGATGGCAGAGATCGATCAAGGCGTAGGCGCAAATGCAATCGATCAGACCCTGAAAATGAAGACGGTGGCTCGAGAAGCCCACTGTCGCTACGAAAACGCACACAATGTCCGGGTCATCGACTGTCTGGCTGCTTGTTTATCGCCTCTGGGAAGCGATCACGTCTTGACGCATTTTACCGGCTAGACTAAAGGGCGTGGCGATGGCGGAGTAGCTCAGTTGGTTAGAGCAGCGGAATCATAATCCGCGTGTCGGGGGTTCAAGTCCCTCCTCCGCTACCAGCACTTTTCCCATAAAGCCCTGCACCGCTTGAGAAATCAGCCCTCCCAGAAAACCGCGATCCCCCATCCGATCCCCCAATGAAACGGCGCTTGAAAAGCGAAGGGCGCGGACCTCAGAGGAAAGCCCGCGCCCTTCTTTCGCCCCGCAAATCCGCACAACGGAACGA
>PWZT01000025.1 GCA_003567315.1 Paracoccaceae bacterium
CCGATCTGCTGCTGGCGCTGCGCGATGGCAGGCTCGATGCAGTGGTGCTCGCTGATCCGCCGCAGGCCCCGGATCTGCATGTGCTGCCGCTCTTTCGCGATCATTTCCTGCTGGCAGGCTCCAAGGCGCGGCTGGAAAACCTCGGCGCAGGCTCCGAGACCCTGCGCCCGGTCGCCCTGCGCCCCGATCATCTGCTGCTGCTCGATGAGGGACATTGCCTTGCCGATCAGGCGCTCGAATTCTGCCAGCTTGACCGCCGCCAGACCCGGCTCGATCTCGGCGCCTCCTCGCTCGCCACGCTTTGCGGGCTGGTCGCAGAGGGCTTCGGGCTGACCTTCCTGCCCGAAATCGCCCTGCCCGCTGAGACCGCCGCCGCGCCCGACATGCATCTGCGCCGCTTTCAGCAGCCCGAGCCCTCGCGCGGGCTGGCGCTCGTGCGGCGTGAGACCAGCGAGGGCGGGGTCTGGTTCGAGGATCTGCACCGCCATCTCTGCGACGCCGGGGCGGAGCTTCTTGCCCGCGCGGCCCGGATCGCGCCACGCGCCTGAGCCGCCGCATACGGGCTTTGAGGGGTTTTCATTTCAGCGCAGACATGAAAAAGGAACTTGCCAAGCGATCCACCCCAAAGGAGTCCGGTCATGGAGATTCGCGAGGCGCTGACCTTTGATGATGTGCTCTTGGTCCCCGCAGCATCGAGCGTGTTGCCCAATCAGGCCGACACATCGACCTTCGTCACCAAAACGATCCGGATGAACATCCCGCTCCTGTCCTCGGCCATGGACACAGTGACCGAAGCGCGCATGGCGATTGCCATGGCGCAGGCAGGCGGGATCGGGGTGATCCATCGCAATCTCGAGCCGGAGGAACAGGCGCGCGAGGTCCGTCGCGTCAAACGCTTTGAATCGGGCATCGTCTTCAACCCCATCACCCTGACGCCGAACCAGACCCTGCGCGATGCGAAGGAATTGCAGGCGCGCTACAACGTGACCGGGTTCCCGGTGGTCGATGAAAAGGGTCGTGTTCTGGGCATCGTGACCAATCGCGACATGCGCTTTGCCAACGACGATGCGACTCCCGTGAAGGTGATGATGACCTCCGACAACCTCGCCATCCTGCGCGAACCGGCTGATCGCGATGAGGCGCGCTCGCTGATGCAAGCGCGGCGGATCGAGAAATTGCTGGTCACCGATGCCGAGGGCCGCCTGACCGGGCTGCTGACCCTGCGCGACATCGACCGCGCGGTGCTGAACCCCACCGCCTGCAAGGATGAGTTGGGACGGTTGCGCGTGGCCGCCGCGAGCACTGTGGGCGATGCCGGGTATGAGCGCTCCATGGCGCTGGTGGATGCAGGCGTCGATCTGGTGGTGATCGACACCGCGCATGGCCACTCCGAGGGCGTTGCCAAGGCCGTCGAACGGATCAAGGCGCAATCGAATGCCGTGCAGGTGGTCGCAGGCAATGTGGCCACCGCCGATGCCACCCGCGCGCTGATCGATGCGGGCGCTGATGCGGTCAAGGTCGGCATCGGGCCGGGCTCGATCTGCACCACGCGGGTTGTCGCAGGTGTGGGCATGCCGCAACTGACCGCCATCCGCGATTGCGCAGGCGCGGCAGGCGACACGCCGGTCATCGCCGATGGCGGCATCAAGATGTCGGGCGATTTCGCCAAGGCCATCGCGGCGGGGGCCTCCTGCGCGATGGTGGGCAGCGCCATCGCGGGCACGGATGAGGCGCCGGGCGAGGTGATCCTCTATCAGGGCCGCAGCTACAAGAGCTATCGCGGGATGGGTTCGCTCGGGGCAATGGCGCGGGGCTCGGCGGATCGGTATTTCCAGAAGGATGCCGCCTCCGACAAGCTCGTGCCCGAAGGGATCGAGGGGCAAGTGCCCTACAAGGGCTCTGCGGGCACAGTGATCCACCAGCTTGTCGGCGGCCTGCGCGCGGCCATGGGATACACGGGCAACGCCTCGGTCGCCGAGATGCGCGAAAATTGTGCGTTTGTGCGCATCACCAATTCGGGACTGCGCGAAAGCCATGTGCACGATGTCCAGATTACCCGCGAAAGCCCCAACTACCGTATTGGCTGAGCTTGCGCGCCAAATGGCTGGACGCATCCGGCTGCAAAGGTTAGGTCTGAAGTAGTCAGACTGAAGGGTTGCCCATGTCCGCAAAGCCGCCGCTCACGCTCTATCTCGCTGCCCCGCGCGGCTTCTGCGCCGGGGTTGATCGCGCCATCAAGATCGTCGAGATGGCGCTCGAGAAATGGGGCGCGCCGGTCTATGTGCGCCATGAGATCGTCCATAACAAATATGTCGTGGACGGTCTGCGCGCGAAAGGCGCGGTCTTTGTCGAGGAACTCGACGATTGCCCGCCCGACCGCCCGGTGATCTTTTCGGCACATGGCGTGCCGAAATCCGTTCCGGCCGAGGCCGAGGCGCGGCAGATGCTCTATGTCGATGCCACCTGCCCGCTGGTCAGCAAGGTGCATATCGAGGCCGAGCGCCATAACGCCAATGGCTTGCAGATGGTCATGATCGGCCATGCCGGCCACCCCGAGACCGTCGGTACGATGGGCCAGCTTCCCCGCGGGGAAGTTTTGCTGGTCGAAACCCCCGAGGATGTGGCGACGCTGGAGGTGCGCGACCCCGAAAGGCTGGCCTTCATCACCCAGACCACGCTGTCGGTCGATGACACTGCCGAGATCGTGGCCGCGCTCAAGGCGCGTTTCCCGGCGATCGTGGGGCCGCACAAGGAAGATATCTGCTATGCCACCACCAACCGGCAGGAAGCGGTGAAGGCCATTGCGCCCAAGGTCGAGGCGCTGCTGGTGATCGGCGCACCCAACTCCTCGAATTCGCAGCGCCTGGTCGAAGTCGGGCGCGCGAAGGGGTGCAATTATGCCCAGCTTGTCCAGCGCAGCACGGATATCGACTGGCGCGCGCTGGACGGCGTGCGCCATATCGGCATAACCGCAGGCGCATCGGCCCCCGAAGAGCTGGTCAATGAGGTGATCGACGCGTTCCGCGCACGCCATGACGTGACCGTGGAGTTGGTCGAGACCGCCAAGGAACGCGTGGAATTCAAGGTGCCGCGCGTCTTGCGGGAGACCGCATGATCCCGCGCCCCGCGCTGACGCTCGGGCTTGCGGGGCTGCTGCCATTCGTCTGGGGCGTTGCCACGCTCCTGTCGCCCGCACTCGCACAGTTCACGCTTGACCTGATCGGGCCGCGTTTCATCGGGCCGTTCGTGCTGATCGCCTATGGCACGGTGATCCTGTGCTTCATGTCGGGCGTGCTCTGGGGCTTTGCCGCGCGCGGCGCCGAGGCGCAATGGTCGGGCTACGCGCTCTCGGTGGTCCCGGCACTCTGGGCCTTCTTCTTCGTGGGCGGCGGGGCCGTTTTCGCGCTCAACGCACTGATCACGGGCTTTCTCGGGCTGCTGCTGATCGACTGGCATTTCAGCCGCCTGCGGCTTGCGCCAGACTGGTGGATGCAATTGCGCCTGATCCTGACCGCCGGGGTCGTGCTCTGTCTGGCGCTGGGGCTGGCCTTGGGCTAGAGAGAGGCGCGACGCAGACCGGAGCCCGCGCGATGATCCTCTATTCCATACACCCGATCAGCATTATGATCCGGCGCACTTTGCCGCGACCGTGCCGGAGGTTTTCGCGCATCGACATGGCGCGCGGGACAGGGGCGCGGGCATGAACGCACTTGTCGCCTATACCGACGGGGCCTGTTCCGGCAATCCCGGCCCGGGCGGCTGGGGGGTGCTGCTGCAGGCGACGCGCGGCAGCGACGTCGTCAAGGAACGCGAGCTTTCCGGCGGCGAGCCCGAGACGACGAATAACCGCATGGAACTGATGGCCGCGATCACTGCGCTGGAAACCCTGCGCCAGCCCAGCGAGATCACCATCGTCACCGACAGCGCCTATGTGAAGAACGGCGTGACAAGCTGGATCCACGGATGGAAACGCAATGGCTGGCGCACGGCGGATCGCAAACCAGTCAAGAATGCCGAACTCTGGCAGCGCCTCGATGCAGCCCAGGCGCGCCATCAGGTGCGCTGGGAATGGGTCAAGGGCCATGCCGGCCACCCCGAGAATGAGCGCGCGGATGCGCTGGCGCGCGCGGGCATGGCGCCTTTCAAGGCCGCACCATGAGCCTGATTCAGGGTCTGGATTATGCCGCTGTGTTCATCTTCGCGCTCACGGGCGCGCTCGCGGCCAGCCGCGCGCAGCTCGATATCGTGGGCTTTCTGTTCCTCGCCTGCCTGACCGCGGTCGGCGGCGGTACGCTGCGCGATGTGATCCTCAATCGCGACACGGTGTTCTGGGTTGGCGATCCGGGCATGATTCTCTCGGCCTGCCTCGCCGCGATCCTCGTTTTCTTCACGGCGCATCTCTTGGAATCCCGCCTGCGCGTGCTGGAATGGTGCGATGCCCTGGCACTCGCAGTCGCGGTCCCGGCCGGGGTCGGCGTGGCGATGGCCATGGAGCAAAGCGCGCCGATCATCGTGATCATGGGCATTGCCACAGGCACATTCGGCGGGTTGATGCGCGATGTGGTCTGCAACGAAGTGCCGCTGGTGCTGAAAAAGGGCGAGCTTTATGCCACAGCCGCTTTCACCGGCGCGATGGCGGCCGTGGGGCTTGCCGCGCTCGGGGCCGGGCCGCTGGCAACACTGCTCGCCTGCGGGATAACCACCTTCGCCCTGCGCGCGGGCTCGCTTCAATTCGGCTGGTGCCTGCCCGTCTACAAGAGTCGACCTAAGCAGCGCTGACCGGCCCACGCCCAGACGCAAACTGCCAGTTTCATCTTGCCAAAAATACTCAAATAAAACGCCCGCGCCCAAGCGCGGCGGTTGCGCTATAGCCGCCCCTGATATTTCTGCCAGACCCATAACAGCAGCAACGATCCCAGAAGCGCCAGCACGAAAGACCCGATCCAGGACGCCGAAGTCATCAGGAACCGGAACCCCAGCCCCCCGACCACCGCGCCCAGCATGCCGATGATCATCGCAGTCGGAAGGTCGGTATCCATGCGCATCATCCGTGTCGCAAGCACGCCCGCCAGGGCGCCCACGACAACCAGGAGCACAACCGGCATGGCCTACAGCCCTGCCTGCGCGGCGATCTCGGCCCGGCTTGCGCGTCCGCGCTCGGTTGCGGATTTCAACTGCCCGCAGGCCGCCATGATATCTTCCCCGCGCGGCGTTCGGATGGGCGAGGCATAGCCTGCCTTGTGCACGATATCGGCAAAGGCCTCGATCCGCGCCCAGTCCGAGCGCTCATAGGGCGCGCCGGGCCATTCGTTGAACGGGATCAGATTGATCTTGGCGGGGATGCCAGCGATCAGTTTCACCAGTCGCCGCGCATCCGCGTCGCTGTCATTCACGCCCTTGAGCATCACATACTCGAAAGTGATGCGCTCGGAATTGGACAGCCGTGGATACTCGCGAAGTGCGTCCAGCAAGGTCTTGATATTCCATCGTTTGTTGATCGGCACCAGCTTGTCGCGCACCTCATCCGTGGTGGCATGAAAAGAAACCGCAAGCAGGCAGCCGATCTCTTGCGCCGTGCGTGCGATTTCGGGCACGACCCCGCTGGTCGAAAGCGTGATCCGGCGGCGCGAGATCGACAGTCCCTCGCCATCCATCACCACCTTCATCGCGTCGCGCACATTCTCGAAATTATAGAGCGGCTCACCCATGCCCATGAGCACGACATTGCTCACCAGCCGCGTCTCATTCCTCGGCGCGCCGGGTTCGGGCCATTCGCCAAGATCATCGCGCGCGACCAGCACTTGGCCCACAATCTCGGCGGGCGTCAGATTGCGGACCAGCTTCTGCGTGCCCGTATGGCAGAATGAACAGGTCAGCGAACAGCCAACTTGTGAGGAAATACAGAGCGTTCCACGGCTTTCTTCAGGTATGTAGACGGCTTCGACCTCATGCCCGCCTGCAATCCGCAGCAGATATTTGCGCGTGCCATCCTCCGAGACCTGCCGCGACACGATCTCGGGCCGCGCTATTTCGAAATGCGCCGCAAGCTCTGCCCGATAGCCCTTGGCCAGATTGGTCATGGCGTCGAAATCCTGCACGCCCCAGTGATAGATCCATTGCCAGATCTGGCCCACGCGCATTTTCGCCTGCCGCTCTGGCGTGCCCATGGCGATCAGCGCCTCGGCCAGTTGGGCGCGCGTCAGCCCGACGAGATTGAGCTTGCCGCCTTCCGGCATTTTGCGCGGAAGGGTCAGAACATCCTGAGTGATCGGGGCATCCATCGCTGTGCTCGCCTCTGCAAATTCATCCGGAACCATATAACAAGACCGCCCGGCATTTACAGCCCGGGCGGTCGGGATTTCTGCGCAGGGCGGCGGATTATTCAGCGCATTGCCGCTCTGCTTCTTCCGTGGCGGCCGTGAAGCCGAAGAGCGAGAAGGTGTCGCTGGTGTCGGTCCCGCGCGAGGATCGCGCGGTCAGAACCGCTTCCGCACCCGCGCGCATCGCGGCGAAGAGCCGCGCATCCTCTTCCGGCGATCCTGCCCAGGCCCATTGCCCATCAACGAAAAGCTGGAACTCGTTCGACCCGATCGTCACATCGACAGTCGAGTCGGGCGCGAAGGGATAGCCGCCGGTGAAGGAAATCTCGGGCGTGGAGCGGTCCGGCCGGTAGGTCGCGAAGAGCAGGATGTCCCCACGCCGCACCTGCACTGGCTCGCCGCCACGTGTGTTGACAGTCTCGCGCGGTGCAGAGACCGCCCAGCATTCCTTGGGGCTTTCCTCGACAAACACGCTCCAATCCGTCTCGGCGGCCACGCGATTGGTGGATTCCTCTGCCTGCGCGGGCTGCACGCCTCCGGCGGCGAATAGTAATGTGGCAATCGCCAGTGTTGACCCGAGTCGACCCTTAAAGACCATCTGCCCTGTGCCTCCAAAATCTGCGAGCTGCTCTGCCGCTGGGTTTGCATTCTCTTGCGGCGTCCACTCTCCTGACCCTGTGTGTAGCGCCAAGCCACTGGAAATTCAAAGCCCTCTTGACACGAAATCGCGCAGGCGTGAGGGAAGCGGAGGTCAGGCACAACAAGATGAGCGACATAATGCCGAGTTCCGACAGCATAGATACAGGCGCTGCGCCATTGATTGAGCTCTGGCGCGGGGAGATCCTCGAGAGCCTGCATCGCGGCCATGCGGTGGTGATGCGCGATACGGGCGAGATCGTCGAAAGCTGGGGGCGGCCCGAGGCGGTGATCTATCCGCGCTCGAGCTGCAAGATGATCCAGGCGTTACCGCTGCTGGAGTCCGGCGCGGGTCAGGGTCTCGGGCCGGAGCATCTGGCGCTGGCCTGCGCCTCGCATCAGGGCGGGGGGATTCATGTCACGCGGGTCGCGCGCTGGCTCGAGGATCTCGGGCTGGGCGAGCAGGATCTGCGCTGCGGCTGTCAGGAACCGCAGGACATCCCGGAGCGCAACCGGCTGATCCTAGAGGGCGGGAAACCCTGCCAGTTGCACAATAACTGTTCGGGCAAACATGCCGGGTTTCTGATGTTCAATCGCCATCTGCGGGGCGATGCGGAATATGTCGCGCCTGACCATCCGGTGCAGGAAAAGGTGCGCGCGGCGTTTGAAGAGATCACGGAGATGACCTCGCCGGGTTTCGGGATCGATGGCTGCTCGGCCCCGAATTTCGCGACCCGTCTCTCGGCCCTCGGGCTTGCGATGGCGCGCTTTGCCACTGCGCAGGAGAGTGGTGGTGCACGCGCGCGGGCCATGGTTGCGCTGCGCGGGGCGATGATGCTGCATCCCGAGCTGGTCGCAGGCGAGACCCGCGCCTGCACTGATCTGATGCGGGCGCTCGAGGGGCGCGCGGCGGTTAAGACCGGGGCAGAAGCCGTGTTCGTCGCGATCCTGCCCGAGGCGCGTCTGGGCATTGCGCTCAAGATCGTGGATGGCGGGGTGCGCGCGGCAGAGGCTGCCATAACGGCGCTTCTGATTCGCCATGCCGGGCTTGCGGCGAATGATCCTGTGGCGCAGCGTTATCTGGGCCCGATCCTGAACCGGCGCGCGATTGTGACAGGTGAGATGCGCGTCGCCCACGGTTTTTGCTGATGCTTTCGTGATGGCGCAAACGTCGCGGCCTTGCGGCGCGATGCCTTTTCGACAGAGCGGGTCTGCGATAGCTAGTGACGCGTAATCACTGAGGGGATCCAGCGGATGTTCAAATTCCTGTTCGGAAACAAGGCCAACGCGCCAGAGATGAAGCGCGAGACCCAGCGCGAAACCGTTGAGCGGGCGCAGGGCGAGATAAACGAGATCCTGGCGACTTTGTCACCAAAGCCGCGCATCACGATCTACCCGGGGGAAGGCACTTTCACGATCGAGCTTCCGGAACAGATGCCCGATGAGGCCAAGGCACTGCCCTCCCCCGAAGCGCCCAAGAAGGGCTGAAAAAAACCGCCCGCAACATCGTTGCGGGCGGCTGTTTTTTGTACGGTCTGGCAGATCAGCGCTTGGAGAACTGGAAGCTGCGGCGGGCTTTCGCCTTGCCGTATTTCTTCCGCTCGACCACGCGGCTGTCGCGGGTCAGGAACCCTGCGGCTTTCAGCGCCCCGCGCAAGGCCGGATCATAAAGCTGCAGCGCTTTGGAGATGCCGTGCTTCACGGCCCCTGCCTGCCCTGACAGACCACCGCCCTTGACAGTCGCCATCACATCGAACTGATCGACGACACCAGCCACCTGAAACGGCTGGCGCAGGATCATCTGCAGAACGGGGCGCGCGAAATACTTGGTGTAGTCGATATACTCACCCTTGTGATCGCGGATCAGCACCTTGCCGGAGCCCGGCTTCAGCCAGACGCGCGCGACAGCATCCTTGCGCTTGCCGGTTGCGTAAGCCCGGCCCAGCTCGTCGCGCACAGGCTCGCGCGCGGGCGCTTCATCGGCGGCAGGTGTCACGACCGATTTCAGATCGTCGAGGGTTTTGAGATCTTCACTCATGCTCATGCACTCCGCGTGTTTTTCTTGTTCATCGCGCGCACATCCAGCACTTCGGGCTGTTGTGCTTC
>PWZT01000066.1 GCA_003567315.1 Paracoccaceae bacterium
CAAAGCAACACCACCATCGCGGTGCAACCCCATGCCACCATCCTCAGGATTTATCCCGCCAGACCCATCCAATCTCAGACCCGATCCAGCTCCCAGCACCTCTTCGCCGCCGGTGAACCCCATCTAGATAACACCTCAAACAAACGCAAGACCGAAAAGAATAGAAATAGCGAAAAAATCGTCGGGAAGAGGCTAACGACAATAAGGTCCGTTGCGATGACGCGCGGTGTCGTAATGGAAGTGGTCTTCATGCATGCCATCAGAACCCGGCCCCAAGGTCGTGCCGAAAGTCCCGCAAGCCGCGCGGTGCATCCGCCGCAAAGCCCTTGAATGCCGTGAGTTGTGCCAATCTCGCTCGACCGACATCTCGCTTCCATCGGCCAGGATGATCGCGCTGATATCGATCGCGCGCCCGCGGCCGTGTTCCGAAACGCGCGCCCCGGGACGATGGTTGCGCGTGCGGCAGACGTAATGCGCGGCGACCCGCAGCTCGCTCACACCACCGCCTCTGCGCCCCACAGCGGGACGCACGCCCCTGCGCACCCATGTATGCAGCGCCTTGGCTGTTTCGCAGTCGAGAATCGCCCCTTGCGAGAGGTCCACGCCGTCAACTCGGGTCACGCGCACGGGCGCTTCCACACCGCAGCCCGCGACACTCGAGGTGATCGGAGGTATCTGCTCCCCTTCGAGCCCGCGCACGCCGCAGAGCCGCCCCGAGCTTCGCGGGCCCGTGACAGAGCCCGGGGTGCGCCCCCGGAAGGATATGTTCTGAAACGGGTTGAGCCGCGACAGTAGCCCATCCTCCTGCGGCATCATATCCGATATGATCGGCAAGGCGCGCACGCCTCTGTCCGACCGCCTGTCGGAGGAACACGCTGCAACCCCCATGCCGATCACCATCACCGCAAGGATCGTAGCCTGCCGCATCACTCTGCCCCATGTTGTCGGATGCGTCCGAAATCCGGCGCATCGGTATCTTGCCCGGCGTCGATGATACCACGGCGAATCGCGCGTGTCCTCGTGAAATATTCATGCAGCAGCACCCCATCGCCCTGCCGAATCGCGCGTTGCAACACGAAAAGCTCTTCCGTGAAGCGCCCGAGGATTTCGAGCGTCGCCTCCTTGTTGGTGAGAAACACATCGCGCCACATGGTCGGATCGGAGGCCGCGATGCGGGTAAAGTCACGAAAGCCTGCGGCCGAATACTTGATCACCTCGCTATCAGTGACGCGGCGGAGATCATCGGCCACGCCCACCATCGTGTAGGCGATGAGATGCGGCGTGTGGCTGGTGACAGCGAGGACCAGATCATGATGCGGGGCATCCATCAGGTCGACATTCGCCCCCATACCGCGCCATAGCGCCTGCAAGCGCTGCAAGGCTGTCGGGTCGCACCCCTCCGGCGGGGTCAGGATGCACCAGCGATTGTCGAACAACTCGGCAAAGCCTGAGCGCGGGCCGGAATGCTCGGTGCCCGCCAGCGGATGGCCGGGGATGAAATGCACCCCCTGCGGCAGATGCGGGGCGACCGCATGGATCACCGCCTGCTTGACCGAGCCCACATCCGTCACAGTCGCGCCGGGGGCAAGATGCGGGGCGATTTCGCGCGCAACGGCCTCCATCGCACCGACCGGCACGCACAGCACAACCAGATCAGCGCCCTCCACAGCCTCGGCCGCTGTTTCGAACACTGCATCGACCAGCGCGATCTCGCGCGCGATCTCGCGACTCTCGGCAGAGCGTGCGGTGCCGGTCATGGCACCTGCCAAACCTGCGCGCCGTATCGCGTGCGCCATCGAAGATGCAATCAGACCCAGCCCGATGAAGGCCACGCGCTGATAGAGCGCGCTCATCCCTGCTGCTCCATGAAAGTGCCGATGACATACGCCACCCGGCGGCAGGCGGATTCGTCTCCCACAGTGATGCGCAAGGCCTCCGGCAAGCCATAGCTTGCCACATGCCGCACGATCAGCCCATCGGCCAGGAGTGCTGCGTTGCACGCCTCGGCCTGTGCAGCATCGCGAAACCGCGCAAGGACGAAATTCGCGTGCGAGCGGTCCGTCGCCACGCCGATCGCGTTCAGCTTTTCGGCGAGCCAGTCGCGCAGCCGTGCATTCTCGCTCAACGAACGTGAGATATGCGCCGCATCGCCAAGGGCGGCTTCGGCCACATCGAGTTGCACATTCGAGAGGTTGAACGGCCCGCGCACCCGGTTGAGCACATCGATCACATGCCCCGGCCCATAGCCCCAGCCCACGCGCAGCCCACCGAGGCCGAAGAGCTTGGAGAAGGTGCGGGTCATCACGATATTCTCGCGCGCATCCACCAGCGCCGCGCCGCCATCATATCCTTCCGCATATTCCGCATAGGCGCCATCAAGCACCAGCAATGCTTGCGGGGGCAGCTCTTCGGCCAGACGCATGATCTCCTCAGTAGGAATCATCGTGCCGGTTGGATTGTTCGGGTTTGCGATGAACACCAGTTTGGTGCGTGGCGTCGCAGCCGCCAGTAGCGCATCGACATCCGTGGTTCGCGCCCGCTCGGGAGCGGTGACAGGCGTCGCGCCCGCTGCAAGTGCAGAGATGCGATACATCAGAAACCCGTGCTCGCTATAGAGCACCTCATCGCCCGGCCCGGCATAAGCCTGACAGAGGAAACTGATGATCTCATCCGACCCCGCGCCACAGATGATGCGTGCAGGCTCCAGCCCGAAATGCGCTCCCAGCGCCTCGCGCAGCCCGGCATGATCGGTAGACGGATAGCGGTGCAGATCATGGCCGGCGCGCGCATAGGCCATCCGCGCCAGATCACCCGCGCCAAAGGGGTTTTCATTGGAAGAGAGCTTCACCACATCATCGCGCCCGGCGATCTTGGACGAGCCGCCCTGATAGAGTGCGATCTCCAGAATGCCGGGCTGCGGGTGAATTTGCGCGTGCATCTAAGGCCTCATGAACTATTCTTGCGCTTGTCTTAGCGCCCTGCTGCAAGTGAGGCCAGCGCGACAGGGCGGTTTTTTCCACGCCAATGCAGGGCGTTGCCTTTGTGCCGCGACTCAGGGCTTGGGGGCGTCTTCATCCTGTTCGAACTTGCCCAAAGGCCCTGCGCGCATGAAAGTGCCTGTGTCAGTGCGGGTGCGTGTGGCCAGAACCGGGCGGTTGTCGGAAACATTGGCGCGATCTTCGCGCATCACGATATAGAGCCCGCTGGCAATGATCACGGCAGCACCGAGGATGGTGTAGAGATCCACACCTTCGCCGAAAAAAAGCGCCCCGAAAAGCACCGCCCAGACAATCTGCGAATACTGCATTGGCGCCACAATCGCGGCCGAGGCGCGTTTATAGGCGGCGATCACGCACAGGCTCGCGACGAGCGCGAGCACAGCCATGAGCATGAGCGCCCCCAGATCAGCGAGCGGAAGGGGCTCATAGACGAAGGGCAAGGCAAGCCCCATCAGCAGCAGATTGGCCATCATGGGATAGAGCAGAAGAACAACGCTGCGCTCCTCCGCGCCGATCTTGCGCACGATGATCGCGGCCACAGAGCCGCCAAGCGCCCCCACCAGAGCGGCAAGATGGCCGAGGCCGAGGCCGTCAAGCTCGTTCGGGCGCAGGACGATGATGACACCGATAAGGCCGGCAATGACGGCTCCGCCCCGATGGATGCCGACCGTCTCTTTCAGGATGGGCACCGCAAGCAGCGTGATCAGCAGCGGTGTGGCGAACAAGATCGCATAGACCTGCGCCAACGGCAGAACCGAGAAGGCGTAGAACACGCTCACCCCGGTGATGACAGCCGCCCCCGTTCGAAGTGCGGTCCAGCCCGGGCGACGCGGCAGGAGGTTGGCATCCGTCGCGTCGCGCATCAGCATGAACATCGCCAGCGGCAGCCCCAAGAGCACGCTGAAGAAGACGATCTGAAACGGGCTGTAGCTGCCCCCCAGCGTCTTGACGATCACATCATGGACCGAGAACAGCCCGAAGGCGGTCAGGGCCAGAAGCGGACCTGTGAAGGCGGAATTCTGGAGACGATTGGACACGGACAGTGGGGCTCCCAAGGTCAGCTTCCACCGCTACCACACGCTTTCGCGCAGCTTCAAGCGTGTTCCTCGGATGGCTCCCAATATATGCGCGCATCGCCTGCAATCATCTCGCTCTGTGCCCGATCAAAGCGCAAAAAGGCGATCGCGCGCCCGTTTGACTGCGTGAAAATCTGGCCCACGGACTTCTGCCCTGCCGTGATTTCGCTGCCCACAGGCGTGGCGCCATCAATCGCGACTGTCGCGAAGCCTTTGCGCAGGGCGGTCTTGTGATGCATCCGGGCTGTGACTTCCTGCCCGACATAACAGCCCTTGACGAAATCGACGCCGTTCAGCCGCTCGAAACCCGCTTCCAGAATAAAGGTTTCATTCGGCACAAGCTCGACGCCACTTTCCGGGATACAATGCGCAACCCGGATCGCATCCCAATCGGTGCCGTCATCGGGAAGCGCCCTCCCGTAGAGCCGCCAGCCCAAGGCGTCGTGGCGCGGGTCGGGCACTGCGCCCTCGGGAGCGGGCACTGTGCCGCGGCTGACAGGCAACTCGATCTGCTCCAGCGTGATCGGGGCACGCAACTTGTAGAGCGAGAGGCGCTTGAGCAGGTCTTGCGCGAGGGGCTCTGCCACATCGATCAGGATGGCGCCGTCTTCCTGCGCGACCACAAAGAAATCCGCCAGATACTTGCCCTGCGGCGACAGCAACGCCGCGTAGACGATCCCGTCGCGCGCGAGTTTGCGCAGATCATTGCTGACCAGCCCCTGCAGGAATTTGTGCGGATCGTCCCCCGAGACCCGGATGATGGATCGTGCCATGATCACCTCTCGTATCTTCCGCCGGGATATAGCTCTGTTTGCCGTCTGCGAACAGGGGGGCTCAATGCGCGGCGCGAATGAAGGTGCCGTTGCGCAGATCACGGATGGCCTGCTGTATCTCGGCCTGCGTGTTCATGACAATCGGCCCATGCCACGCGACCGGTTCCTGCAACGGCGCGCCCGAGATCAGCAGAAAACGCACGCCCTCCTCTCCGGCCTGCACAGTCACCTCATCGCCGGTTCCGAAGCGGATAAGCGTGCGATTGCCGGACATGTCGCGGATATTGACCTCCTGGCCCATCACCTCTTTTTCCAGCAGCACCCCGGAAGGCGCGGAGGCGTCGACAAACGCCCCCGATCCCGCGAAGACATAGGCGAAGGCACGGCGATAGGTGTCCACCTTGAACGTCTTGCGCACGCCGGGCGGCACGGAGATGTCAAGATATTGCGGATCGGCCGCGATCCCGTCCACCGGACCGCGCCTGCCCCAGAACTCGCCCACGACCACGCGCACCTTGGTGCCGTCGTCATCGATGATCTCGGGAATGTCCTTGGCCTGCACGTCCTGATAGCGGGGCGCGGTCATCTTCAGACTGCCCGGCAGGTTGGCCCAGAGCTGGAAGCCGTGCATCTGCCCCGCTGCATTGCCGCGCGGCATCTCCTGATGCAGAATGCCCGAACCAGCCGTCATCCACTGCACATCGCCCGCACCCAGCGTCCCGGTATTGCCGAGGCTGTCGCCGTGATCGACCTCGCCCGCGAGCACATAGGTGATGGTCTCGATGCCTCGATGCGGATGCCATGGAAAACCGCGCATGAAATGCTCGGGCACATCATTGCGGAAATCATCAAACAACAGGAAGGGATCGAGTTCGCTGGGATCGGTAAAACCGAAAGCCCGGTGCAGATGCACTCCGGCTCCTTCCATGGCAGGTTGTGCCTTGCGGCTCTCGATCACCGGACGAATGGACATGATGCGCCTCCGAGCTTGGTTCCCCGGCCATCAGATGGGCGCTATTGCAGAAAACTCAAGTCTGACGCGTCGCGGCTTCCCGTGCCGGAGCAAGCGTTGCGGCATGGCCGCACCGGCAACGGCGGAATATCAAGCGAGAAAAACATGCGAAAACTGCGTCTGGCTTCCTCACAGATAATAGAACACACTCCCCAGACCAACGAGCAAAGCCGCAAAGATATAGGCGCCGTGACGCCCTGAGATCAACGACGGAAGTCTCAGGAACGCAGGACCATACCCTTTCGAGGTGAACTGCGGCCCGACTGCGCTGGCGGTCGCCATTGGATTGCCCGAGCTTGTTTGCTCGCGCAATGCCGTGGAAAATGCCGATAGCAAGTCGCCATTGAGCACGGGATCCGCGTCCACAGAGGCGCAGGATGATCCGGACCCGCGCGCGTCGGGCCTGCGGGCAGAGCGCAGCCTCGGCCATCGCGTCCAGACTTCTCTGGGCTGTGGGCTTGGCAGGGTCAATACGACCGGGTTTGGTTTGATCCCGAGCCGCTCCTGCCTTGCGAGTAACCGCGCACTGATCTGCCTCGATCCCATATCGAAATTACTGACCGCCACCACATGAAGCCCTGTTTGCGATTTCTGCACTGATGGCACTATCGCTCGAAAATATTAAGAAGCGGTTTATCTCCCGCGCGGTCTGCGCTTGCCCGGGACTTTCGAGGCGAATTCGGGCGGACGCCGTGCAACCCATTTGATGAACCCAGCCAGTCGCGGATGCGCCTTGAGCGCCGCAATCGTGTTGTAATTGCGTGCCAACTCCGCTTCGCTCAAGGTGGCGTGGATTTCGCGATGGCATATGTGATGCAAAAGCACCACGGGACCGCCCTTGCCACCGCGCAACTTCGGCACGAGGTGATGCAGGCTCTGGGGCACGTGCGGCGGGATCGGTCGCGCACAAAGCGGGCATATGGGCCAGTCGTCAATGTTATCTTCCATCGTCTCGCGGTTGACCTCGGTCGCTTATGTCGGACGCTGTAAAGCGCTTCCAATGGAACTGGAAATAGGCTGGGTGGCAAGCTGCGCCACAAGAAGCGCCGATTGCTTGGCGTCATCTTCGCTATTGTCCGCAACATCGAAAGGGTGTCTTGACCACCGGTACGATCCGGGCAATGGAACTGCGCTATCTCTTTTCAAAGGGCCAGATCGCGGGGTCACATGCAGGGTATCATCGAACTGGCCGCGGCCAATCTGCTCTCACCCATCATCTTGTTCTTCGCACTCGGTGTTGCCGCAGCGCTCGCGCGCTCGGAACTGACGATACCCGAGGCTGTCGCCAAGGGCCTGTCACTCTATCTGCTGCTCGCGATCGGCTTCAAAGGCGGAGCGAGTGTTGCGGATCACGGCATCGATACGACCCTGATCCTGACACTCTTTGCAGGGATCATGCTGTCCTTCCTGCTGCCCTTCATCGCGTTTGCACTGCTGCGCGTGATTACCGGACTGTCGACAGTCGATGCCGCGGCGGTCGCCGCGCATTATGGCTCGATCTCGATCGTCACCTATGTCACCGCCACATCGGTCCTGACCCTGGCCGGGGTCGCATTCGACGGCTACATGGTGGCCGTTGCCGCTGCGATGGAGGCGCCTGCGATCCTGTCAGCACTATGGCTGGCGGCACGAGCGGGCGGCGTGAACCGCAGCAGCGATCCCGCCATGGAATCTGGGCTGTTTCGCGAAATTCTGCTTAATGGCTCGATTGTCCTGCTGGTCGGAGCCTTCCTGATCGGTGCCGTCACTGGTGCCGAAGGGCTGGCTCAGATCGACGCTTTCATCATCGCGCCGTTTCAGGGCGTGCTGTGCCTGTTCCTTCTGGATATGGGTCTTGTCGCCGGGCGTGGTCTGCGCAATGCGAGACACCTGATCACCGTGCGGCTGCTGGCCTTCGGCGTGCTCATGCCGCTCATCGGCGCCGTCATGGGCATGGTCACTGGTCTGTTGCTGGGCCTTTCGACCGGCAGCCTCACGCTGATGATGGTCCTTGGCGCGTCGGCCTCTTATATCGCGGTGCCCGCCGCGATGCGCGTGGCCCTGCCCGAGGCCAACCCCGCGATCTATCTGACACTTGCGCTTGGCATCACCTTCCCGTTCAATCTGACTTTGGGCATCCCGCTATACTTGGCGATTGCGCAGTTCTTTACCGGAGGCTGAGTGATGAAAACCTTCAAGGCAAAGCGGATCGAGATCATGATCGAAAGCGTCATGGAGCGGCGCCTGACCGATGCGCTCGCAAAGGCGGGTGTGAAAGGATACACGATCCTGCCGGTTCTTGGGGGCTCGGGGCGCGCAGGCCGGTGGAGCCGCGAGGGGCAGGTCAGCCGCGCGGCCGGGATGGTTGCGATTGTCTGCATCCTCAAATATGACAGCGCCGAAAAGGTGCTCGACACCGTATTCGGGATCGTTGATCGCCATAATGGCGTCGTTTGTGTCACCGAATGCGAAATTGTCAGGGCAGATCGCTTCTGAGGGTGGCGCAAAACCCCGCCAAGAGGGTCGCGGTCAAGTCCGTCCGGCGATTGGTCCTGCTCCGATAAAAGAGGGACACAGTGATGGATCAACCCAGCCGCGCGGAAATTGCAGGTCTGCTGCAAATCTGGACCGAAACCTTGAAAACGCTCGATCCGGACAAGATGGCCGCGCTCTATGCCGAAGACGCCGTGCTGCTGCCGACGCTTTCGAAGGAGGTCCGGCAGAGCCAGCCCGCCATCAGCGATTACTTCAGGCATTTTCTGGCGCTGAAACCGCGTGCAGAAGTGTTGCAGCAGACCATCAGAAGTTATGCGCAGGTCGCAACCAATTCGGGAATCTACAAGTTTTTCACCGAGATCGAGGGCGCAGAACATGTTGTCGTTGCGCGCTTCACCTTTGTTTACCGGCGCGATGATGATGGCTGGAAGATCGTGGATCACCACTCCTCCATGCTCCCCGACACCTGAGCGCTGGAGCGCGTAAGAAAACCGGTTTTCTTCCGCGCGCATCTGGCTAGGGTGCGGCAAGTCAAGAGAGGATCATGAACATGGCAGAGACCGACACCGCCTTTGTGCCCGATACGAGCGCGGCCATTGACCTGCATCTCGTCGCCTCGGAAGGCTTGGAGGACTGGGCCGATATGCAGCCGCGCCGCGTGCGCGCATGGCTCGAGGCGACCGGGTTCACGGCCAAATCCGGCGCGGTGATGCTTGTGCCCAATGCCGATGGCGGGCTCGAATGCGCGGTTGTGGGGCACGGCAGCGCGCGGGACCGAGCGCGCGAGCGTTTCTGCCTTGGCGGCGCGCGCACGCGCCTGCCCGCTCAGACCTATCGCCTTCAGCATTCTCTGGATGACGACGCCTTGCAGGAAGAGGCGCTCGGCTGGGCGCTGGCGGGCTACAGCTTTCAGCGCTATCGCAGTACCAAACCGCCCGCGCTGGCGCAGCTTGTCGCGCCGCAGGGCTTGGATACCGCAAAGACAGATGCGATTGCAGCGGGTGAGCGCCTGACCCGCGATCTGATCAACACCCCGGCCGAACATATGGGGCCCGAAGAGCTGGAGGCGGCATTTCTGGCGCTCGCCGACCAGCATGGCGCGCAGCCATCGGTGATCTATGGCGACGAACTCCTGACCCAGAATTTCCCTCTGATACACGCAGTCGGCCGCGCCTCCGAGCGAATCCCGCGGCTTCTGGACATGCGCTGGGGTGAAAGCGGGCCGCTGCTGACGCTGGTCGGCAAGGGCGTGTGTTTTGACACAGGGGGGCTCAACCTCAAACCCGGCGGCTCGATGGGGTTGATGAAGAAGGATATGGGCGGGGCCGCCACAGTGCTTGGGCTTGCGCATATGATCATGGCACAGGGCTGGAAAGCGCAGCTGCGCGTGCTGATCCCAGCTGTGGAAAACGCGGTTTCGGGCAATGCGATGCGCCCCGGCGACATCCTGCCCTCGCGCAAGGGGTTCAGTGTCGAAGTCAACAATACCGATGCCGAGGGCCGTCTGGTGCTCGCCGACGCATTGGCACTGGCCGATGAGGAAAGCCCCGATGCGCTGATCTGCATGGCCACGCTCACAGGCGCGGCGCGCGTCGCACTTGGCCCTGATCTCGCGCCGTTCTTCACCGATGATGCGGGCCTTTCCGCAGCACTCGCGCAATCTTCCGCCAGGGTGCGTGATCCACTCTGGCAGATGCCCTTCCACCCGTCCTATGAAACGATGATCGAGCCCGGCATTGCCGATCTCGACAATGCCCCCTCGGGCGGCATGGCAGGCGCGATCACGGCGGCGCTGTTCCTGCGCCGCTTCGTCTCCGCCAGCCCGCGTTTTGCGCATTTCGACATCTATGGCTACCAGCCCAAACCAGCGCCCGCACGCCCCAAGGGCGGCGCGGGCCAGGGCGCGCGGGCACTGTTTGACGCGCTGCCCGGCGTGCTCGGCCTGTGAGCGACCCGCGCATCACGCCGTTCAGCGGGCGCGTCGCGCATAGCCGGCTGCAAGGCCAGATCGAAGCGCCGGCCTTCAGCGCGGGCGAGATGCTGCGGCTCGCAGCTCCCCTCGCAGATCTGCTGCGCCACCCCGATGGCCCGCGCGACCGGCAAATCCTCTTTGGTGCGCGGCTCTGCAAACTCGATCAGCAAGGGCAATGGGCCTATGTGCAGGCCGAGGCTGATGGCTATTGCGGCTGGCTCGATGCCGATGCACTCGGCCCCGATCACCCGGTAACTCACCGCGTGCAAGCCCCTGCCACGCATCTCTATTCCGCCCCCGATCTCAAAAGCCGCGAGCACGCCGCGCTGTCGCTGAATGCGCAGGTCGAAGTCATCGGCGCAGAGGGCCGCTTCCTGCAAACCCCGCAAGGCTGGGTGCCTGCGCAGCATTTCGCCCCGCTCGACCAGCCCGAGACCGATCCGGTCGCCGTCGCGGAGTCGCTCCTCGGCACGCCCTATCTCTGGGGCGGCAACTCGCATGCCGGGCTCGATTGCTCGGCACTGGTGCAGCTTGCCCTGCTAGCCTGCGCCCGCCCCTGCCCCGGCGACAGCGATTTGCAGGAACGCGCGCTCGGCCCGAGCCTGCCGGAAAACACCCCACCACGGCGCGGTGATCTTCTCTTCTGGCGCGGCCATGTCGCCTGGGTCAGCGTGCCCGACACGATCCTGCACGCCAATGCCCTGACCATGTCCGTGGCCCATGAGCCGCTCAAGCAGGCGCTAACCCGCATCGCCGCCGAGAGCCCGCTCACCAGCCATATCCGGCCTGATTAACCCGCTGGCTTCATCTTGCCAGAAATACTCAAACACACCGCCGCACCCGCGCTCAACGCTTGCGCGGTTTCGCCCGTAAGGTCGGATCGGCTTCCAGCGGGTTTTCGGGCCAGGGATGCTTGGGGTATTGCCCGCGCATGTCCTTGCGCACATCAGCATAGGAATTGGCCCAGAAGCCCGGCAGATCCGTCGTCACCTGCACTGGCCTGCGCGCGGGCGACAGCAGCACGATCCGCAAAGGCAGGCGCTCAGGCCCCACCACCGGATGCTCCGCCACCCCGAACAATTCCTGCAAGCGCAGCACAATTTCAGGAGCCTCACCCGAATAATCGATCGGCACCTTGTTTCCCAAAGGGGTTACAAAATGCGCAGGCGCAAGCGCGTCGAGCCTCTGCATCTGGCCCCAGTCAAGCTGCGCGCGCAGCCCCGGCAACAGATCAAGCCCGCGTAAATCCTCGGCGCTCCGCACGCCTTCCAGCCAAGGCGCGAGCCAGTCCTCCAGCCGCGCAAGCAGGCTTTCCTCGCGCAGATCGGGCAGGTCAACCCCTTGCGCGCGCAACAGCTCCACCCGCGCGATGAACCGCCGCGCCGCATCCGAAAGCGGCAGGCCCAGATCGCGCAAGCCCTCGCAAGCGGCGCGGATCACAGCGTCGGGGTCAGGGTCACGCCAGATACGATCCTGCAGAACCAGCGCACCGAGGCATTCCTGCTCTCGCGCCTCGATCCGCCTGGCACGGCGCGACCAAATGCAGCTTTGGCGCCAGATAATCTGCGTCCCGTAAAGCGCGCGCAACTCGGCCTCGGAAATGGCAACCGCCTGCCGGATGCGCGCCTCGCGCGGGTCGCCATCACTATCCGTCACCACAATCAGCCGCGCCTGCGCGAGCGAGTCGCCCTCCGGCAATACCGCACCCTTCCCGCCCGAGAGCACGAAGCGCGGCGCCTCCCCCTTGCGCCGCAACCCGATCCGGTCGGGATAGGCCAGCGCGGCCAACCCGGCAGGCGAGAGCGCCGCGCTTGCTTCCGGGGCCATCCGCGCAAGCCGCTTCGCTTCCGCCTGCACCCGCTCCAGCGTGGCGCGATGGATAGGGTAGGAATAGCGATCGCGAAAGCCGCGCGGATCGCGCAGCGCCTCCAGTCGCAGCGTCAGATCCACAGGCGCACCCTGCAAGATGTCGCGCTCGGACAACAGTGCCGCCAGCCCCGCCGCCCCGCGCCCCCCGCGCAACAGCATATGTGCAAGCCGCGGATGCAGCGGCAGACCGGCCATCGCCCGCCCATGCGCCGTAATCCGACCTGCCGCATCCAGCGCGCCGAGGCCCCGCAACAGCGCCTGCGCCTCGGCAAGCGCGCCCTCGGGCGGCGGGGTGAGAAAGCGCAAATCGTCGGCGCCACCCCAGAGCGCCAGTTCCAGCGCGAGCCCTGCGAGATCCGCCCGCGCCATCTCGGGCGGCGCGAATGCGGCGAGCGCGCCTTCCTCTGCCTGTGCCCACATCCGGTAGCACACGCCTTCCGCCACGCGCCCCGCCCGCCCCCGGCGCTGCTCTGCCTCGGCGCGCGTCACGGGCTCGGTCACCAGCCGCGCCATGCCCGTGCCCGGGTCGAACCGCGCCCGCCGCGCCCGCCCGCAATCGACGACGATGCGGATATCCTCGATGGTCAGCGAGGTTTCGGCAATCGCTGTTGCGAGCACGATCTTGCGCCCGTCCTGCATCGGCGCAATCGCCGCACGCTGTGCAGCAAAGGGCAGCGCGCCATAAAGCGGTCGGATCTCCGCCGCCCCCACGCGCCCGTTCAGTGCAGCGGCCACGCGCCGGATCTCCGCCTCTCCGGGCAGAAACACCAGTATCGCGCCCTCAGCCTCGTCCAGCGCCTGCAGGATCAGGTCCACCGCCCCGGTCTCGAAGCGTTCAGCCTTGGGGCGCGGGCGCGGTAGCCAGCGGGTCTCGACGGGAAAGGCGCGGCCCTCTGCTGTGAGGATCGGTGCATCATCAAGAAGCGCGGCAACCGGGCCTGCATCGAGCGTGGCCGACATCACCAGGAGCTTCAGATCAGGCCGCAACGCTCCGCGCAATTCCCATGTGAGCGCCAGCCCCAGATCGGCATTGAGCGAGCGTTCATGAAACTCGTCGAAAATCACCGCGCCTATGCCCGGCAATTCCGGGTCACGCTGCACCATCCGCGTGAGAATACCCTCGGTCACGACCTCGATCCTGGTCGCCTCCGAGACAACAGCCTCACCGCGAATGCGGTACCCAACCCGCCCGCCGGGCCGCTCGCCCAGCAGCCGCGCCATCTGCTCGGCGGCTGCGCGCGCAGCCAGCCTACGCGGCTCAAGCATTACGATCCGGCCTGCGACATGCTCCATCAGCGCAAGCGGCACGCGCGTGGTCTTGCCGGCCCCGGGCGGGGCCTGCAACACGGCCCGTCCCTCAGCCTCAAGCGCCGCGATCAGATCGGGCAGGATGGCATCAATCGGCAGATCCATGCGCCGCTTATGCCGCGTGCGCATCACGCTCCGCAAGCACCCTCGCCCATGCCGCAGGCATGGGCAGCGCCCGCGAGGCGTGCAGGGGCGGGTGGGTGGGCGCGGCTCGCGGGCGCTTCTTGCTCAGAACCGCAGATCCGGCGCCAGAGCGGCAAGCTCCGCTGCAACCCCTTCTTCCAGCGGCGGAGGCGCGCTTTTCAGAATGAACCCCAGCGTCAGATACATGCCCGCTGTCGCCATCAGATCAAGCACGCCATGCCTCCCCAACAGCGCCTCCAGCCGCGCCATCAATGGCGCGGAAAGCTGCGCGTCATCCACCAGCGCATCCACGGCCTCGGCCATAAGCGCCTCTTCTGCGCCCATCCCGGACAGCGGCCCGCGCATCGAGGCGATCTGGGCCCTCGAGAGCCCGACCTTGAGCCCGCGCAGCAGATGCTGGTTCCACTCATAAGCGCAATCGAGCCGATGCGCGAGCCGCAGGATCACCATCTCGGCCCGGACCTTTCCCAAAGCGGTGTCACGCACGATATGCTCACGCAGCCCCGTCCATGCGCGCAGAAGCGCCGGATGATGCGCCATCAGCCGATAGACGTTCAGCTGACCCGCGAAGCCTGTGCACATGTCCGCGATCTCTTCGGGCCAATCGGCATCGCTGATCGGAACGAACGGCACACTCATGCTGCCAACGCCGCGCTTACGGCGCCTTCCAGACGATCGACAATATCCTGCACGTCATCCCTGGTCACGATGAAGGGCGGCGCCAGCAGCACATGATCCCCGCGCACCCCGTCAATGGTGCCGCCCATCGGATAGACCATCACCCCGCGCGCCATCGCCTCGGCCTTGATCTTCGCATTCAGCTTGCGCGCCGGGTCGAACGGCGCCTTGGTCTCGCGATCCGCCACAAGCTCGATGGCCTGAAACAATCCACGTCCGCGAATATCGCCGACATGCGGGTTCTGCCCGAAAGCGGCCTGCAACGCGTCGCGCAGATGCCCGCCCATGACCTGCACATTGTCGAGCAGATTGTCGCGCTTGATCACCTGCTGCACGGCCAGCCCGGCCGCAGCTGCCATCGGGTGGCCCATATATGTATGGCCATGCTGGAAAAACCCGGTGCCATTGGCGAAAGCGTCATAAATCTTCTGGCTCAGAAGCGTCGCCCCAATGGGCTGATAGCCGCCGCCCAACCCCTTGGCGATGGTCAGCAGATCCGGTGCGATGCCCTCCTGCGCGCAGGCATGCAGGCTGCCCGTGCGCCCCATGCCGCACATCACCTCATCGAGGATCAGGAGCACGCCATATCGATCGCAAATCTCGCGGATGCGCTTGAAGTAATCGGCCACGGGCGGCACTGCGCCGGATGTCGCGCCCACCACAGGCTCGGCCACAAACGCGGCCACTGTCTCGGGGCCTAGCTCGAGGATTTTCGCCTCCAACTCGCCCGCCGCGCGCGCAGCATATGCCGCATCGCTCTCGCCGTCCATCTGTTCGCGATAAGCGAAACAGGGCGCGATGTGATGGGCCTGCATCAGCAGCGGGCGGAATTGCGCGCGGCGCCATTCATTGCCGCCCGTGGCCAGCGCGCCCAGAGTATTGCCGTGATAGCTCTGCCGACGCGCGATGATATGGCGGCGTTCGGGCTGGCCAGTTTCGGTGAAATACTGCCGCGCCATTTTCAGAGCAGCCTCCACAGCCTCGGATCCGCCCGAGAGCAAATAGACATGGCTCAACCCTTCCGGCGCATCCTCGATCAGTGTCTCGGCCAGTTCCTCGGCCACGTCGGTCGTGAAAAAGCCCGTATGCGCATAGGCCAGCCGGTCAAGCTGCGCATGCAACGCCTCGAGCACCGCCGGATGCGCGTGGCCGAGGCAGGAAACCGCCGCGCCGCCCGACGCATCGATATAGCTCTTGCCCTCGGCGTCAGTGAAGCGGATGCCCGAGGCCGAAACAGCGCGGCGCGGGGGCGTGTGGATGGAGCGGTGCAGAAGGCGGGTCATATGGAGACTTTCTGTGGTTCGGAGAGATATGTGTTGCGCGCCGAGAGTTGGCGGTCGAGGTCTTCAAGCCGTGCCAGCACGGCCGGATCATCCCCGCGCGCCACGAGCGCCGCCAGACAATCGGCGAGCGCGAAGGCCGGGGTCATCGCATGCAGGTAGGAGGCGCTCTCGGTCGGGGAGATCAGCACGCAGCCGCCCTGCACAGCGAGCGGGGAAAGGGGCGAGTCCGTCACTGTGACGATCTGCAACCCGTTCGCCTGCGCCTGCAAGCTCGCCTCCACGACCGCGCGTGTATAGGGCGCGACCCCGCAGACGAAGAGCACATCGCCCGGCTGCGCATGTGAAAGCGCATCCAGCCCCGTGGCGCCGCTGCCGTCGAGAAGTTGCGCCCGGTCGGTGATGAGCGACATGGCATAGTGGAAATGCCATGCCACCGGGTAGCTGGAGCGCTGGCCAAGGCAATAGACACGCCGGGCCGAGGCGATGAGCGCGGCCGCCCTGGCGATGGCGGCAAGGTTGTCCGCACTGCTCAGGTAAGAAATCTGGTCCGCGCTTTCAGCAAGAAGCGCTTGCGCGGCCGCCTCCGTTGAATTGGCGTCGAGCGGGCGTCTGCGCTGTGCTGTCGCGGCAAGGCCCTGGCCATTGCGGCGCAGCGCGTCCGCATGCTGGGCGCGCAGAGCATCATAGCCGCCATATCCCAACGCCCTCGCAAGCCGCGACATGGTGGCAGGCTGCACGCCCGCGCGCCGCGCCTGATCGCGCATCGACAACAGCGCAACATCCTGCGGATTTTCGGAAATCCAGCGGGCCGCGACCTGCAACTGCTCGGGCAGGTCGGCGAATCGGGCAGCAAGGGTTTGGGCGAAGGGTATGGTCATGGAAACCTGATACCATCCCAACCGAATATTGCAACATTTGTTTCAATGATGTATTCATGTGTTTCATGGCGGCAACAGCTGTTTCAATGCCCGGCCAACGGCGTGTGCCCAAAAAACCTATCAGGGGAACGGCATAGAGAAGACGCTGGCCAAAACGCTTGGCCAGCGTCTGCTTGCAAGGCTCAGATCGCGTAGCGCAATACAGCGGCCAATTCGGCCTCTTGCGGAATATCGGCGCGGCGGACGGCCAGCACCTTGCCGCCATTGGCGATCACGCGGCCTGCGATTTCGTCGATCACACCGTAGCTGGCAGCGCTCTTCGTCTCATCGAAGGTGATCTCGCCCGTCGTGTCATCCACAAGCCCCGGCACGACCGAGTCCATATCGACCAGCAGCGTATCGACAGCACCGAACGTGGCTGCACGCGCGGTCCGAGCCACCTGCGTGGTCGCGCGCCCTTCATTCTCGCGCGCCGCATAGAGATCGGCGAAATCCGCAACCGACTTCGCATTGATCTCATCCATGATCTTGCGCGCCGCCTCGCCCAACTCATGCGCAGGCACGCGGACGGGGCTGCTGGTGATCGCCGCATCCGCCAGATGCGGATAGGTGTTGATCGAGCGATACATCGACAGCAGCGGATCAGTCGCGGCCACGATCAGCGGCTCGTGCCGCCCGGCGAGCAGCCCACGCAGCGCCGCATCAATCTGGCGGCAAAATTGGCGTAAATGGTGTTTCTGCCCTTCCGAGCCACCAAGACGCCCTGAATAATTGCGCGAGTTCACATTCGCCGTTCCGGCAACCGACGCCGCGTCCTTGGGCAGGTCCGGCACGCGAATTTCCTGCGCAGGCTGGTCGCCCAGAAGCTCGATCACGCGCAACTCATTCTCGGCCAGCGCCAGGACGAAAGCGTGCTGCGGCATGGAGACCGCACGCAACAGCGGCTTGATATGGAAGCGGTCGGAGACCTGCACAGTCTCAGTCAGATGGTTCGGCAGACGGTAACTGCGCAGCGAGTCCGGCGTCACGAAAATCGCCAGCGCATTGGCCTGCACGCGCCAGAAATCATCATCATCCATCAGATCGTGCAACTGTTCCTCGATCGGCCATATGGTGCGCTTGGCGACACCGACCTCCTCGAGTTGCGCCACCGCCTCCTGCGTGAGTTGCTTCAGCCTTGTACGCGCGGCATCAATATGTTGCGTCTCGGGTGTGGTCTGAAGGTAAATACTGACCATCGCCGCACCCCGCTCGCTGACAAGTTGGCCGATTTCGGGCTGGGTGGGGATATCGACATATAGCATGGGCGAACTGCTCCTGTGTAAAACCGGCCTTGGCTTGCCATGTTCTCGCGCGCATCGCAAGCACAGCTCCGGGCCTCTGGCATGCTCCAAGAATCTCGAATTGAAGCGAATTTCACGGCTTCGCGACGGTTGCAGCCTTCACAGGCCGTTCCTATATACCGGCCAAGCCGCCCGGATGAGGGCGTTCACACAGATCAGACGGGCCGGGGCCTGAGCGGACCAGCCCTCTGCCACATCGCTTGAAGAAAAGGATGCTAGACCATGGGTAAAGTCATCGGGATCGACCTTGGCACCACCAATTCCTGCGTCGCCATCATGGATGGCAGTCAGGCGCGGGTAATCGAAAATTCGGAAGGTGCCCGCACCACACCATCAATTGTCGCGTTCACGGAAAACGAGCGCCTTGTCGGCCAGCCCGCCAAGCGGCAGGCGGTCACCAACCCCTCGAACACGATCTTCGCAGTCAAGCGCCTGATCGGGCGTCGCCTGACCGACGCGGAAGTGGAAAAGGACAAGAAGCTTGTCCCCTACAACATCATTGATGGCGGCAATGGCGATGCCTGGGTCGAATCGCGCGGTGAGAAATACAGCCCTTCGCAGATTTCGGCCTTCATTCTGCAGAAGATGAAGGAAACCGCTGAAAGCTACCTCGGCGAGGGGGTCACGCAGGCCGTGATCACGGTGCCAGCCTATTTCAACGATGCTCAGCGTCAGGCGACGAAGGATGCCGGCAAGATCGCGGGGCTCGAAGTGCTGCGCATCATCAACGAACCCACCGCTGCCGCTCTGGCTTATGGGCTCGACAAGAATGAAAGCAAGACCATCGCGGTCTATGACCTTGGTGGTGGCACATTCGACATCACGATCCTCGAGATCGACGATGGCCTGTTCGAGGTGAAATCCACCAACGGGGATACATTCCTAGGCGGTGAAGATTTCGACATGCGCATCGTCAATTACCTCGCTGACGAGTTCAAGAAAGAGCATGGTGTCGATCTGACGCTCGACAAGATGGCTTTGCAGCGGCTGAAAGAAGCGGCCGAGAAAGCCAAGATCGAGCTGTCATCCTCCAGCCAGACCGAGATCAACCAGCCCTTCATTTCGATGGACAAGAGCACGGGCCAACCGCTGCATATGGTCATGAAGCTGACCCGCGCGAAGCTGGAATCGCTGGTGGGCGACCTGATAAAGAACTCGCTGAAACCTTGTGCGGCTGCGTTGAAGGATGCAAGCCTGTCCAAGGGCGATATTGACGAAGTGATCCTTGTGGGTGGCATGACCCGCATGCCCAAGGTTATCGAGGAGGTTACGAGCTTCTTCGGTAAAGAGCCGCATAAGGGTGTCAACCCCGACGAAGTCGTGGCCATGGGCGCGGCAATCCAGGCGGGTGTGTTGCAAGGCGACGTAAAGGATGTGGTGCTGCTGGACGTGACGCCGCTGTCGCTCGGTATCGAGACGCTGGGCGGGGTGTTCACGCGCCTGATCGACCGCAACACCACCATCCCGACGAAGAAGAGCCAGGTGTTCTCTACGGCCGAAGACAACCAGAACGCCGTGACCATTCGCGTCTTCCAAGGCGAACGCGAAATGGCGGCCGACAACAAGATGTTGGGCCAGTTCAATCTGGAGGAAATTCCGCCCGCGCCGCGCGGCATGCCGCAAATCGAAGTAACCTTCGACATTGACGCGAACGGCATCGTCAATGTGTCCGCCAAGGACAAGGGGACGGGCAAGGAGCAGAAGATCACCATCCAGGCTTCGGGCGGGTTGTCCGACGAGGATATCGAAAAGATGGTGCGCGACGCTGAAGCCAATGCCGAGGCCGACAAGCAACGCCGCGAACTGGTCGAAGCGAAGAACCAAGCCGAAAGCCTCGTTCATTCCACGGAGAAAGCACTGGAAGAGCACAAGGACAAGGTTGACCCGACCACGGTTGAGGCGATCGAATTGTCAATCGCGGCACTCAAGGACACGCTCGAAGGCGACGACGCTGGCAAGATCAAATCCGGCATCCAGAATGTGCAGGAAGCTTCCATGAAGCTCGGCGAGGCTATCTACAAGGCGCAAACCGAGGCTCCGGAAGGCGGAGAGTCGGAGAGCGATGAGCCGCGCAATGTGGATGACGATATTGTCGACGCCGATTTCGAGGATCTCGACGACGGCAAGCGCAAGTAAACCCTCTAGGTTGCAACCCGCACCCGGCCTGAGCTGCTCAGGCCGGGTGCCGTATTCGGATAACACAGCATGGCCAAACGCGATTTCTATGATGTCCTCGGTGTCGAGAGGTCAGCCTCCACAGACGAGATCAAAAAAGCCTATCGCAAGAAGGCCAAGGAACTGCACCCCGACCGGAACGCCGACAACCCCAATGCCGAGGCGCAATTCAAGGAAGTGAATGAAGCCTATGACGCGCTGAAGGATCCCGAAAAGAAAGCTGCGTATGACCGGTTTGGTCACGCCGCGTTCGATGGTGGCATGGGTGGGGGGCCGCGCGGCGGCCGCCCTGGCGGCTTTGGCGGCAATGCCGATTTCGCCAGCGCATTTTCCGACGTGTTCGAGGATCTGTTCGGGGATTTCGTCGGCGGCCGCCCCGGTGGTCGAAATCGCGCGACGCGCGGCTCCGATCTGCGCTACAACATGCGGATCACGCTGGAAGAAGCCTATTCCGGCACGCGCAAAACCATCCGCGTCCCGCGCCTGTCGGCTTGCGATGCCTGCAATGGAACCGGCGCCGAGGGCGGGGCGGAACCCGTCACCTGCCCCACTTGCTCGGGCATGGGCAAGGTGCGCGCGCAGCAAGGGTTCTTCACTGTTGAACGCACCTGCCCGACCTGCGGCGGCTCTGGCCAGATCGTCAAGAACCCCTGCAAAGCCTGCGCCGGGGCCGGACGGGTGGAAAAGGAAGCCAGCCTCTCGGTCAATGTTCCCGCCGGTGTCGAGACCGGCACGCGCATCCGGCTGTCAGGTGAGGGCGAGGCAGGTCTGCGCGGCGGGCCGTCCGGAGACCTCTATATTTTCGTGAATGTTGCAGAGCATCCGATCTTCAAGCGCGAGGATGTCACATTGTTCTGCCGCGTGCCCGTGAGCATGGCGCGCGCCGCATTGGGCGGTGAGGTCGAGGTGCCGACCATTGATGGCGGGCGCTCGCGCGTGAAGGTGCCCGCCGGCAGCCAGTCAGGGCGGCAGATGCGGTTGCGCGGCAAGGGGATGCCCGCACTGCGTGGTGGCGGACAGGGGGATATGCTGATCGAATTGGCAGTTGAAACCCCTGTGAATCTGACGTCGCGCCAGAAAGAATTGCTTCAGGAGTTCGAGGAACTCAGCGCCGAAAACAACCCCGAAAGCAGCAGCTTCTTCGACAAGGTCAAAGGCTTTTGGGACGGGATGAAAAGCTGATTAGACTTGGCAGGCGCGGGCGGCGCGGCTCTCGATAATACTGCGCTCGCGCATCAGGCGGCGCATCTGCGCGCTTTGCTCCTGCGCATGACCACGGGCGACCTCGGTGCACGCGATCTGATTCCCGGAGCGCGTCACGCAATGATACGTTCCGTAGCTCCGCGATGCGAGCGTGGCGGTGAAGCCCATCGCCCCGGCAGCGCGCGCAGCGTCAATTCGCGAATCATGGACCCGCAGCGCGTGGCTCGCCTCTTCGCAACTTTGCGCACTGCGGCTTGGGAAGAAATGCGCGCATCCTGACAACATTAGTGCCCCGGCAAGCATGATGATGATCCGCATGATCCACTCCTTGAAAGCGGGCAGAAGACTAGGTGACGCGCGATTTCTTTCTTTTTCCTTGTATTGCCTCGACGCGCAGGAACCGCGCGCCGAGTTTTTTCATGTCATGACCTCCGCAGAGAACTGCACCTGTCCATTATACCCATCGGGACAAGTCCAAATCTGCTGCGAAAATCGGGCGCCTCAGTTGCCTTTGCGGCAGGGCGCGGGCTTCATCACATAATGGCCCGGGCGGACGAGATGCTTGCGCTGCTCGTAAATCGCCGGGTAATGCATGCGATAGACCTGCTCGACACCTTTGCCATTGCGGTATTCGAGCTTGGTCTTGGCTTCCTTGACCAGATGCTTGGTGTAGCGATATTCCGGCGCCACATACACCTTGTCAAAGCATTCGACCACATGGCCTTTCCAAGCTGCCGCCGGTGTCGCGAGAAACGGCGCCATTGCCAGAGCAAGTGCCGGGAGTGCGATTCTCTTCATTATAGTCCTCCGAGTGTTAAGAAGTTGTTTGTTATTATCACTGCTCAAAATGCCTCTGTTCAGTGCGCGGAAACCCGCCAATTCACGAAATTATCCCGCACTTGTGATAATGCTAGCATCAGATTGTGAAGCTGGCAACAACCATGCGTGGAGCCTTTTGATTGTTAATGAGATTTTAGCAGTCGGGTCACAGACTCGCGGCATGAACTGTTCGGCTACAAGCAGCAAATCGCATTATTCGTGCCTGTTCGCAGGAGACGCGCCGCGCGAGCGCGCGTGCGGTATGTCCGAAACATATCAGGCGACGGCGCGACGGCGCGCGGACTGCGCGCACTCGAAATCCCGTGTCGCGAAAGCCTCACACGCACTGTCTGATGAGGATCTGCTCGAACAGATACTGCTTCGCGTCGTCCCTGAATGCGTTGCAAAACGCATTTCCACTGGGCTTTTGGGCGAGCTCGGTGATTTTGGGCGTGTCATTGCAGCATCCGATGCGCGGTTGCGCGTTGTGACGGGTGTGAACGATACTGTCATCTGCCAGATCCGGATGATCGAAGCCTGCGCGCAGCGAATCGCACGGTCCAAAGTGATAGATCGGCCGCTGCTTTCCAGTTGGCAGGCTGTGCTCGATTATTGCCACACAGTCATGTCGCACCGTGAAACCGAACAGTTCCGTGTTTTTTTTCTGGACCGAAAGAATGTCCTGATCGCGGACGAGGTTCTCGGCGAGGGCACAGTCGATCATGTCCCCGTTTATCCGAGGGAAGTCCTGCGGCGCGCTCTGGAACTCAATGCCTCCGCATTGCTGCTCGTCCACAATCACCCCTCGGGCGACCCGACGCCATCAGAGTCCGACCTGGCAATGACCAAAACCATTCAATCAGCCGCTGATGCGCTCGCAATCACGCTACACGATCATATCGTCATCGGAAAATCATCCGAAACCAGCTTCCGTAGCGCAGGCCTCCTGTGACCGACTACTCCTGCCAGCCAGTCAGTTGCAGACCGCCTTGCGGATTGGCGGCAGCGTGAGCTTCCTCGAGCGTGACCTGCATCACCATCAGGCCGTCGCTGGCCGGGCAGTCAGGGGCTGCAAATTTCATTTCGGTCATTTCACTCACATGGCTTCCCTTGGAATGTGAGAGAAATGCCAGCAGATCCTGGCCGCATTGCGCCTGCGTGAACTGTGCCTCGACCTCCAGTCGCGATTTGTCCATCATCTCCAGAGGCAATGAATAGACCTGCGCAAGCATCGACTCAGCCCCCCGCATCTCGCCTAGAGAAATCAGAAACGCCTCGTCGAGATCCGGATCAAAAGGCTGGCCGGCATGCACATGCCCGCTCTCACCGAACCGGGCACCATCATGATAGGCGTGAAGGCCGAATTGTGGCTCCCCTGTCCATTGCAGCATGACGCGCAGGAATTGGTCGGCGTCTTCAACTTCGGTTTTGGCAGAGATGAATGTGTCATCGGCGAGAAAAACATCGATTTTCGCCGTCGTCGCCAAAGCCGGGAAATAGGTCGAGAACCGCCCTTCGGTGTCGAGATAGGCGCTGACGACAAGATCGTCATGGCTGATGACAAAGCGGCTTTCAGCATGGCATGGCGCCACGAGTTCGACTTCGATCAGCGCGTCGAAGGTTGCGGAGGCAGTGAGTGTCGCTTCACAGTCGCGCTCCATCATCGCATCTTCGCCAAGGGCGATTTGCGCGTCCGCACTGTCGGATGCCTCAACCGCAGCCGTTGGGTCAGAACTGTCTTCAAGGGCTGCTATTCTCACTGTCTGGGCTTCAGCCATCTCCAGGAGCTCGGTATCCGGACCGGTCATGGCACGCGTTTCGACCGCCTCGCTATCAATAACGCCGGGGTCGGGCACCACCTCGAACGGGTTGCTGGCACCTGCAAGCCCGGCGCTCTTCAACGCCGCGCGCTCCTGCAAAACGCTCAGATCGACTTTCGTCGCATCGCCACTATCGGACTTGAAGATATGCGGTGCAGCAAACACGGTTGCAGAGCCCGCCATACAGAGGATTGCCGCACCGCGGATGATATGTTGCTTTTCCATTATGCCACCCAACTCTATCCATCAGTACTTTATCGGCACTGAATCGGGCGGCATTGGGGCAACTATGAGGTCAGACCATGATCCCGGAACAATTGCGGGATCGCGCCGCGACTACAACACGCTGCCGTGACAATGCTTGAATTTCTTGCCGGAGCCGCAGGGGCAGAGATCGTTGCGACCCGGGTTGCCCCAGGTGTCGGGATTGGTCTCGTCGAATCCGTCGACCAAGGGCGTCGGCGCTTCACCCTCGTTCTCTTCGGCGACTTTCAGGCTTTGCTGTTGCAGCGCCAGTTGCTTCAGCATCGACTTCTGTTCTTCCTCACTCATCGGGCGGATGCGCGACAGATAGGCGGTCACGTCCTCACGCAACGAATTCAGCATCCGTTCGAACAGCACGAAACCGTCTGATTTGTATTCATTCAGCGGATCGCGCTGCGCATAGCCGCGAAAACGCACCGCAGAGCGCAGATGGTCGAGATTGAGCAGGTGTTCGCGCCATTTGCGGTCAATCGTCTCGAGCAGGATCTGTTTTTCGAGGTTGCGCAACGTATCCTCGCCAAATTGCGAGAGCTTTTCGGTCATCAGCGCGTCCGAGGCTTCCGTCAGCCGCTCGCGGACCACATCCTGATCGACGCCATCTTCCTCGCCCCATTCCTCGGCGGGCACATCGAGCCCGAGCTTCTCGCGGACCTGTTCGCGCAGCCCTTCCATATCCCATTGCTCTGCATAGCTCTTTTCGGGCATATGCGTATCGATCAGATCGTCGACGACCTGATGACGCATGTCGTCCACGATCTCTGAGAGGTCATCGGCCTCCATGATCTCCAGCCGCTGCTCGAAGATCACGCGGCGCTGGTCATTCATGACATTGTCGTATTTCAACAACTCCTTGCGAATGTCGAAATTGCGCGCCTCGACCTTGCTCTGCGCCTTCTCCAGCGACTTGTTCACCCAAGGATGAATGATCGCCTCACCTTCCTTCATCCCCAGTGTCGAAAGCACTTTCTCCAGCCGCTCGGAGCCGAAAATGCGCATCAGATCGTCTTCAAGGCTGAGGAAGAACACTGACCGCCCCGGATCGCCCTGACGGCCGGAGCGCCCTCGCAACTGGTTGTCGATCCGGCGGCTTTCATGGCGTTCGGTGGCCAGAACAAAGAGCCCGCCCGCCTCGATGACCTTTTTCTTCTCTTCCGCTACCTCTGCTTCGATCCGCTTGCGTGTCTCGGACGGGTCGGCTTCAGGATCATCGGCCAAAGCTTGCAGCACGCGCATCTCGACATTGCCGCCAAGCTGGATGTCGGTGCCGCGCCCGGCCATGTTGGTCGCGATCGTCACCATTCCCAACCGCCCGGCATCGGCGACGATCTGGGCTTCCTGCTCATGCTGGCGCGCGTTGAGAACATTATGCGGAATGTCCGCCTTCTTCAGAAGCGCCGAAAGCTCCTCGGACTTCTCGATGGAAGTCGTCCCCACCAGCACGGGCTGGCCTTTTTCATGCGCCGCGCGCAACTCTTCCAGCACGCCGTCGAGCTTTTCGCCCACAGTGCGATACACCTGATCATGTTCGTCAAGCCGCGCAATCGGCAGGTTTGTCGGAATTTCGACCACACCGAGCCCGTAGATTTCCTTGAATTCATCGGCCTCGGTCGAGGCCGTCCCGGTCATGCCCGCGAGCTTTTCATAGAGCCGGAAGTAGTTCTGGAAGGTGACCGAAGCATAAGTCACATTCTCGGGCTGGATCGCGCAGCCTTCCTTGGCCTCGATCGCCTGATGCAGCCCGTCCGACAGTCGGCGGCCCACCATCATGCGGCCAGTGAATTCGTCGATCAGCACAACCTTGCCATCGCGGACAATATAGTTCTGATCCTTCAGGAACAGCTTGTGCGCACGCACGGCCTGGTTGACATGATGCACCAGCGAAGTCGATTCCGGGTCATAGAGTGCCTGCCCCTCGGGCAGGATCTCGGCCTCGCGCAGCTTTTCCTCGATGAACTCGCTGCCCTCGTCGGTCAACGTCGCATTACGGATTTTTTCGTCAACAGTGTAATGCTCGGGCATGAGCTTTGGTATCAGGGCATCGACTTTCACATAGAGGTCGGACTTGTCCTGCGCCGGGCCGGAAATGATCAGCGGTGTGCGCGCCTCGTCGATCAGGATCGAGTCCACCTCATCCACGATTGCGAAATAATGCCCGCGCTGGCTCATCTCATCGCGGCGCATCCGCATGTTGTCGCGCAGATAGTCGAAGCCAAGCTCGTTATTCGTGGCATAGGTCACATCGGCCTGATAAGCGTCTTTCTTCTCGGCATCGGGTTGCTGCGAATAGACAACGCCCGTGCGCATACCCAGCCGCTCAAACACCTTACCCATCCATTGCGCGTCACGTTTAGCGAGATAATCATTGACTGTCACGATATGCACGCCGCGCCCGGTCAGCGCGTTCAGATAGGCGGGCAAGGTCGCAACCAGCGTCTTGCCCTCGCCCGTTTTCATCTCGGCTATATTGCCGCGATGCAGGAAGATACCGCCGATCAACTGCACATCGAAGGCCCGCAGACCCAGCGCCCGGCGCGCGCCCTCGCGGCAATTCGCGAAAGCTTCGGGCAGCACATCTTCGAGGCTGGCACCATCCGCCACGCGGGCTTTCAACTCTTCGGTCTTGGCTCTGAGGTCGTCATCGGACATGGCCTCGAACTCTGGCTCCAGCGCATTGATCCGGGCAATGATCGGGCGAACAGCTTTGACCTTGCGATCATTCGCCGTTCCAAACACCTTTTTCGTGATCGCTCCGAAACCCAGCATGCACTCTCTCTGCCTCTCTGACCTCTCGCAACGCGTCGGGCGCGCTGCTAACCAATTCGTCATGGTCCGCCGCGCCCGCCGGGGTTGCCCGTGGGTGCAGGCTTCCATAGAAGGGCGGGTGAACCCTTGTGGCCCCCCGGGTGGCAGGCCAGACCTGTCCGCGATGTAATGGGCGGCCCCAAAACTGTCAACGATGCGCAGCCCGCGCGCCCTGTCCGGAGTAGTGATATGACATCCTTTTCACGCATAAATGTTGCTTTAACAGCGGCGCTGATGCTCGGCACGCCGACACTTGCCCAGGCAGAGCCGACCCGCGACACTGTTATTGCCACGGTCAATGGCACCGAAATCACTGTCGGGCACCTGCTGGCGGCCAAAGACACGCTGCCCGAGCAGTTCCGCCAGATGCCTGCCGAGTCCCTGTTTCAGCCGCTGGTCGAGCAATTGATCGAGCAGACCGCTATCATGCAGGATGCCGAGGACACGCTCACCCCGCGCGAGCGGATCGCATTCGAGAACGAACAGCGCGCCTTCATCGCCAATGCTGCCCTCACCCGTGCCGCCGAAGCCGCGCTGACCGAAGAGAATATCGATGAAGCCTATACGGCGTTCGTGACCGAGTTCGACGGGCGCGAGCCGGCGCCCGAATTCAATGCCTCGCATATCATCGTGGAAACCGAGGCCGAGGCGCAGGAATTGCGCGCGCTTCTCGATGACGGGGCCGATTTCGCCGAGCTTGCGCGCGAGCATTCCATGGATGGCGCGGCCGAAGGCGGCGGATCGCTGGGCTGGTTCGGCCTCGGCGCGATGATCCCGGCATTCGAGGAAGCGGTGCAATCGCTCGAAGTCGGCGAATATATGGGACCGCTGGAAACCGAGTTCGGCTGGCATCTGGTGCTGTTGAACGACACCCGTATGTCGCAGGCGCCGGCGCTTGAGGAAGTGCGCGAAGCGCTCGAAGCAGACCTGCAGCGCGAGGCCGCGCAGGCCGAACTCACCCGCGCGACCGAGGCCGCGACGATCGAGCGCGCCTATGAAGATCTCGACCCCTCGATCCTGATGCGCGACGAGCTTCTGGACGACTGAGCCGCGCGCGTGTAGTGCTTCCTCCCGGCTGCCCCTCGCGGCCGGGCTTTTTCATGGAGTGCAGGGACATGGGCGCGAAGAAGAAACTCAAGCGGAAGGTCAGGTTACTCAAGGCGCAGTTGAAAGCCGCGCAATCCACCGCGCCACAGGCCCCGCAAGTCTCCCCCCTCGCCCCCGCGCACTTCCCGGATCTGCCCCTCATCCGCGGGGCGCGTTTTGCCGCTGCCGAGGCCGGCGTACGCTACAAGGGCCGCCCCGATGTGATGCTCGCCCATCTCGCGCCCGGCTCTGTCATCGCGGGCAGCTTCACCCGCTCGGCAACCCGCGCCGCCTCCGTGCACGACGCGCAGGAAAAGATCCGCGGTGACGCGACCGAGGGTGCCGCGATCCTCGTCAATTCGGGCAATGCCAATGCCTTCACCGGCGCGCAGGGCACAGAGTCGGTCGCGGCACTCTGCGGCGCGCTCTCGGCGAAACTGGGGCTACCCCCCACGCGCATCTTCACATCCTCGACCGGCGTGATCGGCGAGCCGCTGCCCCATGAGCGAATCACGGGCGCGCTCGACGACCTGGTGGCAGCGCTATCCGAGGACGTGTTCCACGATGCCGCCCGCGCCATCATGACCACCGACACCTTCCCCAAGGGTGCCAGCGCCAGCGCCGAGATCGGCGGCGCGACCATCCAGATCGCAGGCATCGCCAAGGGCTCGGGCATGATCGCACCGGATATGGCAACGATGCTCGTCTATATCTTCACTGATGCGAAGATCACGCGTCCGGCGCTGCAAACCCTCACCACGCGACTGACCGACCGCAGCTTCAACTGCATCACAGTCGATAGTGACACCTCGACCTCCGACATGTTGCTGGTCGCCGCAACCGGCCAGAGCGACGCGCTCGAGATCACCGATCCCGACAGCCCCGAAGGCATGGCGTTTGCCAATGCGCTGGAGCAGGTCATGCTCGATCTGGCGCATCAGGTCGTGCGCGATGGCGAAGGCGCCACGAAATTCATCGAAGTGGCCGTCACAGGCGCGCGCTCGGACGCGGATGCGCGCAAGGTTGCCTTTGCAATCGCCGATTCGCCTCTGGTCAAGACCGCTGTCGCGGGCGAGGACCCGAATTGGGGCCGGATCGTCATGGCTATCGGCAAATCCGGTGCCGAGGCCGATCGCGATCGTCTTTCCATCCGCTTCGGTCCGCATCTGGTGGCGATGGATGGGCAGGTCGCTCCCAGCTATGCCGAGGAGATCGGTGCCGCGTATATGCGCAATGCCGAGCTTGTCATCGGTGTCGATCTGCGGCTGGGCACGGGCGCGGCGACGGTCTGGACCTGCGATCTGACCCATCGCTATATCGAGATCAACGCGGATTACCGCTCATGAAGATGGTGCTTGTCGCCGCTGTGGCGCTGATTGATCGCGATGGCCGCGTGCTGCTTGCCCAGCGTCCCGAGGGCAAATCCATGGCGGGGTTGTGGGAGTTTCCCGGCGGCAAGATCGAGCCGGGAGAGACCCCCGAGACCGCGCTGATCCGGGAATTGCACGAAGAGCTTGGCATCGATACATGGTCAAGTTGCCTCGCACCGCTGAGTTTCGCGAGTCACAGCTATGACGCGTTTCACCTGCTCATGCCACTCTTTGCTTGCCGCAAATGGGAAGGTCAGCCGCAAAGCCGCGAGGGCCAGGCCCTGAAATGGGTACGCCCTGCCGATCTGCGCGACTACCCGATGCCTGCCGCAGATTTGCCGCTGATTCCCGTCCTGCGCGACTGGTTGTGATACCCGGCCCCCTGCCGCGCCCCGAAGCTGGAAACAAAAGCGGCCAAGCGTACCATTTGTTTCCATCTTCCCATGAAAATTTGCGCACAGACCGAGAAATTCGGGCAAAACGGTGTCAACATACCGATTTTTCCTTATCCCGCGACTGCTGATCTGCCACATTGTAATCAATGGAAGCAACGCCATGGCTTCCAAGTCGAGTTTGAGAATTTCTTGCAAGGGACACTTTACGCATTTCATCGATCCTACTCTTCGCTACTCGGACAGGTCATCAGCCGAACACAGGCCGTCCAGTCTCCAAGCGCGCCGCCTGAACACCGTCGCGTGGGTTCTACTCAGCCGAAGACGCCCTGACCATATGGTCAGGGCGTTCTTCGTTGGCGTAACCTCACCGCAGATACCCCCTGCCCCGACGCCACAATCCAGAGTGACCCGATGAAACGCTCCGAGATCAACACCATTCTCCAGGCGGCGGACGACTTCATCCGCAGCTTCGGCGTCCCCCTCCCCCCTTTTGCCCACGCCTCCCCCGATGTGCTGCGCAAGGAAGATAACGCGTGGATAAGAGCGCGTCGTCTCGGATGGGATGTCACCGATTACGGGCTTGGACGCTTCGCGGCGCAAGGGCTTGCGCTTTTCACCCTGCGCAATGGCACCAGCGTCGAATTATCGGCGGGGCGCGGCATGGTCTATGCCGAGAAGCTTCTGGTCGTGCGCCGCGACCAGCGCGCGCCGATGCACACCCATCGCATCAAGACCGAAGACATCATCAATCGCGGCGGCGGGCGCCTGATCGTGGAGCTTTATCCCTCCACCCCCGACGGCGACCGCGACCACGACGCCCCGATCCGCGTGATGAGCGACGGCATTGCCCGCACGCTCGCGCCCGGCGACAAGCTTTCCCTCGCGCCCGGCGAGAGCGTGACTCTGCGCCCCGGCGACTGGCATGCCTTCTGGGCCGAAGGCTCGGATTGCCTGATCGGCGAGATCAGCAGCGTGAATGATGACGACACCGATAATGTCTTCGACCCGCCCCTGCCCCGATTTCCCACTGTGACCGAAGATGCGGCCCCCTGGCGGCTCCTGGTCAGCGATTACCCCCATATCCGCGACTGATGCCGCGCGGGGGCAGCCGGCGCAGCCCGGCTGGGGGCGCAGCCCCCTGAAGAAAAGGCTTGCGAAGCGCAATTTGGTCAAACCGCTCGACTTTCGTTTCGCCGGGCCCATCTTGCGTCGCATGTCCTCGCTCGATGATCCACGTCCCGTTCCCGACCGCGCCTTCGCCCGCAATCTGCGCATGGGCGGGGTCGCAGGCGGCATCCTTGGCGCAACACTGGGCAGCGCTGCGACCACGCTGCTGCGCGGCCAGCGCCCCGATCTCGCGAAAGCCGCGCTGACACCTGCCAATGCATTGCGCCTTGCCGGGGGCCTTGGCGAATTGCGCGGCGCGGCGATGAAGCTCGGGCAGATGCTGTCGATGGAAAACGGTGTCGCCCTGCCGCCTGAGTTGGCCGCAATCCTCGGGCAATTGCAGGCCAATGCGCCCGCCATGCCACCCGCGCAACTCAAGCAGATGCTGACGCAGGAATGGGGCGCAGGCTGGCACCGGCACTTCAAGCGGTTCGAGGTCCGCCCCATCGCCGCCGCCTCGATCGGGCAAGTGCATCGCGCGCGCACCCATGACGGCCGGACGCTCGCCATCAAGGTGCAATTTCCTGGCATCGCGCAGAGCATCGACAGCGATATCGCCACCCTCGGCCGCATCCTGCGTATGCCGGGGCTCCTGCCGCGCGGCCTCGATATCACGCCGCTCCTGGCCGAAGCGCGCAGCCAGCTTCATGACGAGGCCGATTACCAGCGCGAAGCCGCCGCACTCACGGCCTTCGGCACGGCGCTCGCCGAGGAGCCCGCCTTCTACGTTCCGACCCCCTGCCCCGAATTCAGCACCCGCCGCATCCTCGCGATGGAATTCGTCGAGAGCCAGCCCATCGACGACGCATTGCAGGCCCCGCAAGCACAGCGCAACCAGATCGCCGCCGATCTCATCGCGCTGGTGCTGCGTGAAATCTTCGGGCTGGGGCGCATGCAGACCGATCCCAATTTCGCCAATTACCGCCTTGCCCCCGATGGCCGGATCGTCCTGCTGGATTTCGGCGCCACCCGCGAGATCGCACCCGAAATCTCCGCCACCTATCGCGCGCTCCTGCGCGCCTTCCTCGCCCCGGATCGCGATGCGATCTGGCAACATATGACCCAACTCGGCTATTTTCGTCCCGATCAACCGCAGGCAAGGCAGGCGCTTATCGTGGAGCTTGCGCTGCAGGCCAGCGCGCCGCTGCGCCAGTCAGCGCCCTATGATTTCGCGCGCTCCGCGCTGATCGAGGATCTGGCCCGCGCCGGGCAGGAGCTGGGCAGCGCGCGCGAGTTCTGGCATGTCCCGCCCGCCGATCTGCTGTTTCTGCACCGCAAGATCGGGGGCATGTTCCTGCTCGCGCAGCGCCTTGGCGCGCAAATCGCCCTGCCGCCGCTTCTCGAGCCCTGGGCCTGAGCTTCAGTCGGGTCGCCGCCCCTGCAGATGCTTGCGCAGCTTCGAGGGCGCAGCTTTCTTGCGGCCCTTATAGGGGTTCTTCTCGCCCTGCGAGCGCAGGAAGACGCGAATCGGCGTGCCCGGCATGTCAAAACTCTCGCGCAGCCCGTTGATCAGATAGCGCGTATAGGCCGATGGCAGTTCCTCGGGGTTCGAGCACATCACCACAAAACCGGGGGGCCGCGTCTTGGCCTGTGTCATATAGCGCAGCTTGATCCGTTTGCCGCCCGGCGCGGGCGGCGGATGCGCGGTCACCATCGCACCCAGCCACTGGTTCAGCTTCGCGGTCGGCACGCGCCGATTCCAGACCTCATGCGCGCGCAGGATCGCGGCATGAAGCCGGTCGAGCCCCTTGCCCGTCTTGGCTGACACTGTCACCAGCGGCGCGCCCTTGAGTTGCGGCAGCAGCTTCTCGAACCCCGCGCGCAACGCCTTGAGCTTGTCCTGCTTTTCGTCCTCGAGATCCCATTTGTTCACTGCGACCACCACTGCGCGCCCTTCGGTCTCGGCGAAATCGGCGATGCGCAGATCCTGTTGCTCGAACGGGATCGCAGCATCGAGCAGCACCACCACGACCTCGGCAAAGCGCACTGCGCGCAACCCGTCCGCGACCGAGAGCTTTTCGACCTTGTCGGTCACGCGCGCCTTCTTGCGCATCCCCGCCGTGTCGAAAATCCGCGTGGGCGTGCCCATCCAGTCAGCCGAGACCGAAATCGAATCGCGTGTGATCCCGGCTTCCGGGCCGGTCAGCAGCCGGTCCTCTCCGATTATCTTGTTGATCAGCGTGGATTTCCCGGCATTGGGCCGCCCGATCACAGCGACCTGCAAGGGCCGCTTGGCTGAGGGCGCGAAATCCTCGGCCGCGCCGTCGGTGACATCCAGATCCGTCTCGGGCGCATCGGCTGCCGCGCGCTCGGCATATTCATCCGCCAACGGGCGCAGCATGTGGTAAAGCTCATCAAGCCCCTCGCCATGCTCGGCCGACAAGCGCACGGGCTCGCCCAGCCCAAGGCTGTAGGCATCAAGCACGCCAGCCTCGCCCGCCCGTCCCTCGGCCTTGTTGGCCGCAAGGATCACATGATCCGCGCGCTTGCGCAGGATCTCGGCAAAGACCTCGTCGGTCGGGGTAATCCCTGCGCGCGCATCGACCATGAAAAGGCAGATATCGGCCATATCGACCGCGCGCTCGGTCAGCCGCCGCATCCGGCCCTGCAGGCTTTCGTCATTGGCCTCTTCGAGCCCCGCCGTGTCGATCACGGTAAAGCGCAGATCGCCCAGCTTCGCCGCCCCCTCGCGCAGATCGCGCGTCACGCCGGGCTGGTCATCGACCAGCGCGAGACGCTTGCCGACCAGCCGGTTGAACAGCGTCGATTTGCCGACATTGGGGCGGCCCACGATGGCCAGGGTAAAACTCATCTTCCACAGCTCCTGAACGCAAACATGGCCCCGCGAACCGGGGCCATGACGCGCAGTTACCTCACATCAGCCCTCAGCGAAAGGCCACAAGCCGCCCATCGCGCGAGACGACATAGAGCGTGTTGCCCACCGCAATCGGCGCGCTGGCCGCGCCCGAGCGCAGGGCGGTTTCCGAGAGTATCTCGCCCGAGGCCGGGTCGAAACTGCGCAGCACCCCGTCGCCCGAGCCGACGATCAGCCGTCCTCCAGCCAGCAGCGGGCCGTAATGCGGGAAGATCCCGGCGCGGCGACGCTCGCGCGTCTGGGTGAAGAGCGGCAGTTCCGTGCCCCAGACGAAATCGCCACCATTTGCCTCCAGCCGGATCAGACGGTTGCGGTCGGACATCAGGAAGAGCGATCCTGCAACGGGCCACACCGGGCCATAGGCGGCTTCGTCGGCGGTCCAGCGCGGGCTGCCCGAACGGCGATCCAGCGCCATCACGCGGCCCGACTGGTTGCCCACATAGATCACATCGCCCTGCACCACCGGATCGCCTGTCACATCGGTCACAGAGGCATAAGCCACGCCAAGCCGCGTTCCGGCCACGGCGCGGCGCCACATGATCTGGCCGGTGTCGCGGCGTGCGGCGATCAATTCGCCCGCCGGGGTCGGGAAAAGCACCATATCGCCCGCCAGAGCCGGGGCCGCGCCTCCCACCATCGAGGACGGCGAGGGCGCGCCCGAAAGCTGCCACTCGGTCTGACCCGTCGCGGCATCCAGCGCCCAGCCTGTGCTGTCGGAGGCCACGACATAGGCCATGCCGCCTGCAATCGTTGGCGGCGCGCTGAGTGGGGCGTCAAAACGCTTGGACCAGATATCCTCGCCCGTGGCTGGATCAAGCGCCCAGAGCTTGCCGAATGCCGAGGTCACATAGAGCCGCCCTTCGGCCAGCGCGAGCCCACCGCCCGAAGCGGAGTCGCCGCTGCGCGTCCAGGCCGGGGTCAGATCGCGCGTCCAGGCAACTTCGCCGCTGGTGCGCACCGCTGTCACGCGGGCACGGCTGTCGAGCGTGTAGATCAGGTCATTCGCCGCGACCGGCTCTGCCGTGATGCGATGCCGCCGCCCATCACCCTGCCCGATGGAGACGGACCAGAGCTCTTCCAGCGAACTGCCCAGCGCCGGATGCACGCTGCGGCTGGCCGCACTGCCCAGCCTGTGCGTCCAGTCGGAGTTGACAGTGGTCGAGGGCAGCGAAATCGGGACAGAACGGTTCTCCGGCTCCTCGCCAGCATCTTCCGCAAAGGGCGCGCGGAGCGGGAACCGCTCGCCTTCGAGAATGAAATCGCGACTACAGCCTGTGATAAACAGGGTCACCGCCAGAAAGATCACGCCGGTCCTGAAGGTCACCACATGCTCCTATCGTCCTTGCCCGAGCGCCTTCGGATCAAAACATCTGCCGACCGCGCAACCTTGCTCTATCAGACCTCGCCACCGAGTGCGACGACAAGTTGCGTCACCCTGCGCCGCAAAGAGTCTGTCACATCTGATTGAGACAACAAGTCGGTCATGATTTCAATGGCTGTTTCGCGATTGCCCTGCTCCAGTTGCAAGAGCGCCAATTGCTCCAGCGCCAGCGGCCGCATCGGCTGGCCGGGCTGCGAGAGGCGCTCCAGCAGCGCCTCGCGCTCGGAGATGGGGAGCTCCGCGCCGCCCGCGATGACGCGTTTGAGCGCGGCGAGCTGGCGATAGGCATCGGGCAGGCTGGTATCCTCGGCCGCCTGATTGAAGGCCGCGAGGGCCGCTTCGCGGTCGGTTTCCAGCAATTCGCCAGCGCTCAGAAGCTGAACCAGCCCGGCCTGCGCGCCGCTCACTTCGATCTGCGCCAGCGCCTCGACCCGATCACTCGGGGCATCGTGCTCGAGCGCGGCCAGCACGGCGTCACCGAACGCTTCGGCACTGGCCTGCTCGCTGGCCTTGCGCCACTCGTTCCAGGCCGTCCCGCCGACGATCAGCATAACCGCCAGAACCGCAATCCAGCCATAGCGCCGCAGATACCCCATCAGGCGGTCGCGACGCAGTTCTTCCGTCACTTCATTGATAAAACTGTCTGGATTGCTCACGCGCCACCTCGGTCAGATTTCGCTCTGTCTTAACGTGGCAGGTGCAGTATTGCCAAGCCCTGCTTGCGGAATATCATGGCGCCATTGTAAGTGGCATAAGCGAATTTGATGTAAACGCGATAAACATCGATTGTATTTCTGCAGATGCAAAAGTAATCTGAACTGGTCAGTTCAGCGTAGATGCTTTACGTTTTGCGACAGGTCGGTATTGGAGTGGCCGGATGCGGGTTTTTCCTCTGGTAACAGCTTTGGCGGTCACGGTCGCCCTTTATCTCGTGATCATGGAACGCGAGGCTTTGCTGAGCTTCGCGGGTGTCATGGCGGAGGAGGCCGAAGAGGTCGAGGCCGCGCCCGAGCCTGCACCCGTGCGCGTGCGCGCGGAGCGCTCGGTGGCCGAGCCAATGGCAAGCCCGATCGTGCTGCGTGGCCGGACCGAAGCACGGCGGCAGGTCGAAGTGCGCGCGCAGACCAACGGGCTTGTCATCTCCGACCCGCTGCGGCGCGGGGCCAGTGTCAGCGCGGGCGATCCGCTATGCGAAATCGCACCCGGCGAGCGCAAGGCGGCACTCGACGAGGCGCGCGCGCGGCTGACCGAAGCCGAGATAAATTATCGCGCGGCTTCGGGCCTCTCGGAGAGCGGCTTCGCGACCGAAGTACGGCTCGCCAATGCGCGCGCGGCGCTGCAATCAGCGCAGGCCGGCGTGGATCGCGCGATTGAGGAGATGGCGCGGCTGGTGATGCACGCCCCGTTCGACGGGATGCTGGAGACCGACACAGCGGAGGTCGGCTCGCTCTTGCAGCCCGGCGGACTCTGCGCCACGCTGATCCAGCTCGACCCGATCACACTGGTCGGGTTCGCGACCGAAGCGCAGGTCGATCTGCTGGAGCTTGATGCGCCTGCAGGTGCACGGCTGGCCTCGGGGCGCGAGGTGCTTGGCACGGTCAGCTTCATCGCCCGCTCGGCCGACCCGAATACGCGCACCTTCCGGGTCGATGTCAGCATCCCCAATCCAGACGGGCGCATTCGCGATGGCCAGAGCGCCGATATCCTCATCCAGGCGCAGGAACAGACCGCGCATCTGCTGCCCAGCTCGGCGCTGACACTCAATGACGCGGGCGAGCTTGGCCTGCGGCTTGTCGATGATGAGGGGCTGGTCAGCTTCGCGCCCGCACGCATTGTCCGCGACACCGCCGATGGCATGTGGCTGGGCGGCTTGCCCGACGAGATCAACGCCATAACGCTGGGGCAGGAATTCACCCGCGAGGGCGCGCGCGTGCATGTGACCTGGGCTGACGAGGCCGCGGAATGATCGGTATCGTTTCTTGGGCGGCCAACCATGCACGCATGGTGATGGCGCTGGTGGTCATGGTGCTGGTCGCAGGCACCGCCGCCTATATCAACCTGCCCAAAGAGGGCGAGCCCGATATCGAGGTGCCCGCTGTCATCATCACAGTTCCCTTCCCCGGCATTTCCGCGGTCGATGGCGAATCGATGCTGGTCAAGCCGATGGAAGCGGAGATGTCCGACCTCGAAGGGCTGGAATCCATCTCCGCCTTCTCCGCCGAAGGTTTCGCAGCAGCTGTGCTGGAATTCGAATTCGGCTGGGACAAGACCGCCACCATGGCCGATATCCGCGATGCGATGGGCCGCGCGGAAGGCAAATTCCCTGAAGGCGCGCAGAATTACACTGTCACCGAGATCAATTTCTCGGAATTTCCAATGATAATTGTTGCTGTCGCGGGCGATGTCTCCGAGCGCACGTTGCTGCGGGCCACGCGCGATCTGCAAACGCGGATCGAGGGGCTGGAATCGGTGCTGGAAGCCGAAATCGCCGGATCGCGCGATGAAATGGTCGAGGTGCTGATCGACCCGCTGAAGCTCGAAGCCTATAACGTGACAGCGGGCGAGTTGATCAATGTCGTCACCCAGAACAATCAGCTTGTGGCGGCAGGCGAGGTCGAGACCCTCTCCGGCGCTTTCGCCGTGACCGTGCCATCGAGCTTCTCCACGCGCGAGGACATCTATCGCCTGCCCGTCAAGGTGAATGGCGATTCGGTCGTGACGCTTGGCGATCTGGCCGAAATCCGCATGACCTTCGCTGATCGTGAAGGCACGGCGCGCTTCAACGGCGACGACAACCTCGCCATTCAGGTAGTCAAGCGCAAGGGCTTCAACGCCATCGACACCTCGGTCGAGGTGCGCGAGGCCATAGAGGCCGAGCGCGCAACATGGCCCGAAGAATTGCAGGCGGCAATCCGCATCACCCCCACGCTCGACACCTCGATCCAGACTGGCGAGATGGTCAGCCAGCTCGAGGGCTCGGTGCTGACTGCCATTGCGCTGGTGATGATCGTGGTGCTCGCCGCGCTTGGCGCGCGCTCGGCGCTCCTGGTGGGGTTCGCGATCCCGACCTCGTTCCTGCTGTGCTTCATCCTGCTCGGGCTCATGGATGTCGCGGTCTCCAATATCGTGATGTTCGGCCTGATCCTGGCCGTGGGCGTGCTGGTCGATGGCGCGGTTGTCGTGACCGAATACGCCGACAAGCGCCTGGCCGAAGGCGACGGCCCGATGGAAGCCTATGTCAAGGCCGCCAAGCGCATGTTCTGGCCGATCACCGCCTCGACCGCGACCACGCTCTGCGCCTTCCTGCCGATGCTCTTCTGGCCCGGCGTCGCGGGCGAGTTCATGGGCATGCTGCCGGTCACGCTGATCTTCGTGCTCACCGCTTCGCTGATCGTGGCGCTGATCTTCCTGCCCGTGATGGGCGGGATCACTGGGCGCATGGCAGGCAGACTCGCCCATGTCACCACGGCCCTGCGCCGCCTGCCATGGCTGCTGCGCCTGCCCTTCGCCGCGATCTCGGTGGCGGGCCTGGGCTTGGGCGCGCTGCTGCTTGTCAATCCCGGCTATCTCACCGGCGGCACCACCACGGCGCAATCGCTGACAGACTTCCTGCCCGGCGCGGCGCTGATGGCGCTCTCGGCCATCGGCATCTCCACCAGCTTCGCCGCCGTCGCGCCCGAGCGCAAACCCCGCCGCATCAATGCCGGGCGCCGCTACAGCCCGGCGGGCCATGTCGCAAGGCTCTTCGTCGGCAACCCGGTCATGCCCATCGTGCTGATCATCGCGGTCGGCGCCTTCGTCGCGGGCGTATTCCAGTATTATGGCGAGAACAATCGCGGCGTGGAATTCTTCGTCGAGACCGAGCCCGAACGCGGCATCATCTATGTCCGCGCGCGCGGCAATCTCTCGCTGAGTGAAAAGGACGGGCTGGTGCGTCAGGTCGAGCAGATCGTCATGGCAGAAGACGGCATCGAGACGGTGTTCGCCTTCGCAGGCGATGGCGGGCTCGACACCAACACTGCCGGGCAAGGCCCACCCCGCGATGCCATCGGCCAAGTCCAGTTCGAGATGGCGCATTGGCGCGAACGTCATGGCGACCCCGATCTGCGCGGCAGCGCGATTCTCGAGCGGCTGGAAACGCAACTGGCCGAACTGCCCGGGCTCTATGCCGAATTCCTGATCCAGACCGGCGGGCCTTCGGGCGCCAAGCCTGTGCATCTGCGCCTGACAGGTCAGAGCTTCGATGATCTGGAAGAGGCCGTCGAGATCGTGCGCGCACAGATGGGCCGCACCGAGGGGCTGTTCGATCTCGAGGATTCCCGCCCGGTGCCGGGCATCGACTGGCAGATCAATGTCGATACCGAAATGGCGGGCCGCTTCGGCGCTGATGTCGCCACGATCGGCGGCATGGTCCAGCTTGTCACGCGCGGGCTTTTGCTCGACACGATGCGGGTGGACACTTCCGAGGAGGAAATCGACATCCGCGTGCGCCTGCCCGAAGGTGATCGGTTGCTCTCGACGCTCGACACGCTGCGCGTGCAGACCAATCGCGGCCTTGTGCCGCTGTCGAATTTCATCACCGCCGAGACGGTCGCCGCGCGCGGCCAGATCGACCGCGTCAATCAGGAACGGTTTTTCGATGTGCTGGCCGATGTACGCCCCAATCTGGTGCGCATCACCGACCGCGCGGGCGAGACCATCCGCGTGCTGCCCCGCGCCGATCTTGTCCCGCGCGAGCATGAAACCGGCTCGCCCGAATACCAACGCGCCCGCGAAAGGCTGGCAGAGATCGAAGCGAATGGCTGGCGGCAGGTGCCGATCACGGCCACCGAACGCATCGAAACGCTGACCGAGTGGCTCGAGACCGAAAGCCCCCTGCCCGCCTCCATCGGCTGGGAATGGACCGGCGAGCAGCAGGATCAGGAGGAAAGCACCCAGTTCCTGACAGTCGCGTTCTCGGCCGCGCTCGGGCTCATGTTCGTGATCCTGCTCACCCAGTTCAACAGCTTCTACAATTCGGTGCTGGTGCTGCTCGCGGTGATCCTGTCCTCCGCTGGCGTGCTGATCGGCATGCTCGTGATGGACCAGACCTTCTCGGTCATCATGACCGGCACCGGGATCGTCGCGCTCGCGGGCATCGTGGTGAACAACAATATCGTGCTGATCGACACCTATCAGAATTACGCGAAAATCATGCCGCGGATCGAAGCGATCATCCGCACGGTCGAGGCGCGGATCCGCCCCGTCCTGATGACCACCATCACCACCATGGCGGGTCTCACCCCGATGATGCTCGGCCTCTCGATCGATTTCGCCAATGGCGGCTACACGATCGACAACCCCACCGCGCTCTGGTGGAAACAACTCGCCACGGCCGTTGTCTTCGGCCTGGGGGTCGCCACGATCCTGACGCTCATGCTCACCCCGTCGCTGCTCGCGCTGCGCGTCTGGGTCGAGAAAGGCGCCTATCGCGGCGCGCTCGGCCTGCGCTGGCTCTTCTCGGCGCGCGATTCCGCCGCGCGCCGCGACCGCGCGCTGGAAAAGCGGATGCGCCAGATCCGGGAGGCAGAGCTTATCTGGGATGTCCCGCCCGAACCGCCTGCCCGCCAACTCCCACTCAGGTTGGAGACCCCGCTCCCCCCGGAGGCCCCGCTACGCGCAGCCGAATGACCATCAGGCTTCATCTTGCAAAAAAAACTCTGGGGGCGCCGCGCCTCGCGCGGCGGGGGCGAAGCCCCCTGAACAAGGATCTTGCGAAGCACAATTTGATCCGCCGGAATTATTCCGGCGGAGTATCCCCCACATGCCCGACGGGCCCCAGCGCGCCGCTCTGCGCGCGCTGCAGGAGCAGATGGTCAAGCAGCACACAGGCCATCATCGCCTCGCCCACCGGCACCGCACGAATCCCCACGCAAGGGTCATGGCGGCCTTTCGTGACCACTTCCGTAGGGCTCCCGTCACGCAGAACCGAGGCGCGCGGCGTATGGATCGAGGATGTGGGCTTCACCGCAAAGCGCACCACCACATCCTGACCCGTCGAGATCCCGCCGAGTATCCCGCCCGCCTTGTTCGACCGATACACGGGTCCATCATCGCCCATCTCGATCTCATCGGCATTCTCGACCCCGGTCAGCCCAGCCGCCCCCATACCCGCGCCGATCTCCACGCCTTTCACGGCATTGATCGACATCATCGCCGCCGCCAGCTCAGTGTCGAGCTTGGCATAGATCGGCGCACCAAGCCCCGCCGGCACGCCTGACGCCATGACCTCAATCGCCGCGCCCACTGAATTGCCATCCTTGCGGATGCGGTCCAGCGCCACAGCCCAGTCTGCCGCCGCCTGCGCATCAGGAACCCAGAACGGGTTGCGCTCCACCTCTCCCAGATCGAACCGCGCGCGGTCGATCCCATGCGGGCCCATCTGCACCATATAGCCCGTGATCCGCAGCCCCGGCACCAGCGCGCGCAGAACTTCGCGCGCCACACCGCCTGCCGCCACCCGAGCCGCAGTCTCGCGCGCCGAAGACCGCCCGCCGCCGCGCGGATCGCGCAGCCCATATTTCTGGAAATAGGTGATATCGGCATGGCCGGGACGGAACGTGTCAGCGATATTGCCGTAATCCTTGGAGCGCTGATCGACATTGCGGATCATCAACTGGATCGGCGTGCCGGTCGTCCGCCCCTCATAGACGCCCGAGAGGATCTCCACCGCATCCGGCTCGCGCCGCTGCGTCGTGTAGCGGCTCTGCCCCGGCCTGCGCCGGTCGAGCCAGTGCTGAATCTGCGCCGCTTCCAGCGCGATCCCCGGCGGGCAGCCATCGACTGTTGCGCCCAGCGCAGGCCCGTGGCTTTCGCCCCATGTCGTCACACGGAACAGATGGCCGAATGTATTGTAACTCATGCGCGCGTCTTATCTCTTCGTGGCCCGCAAGGGAACTACCGCGCTTTGCGAATGATTGGAATAGGTCTTCCAGGTTGGCGTGTAGTCCTCGGCCTGATTGCCCCAGACCGTCCAGCCTTCCCGCGGCCCGCGCGCGAACAATTCCAGCCGCCGCCCGAAACTGCAGGTCTCGATCAGCGCGTATTGCTCGTCGGGCTTGCGGCTGTGCTCGCGCTTCTGCGCCACGATCACATTCTCCTGCGACCGCCCCGGCGCGAGCGTCCGCGCATTCTTGCCGCGCACCCCAAAGAGCAGCATTTCGGTGACATTACGGAAATAGAACCCCACGCCCCGCCGATCCGGCCCGCCATCCTTGCGCACCTTGTACCAGATCAGGTTGCTCTTGTAGCTAAACCCCCAATGCTCCATCACCTTCAACCCCTCGGGCAAGAGCGCATTCGGCACCCAGAGATAGAGATGCGCCGGATCGCCCGCCAGCGCCTCCACCGGCATGTCGCAGATCTCCTCGAGCGTCAGCGTCGGGTAGCGCGACAGCCGCCGATGCTCGGGGGCCATCTTGCCGGTGCGGTTCTGGAACTGCCACGGGGGATCGGCCAGAATGGTCTGGAATTTCTGCCCGCCCAGCGCCTCCAGCAGATCATCGCCCGCGCTTTTCATCGCTCATCCTCCAGAAACAGGCTGGCCCTGATCCCGAAGACCAGAAGCGGGCAACCTGCCGCCCCGCCGCCTTCGATCCGTGGCAGGAGCTTGCTCATATGCGTGGTCGAGGCGCCATAGCTCGTGCCCCGCCCAAGTTTATTGAAAATATCCTGCAATTCATCGCAACGCGTGACGATCACCCCAACACTGACCGCGCGCAGATCGAACAGCAAGCGGAAATTGTTCAGGTCGCGGTCGAAGAACGGATCCTTGTTGTTCCACTCGATCTCGAGCGCCACCTTGTTGCGATAACAGTCGATCTGATGCGTGGGGCTGTCGAGCCGCTTGCCGTCGATCATCACGCCAGTCTCGAATTTCTTCTCCGACCAGCCCCGCGCATGGAGGAAATTATCGATATAGGCCGCGATCTGGCTCTTGCGCCCGCCTGCCTGCGTGATCCAGCTTCGGCGCAGCCGGAAAGCTGTCAGCACATCGATGATATCGCGCCATTCTTTCGGAAAATCCGCCGACAGGATCGCGCTGGCATGGCGCCATTCCTGCACATCGTAATGCGTCTTGATGAAATCGGGCAGGCGATCTTGCAACATATTGGGGGCCTTGGCAGAGCCACCACGATATGCGCGAAATCCCGTGAAGGCAATGGCCGACACCCGGCCTTGCCCCAACGCGCGAAACCAAGTATCCAGAGCCTTGCCTCGGGGTGCCCTGTCACGGGCTGAGATGCGCCTTGCGCGAACCCGTTGAACCTGACCCGGTTAGGACCGGCGGAGGAAAGGTCAGGGCACGCGCGCCCCGCTTCGATCCGCCTGTCGTGAGAGATGGAGAGAAGCGATGAAATACCCTGTTTTCGCGGCAGTTGCAGCACTGGCAGTCACCAGCGCCGCGCAGGCCGACACACTCACTGTGCTCGCGCCCGATTACTTCGGCTCGAGCTGGGGGCCGGGGCCTGCGATCAAGGAAGGGTTCGAGGCGCGCTGCGACTGCACGCTCGATTTCCGCACCGGCGATGTGCTGCCGCGCCTGATCCTCGATGGCGCGCGCACCGAGGCCGATGCCGTGATCGGGCTTGGCACCGATGAATTGCTGCGCGCGCGCGACACCGGGCTGTTTGCCCCGCATGGCCAGGATCTCGCGCCCCTGACCGTGCCGGTGGAGTGGGAGGACAACACATTCCTGCCCTTCAACTGGTCCTATGCGGCCTTTGTCTATGACAGCACCCGGCTGGACACCCCGCCCGCGAGTTTCGCCGAACTGATCGAGCGCGATGATATCTCGCTGATCTGGCAGGATCCGCGCTCCTCGGGGGCAGGGCTCGCGCTGCTGCTCTGGGTCGATCAGCTTTATGGCGATGACGCGACCGCCATCTGGGAGAATCTCGCTGCCAATACGGTCACGGTAACGGCGGGCTGGTCCGAAGCCTATGGCATGTTCACCGATGGCGAGGCCGATATGGTGCTCAGCTACACCACCTCGCCTGCCTATCACATCATCGCCGAAGAGGATGACACGAAAGCCGCCGCGATCTTCGAGGAGGGGCATTACTTCATCGCGGAGGCCGCAGGCGTGCTGGAAGGCGCCGCGCAGCCTGATCTCGCGCGCGATTTCATGGCCTATATCCTGTCGGAAGAGTTCCAGTCGATGATCGCGACCGCCAACTGGTCCTATCCCGCCGCCCTGCCGCGCGACGAGTGGAACGAGGTGTTCCGCGACCTGCCCATGCCCGAGACCGCGATCTTTCTGGACGAAGAGGCCGCCGATGACCGCCGCAGCCCGGCGCTTGCCCATTGGCTCGATGGCATGACACGGTGAACGACGCCGCACAGCGCGCGCGGCTCATCATCCTTGCGCTTGGCGGGGTGGTGGCCGCGTGGCTGTTGCTGCTGAATTTCGGCGCGCTCGGGGCCGTTGCCTGGCGCGCCGAAGGGCTGACCGCGCTGCGCAGCGCCGAATGGGCGGCGGTGCGCTTCACGCTCACGCAGGCGCTCTGGTCGGCAGGGCTGTCGGTGCTTCTGGCCATTCCCATCGCGCGCGCGCTGGCGCGACGGCAATTCACCGGGCGCGCATGGCTGATCACGCTGATGGGCGCGCCCTTCATCCTGCCCACGCTGGTCGCGGTGCTCGGGCTGCTCGCAGTGTTTGGTCGCGCGGGGCTCGTCAATGACGGGCTCGCCGCGCTCGGGTTCGCGCGGTTCAACATTTTCGGGCTGCATGGCGTGGTGCTCGCGCATGTGTTCTACAACCTGCCACTGGCCACGCGCATCCTGCTGCAGGGCTGGGCCGCCATTCCGGCGGAGCGCTTCCGCCTCGCCGCGAGCCTCGGCTTCGGCCCGCGCGAGAGCTTTCGCCAGCTCGAGGGGCCGATGCTGCGCGATCTCGCACCGGGGGCGTTTCTGGTGATCTTCCTGATCTGCCTCACCAGCTTTTCAGTGGCGCTGACCATGGGCGGCGGCCCGCGCGCGACCACAGTGGAGCTTGCGATATACCAGGCCTTCCGCTTTGATTTTGACATGGGCCGTGCCGCCGCCCTGGCGCTTCTGCAATTCGGGATCTGCGCGCTCGCCGGGCTGCTCGCATGGCGCGTCAGCCTGCCCTCGAGCCTCGGCGGCGGCATGGACCGGCCCGTGCAGCGTTTCGATACCAACAGCCGCGCACTCCGGCTCTGGGACGGCGCGCTGATCGTCACCGGCGGGCTGTTCCTGCTGGTCCCGCTCGCGATGGTGGCGCTGCGCGGGCTGCCGCATGTCGCAGGGCTGCCGCCCGAGGTCTGGCAGGCCGCGCTGCGCTCGCTCGGCGTGGCGCTAGGTGCGACGCTGGTCACGCTCGCCATGACGCTGGCGCTCGCCCATGCCGTGCTGGCGCTCGGCGGCAAACGCGGCGCACTGCTCGAATGGCTGGGGCTGGCCGCGCTCGCCGCCTCGCCGCTGGTGATCGGCACGGGGCTTTTCCTGATCATCCGCCCGCTCGCCAATCCGCGCGATTTCGCACTTTTTGTGACGATGCTTGTCAATGCCGGCATGGCGCTGCCCTTCGCGTTGCGGCTGATCCTGCCTGCCCTGCGCGAGATCCAGAGCACGCAAGGCCGCCTCGCCGACAGCCTCGGGCTGCACGGGCTGGCGCGGCTGCGTATCCTGACCCTGCCGCGCCTGCGCCGCCCGCTCGGCTTTGCCGCCGGGCTCACGGCGGCCTTGTCGATGGGCGATCTCGGCGTCATCATGCTCTTTGCCGAACGCGAAGGGGCGACCTTGCCGATGCAGCTTTACCGGCTGATGACCTCCTACCGGCTCGATGATGCCGCCGGGGCGGCGCTGGTGCTGCTGGGCGTAAGCCTTGCGCTGTTCTGGATTTGCGACAGATGGGGGCGCGGCAATGCTGGTGCTTGAACGCGTCGAGATCACGCAGGACGCCTTCCGCCTCAGCGCCGATATCAGCATCGCGCAAGGCGCAAGCGTGGCGGTGATCGGGCCGTCCGGCGCGGGCAAATCCACGCTGCTGGCTGCGATTGCGGGCTTCACCCCCATCGCTTCGGGGCGCATCCTCTGGGAGGGGGCGAATATCGCGCCCAAAAGCCCCTCGGCCCGCCCGCTCTCGATCCTGTTTCAGGACAACAATCTCTTCCCGCATCTCAGTGCCTTTGACAATGTCGCGCTTGGCCTCAAACCCTCGCTGCGGCTGACAAACTCTGAGCGAACCCAAGTCACAGGAGCGCTCGCGCGTGTGGGGTTGGAGGGGTACGACACCCGCCGCCCGGCGCAGCTTTCAGGCGGGCAGCAAAGCCGCGTGGCGCTGGCCCGCGTGCTCTTGCGGCAACGCCCGCTGGTGCTGCTCGACGAGCCCTTCGCCGCGCTTGGCCCTGCGCTCAAGGCCGAGATGCTGGCGCTGGTACGCGAGATCTGCGCGGGGCTTGGCGCGACGCTCCTGATGGTCACGCATGACATCGACGACGCCCGCGCCATCGCGCCGCAAACCGTGCTCGTCGCCGATGGCACAGCGACCGGCCCGCATGCGACCGAAGCGCTCCTCGAAAACCCGCCCGCGTCGCTGCGCGCCTATCTCGGATAAGCCCGCGCTCAGCGATCAAGCTTGCGTCCCAGAAGCTCCAGCCGGTGCCCCTCCAGCCGATAGCCCAGCCGCCGCGCGATCTTCTCCTGCAGCGCCTCGATCTCGGGGTCGCAGAACTCGATCACCTCGCCCGTGTCCATATCGATCAGATGGTCATGATGGTCGCGCTGGCTGTCCTCGAACCGGGCACGCCCATCGCCGAATTCCAGCCGATCGAGGATCCCCGCCTCTTCGAGAAGCTTCACCGTGCGATAGACCGTGGCCAGCGAAATCCGCGAATCGAGTGCATTGGCGCGGGCATGCAACTCCTCGACATCAGGGTGATCCTCGGACCGCTCGATCACCTGCGCGATGGTGCGGCGCTGATCGGTCATGCGCAGCCCCTGCGCTTCCAGCCGGTCCATAATGGTTTTCGTCACGCGGCTCTCTCTGCTTGCCTGACTTGGGAGTTTACGCCCTGCGCCCCGTGCTGAAAACCGCAAATCGCCACGGCCATATCGCAATCCCCCGCGCCTGCCAGTCTGACAGAGCGCCTTCCCGCCAGGCTCTCCTGATCGACATTCGGGATTAAGTTCACATATTGAACGTATGGATATTGTTCGGAAGCGCAAAAACGCGTTGGCTGATCCGAGAGATCTATCTTGTGGACACCCTTGGTCGCATGGTCAGCAGGGTGGCCATTTGCTGTGAACGAGGTTGATGTGCACCAGACGGTTTCAGAGGAAAGACAGGCAGACACCACGCGACTGGTGCCAGCACGCGCCGTAACCGTGCAGACCGCGAGATCCAGCCTGCCCTGGCGGCAATTCCTCGCCAAATTCATCTTCCTCGCCCTGCTCTGGGCCGTCCTGACCGATTTTCGGCTGGATGCGCTGATCTTCGGGATCCCTGCGGTACTGCTTGGGGCAGGGTTGGTGTTCATCTTGCCTGCACGCCCAGGCTGGTGGCTGAGCTTGCGCGGGTTTGTGGAATTTGCGCTGTGGTTCGCAGGACAGTCGATACGCGGGGCAGTGGATGTAGCCTGGCGGGCCTTCACGCCCACAATGCCGCTCGATCCGGGGTTTCGCAGCTTTGCGTCCGCGCTGCCCGATGGCGCACCGCGCATCCTGTTTCTCAACGCGATCACGCTCCTGCCCGGCACGCTTTCGGCCGAGCTTTCGGGCGACGAGGTGGTCGTGCACATGCTCGACACTTCTGCCGATCTGGACGCCGACCTGCGTAGATTGGAGCGCCGGGTCTCGGCGCTCTTCGGATTGACATCTGATGAGGAGGTCTCGGAATGACCCATTTCCTTGGCGTGATCATTTTCGTGCTGCTGGCCAGCATTCTGGCAGGGCTGCTCCGCGTCTTTCGTGCCACGCGCCCGGCCGAGCGGATGCTGGCCGCGCAGCTTTTCGGCACCGCGGCGGTGGCGATCCTGCTGATCCTATCGCGGCTGATGGAGATGCCCGCGCTTCTGGATGTGGCGATGGTCTTTGCGCTGCTCGCCGCCGTTACGCTGGTCGCCTATGTCGTGCTTGCCGGGCGGAAACTGTCATGATGCTGGAATTGGTCGCGACCGCGCTGATCACGCTCGGAACCGTGTTCTTCATCGCGGGCACGGTCGGGCTCTTGCGCTTCCCCGACATCTATTGCCGGCTGCACGCGCTGACCAAGGCCGACGGGCTGGGGCTCGCCCTGATTGCGCTGGGGCTCGCGCTGATGGCCGATGGTTTCGGCGAGGTCTTCCGCATCATTCTGATCTGGTTCTTCGTGGCGCTCGCCTCTGCCACCAGCGGCCATCTGATCGCCGCGCATGCCCGCCGCGTTGACCGGGAGCGCGAGACGTGAACGATCCGTTTCTCCTCTTCGATCTGCTGCTGGCAAGCGCGGTCATCGCGCTGGCTGTCGCCACCCTCAGCGTGCGCGATCTCTTCGCGAGCATCGTGCTTTTTGTCATCTTCGGGCTGTTGTCCGCGCTGGCCTGGGTGCGGCTTTCGGCCCCCGATGTGGCGCTGGCGGAGGCCGCCATCGGCACCGGCGTCACTGGCGCGCTGCTGCTCAAGACCCTGCACCACATGCGTTTTGTCACCGGCAGGCTCGGGCAGGACGCGGCCGAAAGCGTCACCCCGGCGCAGCCTGTCCCCGCGCCTGTGATCTGGGCCAATGCCGCACTGTGCGGGCTGATCACGCTGGGCCTTGCGATGGCCTTTTTCGCGGCGCCGCAGGCCGGGCCAGGGTTCGAGGCGCTGGTCACAGATGCGATGCCAGAGAGCGGCGTCACGCATCCGGTGACGGCGGTGCTGCTGAATTTCCGCTCCTATGACACGCTGATGGAGGTCGTGGTGCTGCTGGCCGCCGTGATCGCGGTCTGGCAGATCGAGCGCGGGCTGTCCGAGGCCCCGGCCCCGGCGCTGGGCGAGATCTGGCACGGCTTTGCCCGCCTCACGCTCCCGGCCATCGTTGTGGTGGGAACGTATCTGCTGTGGAAAGGCTCCGAAGCCCCCGGCGGCGCATTTCAAAGCGGGGCCGTACTCGCTGCTGTAGGGCTTTTGTTGCTGCTCTCGCGCAACTATGTGCCGCGCCCGGCGCATCGCGGTCTGGCGCGTTGGGCCTTCGTGCTGGGCACCGGCGTTTTCGCAGCCATTGCGCTGCTGGTCGCGGGCGGGGGGCGCGAAGTGTTCGAATACCCCGCCGAGCATGCCTATTCCCTGATCCTGCTGATCGAAGGGCTGGTGACGATTTCCATCGCCGTGACCCTGGCCGCGCTGTTTCACGGGCGCGAGCCCGTGGCGCTGGCCATCGAGGAGAAACGCCATGACACCTGATCTGATCTATGGCGCCACCGGCATCGCGGTCTTCGCCATCGGGCTGATCGGCGCCCTTTGCGCGCAGGATCGGCTGCGCCGGGTGCTCGCGCTCAAGCTCTGCTCGGTCGGCGCAGGCTTCATTCTCGTCGTCGGCGCGTGGCGGATACCGCCCGCAGACCCCGACCCGGTGCCGCATGCGCTGGTCATCACCGGCATCGTGGTGATGGTCAGCGCGACCGCTGTCGCCCTCGCCCTGATCCGCCGCCTGCACACATTGGAAGCCGAAGATGACGATTGATCCGATCACACTCGCGGTCTTTGTCCCGCTTTTCGGCGCGATTGCGGCATTCGTCTTTCCGCGCGCAGCGGTCTGGCTGGGGCTTGGCGCGGTGCTCGCCACCTGCGCGACGGTGCTGGGGCTTGCGCGCGAAGTGCTGGCTGCGGGCGAGGTTGTCACACCGCTTGGCGGCTGGGCGCCGCCGCTTGGCATCAGCCTGCGCGCGGACGGGCTGAGCGTGGCGATGCTCGGCATGAGCGCCATTGTCGGGCTGCTGGTCAGTTTTGGCGCACTCGACGCCCTGCGCGATCTGCGCCAGCGGCAGTATTTCTGGCCTCTCTGGCTCTTGCTGCTCACCGGCATGAACGGGGTCTATCTAAGCACCGATATCTTCAACCTATATGTAATGATCGAGGTGATCGCGCTGGCGGCGGTCGGCCTGACTGTTCTGAGCGGCACGAAAGACGCTGTGCGCGCGGGGCTGGAATACATGTATGCCTCGATCCTCGGCGCGCTCCTGTTCCTGATGGGGGTGGGTTTTGTCTATCTGCAACTCGGGCGGCTCGATTTCGCGGGGCTGATCGCGGCCGAGCCCTCGGGCGCGCTGAGCGCGGCGCTTGCGCTCATGGTCATCGGGCTCTTGCTCAAGACCGCGCTCTTCCCGCTGCATTTCTGGCTTCCGGCCGCGCATGCCAATGCCACTGCGCCAGCTTCCGCGCTCCTGTCGGGGCTGGTGGTCAAGGCCGCGCTCTATATCTTCCTGCGGCTGACCACCTATATGCCGCTGCCCGACGAGATCCTGGTGACGCTGATCGGCGCGCTCGGGGCGGGGGCGGTGCTCTGGGGCGGTGTGCAGGCGCTGCGCGCGGAGCGGCTGAAGCTGCTGGTGGCCTGGTCTACCGTGACGCAGATCGGGCTGATCTTCCTTGCTTTCGCGCGCGCGGGCCAGGTGGGCCTGACCGAGAGCTGGAAGGCCGCAGCGCTGCTGATCCTTGCGCATGGGGTGGCGAAATCTGCAATGTTTCTGGCGGCTGGCCGGATCAAGGATGAAGTCGGCCATGACCGTATCGCCGATCTCGACAAATCAGATATCCGTCCGACGCTTGCGCAATTCACCTTCGCGCTGGCTGCGATCAGCCTGATCGGACTGCCGCCCTCGCTGGGCTTCATCGGCAAATGGTCGCTGATGGAGGGGGCGATGGCGGCGGGCTACTGGCACTGGGTGGCCGTCACCATGATCGGCACGCTGATGTCGGTGGCCTATTTCAGCCGGGTCTTCGCGGGCTTCCTGCGCTTCGATCGGATGCGGGGCGAGTTGGCCGAGCACAAGGGCTGGGCGCTCGCGGATATCGCCCCGCTCACGCTCGCGGTGGCCGCGATTTCGCTGGGGCTTATGGCCGCGCCGATCCTGAGCTTCATCGAGCTAGGCTATCCGTTCGGAGAGCTTCCATGACCGAGACCCCGTTTCTACCGCTGATCATCCTCCTGACCTCGCTTCTGGCCGCGCCGGTCCTATTCGCGCTGCCCGAACGCGCGGCGCGGCTGCGCACAGGCATCAATCTGGGTGTTGCGGCGCTGAAACTCGTGCTGGTCGGCTGGCTGAGCTGGAAGGTCGGGCAGGGTGTGATCTACGATATCAGCTTCGAGGTGCTGCCGGGGCTCGAATTCAAGCTGCAGGCCGATCCGCTGGCGATCCTCTTCGTCTCGCTCTCGGCGCTTTTGTGGCTGATCACCACCGTCTATTCGGTGGGCTATCTCGAAAGCGGGCCACATCGCGCGCGCTTCTTCGGCTTCTTCAGCCTGTGCGTCTCCGCGACTGTGGGCGTCGCGATGGCGGGCAATCTCTTTACCTTCCTGATCTTCTACGAATTGCTGACGCTCGCGACCTATCCGCTGGTGATCCATCGCGGCACCGCCGAGTCGCTGCGCGCGGGCCGCATCTACCTGATCTACACGCTCGCGGGCGGGCTTGTGCTGCTTCTGGGCACGCTCGCGCTCTGGGTGCTGGCCGGCACGACCGATTTCAGCCCCGGCGGCGTGCTGGAGGCGGTGGTGGCCGAGAACCGGCTGGCCGCGCAGATGCTCTTTGTCGTGCTGGTGGGCGCAGTCGGGGTGAAGGCCGCGCTCGTGCCGCTGCATGCCTGGCTGCCCATCGCCATGGTCGCGCCCGCCCCTGTCTCGGCGCTGCTGCACGCAGTGGCGGTGGTCAAGGCGGGCGCGTTCGGGATCATGCGCGTGGTCTATGAGGTCTTCGGCATCGAGACTGCGCAGGCCCTGGGCATGACCGCGCCGCTCGCAGCCCTTGCAGGGATCACCATCATCTATGGCTCGCTCAAGGCCATCACGCAGGATGACATCAAGAAACGGCTGGCCTACTCGACTGTGTCTCAGGTCAGCTACATCACGCTGGGCGTGGCGCTCGCGAGCCCCATCGCCGCCGTGGGCGCGCTCGCGCATCTGATCCATCAGGGGCTGATGAAGATCACCATGTTCATGGTCGCGGGCAATCTCGCCGAAGGGCTGGGGGTCAAGAAGGTGAGCGAGATGGACGGTGTGGGCCGACGCATGCCCGGCACCATGCTGGCTTTCTCGGCGGCAGCACTGGCGATGATCGGGTTGCCCCCGCTCGCAGGTTTCGTGAGCAAATGGTATCTCGCGCAAGGTGGCCTCGATGCGGGCGCGGTCTGGGTGATCGCGCTTCTGCTGGGCTCGAGCCTGCTCAACGCGCTCTATTTCCTGCCGATGCTGCAACGCGCCTGGTTTCGCGACCCGACCGACGCGGACGCGCCCCCGAAACAGCGCATCGGCTGGATGCTCGCCGCGCCGCCCATTACCACGGCGCTGATGGTGCTCGCAGTGGGCGGGTTCGCCAATGCGCCTTTCAGCCCGCTGGAATGGACGCGCTTCGTCGTCGCTATCGAGTATCAGGAGTAACGCATGACCCTTGCCACGCTTCTCTTCGTGGTCGGCTGGCCGATGCTGATTGCCTTCGCGCTCTTGTGGGAACAGGCGCGCCCGATCCTGTGGCGGATGCTGCCGCTGGCGGCAGCACCTGCGCTGATCGTCGGGCTGATGCTGCGCGAGCCGCTGACCGTGGAAGGCGACTGGTTCGTTCTTGGCCTGACCATGGGGCTCGATGATGTCTCGCGGCTGTTTCTGATCTTCACGGCCACGCTCTGGATCGCAGCCTCCAGCGTCGCGCGGCACTGGATGCGCGACGATCCGCGCGCCACCGGCTTCGGCGTGCTGTTCCTGATGGCGATGAGCGGCAATCTGGGGCTGATCCTGTCCAAGGACGCGATGGCCTTCTACGGCGCCTTCGCGCTGATGAGCTTTGCCTCCTACGGGCTGGTCGTCCATACCCGCGAGGCAGGCGCGAAATCTGCCGCGCGGCTTTATATCGGATTCGTGGTGATCGGCGAGCTGATCCTGTTCTCGGGGCTGGTGCTGGCGGCGACGCAATCAGGTTCGATCCTGCTCGCCGATATGCGCGCAGCCGATCTCTCGGGGCTCGCGGTCGCGCTCCTGCTGGTGGGCTTCGGCATCAAGCTCGGCGTCATGCCGCTGCATTTCTGGCTGCCGCCCGCGCATGGTGCAGCCCCGGTCCCGGCGAGCGCCGTGCTCTCGGGCGCGATGATCAAGGCAGGGCTCTTCGGCATCCTCTCGGCGGTGCCGCTGGGCGCTGTGGCCTATGCCGATCACGGCACCATCGTGATGGCCGCGGGGATGGTGACAATCTTCGCAGCCCTCCTGCTGGGCGTGCAGCAGACCAGCGCCAAGACCGTGCTGGGCTTTTCCAGCGTCAGCCAGATGGGGATCATCGCGCTGGGGCTTGGCGCGGGGCTGATGGTGCCCGAGGCCTGGCCCGCGATCACCCCTGTCGTGATCTTCCTGGCCGCGCATCACGCGCTGGCGAAGGGCGCGCTGTTTCTCGGCGTGGGCGCCTATGCCGCGCAGACCGGGCGGCTTGGGCGCGCCATGATGGGCGCGGCGCTTCTGCTGCCTGCGCTCGTACTCGCAGGGCTGCCGCTGTCCTCGGGCGCTTTGGGCAAAGAGGCGCTGAAGGACGCGCTCGCGCTCGGCTCCGAGATCTGGCTGCCCTGGCTCACCCTCGCCTTGACCCTCTCAGGGATTGCCACCACGCTGCTGCTCGCCCGCGCCGCAGCCCTGCTGATCCTCGCGCCGCCCAAAGTACCGCCCGCCCGCCCCGAGGCGCTCGCCCTGCCTTTCCTGACGCTTGCTGGCGCCGCGGTTGCCTTGCCCATACTCTGGCCCGTTCTCGATGCCGCGCTGGCCGCGCCCGTGCTCGCGGCCAGCACTGGCGCGCTCTGGCCTGTGGCGCTGGGGATCGCCGTTGCGCTTGCCACGGCCATCACCGCCCATGCCCAGAAAATCGGCCCCGAGCAATTCCTCGCAGGGCTGATCGCGCCCTTCCAGACGTTATCGGCCCAGGCAAACACCCTCTGGGCCACCAAACGCCGCGCCGCGCGCCGGGTCGGCAACTCCATGCCCCGCCTCCTCGAATCCCATGCCAGCCGCTGGCGGCTGGGCCAGACGGCCATCGCGACCCTGATCGCGGCGGTGCTGATCGTCGAGGGCTTGTCCGTTCAGCGGACGACCGAAGACAAAACCCCTGCCGTGCTGCGGATCACACCCGCCGAGGAACTCGACGGCCCGGAGTTCGAGACTGACCGGGAGATCGAAGACACCGAAGGCGTGGAGGACGCGTTTTCGGAATGACCCTCTGCGCCGAAGGCCTATGCTGGCCACTTCGCGTTGACGCAGCGTTGATTGGCCTGCATCTCGACGAAATGATACCGAACCGGAACAAATAAATAAAAAAACGGAAGTAATCCATGGACCGTCTGAGCTGTGACCGCATGTTCGCGGCCGTGATGGAGACTGGCAGTTTCACTGCCGCCGCGGCGCTCTTGGGCACGACTTCGGGGCAGGCGTCGAAGCTGGTCTCGCGGCTCGAAGCCACGCTGGGTGTGCGGCTCTTGAACCGGACCACGCGCGCCGTTGCCCCGACCGAGGCCGGGCAGGCCTATTTCGACCGGCTGCGCCCCCTGCTTGATGAATTCGACAGCCTCGATGCCGCCATGCGCGATGCCACGCAAACGCCGCAGGGGCGGCTGCGGCTTTCGGCCCCGGTGACCTTTGGCGGGCTGGAACTGACCCCGATCCTCAATGATTTCGCCCTGCGCTGGCCCGGGATCGAACTGGAGGTCAATTTCTCCGACCGTGTCGTGTCGCTGGTGGATGAAGGGTTCGACATGGCCATCCGCGTGGGCCAGCCCGAGGATTCGAGCATGATCGCGCGCAGGCTCTGCGATGTGCGGATCATCACGGTCGCCGCCCCTGACTGGATCGCCCGGAATGGCGTGCCTGCCACGCCGCAGGCACTGCGCGATCTGCCCTGCATCATCGACACGAATTTTCGCGACCCGGATCGCTGGGCGTTTCGCGATCAGGGTCAGCCCCTCGGCATCCCCGTGCGCGGACGGTTGCGCTTTTCCAGCGCCGTGGCCTGCCTCAGCGCCGCAGAGGCCGGGCTGGGGATCGCCTATGTGCCAAGCTTCGTGGCCGCTGACGCCTTGCGCGCGCGCCGAGTGCAACAAGTGCTCGGCGCGTTCGAGCCCGCGCCCTATGGCGTGCACGCGCTCTACCCCCATAACCGCTACCTCGCCGCAAAGGTGCGCGCGCTGGTCGATTTTCTGGCCGAGCGCTATCGCGGCACCCCACCCTGGGATCAGGGCTGGTGACATTCCTTCCCATATGGAAGCAATGATTTTCCGGGATAGCGGATTATAATCCCCCACGATCAAGCCATGTATCGGTCATCGAAGCTTCAAACGCGAATCCGAGGAGACCCAACATGACTTTCGCAAATCCCACCACAGACCGCCCCAGCCTGCTCGCAGGTGTCAGCAATGCCGATCTGGCCGCGACCCTGCTGCGCGTCACGATGGGTGTGTTCTTTCTCGCCCATGTCTGGCTGAAACTCGCCATCTTCACCCCCGCAGGCACAGTCGGCTTCTTTCAAAGCTTAGGCTTTCCGGGCTTTCTCGCCTATGTCGTCATCGCGGCCGAAGTGGTTGGCGGGATCGCGCTGATCCTCGGGGTCTGGTCGCGCTGGGTATCGCTGGCGCTGCTGCCGATCCTGCTGGGCTCGATCTACGCGCATTGGGGCGCAGGCTTCTTCTTCTCCAATGAGGGTGGCGGCTGGGAATTCCCCGCTTTCTGGTCCGTGGCGCTGATCATGCAGGCCCTGCTGGGGAATGGGGCCTTCGCGCTTGGCCGTGACCGCTGAACAGCAGCACCCAATGTCGCAAACTCCGCGCCGGTGTCCCTGTGGGCACCGGCGCTTGTCATGCGCCGCGATAACGGTTGGCTTTCGGGGGAGCGCGGCGCTTGACCTTACCACGGTGGGAAGGATTATGTACGGAGCGTAACCCGAGATACCAGCATCCGAGGCCCCCATGAACGCACCCACCAAGCCCACCATCAAGCAGTCATTGCCCATTGAAGGGATGACTTGCGCCTCTTGCGTGGGCCGTGTGGAGCGGGCCTTGCGCGCTGTTCCCGGGGTGGTCACGGCATATGTGAACCTCGCCACCGAACGCGCGGATCTGGAGCTTGACCACAGCGCCGAGCATGATGCCATACTCCGCGCCATAACCTCCGCCGGCTATGATGTCCCCGACACAGAAGCCGAGTTAGCCATCGAGGGGATGCATTGCGCCTCTTGCGTGGGCCGCGTGGAACGCGCGCTCGAAGCCGTGCCGGGGGTGGCACAGGCGCAGGTCAATCTCGCCACCGAACGCGCCACGGTTTCGGGCCATGCCGACATGGCCCGCCTGATCGACGCCGTGCAGGCAACAGGCTTCGACGCGCAGGAACACCGGCCCGCGCGCGCGGAGAGCCTGTCCGATCGCCGCGATGCCGAAGCCGCGACGCTCAAGCGCGATGTGATGCTCGCCGCCGGGCTGACCCTGCCGGTCTTCGTGCTGGAAATGGGGTCGCATCTGATCCCGCCGATGCACCACCTGATCATGAACACCATCGGCATGCAGGCCAACTGGCTGATCCAGTTCGCGCTGACCACGTTGGTCCTCGCCTTCCCCGGCCTCCGGTTCTACACGCAGGGCTTCCCGGCGCTGGTCCGGGGCGCGCCCGACATGAACAGCCTGGTCGCGGTCGGCACTGGTGCGGCCTATCTCTACTCCGTGGTCGCGACCTTCGCGCCGGGGCTATTGCCCGAAGGCACGGTCAATATCTATTTCGAGGCCGCCGCCGTGATCGTGACCCTCATCCTCATAGGCCGCTGGCTGGAGGCGCGCGCCAAGGGGCGCAGTTCGCAGGCGATCCAGCGTCTGATCGGGATGCAGGCCAAAACCGCGCGCGTGCGCCGTGATGGCTCCGCACAGGATGTGAGCGTCGATGACATCCGCCCCGGCGATGTGGTCGAGCTACGCCCGGGCGAGCGCGTGCCGCTCGATGGTGTGGTGACCGAGGGCGAGAGCTATATCGACGAGTCGATGATCACCGGCGAGCCCGTGCCCGTGGCCAAAGCCAAAGGCGCGCAACTCGTGGGCGGCACGATCAACCAGACCGGCGCGCTCGCCTTCCGCGTGGAGGCCGTGGGCCGCGACACAGTGCTGGCGCAGATCATCCGCATGGTCGAGGCCGCGCAGGGCTCCAAGCTGCCGATCCAGGCGCTGGTGGACAAGGTAACGCTCTATTTCGTGCCCGCCGTCATCGCCGTGGCGCTGGTGACATTCGCCATCTGGGCGAGCTTCGGCCCTGCGCCCGCGCTCACTTTCGCGCTGGTCAATGCGGTCGCCGTGCTGATCATCGCCTGCCCCTGCGCGATGGGGCTTGCCACGCCCACCTCGATCATGGTCGGCACTGGGCGCGGGGCCGAGATCGGGGTGCTCTTTCGCAAGGGTGACGCGCTGCAACGCCTGCGCGACGCGCGGATCGTGGCTTTTGACAAGACCGGCACGCTGACCGAGGGCAAGCCGAAACTCACTGATCTGGACGTGGCAGGCGGCTTCGCGCGCGACCATGTGCTGGCGCAGATCGCTGCCGTCGAGGCGAAATCCGAGCACCCCATCGCCCGCGCCATCGCCGAGGCCGCCGAGGGCATGGAGTTGCCGCGAGTGGAGGGTTTCGAGAGCCTCACAGGCTTTGGCGTCGCCGCCAAGGCAGACGGCGCGCGCATCGAGATCGGGGCGGATCGCTACATGGTGAAGCTCGGCCATGACATCAGCGCCTTCGCCGAGACTGCCGAACGGCTCGCGCAAGAGGGCAAATCCCCGCTGTATGCAGCCATTGACGGCAAGCTCGCCGCCATCATCGCGGTGGCCGATCCGATCAAACCCACGACGCCCGAGGCGATCGCGGCGCTGCACGCACAAGGGCTGCGCGTGGCCATGATCACCGGCGACAACCAGCGCACGGCAGAAGCCATCGCGCGCGAGCTGGGCATCGACACTGTGGTCGCCGAAGTGCTGCCCGAAGGCAAAGTTGACGCGCTGCGCGATCTCAAGGCCAGACACGGCAAGCTCGCCTTTGTCGGCGACGGGATCAATGACGCGCCTGCGCTGGCCGAAGCGGATACCGGCATCGCCATCGGCACGGGCACCGATGTCGCCATCGAGGCGGCGGATGTCGTGCTGATGTCCGGCGCGCTCTCGGGCGTGCCCAATGCGATTGCGCTTTCCAAGGCGACCCTGCGCAACATCAAGCAGAATCTGTTCTGGGCCTTCGCCTATAACACGGCGCTGATCCCGGTCGCCACAGGTGTGCTCTGGCCCGCTTTCGGCATCCTGCTCTCGCCGATCTTCGCCGCTGGGGCGATGGCGCTGTCATCGGTCTTCGTGCTCACCAACGCGTTGCGCCTGCGCGGCTGGACACCGCCGACGGATCATGCGGCATCCACCTGACGAACTCGCTTTGCGCGAATTGATCCGTTCCCGATCAGCCAGGGCCAGCCGACACGACCCTGCGCGCCTCGGCTTCATCTTGCCCAAAATACTCTCGCAAAAGGCAGCGCGCCGTCAGGCGCGCTTCTCCCCGAAAGGCGACGCATCAACGCAGCGGGCCTGATCTCAGCTCGTCTGCGCCCGCGTCAACTCCTGCTCCAGCCGCATCTGACCGGCCGCGCGCGGGGTGCTATACCGCGCGAGCAGCAGATACGCGACCGGCGTGAGATAGAGCGTCGCCAGCGTCGCCAGCCCCAGCCCACCAACAACGACCCAGCCCAGCGCCTCGCGCGCCTCTGCCCCCGGCCCCGACGACAGGATCAGCGGCACACCGCCCAGCACTGTTGAGGTCATGGTCATCATCACCGGCCGCAACCGGATGGTCGAGGCTTGCAGGATCGAGTCATACACCTCCGCCCCGGCATCGCGGAGCTGATTGGCGAATTCCACGATGAGGATGCCGTTCTTGGCCATGATCCCCACCAGTAGCACCAGTCCGATCTGCGAATAGACATTCAAACTGACCCCGGTGATCAGGAGCGCAAACCCCGCACAGGCGAGCCCCAACGGCACGGTCGCCATCACCACGATGGCCGAGATGAAACTTTCGAACTGCGCCGCCAGCACCAGAAACACGACCAGGATCGCAAAGCCGAACACCAGCAGGATCCCCGCCGAAGTCTCGTCCAGCGTCGCCGCTTCCGCCAGCGGGATCACCCGCTCGCCAGCGGGCAGGATCTCCGCCGCCAGTCGCTGCGTTTCCGCAAAAGCACTGCCCAGCGGGAATTCGGGCGAGAGGCTCGCGGTCACCTGCACCGCGCGCTGCTGGCTTTCGCGCGTCAATTCCGGCGCGATGGAGCGTTCCGAGAGCGTGATGAAGCTCGAAATCGGCACCACATCGCCGCTATCGGTGCGCACGAAGCTCTGCTCCAGATCCCCCGGATCGCGGACCGGCGTGCGGGTCGAAAGCATCTGGATATCGAAGCTGCGGTCATCGATGAACACACTGCCCAGCGTGCGCCCGTCGAGCACCGCCTGCAACGCCTCGCCCAACCCGTCGATATCCACACCGATGTCAGAGGCCCGCTCGCGATCCACCTCGATGGAAAGCTGCGGCTGCGTGGTCTCGAAATCCAGCCGCACCTGCCCGAAGCGTCGGTCATCATTCATCCGGTCCACAAGCGCCTGCGCGTTTTCGGCCAGATCGTCGTAATTGTTGCCCAGAATCGCAAAACTCAGCCCCCGCCCCGCGCCGCGAATACGCAGCGAGTTGGGCTGGATCGCAAAGGCCCGCACCCCGATAATGTCGCGCAGCCCGGCATTGATCTGGCCCACAATGTCCTGCTGGCTGCGCTCGCGCTGGTCCCAGTCGGCCAGCGTCATCACCATGAAGGCGCGGTTGTCCTGCTGTCCGAAACCGATGATCGAGAACAGGTTTGTCACCTCGCCCGACTGGCGCAGCGGCGCGATTACCTCCTCGATCTCGCGCACCTTCGCATCGGTGTAGTCGATCGACACGCCCTGCGGCGCGGTCACGCTCAGAAGTGCGACGCCGCGATCCTCGGGCGGGGTGAGTTCCTGCTGGATGGATTGCGATGCAAACCACCCCGTCGCGGCAAACAGAAGCGCGGCCAGCACCACCGCGAACGGCATGGCCAGCGCGCCTTTCAGCGAGCGCGCATAAAGCCGCGCCATCATGTCGCCGAACCGCGCCACCGGGCCGGGGCGGGCCGTGTCATCTACCGGGCGCAACAGCTTGCTTGCCAGCACCGGGCAGAGCGTGAGCGCCACGAAGGACGAGATCAGCACCGCCATCGCCAGCGTGAAGCCAAACTCGCGGAAAAGCCCCCCGGCCTGCCCCGGCAGGAACGACAGCGGCACGAAGACCGCCGCGAGCGTGGCTGTGGTGGTCACGACCGCGAAGAACACCTGCCGTGTGCCCAACACCGCCGCCGCCCGCGCGCCCAGCCCTTGCCCCCGCCGCCGCACGATGTTTTCCAGCACCACGATGGCATCATCGACCACCATCCCCGTGGCCAGCACCAGCGCCAGCAATGTCAGGATATTGACCGAGAACCCGACCAGATGGATCGCCGCGATGGTCCCGACCAGCGCCACCGGCAGGCTGACCATCGGCACCATGGTCGCGCGCGCATCGCGCAGGAACAGGAAGATGATCGCCACCACGATCATCAGCGCCAGCGCCAGCGTCTTGAGCACTTCGGTGATCGCGCCGCCCACGAAGGTCGCCTCATCCGAGGTCACGAAGATGCGCACATCATCGGGCAGGATCTCCTGCAACTCATCGACGATCCCGTTCACCGTGCGCGAGATGTCCAGCGTGTTGCTTTGCGCCTGCCGGATGATCCCGAGACCGATGCCGGTCTGGTCATTGGCGCGCAGGATGGTCTCGCCCGGGGCAGGCCCGAGTGTGACGCGGGCAACATCGCCCAGCCGCGTGCCCTCGCGCAGAACCAGCGCCTCGAACGCCTCGGGCGTGGTCACATTGGCCGTGGTGCGCACCTGGATGCTCTGCCGCTCGTTCGACAGCGCGCCTGCGGGCACATCGAAAGACACATTGCGCAACGCCGTGCGCACATCGGCAAGGCTGAGGCCGCGCGCGGCAAGCTCCAGCGTGTCGATATCGACGCGGAAAATCGCATTCCGGTCGCCGAAGATCTGCAAATCCGCCACACCGGGCGCCGAGATCAGCCGGTCCTCGACCTGATCCTCCACCAGCCGCGTCAGATCCTGCACCGAGCGCGTGGGCGAGGTCACGCTGATCCGCATCACCGCGTCCGCGTCCGAATCCGCCTTGACGATGCGCGGCTCGTCGATGTCATCGGGCAGGCTGTTGCGGATACGCCCGATCGCGTCGCGAATATCGGTCGCAGCCACGTCGATATCGGTGCTGTCGGAAAACTCTGCTACAACCCGGCTGCGTCCGAAGCGCGAGCTTGATGATATGCTCTCCACCCCCGAGACACGGCCCACCGCGCCCTCGATCCGGTTGGTGATCTCGCGGTCGATCGTTTCCGGCCCGGCCCCGCTGAACTGGGTCGTCACCGTGATGACAGGCCGGTCCACATTGGGCAATTCGCGCACTTCCACGGCAAAGATCGCCGCAAGCCCTGCGATGACCACCAGCGCGCTCAACACGAAGGCCAGGATCGGGCGGCGCACGAAGAGCGCGGTGCCCGATTTCGCGGCCTCGGATGCATCGAAAGCGTCATTTTCGGGCTTGTCCTTGCGCTCGGGCGTGTCAGCCTCTTGCGCCGGGCGTTCGGGGATCTCGCTATTCATGATCGCGCTCCTCAGATATCCGGGGCCTGCTCCGGGTCATCCGCCTCCGGCTCCGTGCGCCGGGTCAGCAGGTCGCCCTCGCCGGGCTCGGCCGGCGCGATCAACTCATCCACGCTGACAGAGGCGCCGGGCCGCAGATTCTGCACCCCCTCCAGAACCACGCGCTGGCCCTCGTCAAGCTCGGCGCGCAGCAGCACGGCATCATCGCGGCGCTGCACGATCTCGATGGCCACGCGCTGCGCGGTGTCCTCCTCGTCCAGCGCCCAGACAAACGATCCGCGCCGATCCCACTGGATCGAGAGCGGATCGACCGCCGGGTAGCGCTCGCCGGGCAGCAGCACCGTGATCAGAAACGCCATGCCGGGACGCAGCCGGTCATCGGAATTGTCGATCTCACCCTGGATACGCAGCGTGCGGCTGGTCTGATCGACCCGCGCATCGACCGCGCGGATCTGCCCCTCCACCTGCTCCATCGGGCGCGAAAGCGGGCTGACTTCCAGCGGATCGCCGGGCCCGATCAGCCCCACGAAACGCTCGGGCACATTGAACTCGACCCGCAGCAGGCTGCGATCATCGAGCCGCGCGATCTCGGTCTCGGTGCCGACCTGATTGCCCGCCTCGACCGAGACAATCCCAATCCAGCCCGACACTGGCGCGGTGATCTGGCGACGGCCCAGCTCAAACTCGGCATCGCGCAGATCGAGCTGCGCCTGATTGAGCGCGAGATCGGCATCCTGTATCTGCACTTCGGTCGCCGTGCCCGACTCGCGCAGCCGCGCCACGCGGTCCGCGCGCACCTGCGCATCGGCCATCGCAAGTTGCGCGCGCTCCAGCGCCAAGTCCTGCGCGGCGCTGTCAAGCTGCGCCACGATCTGCCCGACCTCGACCCAGTCACCCGAGGCGACGAACACCTCCTCCAGCCGCCCCGAGACCTCGGGCCGCAGCGTCACGCTGCGCCGCGCCTCGGCCGTGCCGATGGCGCCCAGCCGGTCATCGGCATCCACATAGCCCACTTCCTGCGCCACGACGCGCACATCACCACCGCCCCCGCCGAAGGGTGGCCCACCTCCGCCGCCGCCATTCTCGGCATCGGCAATCGGCAGCCCAATGGCGCGCATCGGCGCCAGCACGCCCATGCGCTCCAGCACCGGATGCGCGGCTGGCAGGAACGCGGCCCAGCCCGCAAGCGCGCCGGCAGTCAGGACCAGACAGACAGTAAGGAGCTTGATCCATTTCATGGCTGTGTCCACGGGGGTAAGAGAAATCGCTTAACTTGTGTCGAAATAGCGCTGGTGGCGCAATTAGAAAGGATATTGCCAACTGACAAGCTGGTGACCCCTGCCAAGCGACGAAAAAAGCGGGATATTTCATCGCAACGCCCTTGATTGCCGCGCTGTATCCCCCCTGAAAATCCCTCAAGGCGATGCACGGTTTCAGGCGCAAACCCACCCTTGCCGCAGGCAAGGGTAGCGGCCTCGGGGCGTGCAGGGGCGGGTGGGTGGGCGCGGCCCGAGGCCGCTTCTGCACCATTGCAACACCCCGTAACCCAGATCAGCGCCCCCGGATCCGCGGGTCGAGCGCGTCGCGCAACCCGTCGCCGATGTAGTTCACGCTGAGAACCGTGAGCGAGATCAGCACGCCGGGCCAGACCACGCGGGCCGGGTATTGCTCGATCCAGTCGCGCCCGTCATAGAGAATACGGCCCCAGGTCGGGAAATCGGGCGGAAAGCCAAGGCCAAGGAAGGACAGCGCGGACTCGGTGATGATCGCACTCGCAATCCCCAGCGTGGCCGAGACCATGATCGGCGAGAGCACATTGGGAAGCACATGGCGCGTATTGATCCGGAGCGACGGCGTGCCGATGGAGCGCGCGGCCAGCACATATTCGCGCTCCTTCAGCGCCAGCACATCGCCGCGCACGATCCGCGCGGTCTGCATCCAGCTCGTGATCGCGATGGCGAAACATATCAGCAGGAACACCCCGATCGCCTCGCCGAAACTGCGCGCCAGCGCGTCGCGGAACAGTGTGACGAGGATCAGCAGCAAGGGCAGCAGCGGCAGGGCAAGGAACAGATCCGTCGTGCGCATCAGCGGGCTGTCGAGCGGCTTGAAATAACCCGCCAGCACCCCGATCAGCGTGCCGATCAAGAGCCCCAGCAGCATCGCGGTCAGCCCCACCGCCACCGAAATCCGCCCGCCATACATCATCCGCGCCAGCAGATCGCGGCCAAGCTGGTCAGTGCCCAGCGGATGCGCCCAGCTTGCGCTCTGGTTGCGCGAGCGGATGTCGATCTGGCCCGGATCGACCTGCCAGATCCACGGCCCCACCAGCACGAACAGCAGGATGCTGACGAACACCGCGAGCCCCGCCAGCGCGCCGCGATGGGTCTTGAACTGGTCCCAGACATCGAGCCACTGGTTGCGCGGCGGGCTGAAGGCCTCATCCGGGGTGAAGGGCTTGGCCGCGTCAGTCATAGCGGATCCTCGGATCAAGGATGCCATAGAGCACATCGGCGATCAGGTTGAAGAGCACGATCAGGATTGCGAAGATGAAGGTGATCGTCTGCACCATCGGCCAGTCGCTGACATAGATCGCCCGGATCAGCGCATCGCCCAGACCATTCACGCGGAAAATCTGCTCGGTGATGATCGCGCCGGTGAACACCGTGGGGATGCCGATGGCGATGACCGTGACGACCGGGATCATCGAGTTGCGCAGCACATGCAGCAGCACCACGGTCTGTTCGCCCAGCCCCTTGGCGCGCGCCGTGCGCACATAATCCTGATTGAGATTGTCGAGCATCGAGGCGCGCATGAAGCGGCTGATCTGGCTTGCGTTGAACAGCGCGAGTACGGCCACGGGCATGGCGATCTGCTTGACCTGAAACACGAAGGAACTCCAGTCGCGCACGACATGGGTGGTGTCATACATCGATGGCAACCATCCCAGCCAGACCGAGAAGACCAGAATGAACACGACCCCGGTGAAGAAGGTGGGCACGGAAAACCCGACCATGGAGACGAATGTGCCGACCTGATCGAACCAGCTATACTGGCGATAGGCCGAGATCACCCCGATCGGCACCGCGATCAGGATGCCGAACAGATAGCCCAGCCCCACGACCCACAGCGTCTGCGGGACACGCTGCACGATGATGTCGCCCACTGGCGAGCGCGTCTGCCAGGACAGGATGCGCGGGCCGTCGGGCGCGATGTCCCAGCCGGTCAGCCCGGCCAGCACATGCAGCGGCTCGGTCACCAGCGTCATCTGCAACCATTTGAAATAGCGCACCAGCACTGGCTCCCCCAGCCCCAGCGAGATGCGGATCTGCTCGCGCACTTCCAGCGGGATGGTCAGCGGCAGGCTCGCGGTCGGATCGCCCGGTGCCATGTCCAGCATCAGGAAAACGATCAGCGAGATGACCAGCACGGTCGGCACCGCAAAGGCCAGGCGGCGGAGCGTATAGGAGAGCATGGGGCGCGTGCCTCTCGTCGAAAGGGCGGCCTGCCCCGCGCACGGGGCAGGCCGGGGTCAGCCGAAGATCACTCTTCGATGCGGTACCACTCCGCCTGGTTCCAATGCTCGGAATCCCAGACATTCATGACGATGCCGCCAACTGTGTTCGCCGCCGCCGAGACACGACCCCGTGCAACCAGCGGAAGATGCGCGAAATCCTGCACGAACATGTCATTGAGCGCGATCACCAGCTCCTGACGGCGCTCGGGATCGGGCTCGCGGTTCAGCTCGGCCCAGAGCGCGTCATACTCCTCGTTGCAGTAACGGTTGATATTCTGGCCTTGCCACTGCGTCGAAGGCTGCGGCTCGCGCCCGCAGCGGCGCTGTTCCAGATGCGGGGTCGGATCCGTGCCCTCGAAGAGCGAGGCATACATCTGCACATCGGCATAGAACTTCAGATAGGTGTCCGGGCTGCCCGGATCCGAGCCGAAGAACACCCCGGCATCAATGTTGCGCAGCCGCGTGTCCACGCCGATGTCGCGCCAGTCCTGCTGGATGATGGCCTGAAAATCCTGCCGCACGGCATTGGTCGAGGTCTGGAACAGAAGCTCCAGCCGCTCGCCATCCTTCACGCGGATGCCATCACTGCCCATTTCCCAACCGGCCTCTTCCAGCAACGCATTGGCGCGGTCCTTGTCCGGCACAAGGCAATCATCATTGTTGGGCGACACCATCGCGGGCGGGGCCACGATGAAGTTGCAGGCCGGGCGACCCGTCGGGCCATAACCGATCTCGGTCAGCAATTCGCGGTCGATCGCAAGGCTCAGCGCCTCGCGCACGCGGATATCCGACAGGATCGGATGCGGGTGCATACGCGTGGCCCGCTCGCCCTCGGGCAGGTCGGGCGACGGGTCAGTGAAGTTGATCTCGATCCGCTCCATCAGCGGGCCGAAATCCACCAGCAGCGTGCCCATGCCGCCGCCTTCCATCTGTTCGATCACCTCGGGCGCAAGCTGCAGGTTCCAGGCGTAATCCATCTCGCCGGTCTGGAACACGGCGCGCGCAGCCCCCGTGGCATCCCCGCCGCCAGCCCATGTGATGGTCTCGAAATAGGGCTGGGTAGGGACGCGATAATTCGGATTCATCACGAACTCGATCACGTCATTGGGCCGGAAATTCTCGACCATGTAAGGGCCAGTCCCGATGGGCGCGAAATTCTCATCGGTGCATTCCGGGGCGCGCGCGCCCATGCAGTCCTGGAACTGCGCCTGCTGGATGACCGGCGCGCCCGCACCCACGAAGGGGATATAGGGGTTCGGCGTCGCATCCTCGAAGGTGATCAGGATCGTGCGATCATCCACCGCCTCGACGCTCTCGATCCCGGCATAGCGGTCGCGATAGGAACACCCGCCCTCGGGATGAGTGCAGTATTCATATGTGAACACCACATCCTCGGCGGTGACATCCGTGCCGTCCGACCACAGCAGACCCTCCTTTAGCACCCATGTGATGGTCGTGAGATCCTCTGACACGCCGCCATTCTCCAGCGTTGGGATCTCCTCGGCCAGCCAGGCGACCAGCTCGCCCTGATCGTCAAAACGCGCCAGCGGCTCCCAGACGACCGAGGCGGCGTTCATTTCCTTGGTGCCACCCGAGAGGTAGCTGTTCATCGTGGACACGGCCTGCCAGTAGATGATGTTCAGATGACCAGACGAGCCGCGCTCACGCTCGGCCATGGCCGAGGCAGGCGCCAGCACGATCGCGGCGGCAGTGCCCAATAGGGCTATCTTCGTTTTCATGCGTCTTCTCCTTGTTGGGTATGCTCGTTCCTCGGGGCACCGGTTGCGCCGGTGTCGTTATGCAGGTGGCAGGCCACGAAATGACCCGGTCTGAGTTCGCGGTATTCGGGGTCGATCTCGCGGCAGATATCCATGACCTTGGGGCAGCGCGTGCAGAAATTGCAGCCCTTGGGCGGGTTCGCGGGCGAGGGGACATCGCCTTTCAGGATGATCCGCTCCACACGCGCCTCGATCTTGGGGTCCGGGTCGGGCACCGCTGACAACAGCGCCTCGGTATAGGGGTGGAGCGGGCTGTCATAGAGCGCGTCGCGCGGGGCCAGCTCGATGATCTTTCCCAGATACATCACCGCCACCCGATCCGCGATATGGCGCACCATCGACAGATCATGGCTGATGAACATGTAGGTCAGCCCGAATTCGTCCTGCAATTCCTCCAGCAGGTTCACGACCTGCGCCTGAATCGAGACATCGAGCGCGGCGATGGGTTCGTCGCAGATGATGAATTTCGGGTTGAGCGCGAGCGCGCGTGCGATCCCGATGCGCTGGCGCTGCCCGCCGGAAAACGCATGCGGGTAGCGATTGGCGAAATTGCGGTTGAGCCCCACCGCATCCATCAACTCGTAAATCCGGTCGAGCTTCTTCTTCTTCGACCAGTTGGTGTGCTCGTCCAGCGGCTCGCCGATGATGGCGGCAACAGTCATGCGCGGGTTGAGGCAGGCTTGCGGATCCTGAAACACCATCTGCATGGTGGGCCGCATCTTGCGCAGGCCATGCTGGCTTTTCGCGCCGATCTCCACCCCGTCGATCTTGATCGTGCCCGAGGTGATGTCATAGAGCCGCAGCACCGCCCGCCCGCAGGTGGATTTCCCGCAGCCCGACTCGCCCACCACGCCCAGCGTTTCGCCCTCATAGATGTCGAAACTCACCCCATCCACGGCCTTCACATCGCCCGAATGGCGGCGCAGCACGCCCGAAGTGATGGGGAAATACATCTTGAGATCCCGCACTTCCACCAGTTTGCGCCGCTCAGACATGCCGCTCGCCTCCGGTCTCGTGATCCCAAAAACAGGCCGTGTCATGACCCTGCGCGACCGTGTAGCGCGCCGGGTTCTCGCGGCTGCAGCGGCCGAAGGCTTGCGGGCAGCGCGCGCGGAAGGGGCAGGCCGTGGGATGTTGCGAGAGCATCGGCGGCTGGCCCTCGATCACGTTGAGCTTTTCCGCCCGCGCGCCACGCACCGACGGCACTGTGGTCATGAGCGCACGCGTATAGGGATGCGCCGGGTTGGCGAAGATCTCGCGCACAGGCCCATATTCCACGACCTGCCCGCCATACATCACCATCACCCGATCCGCGATGCCCGCGATCACGCCCAGATCATGCGTGATCCAGATGATCGCCATGCCGAGTTTCTGCCGCAACTCCTTCACCAGCTCGAGGATCTGCGCCTGAATGGTCACATCCAGCGCGGTGGTCGGCTCATCGGCGATCAGCACCTTGGGATCGCAGGCCAGCGCAATCGCGATCATCACCCGCTGGCGCATCCCGCCCGAGAACTGATGCGGAAAATCCTTGAGCCGCCGCTCGGCATCGGGAATACCCACAAGCTGCAACAACTCCGCCGCCCGCTGGCGCGCGCGCGCCTTGTCCATGCCCATATGCTTGCGCAGCGGCTCCATGATCTGAAAGCCGACTGTGAAGACCGGGTTGAGCGAGGTCATCGGGTCCTGAAAGACAAACCCGATATCGCGCCCGCGCAGCGCCTGCAGATCCTTGCGCCCCAGCTTGAGCAGGTCATTGCCGCCGAAATGCCCCTCGCCCGCGCGCACCTGCGCGGGCGGCATCGGCAAGAGCCCGATGAGCGACATCATCGTGACCGATTTGCCCGAGCCGGATTCGCCGACCACGCCCAGCAACTCCCCGGGCTGCAACGAAAAACTGACCGAATTCACGGCATGAATATCGCCCGCGCGTGTTGCGAATACTGTCTTGAGGTCCTGCACACGCAGCACCGCCTGGCCGTTTCCCGGCATACACACTCCCTGCGTGTTATCTTGTTTTTCTTGGCCCGGACTACGGGTGTCTTGTGGTGAGAGATTGCCAGATTATGAAAGCCGATCAAGCTTTTTTGTTCGGAGGCTTCCGCAAAGCAAACCCGTGCACCATAAACCGGGCATTTGCGTCACAATGTGCTGCAAACGCGGCCCGATTTTGTCCCTCGGTCAGTCCCTCGAGGAAAGTGAAAAATAATTTCATCATGCGGAAAAAGATTGCGAATTTGGCCGCATTGCTTTTTCGTCATTTGAAATTGCGTTTTGCCTGATGAAAAAACCGAGGCCGCCCCGAAAGGCGGGCCTCAGCGGCCCAGCCAGCATTCATGCGGCGTGTTGTCATCGGTCATGTCATTGCCGTAGCTCAGCAAACCGCTCTCAATCCGCTCAATCAGATTGGGGCAGCCCGCATGCACATCCAGATCGCGCGGGGTCAGCATCTGCACCAGACGGCCCGCATCCGGCCCGCGGATTTCGACCTGCCGCTCGCAGGCCACATCCCAGATCTGCACCGCCGCTTTCAGATGGTGATAGTCTTCCTCGACCGAGCGGAACACAATCGGCAGAAGCATGTGGCTATAGACGGTGCAGGCTTTCACCCCCGCAGCCTCGACACCCTCGGAAAACGGCGTGCGCCGCAAGCGGCGCGATGGGGTCAGCAGCGGAAGGCTCACCCAAACGGTGCGTGGCCCTGCCTTGGACCCGTCAACGCCTCGATGTGATCATGCGGCACTCCAGGGCGCGCAATGACCCGCCCTTGCCGAAGGCAAGGGCAGCGCCCGCAAGGCGTGCAGGGGCGGGCGGGTGGGCACGGCTTGCGGGCGCTCATGCGTCAGATCACTCCACATCGCGCGCGCGGCGTGGCAGCGCATAGGGCACGCGTGCGCGATACCGCGCGAAGCGGTCGCCATAGCGGGCCGCGAAACGGCGCTCCTTCAGGCGCGGGGCGAGCAGGCAATAGCCCGTAAAGCTCAGCGCGAGCAGCAACTGGTCCGGCGTCCAGACCGGCACGGTCCATAGTGTCAGCGCAAAGGCCACATAGATCGGCTGGCGAATGACGCGGAACAGCCCGCGCGTGGGCATGTCGGGAAAACGCGGCGCGATCCGCGCGAGCAGCGACATCCAGCCCAGCGCGCCCGACTGCACCTCCACCCCCGCATCGAAACTGGCCTTGAGCAGCAACAACCATGCCCCGCCATACGCCGCGCAGAGCGCCCAGAACGCCACCCCCTCGGCCCGCCACCAGATAACACCCGACGGCGTCCAGAGCGCAAACAGCGCAAGCAGTTGCAGCGAGGCTATGAGCGCGTAGGTGCTGGTCGCGAGCGTCGTCCCATGCGGCCCCGGTATGAGCCGCGCGAGCCACGCTCCGCCGCGCCGCGTCAGAAGCAGCGAATGCAGCAGTGGAAACTGCACGATCAGCGCGAGGTTGGCGCCCCAGGTCCAGGGTTGCGGAACCCGCCCGAAGCTCGTGCTCATGCCGTGAAACATTGCAAGCACCATCGCCAGCACCCCCGCGGCGAACGCCAGATGCGTGAGCGCCCCCATGCCCAGCGCCAGCGAGATGCGCCCGGCCCCGCCCGGCGGGCGCGCGGCGGCCCTGAGCAGGCGCAGCAGCCCTGCAATACGCGGATCATCCCGGATCACGCTGCCTCCAGGATCGCGCGCGCGATCGCCTGCCCGCTCTGCCAGCCATCTTCGGCGCGCGCGCCAAGGCACCAGTCGCCACCAAGATAAAGCCCGCGCGCCGCGTCTTGCACAAAAGGGCGCGCAAGCGGGCGCGTGACCAGCCCGTAGCGCCAGCGATGCGCCGCGACATGCAGCGCCTGCGCTGGTGCCGTGCCGATCAGATCGCAAAGCAGCGGTAACATGCGGGCCGCGACCGCCTGCGTGTCGTCTTCCAGATGGGCTTGGGAAAATTCCGGGCCGGCCTGCGCGACCCAGCTCGCGGCCGCAGCCCCGCGCTCCGGCTTGCTGCTGTTGCGCGCGACCCAGGCAAGCGGGTGCGCGGCGTCCTGCCTTGCATCGAAGGGCGCGGGGCTGCCCGGCGCAAAAGCGGCCATGAGCGTGAGGCAAGGGCGCATCTTCACCTTTGCGAGGGCAAAGGCGACCGGGTCGCGCGGCCCGAGCAGATGCAACGCCTGCGGGGCAGGCACTGTCAGCACGAGCCGCGCAGCGCGCAACGCGCCCGTCGCGGTGACGATATGCCAACCCTCGGCGTCATGCGCGAGCGCGCTCACCTCGGTTGCCTGCGAAATCTCAAGCCCCGCTGCCAGCGCGCGCGGCAGGGCGGACATCCCCGGCACGCCGACCAGACCCTCATGCGCACCCTCCCACTCTGCCGCCCCGGCGGCCTCAAGGCATTGCCGGAAGGCGGGGTCACGCGGGCGCAGATATTGCGCGCCATGATCGAAACTGATTTCGCCTGCGCCCAGCCGCACCCGCCGCGTGGCCATGCGCCCGCCGATCCCGCGCCCCTTGTCGAGCAGGCGCACACGCTGCCCCGCCGCCTCCAAGACGCGCGCGCAAGAAATCCCGGTCATCCCGGCCCCGATGATGATGGTCTCCGGCCCGCTCTCCATGCCACTTCCCTTCGCGATGATGCGGGAAGTATCGCAGCGCAGCCTCGGGTCAATTGACTTCGCGCCCGGCTGCAACAGCTTGCCGCAGCATCACGAAGGCAGCGATATGATCGGAGGCGAGATGTCACGAAAGGGCCTTGATCCGGCCACCCGCAGCGAGATCATCGCGATGGCGCTCAGCGATCATGTGAGTTTCGCCGCGATAAGGTCACAGACCGGGCTCGGTCAGGACGCGGTGCAGGCGCTTATGCGCGCGGAACTCAGCCCCGGCAGCTACCACGCCTGGCGCAAGCGGCTGCGCGCGTTCGCGGCGCGCCGCGCGGTCCATGAATGAACCGCGATCCGCATTCATGGGCGCGCGCATTGGACAGTTTGCGGGCGGAGATCTGGCGGCGTCTGAAGCGCGGCGTGCAGGACCGGCGCGCACCTGCGCGGCATCCGACGCTTGCGACTGTCTCGGCGCAGGGGCTGCCGCAGCAGCGCACAGTGGTCCTGCGCGCCGCCGATGAAGGCGCGGCGACGCTGCGCGTCTACACGGATCTGCACTCGGGCAAGATCGCGGATCTACGCGCGAGCCCTGTTGCCGCAATGCATGTCTGGGACAAGGCGGCGCATCTGCAGATGCGGCTCCATGCGCGGGTCAGCATCCTGACAGGGGAGGAGGTCGGGCATATCTGGGCGCAACTCCCCGAGGCGGCGCGTTTGTCTTATGGCAGCAACCCGGCCCCCGGAGCCGTGCTCGACGACGCGCTGGCCTACGAGAAGTGCCCCCGCGAGGCGGCCTTCGCAGTGCTGCATCTGGAGCTTCAGGACATGGATATCCTGCATCTCGGCCCGCAGCATCGGCGCGCACGCTATCGGCGCGCGGATGGCTGGCAAGGTCAGTGGTGCGCGCCCTGAGCGCGGCGCGGTGCGCGCGCTTGCACGCCATCGGCCTGATCACCGCACGCCGCCAGCGACCCGGCCCCGCCCACGCGCCAGCGTGGGCAGCGCCCTCGGGGCGTGCAAGGCAACTGTGTTGTCAGATTTGCGCATTGAAGGGTGTTTTGTCCCTTAGGACAGCATTTGCGACGGTGAGTATTTTTCGGGCGACAGCGATGGCGATGACCTTCCCGGCTTTGCCACGCGC
>PWZT01000001.1 GCA_003567315.1 Paracoccaceae bacterium
GTCCTGCCCATGATCGCGTGAAATCACTGCCCGCGATCGCGTGAAACAGGTGCCCGCCTTCCCCTGAAATCCATGCCCACGATCAGCTGAAATCAGTGCCCGCCATCACGCGAAACGCGCATGTTGCGCGCACACTCAGGGGTGAATTGCCCGGCATATGTCGATCGGCCCACTGCGATCACACCCTCCGGAAAGAGGGGCGCGACAGCCGCCGCTGGCAGGGCATGCGCGGTCCGGGAGAAACTGCGACATATCGTCATGTATGAATTTGAGCATCTGGCTGCGAAGCTGCCCTAAATCAACCAAGGAGCCTGCTCATGAACAATATCTTCCGCCCCACAGCGCTTGCCGCCGCCGTCTCGCTGGCCTTTGCGGCCCCGGCTCTCGCGGACAACGACCTTGTTACCGTCGTCACCTCGGAAAACCCCCAGACCCAGCTCATGGCGATGGTGCTGACCACGCAGGCTGTCGAGCAAGGCGCGAACGCGCATATCCTGCTCTGCGGCCCCGGCGGTGATCTGGCCCTTGCTGATGCGCCCGAGACCGCCACCGCCCCCCAGCCCCCGCGCGACGCTTCCCCGCAGGGCATGTTGCAGATGCTGATGGACAATGGCGCGACTGTGGAAGTCTGCGCGATCTACCTACCTGGGCTTGGCGCGGATGAGAGCGTACTGCTCGACGGTATCGGCGTTGCGCAACCCCCGGCGATAGCAGGGGCGATGATGGCCGAGGATGCCCGCGTCTGGTCCTTCTGAAAGGCGCATGGACGCTTTGCCGCATGGGAGAGTCAGGCAAGACCGAAAGGGGGCCGCGCGCCCCCTTTTTTTATGACCCCTCAATAATTTCTTCATCCTTTTTGGCCACGATCATGAGATGAGCTCAAAAAAGTTCTCGCTTTGTGCTTATTCGTACGATAAGAACATTAACTGAACAAAGCGGCGATTGCCGAGCATGGCGCGCTGTGGAATAAGGGGCAAGGTAAATGGCAATGGCGGATCTCCTGACAATGACCGACAAGCGGACGGCAGAGAAGAAGAAGGCGCTCGATTCAGCGCTGGCGCAGATCGAGCGGCAATTCGGCAAGGGCTCGATCATGAAGCTGGGCGCCGATAACCCGGTTGCCGAAATCGAGGCGACATCGACCGGCTCGCTCGGGCTCGATATCGCGCTCGGGATAGGGGGATTGCCCAAGGGCCGTATTGTCGAAATCTACGGGCCCGAATCCTCGGGCAAGACAACGCTGACCCTGCATGCCGTGGCCGAAGAGCAGAAGAAGGGCGGCGTCTGCGCCTTCGTCGATGCCGAGCACGCGCTTGATCCGATATATGCGCGCAAACTCGGTGTCGATCTCGATGAATTGCTGATCTCTCAGCCCGATACGGGCGAGCAGGCCCTCGAGATCGTCGATACGCTGGTGCGCTCGGGTGCTGTCTCGATGGTGGTGGTCGACTCGGTTGCGGCGCTGACGCCGAAATCGGAGCTTGAGGGTGATATGGGCGACAGCTCGGTCGGTGTGCATGCGCGGCTGATGAGCCAGGCCATGCGCAAGCTGACAAGCTCGATCGCGCGCTCGAACTGCATGGTGATCTTCATCAACCAGATCCGCATGAAGATCGGGGTCATGTTCGGCTCACCCGAGACAACAACCGGCGGCAATGCATTGAAATTCTATGCTTCCGTGCGTCTGGATATCCGCCGGATCGGGTCGGTCAAGGATCGGGAAGAGACTGTCGGCAACCAGACCCGCGTCAAGGTGGTCAAGAACAAGGTCGCGCCACCCTTCAAGCAGGTGGAATTCGACATCATGTATGGCGAAGGCATCTCCAAGCGCGGCGAATTGCTGGACCTCGGCGTGAAGGCCGGGGTCGTTGAGAAATCGGGTGCGTGGTATTCCTATGGCGACGAGCGGATCGGCCAGGGGCGCGAGAATGCCAAGACTTTCCTGAAGGAGCATCCGCAAATGGCGCTGGAGATCGAGGACAAGATCCGTGCGGCGCACGGTCTCGACTTCCATCCCGGGGAAGGCGACGCGGCGCTGACCGAGGACTGACCGCGCCCGGTCGCCAGCAACGCTGCCATGCGCCTCATGCGGATGAGGCGCGTTTTATGTGGCATGACACAAGCAGCAAGCGGGCGAGGTGTGGACAGCACCCCGGTGCAGGGCTAAACCATCGCAAACCGATTTGCGCCGGAGACAGACCATGGCCAGCCTCAACGATATCCGCTCGACCTTTCTGGATTACTTCGCCCGTCAAGGCCATGCGGTTGTCGACAGCTCGCCCCTCGTGCCGCGCAATGACCCGACCCTCATGTTCACCAATTCGGGGATGGTGCAGTTCAAGAATGTCTTCACCGGGCTGGAGCATCGCGACTATAACCGCGCCACGACCTCGCAGAAATGCGTCCGCGCCGGCGGCAAGCATAACGACCTCGACAATGTCGGCTACACGGCGCGCCACCACACATTTTTCGAGATGCTGGGCAATTTCAGCTTCGGGGATTACTTCAAATCCGAGGCGATTCCATTTGCCTGGGAATTGCTGACCAAGGACTTCGACATTCCGACAGACCGGCTGCTTGTCACGGTCTACCATACGGATGACGAGGCCGCCGATATCTGGAAGAAGGTCGCGGGCCTCTCTGATGACCGGATCATTCGAATCCCGACCGATGACAATTTCTGGCGTATGGGTCCGACCGGCCCCTGCGGCCCCTGCACCGAGATTTTCTTCGATCACGGCCCCAGCATCTGGGGCGGCCCGCCGGGCAGCGCGGAGGAGGATGGCGACCGCTTCATCGAGATCTGGAACCTCGTCTTCATGCAGAATGAGCAGCATGAGGATGGCAGCCTGACCGAATTGCCGAACCAGTCGATCGACACTGGCATGGGGCTCGAGCGGATCGGCGCGCTCTTGCAGGGCAAGCACGACAATTACGACACTGATCTGATGCGCGCGCTGATCGAGGCATCGGCAAATGCGACCAGTTCCGACCCCGACGGCCCCGGCAAGACGCATCACCGTGTCATCGCCGATCATCTGCGCGCGACCTCGTTTTTGATTGCCGACGGTGTTCTGCCGTCCAATGACGGGCGCGGCTATGTGCTGCGCCGGATCATGCGTCGCGCGATGCGTCACGCGCATATGCTGGGCGCGCAGGATCCGCTGATGCACCGGCTGGTGCCGGCACTGGTCACGCAGATGGGCGGGCATTTCACCGAATTGCGCGAAGCGCAGGCGCTGATAACCGAGACCCTGCGCGCTGAGGAAACCCGTTTCCGCCAGACGCTCGATCGCGGGCTGAAGCTGCTCGATGCGGAACTGGAGCGGCTGCCGGAGGGGACGACGCTGCCGGGCGAGGCTGCGTTCAAGCTCTATGATACCTATGGCTTTCCGCTTGATCTGACGCAGGATGCGCTGCGCGAGCGCGGGCGTGCAGTCGATGTGGCGGGCTTCGATGCGGCGATGGCGGAACAAAAGGCGCGCGCGCGGGCAAGCTGGGCCGGATCGGGCGAGGCTGCGGACGCGACAATCTGGTTCGATCTGGCCGAAAAACATGGTGTGACCGAGTTTCTGGGCTACGAGATGGAGCAGGCCGAGGCGCAGGTCTTGGCGCTTGTCGTCGATGGGGCCGAGGTGGCGCAGGCCACGGGCGAGGTTCAGATCATCGTGAACCAGACACCGTTTTACGCAGAATCCGGCGGGCAGGTAGGCGATACGGGCTTCATCCGCGCGCCTGGCGGCTTGGCCGAAGTGACCGACACGCGCAGCGTTGCAGGGGTGTTCATTCATATCGCGCGCATGATCGAAGGCGAGATCGCGCGCGGGCAATATGTGAAGCTCGAGGTCGATCATCGCCGCCGCGCGGCGATCCGCGCAAATCACTCGGCGACGCATCTGCTGCATGAAGCGCTCCGGCGCGCCTTGGGCGAGCATGTGGCGCAGAAGGGCTCGCTCAATGCGCCTGATCGGCTGCGGTTCGATTTCAGTCATGGCGCGGGGCTGAGTGCAGAAGAACTTGCGCAGGTCGAGGCCGAGGTGAATGCCTTCATTCGTCAGAATTCGCCGGTCGAGACTCGGATCATGTCGCCCGACGAGGCCCGCGCGATGGGCGCGCAGGCGCTGTTCGGCGAGAAATATGGCGATGAGGTGCGCGTCGTCTCGATGGGGACCGACGCCAATTCCGGCAAGGGGCCTGACGGGCATACCTATTCGCTGGAGCTGTGCGGCGGCACGCATGTTTCGCGCACGGGCGATATCGGCACGTTTGTCTGTCTGGGCGATTCGGCCTCATCCGCGGGTGTACGCCGGGTCGAGGCGCTGACCGGGCAGGCGGCGCTCGATTATCTGCGCGCGCAGGAGGCGCGGTTGGGCGCCGTCGCGGGTATGTTGAAAGCGCCCTCGCAGGATGTGGGCGAGCGCGTGAAAGCCTTGCTTGAGGAGCGCCGGGCGCTCGCGAACGAGATCGCGCAGCTCAAGCGGCAGATCGCGATGGGGGGCGGCGCGCAGGACGACCCGGTGCGCGACGTCGCGGGCATCAAGCTGATCGCGAAGGTCATGCCCGGGGTGACAGGCAAGGATCTGCCGCCGCTGATCGATGCGATGAAGGAGAAGCTCGGCTCGGGTGCTGTGGTGTTGATCGCCGATACGGGCGGCAAACCCGCTGTCGCCGCAGGGGTCACGAATGATCTGATCGCGCAGATTTCTGCCGTCGATCTGGTGCGCGCGGCGGTCGCGCAACTGGGCGGCAAGGGCGGTGGCGGGCGTCCGGATATGGCGCAGGGCGGCGGGGCCGATATCGCCGGGGCAGATGCCGCGCTGGAAGCTGTCGCGGCGCAGATCGAGGGGGTGAATGCATGAGTGCCTTGTGGATTGCGCATGTGGAGGTAACGGATCCCGACGCTTACGGCGAATACGCCAAGCGCGCGACGGGGGCGATTGCCGCCCATGGCGGCGTTTTCCTCGCGCGCGCGGGGCGGTATGTGCAGCTTGAAGGCAGGGACCGGGCGCGCAATGTCGTGGTGCGGTTTCCGTCACTGGAGGCCGCCGTGGCCTGCTACAACTCGCCCGAGTATCAGGAGGCGCTGAGCTTCGCGCGCGATGCGGCCGAGCGCGATCTGGTCGTGGTGGAGGAAGCGCCCAGCGATTAGGCTCTGTCCCGATCACCTTGCGCCAGCCGATACCAGCCCGCGCGCCTCGACTTCATCTTGCCCAAAATACTCTCGCCGAAGGCAGCGCGCCGTCAGGCGCGCTTCTCCCCGAGAGGCGACAGATGCAATCCAGGAGCTGTTCTTCCCTCCTGGCGAGGCGCGGCAATGCGTAAACGTGATCGAGAAGCGCTTTCGGCGCGATCACGCATTGGTCTGGGCCTTCATTTCCCAGCGCCCCGAATCTTCCGACCAGTATTCGGCCGTGACCCCGGCGGCGGCCATCGCCTTCCATTGCGCGCGCGCCTGCGACAGGCTGTCGGGGTCATTGCCATCAAACAGCACCCAGAGCCGCTCCAAATCCGCGACCACATCTGGCGCGGCCTCGGCATTGTCGATAAGCATCAGGATCTGCGCGCCATTCGGGTCGTGATCCTGTGTTGTCAGCAGGATCGGCTGGTCGGCATCATGCCCGCGTCCCGCGATCCCATGCGGCAGAAACCCTGCCTTGTCGCCCTGCCAGAGCGCCTGATCAAGCCAGTCGAGCCGCGCCGGGTCGTGCCCGCGAATGCGCACCCGCAGCCCTTGGGCATAGGCTCGCGTCAGCAGATTGCGCGCGGTGACTTCCAGCGGGTTGCGCGTGAGATGGTAGAACATGGCCTTGCCCATCGGGCTCAGCCTGTCTCGAACCGCGCGCGGATCAAGGCGTCGAGCGCCAGCACACCCCAGCCGGAGGCGCCTTTGGGGGCATGGGCGCTCTCGGATTTCGTCAGCGTGACGCCTGCAATATCGAGATGCATCCAGGGCATGTCGGGCTTGACGAAGCGTTGCAGGAATTGCGCCGCAGTGATCGAACCCGCAGGCCGCCCGCCGGAATTCTTCACATCGGCGATGCGCGATTTGATCAGCGTATCATAGGCGGGATCGAGCGGCATGCGCCACGCCCCTTCGCCAGCCGTGGCAGCGGCATCGAGGAACGCGGCGGCAAGCGCGTCGTCATTGGCGAAAACCCCGGCCTTGTCGTGACCCAGCGCGATGATGATCGCGCCAGTCAGCGTGGCTAGGTCGATCACGGCGGCAGGCTTGAGATGCTCCTGCGCGTACCAGAGCACATCGGCGAGGACGAGACGGCCTTCGGCATCGGTGTTTATCACCTCGATCATGTCGCCCTTCATCGAGCGGACCACGTCGCCGGGACGCTGCGCGCGCCCGTCGGGCATGTTCTCCACCAGCCCCACCAGCCCCACGACATGCGCGCGCGCCTTGCGTTCGGCCAGCGCCTGCATCAGCCCGACCGTCACGGCTGCGCCGCCCATATCCATGGTCATGTCTTCCATGCCCGCCGCCGGTTTGAGCGAGACCCCGCCCGTGTCGAACATCACGCCCTTGCCGACCACGGCGAGCGGCGCGGTGTCAGAGCCTTTCCAATGCAGGATGGCGAGTTTCGAGGGGCTTTCGGAGCCATGCCCGACTGCCAGCATGGCGCGCAGGCCAAGCTCTTCGAGTTGCGCCTCATCGAGGATTTCGACCTCCAGCCCGAGCGCGCGCATCTCCTCGATCCTTGCGGCGAAGCTGGTGGTGGTCAGGATATTGGCGGGTGCATTGACCAGATCGCGGGTGAGGTGCACCGCGCGCGCCATTGCCTCGGCTTCGGCGGTGTCACTGGCGGCGGCGTCAGGGTCGCGCAGCATGACATGAAACGGGCCGAAGCCGGGTTTCGGTTCGGCCTTCTGGGCCTGGTAATCATAGGCGCGCAGGAGCGCGGCCTGCACGATCTCGCGCGGGGGCAGCGCATCGGCACAGATCAGCGCGGGTTTTTCGCCCTGCGCCTTGCCGATGGCGTTTCCTGCCTTGCGCAGCGTGGCCGCATCCGGTTTGCGGGGCATGCGAATGATCTGAAGCGCCTCGGCCTGCATCCCTGTGGGCCAGGCCAGCGAGAGGGCCTGGCCCGGCTTGAGCTTGTCGAACGCTTCGGACCCGATGGCGCGCGAAACGGCCCCTTTGGTAAGCTTGTCGGCGCGCTTGATCGCGCGGGGCAGGGGGGTGTCCTTGTCGGCAAAGACGATGACACGGCCCTCATGCGCCGCGATTGCGTCAAGGTCAAACGGCGCGAGGATAGTGCGCTGGGTGTCGGTCATGGGCCCTCCGGTGTGTTGCTGCCGGGAAACTAGCCCGGCAGCGTCACCTTGGCCATGCCAATCGAGTCAGAAACGCAGGTTGAAGTGGCGGGTCAACCCGATCTCGGCCGTAATCTGGTCGCGCCGCCCTTGCTGGACGATGGGCGATGACGCCGCATCCCCGCGCAGGCGGTCATAGCGGATGCTGCCGGTCACGCCCCAATTGTCCGAAAGCGGCTGATAGGCGCCGACTTCCAGCCCGATGGAGTAAATTCCGCCCGATGGCTCATACCCGCCTGCGGGGGTGAGGCCGGCCAGCCCGGTATTGCCCTGCGCGCTGATCTGCGCGGCCTCGGTCGGGGAGATGCCAAAATAGTTGCGCATGAAGCGCCCATTGCCCCACTCCGCGCGCGGGCCCGCATGCAGCACCAGCCCGCCCGGGTCGCGATAGATGACATTGGCACCGATCTCGCCTGCGATGCCGCGATGACCGATCGCGCCGTAGCGCAGATCGGAATAGACCTGCCATGTCTCGGTGGTGTGGTGCAGCCCGAGCCCGAGTTCGACCGAGGTGCTGACCCTGTCGAGCCCCAGCAATTCATCGTCGCCCGAGCGGCTCGGGATGTATCGGAAAGCCCCGCGCAGGCCGGTGCCGGGGGCGAATTCGGTCGGGCCATCCGGATCACCGAGTTGCGCCGCACCGAAGCGCAGGCCCGTGAAACCGAAGGCGCCGGTCGGGCCGATGCTGTAGTCGCGGGAGCCAAAATAATCCGGTTTCACCGAGGCACCGCCGGTCAGCGAGAAGGAAAAGGCGCGATCCTGCGCCAGTGCCGGCTGCGCGAATACGCAGGCCAGAACGGTCGCGGCAAGTGGAAGGCGTCTCGAAATCATGACTCTCTCCGGCAAGTTTATGTAACCAAGCGATATATAGAGCGTCTGGTGCAGCTTTACAGTGGATTCCACAATCGAATACAGCATGACATGCAGGGCTGGCCAAAATGTGACAGGGGTGTTGCCATCAAGGCCGCGCAAAGGAGGGGATATGCCATTTACCATTGCCATTGATGGCCCTGCGGCGGCAGGCAAGGGCACGATCAGCCGGGCGCTGGCGCAGGCATTCGGCTTCGCGCATCTCGACACGGGGCTTCTCTATCGCGCGGTCGGCGTGAAGGGCGGGGATCCGGTGGCAGCGGCGCGCGCGCTCACCCCGGACGAC
>PWZT01000047.1 GCA_003567315.1 Paracoccaceae bacterium
ACCGCCGGATCGACCTGCCTGCCATCGGCCCCGAAACTGTCAGCGCCGTGCAGGCGTGCGGGCTGCATGGCATCGCTTTCGAGGCAGGCGGCGTGCTGCTGATCGACCGCGCCGAGATGGAGGCCACAGCCGAGGCGCTGGGGCTGTTTCTCTGGGCCCGGGAGCCCGCGTGAGGGTCTTCATCATCGCCGGAGAGCCTTCGGGCGACAGGCTTGGCGGCGCGTTGATGGCAGGCTTGCGCGCGCTGGCCCCGGAAAGCACATTCGAAGGCGTGGGCGGCGAGTCGATGGCCGAACAGGGCCTTGTATCGCGCTTCCCGATGTCCGATCTCTCGGTTATGGGGCTGGCCGAGGTCTTGCCGCGCCTCGCGCTTCTGCGCCGCCGCATCGCCGAGACGGCCGAGGCGATCACGCAGAGCCGCCCCGATCTGGTCATCACCATCGACAGCCCCGATTTTTGCCTGCGCGTGCTCAAGCGCGCCCGCGCGCAACGGCCGGAGCTTCCGGTCGTGCATTATGTGGCGCCTTCAGTCTGGGCATGGCGGCCCAAGCGGGCCGCGCGTATGGCCCCGCTGGTCGATCATGTGCTGGCGCTCCTGCCTTTTGAGCCGCCCTATATGCAGGCCGCAGGTATGAGTTGCGATTTCGTGGGGCATCCGGTCGTGGCGGAACCGCGCGCCACCGAGGCTGAGGTCGATGAGCTGCGCGCGCGCTTTCCGGGGCGCTTGCTCTTGGCCCTGCCGGGGTCGCGCAAGGGCGAAATCACGCGCCACGCGCCGCGATTTGGCGCGGCGCTGGCGCGTGTGTTGCCAGAGGACATGCGGGTGCTTGTGCCCACAGTCAGCTCTCAGGCCGATTTCATGCGCAGCGAGGTTGCGCGCTGGCCTTTTGCGGCGCATGTGCTGCAAGAGGCCGGTGAGAAACGCGCGGCTTTCGCGGCGGCGGAGGTCGCGCTGGCGGCCTCGGGCACAGTCTCGCTGGAGCTTGCGGCCAACGACACGCCGATGATCATCGCTTATGATGTGAACCGGGTCACGCGCCTTTTGGCCGAGCGGTTGATCAGGCTCGACACTGTGACGCTGGTCAATCTCGTCTCGGAAACGCGTGTGGTGCCGGAATTTCTGGGCCGCGATTGCACGCCGGGAAAGATCGCCGAGGGACTGCGCGAGTTGATGCAAAACCCACAGGCGCGGTCGACTCAGCAGGCAGCGATGCAATTGACGATGGAGCGGCTAGGGCGTGGGGGCGACGCGCCGGGTCGGCGCGCCGCTGCATCGGTCCTGCGCTTCATGGAAGAGCGGCAGGCTCAGCCGGGCTGAGTTTCAGAAGGCGCGGCGGCGTCGCTGCGGCCCTTGCGGTTGTCTTGCATGAAGGCGTCGAATTCTGCCTTATCCTTGGCCTCGCGCAGCCGTGCGAGAAATTCGGCGAAGGCGGCCTGTTCGTCCTCGAGGCGGCGCAAGGTTTCGGCTTTGTAAGCATCGAATGCCGTATTTCCCGAGGAACGGCCTACGATTTTGTTCGCTTTCACGCTATTGCAGCAGGATTTTCCAAACATCTGTTTCCCCCAGATCATGTATGCCAGAAGTGCAAGCCCGATGGGCCAGAACAGGACAAAGCCCAGAACCATTGCCGTGATCCATCCGGCCTTGCCGAACCCGTCGAGCCAGCTTTCGGCCTGCCGGGCCCAGGATACGGGCGCAGTCATTGTTGTCATGATTATCTCCTTATCAAGTATTAATGTAATTTACATTAACATAGATGGACGCGCTCGGTTGCGTCGTCAAGTGGTGTCATGAATTATTTTCGCGCTGCCTTATCATTGTCGAAAACTTTCGCCGCCAGCATCACCCGCGCCGATGCCGTCACGAGGCAAAGCACACCAAAGCCCCAGGCAAGTGGCGCGAACCAATGCGGCAACAGGCACAGCAGCAGGAAGAACAGGATTGTTTCGGTGCCCTCCAGAAGCCCGCCGGTAAAATAGAGCGTCTTCACCCCATGCGCGTTGCTGCGCATCTGCTTTTTCTCGGCAAGCACCGAAAACCCAAGGAATGAACCGCCATTGACGTAGAAACTCATCAGCAGAAAAGCCCCCGCCACGCCATGCGCAGCCGGATCGAGCATCACGAAAGCGAGCGGGATCGCGGAATAAAACACGAAATCGCAGACAATATCGAGATAACCGCCGAAATCGGTGACCCCCTTGGCGCGCGCAACCGCCCCGTCAAGACCATCAGCGAGTCGCGACGCGAGAATGAAAAGAATTGCGAGCCAGAACGCCTCGGCAAGGATCGCGCCCGCAGCGGCCAGCCCGAAGCCCAGCCCGATCAGGCTGACCGCGTTGGCGCTTACACCGCTAAGCGCTAGGATAGCCCCGAGCCGGTTAAGCGGCGGGTCCATCAAGGGCCTGATATGGCGATCCAGCATTCACGGTCTCCGCGCCGATACGATTTCACCTGCGCTATAACTGCGCCACGCGCGCATCTTTACAAGAGGCGCAACGCCCATTGACCACCTGCATGATGGCACCTACCACTTCCAGACAGGATTCTCCCAAAAGGCGCGTAATGTTACAGACATATATTTCCAGCACCCGGCCGGAGACCGGCCCGGCACGATTGGCGGCCCTGCGGGCACGGCTCGAGGCTGCGGGCGTGGATGGTTATATTCAGCCCCGCGCCGATGTGCATCAGGGCGAATATGTGGCGCCATGTGACGAGCGACTGGCATGGCTTACAGGGTTCACGGGCTCGGCCGGGTTCTGCATTGTCTTGCCGGATCGTACCGGCCTTTTCGTGGATGGCCGCTACCGGGTGCAAGCCAGGCTGCAATGCGCATCCGACTTCACCCCGGTCAACTGGCCCGACACAAAGCCCGCCGACTGGCTGCGCGATGCGTGCGCAGAGGGCGCGGTAATCGGTTTTGATCCTTGGCTGCATACACCCGACGAGATCGAGACACTTGAGAACGGGCTGAAGGGCAGCAAGATCACACTGCGCGCGATTGAAAATCAGATCGATCCGCTCTGGACCGACCGCCCCGCGCGCCCCAGCGCGCCTGCGCGCGCCTACCCGGAGGCGCTGGCGGGCCTGTCCTCAATCGCCAAGCGGGAGATGCTGGCCAAGGGGCTGCGCGAGAACGACCAGCGTGCGGCGGTGCTGACCCAGCCCGACAGCCTCTGCTGGCTGCTCAATATTCGCGGCGGCGATCTGGCGAGGGTGCCCGTTTTGCAGGGCTTCGCGATCCTGCATGACGATGGCCGGGTTGATCTCTTCGTCGATCCCGGCAAAACGGAAGGGCTGACCTGGGACGAGGGCGTCCATATCCGCCCACCCGAGGCTTTCGAGCCCGCGCTGCGCACGCTCTCGGGGCCAGTGCGGCTCGACAAGACAAGCGTGCCGTTGCAGATCGTGAAGCTGTTGCGCCGCGGCGATATCGCGATCAGCTTCATGCAGGATCCCTGCCTGCTGCCCAAAGCCCGCAAGACCGAGGCCGAGCTTTCTGGCGCGCGCGCGGCGCATCTGCGCGACGGTGCGGCGATGGTCGAGTTTCTCTGCTGGCTCGATGATCAGGCCCAAAAGCTCGTGGCCGATGCCGCGCATCAGCTCACCGAGATCGACATTGCCCGCCAGCTCGAAACCTGCCGCGTGGCGACGGGGGCTTTGGAAGATATCAGTTTCGACACGATCTCGGGGTCGGGTCCGAATGGTGCGATCGTGCATTACCGTGTCACCGAGGACAGCAATCGCCGCCTGATGCCCGGCGATCTGATGCTGGTGGATTCGGGCGGGCAGTATCTCGACGGCACCACGGATATAACGCGGACCATTGCCATCGGCCCTGTTGGCGCGCGCGAAAGCCGTTGTTTCACGCAGGTTTTGCAGGGCATGATCGCCCTCTCGCGCGCCCGGTTCCCGCGCGGGGTTTCGGGCGCGCATCTCGATGCGCTGGCACGGTATCCGCTGTGGCTGGCGGGTCTCGATTATGATCACGGGACCGGGCATGGGGTGGGCGCGTTCCTGTCGGTCCATGAAGGGCCGCAAAGGTTGTCGCGTATGAGCAACGTCCCCTTGGCCGAAGGGATGATCCTGTCCAATGAGCCGGGGTATTATGCCGAAGGCGCATTCGGCATCCGCATCGAAAACCTTGTCGCCGTGCGCGCCGGGGAACCGCCCGAGGGAGGTGACAAACGCGACTGGCTGGAGTTCGAGACCCTTACGCTCGCGCCCATAGATCGCCGCCTGATCGATATGAGCTTGCTGAGCTTTAGCGAACGGGCGTGGCTGGACGGCTACCATCAGCGCGTCGAGAGCCTGCTCACACCTCTGGTCTCCGAGCGTGCTGCGCTTTGGCTTAAGACAGCTTGTGCACCGCTGTAACGCCGTTGCCTTTTGTTTTGACGCGCCGCTTTGCGTTTGGACGAAAGCCTGCAATAGTGCGGCCAAATCAGAATCTGAGAGGGATGGTGCGGTATGAGCAATGTCAGAATATATCCGGCGCAAGGAAAATGGACTGTGCGCGCAGGCGGTTCCGTGATCGCGGAGAGCGTGAATGCGCTTGAAGTGATCCAGCGCGATTACCCGTTCGTGATCTATTTTCCGCGTGAGGACATCGCTGCGGCTGTGCTTGACCTGTCTGACCGACCCCTGTTTTGCGACGATCGCGGGGAGGGCGTGCATTACCATGTCTCCAGCCCCGAAGGGATTATCCGCAATGCGGGCTACAGCATCACGGCCCCGACAGAGGGCGCCGAGGCACTGAAAGACCACATTGCTTTCGACGCCGCTAAGGTAACCGTCGAGCGCGTATAGAACGTGGGGCTGGAGACACTCAGGGACTTGCTGGGCGCGCGCTTTTCCACCGGCGTGTCCGAGCGCGCGCTTCACGGTCGCAGCGAAGCGCATTTTCCGCCCTTGCCTCCTGATGCCGTGGCCTATCCGGAAAACACCGAAGATGTCGCGGCTATCGTGCGAAGCTGTGCCGCGCAGTCGATCCCTGTCATCGGCTGGGGCGCCGGAACCTCGCTCGAAGGCCATGCGCTCGCGCCAAATGGCGGCGTCACGGTCGATTTCAGCCGCATGAACCGCATTCTGGAGGTCGCGCAGGAGGATATGCTCGCGGTCGTGCAGCCCGGCGTCACGCGCGCGGCGCTGAATGAGGAACTGCGCGCGACCGGGCTGTTCTTTCCGGTTGATCCCGGAGCGAATGCCTCGCTGGGCGGTATGGCTGCGACCCGCGCATCCGGCACGACGGCTGTGCGCTACGGCACGATGCGCGCGAATGTGCTGGCGCTTGAGGTCGTGCTTGCGGATGGGCGTGTCATCCGCACTGGCTCGCGCGCGCCGAAATCCTCGACCGGCTACGATCTGACCGCGCTGTTTGTGGGCTCCGAGGGCACGCTGGGGCTGATCACCGAATTGACACTGCGCCTGCAGGGCCAGCCCGAGGCCATCTCGGCGGCCATCTGCGCCTTTCCCGATATGGGCGGGGCGGTCGAGGCGGTGATCCTGACGATCCAGAGCGGCCTTCCCATGGCGCGGATCGAGTTTGTAGATGCGGCCAATGTGCGCGCCTTCAATGCCTATGGTGGTGTTGAGATGCCCGAGAGGCCGCATCTTATGGTCGAGTTTCATGGCAGCCATGGCGCTGTCCAGGAACAGGCGCGCGCCTTTGGCGAGATCGTGGCCGAGATGGGGGGCGGGGCGTTTCAATGGGCCGAGACCCCGGAAGACCGCAACCGCCTTTGGAAGCTGCGCCACAATGGCTATTACGCGGCGCGGGCGCTCTGTCCGAATGCGTTTCCGATCACCACGGATATCTGCGTGCCGATCTCGAAACTCGCCGAGGCGGTTGAGGAAACTGCCGCCGAGATCGCGGCCTCCGGCATTCCCGGCCCGATCCTTGGCCATGTCGGTGACGGAAATTTCCACGCCCTGCTTCTGCCCGACAAGGATGCGCCCGATGAGATCGCCACGGCGAAGGCGCTGGCGGGGCGCATGGCAGAGCGTGCCTTGCGCTTGGGTGGCACAGTCAGCGGCGAGCATGGGATCGGCATGGGCAAGCTGGGATATATGGAGGCCGAGCATGGCGCGGGGTGGCAGGTGATGGGCGCGCTCAAGACCGCGCTCGACCCGCAGAATATCCTGAACCCGGGCAAGCTGGTGCCGCAGAGGTAGGGATCGTGGGCGTCACGAGGCGTCGGATCAGTCCCCGCCGCCGTCCCCGCAGCCACCGCCATTGCTACCGGAACTATGATCGTCGCCCCATTTGATCTTTGCCAAATGTCGACCAAGCCAGCTTTCTTTTGGGACAGTGAAGGTCAGCACCAGCAGAACTGCAAAGAAGCTGAAGCCGATGACAAGCAGATTGGTAGCGATCGCGTCCACCTGCGCCTGGTCCATATTCCACAGCATATCCGAGCCTCTCATGCGTTTATGAAGGGCAGTATCTCAGGAAAAACCGGCAATTTGATGGCAGGATGTCAGCTCACCCGCGCCGTTCGAGTTCCTCCGCGAGCAGTTGGGCGAGCACATCCCCTGGCACATCATCGCAGACAAAGGATGCGCCGATGTCGCGGGCAAGAATGAAGCGCAAGCGTCCGTCCTGCACTTTCTTGTCTTGCGCCATCAGCCCGATCAAGCCCTCCACACCTGGCAACTCACCGGGAATATCGGCAAGCTCCGTGGCCATTCCCATCGCCCGCAGATGCGCGCGCAGGCGCGAGGGCGTTTCCTGCGCACAAAGCCCGATCCGCGCCGATAGCTCGAAAGCCAGCGCGCAGCCGATCGCGACACCCTCGCCATGCAGCAGGCGCTCGGAATAGCCTGTCGCAGCCTCGAGCGCATGGCAGAAAGTGTGGCCAAGGTTCAAGAGTGCGCGCTCGCCCTGTTCGGTCTCGTCGCGCGCCACGATCCCGGCCTTCATCTCGACCGAGCGGCGAACGGCATATTGGCGCAGCGCCTTGTCGCCCTTGGCAAGTGCTGGCCCATTGACTTCCAGCCAATCGAAAAACGCTGCATCGCCCAAGAGCCCATATTTCACGACCTCGCCATAGCCTGCCAGAAAATCGCGCGGGGTGAGCGTGTCGAGCAGGTCGATATCGGCGAGCACCAGCGCGGGTTGGTGAAAAGCGCCGACAAGGTTCTTGCCATGGCGCGTGTTGATCCCGGTCTTGCCGCCGACAGAGCTGTCCACCTGCGCCAGCAGCGAGCTTGGCACCTGCACGAAGCGCACCCCGCGCCGCAGCACGGCTGCCGCAAACCCGCCCAGATCCCCGATGACACCACCGCCCAGGGCAATCACCATATCGCGCCGCTCGATCTTCTCATCCAGCAGCCATTCCACAGCCTCGCGCAACCCGTCCCAGCCCTTGCTGCCTTCGCCGGGCGCAAGGGGATGCGCATGTGCATCAATGCTTTCGGTCGCAAGCCCGGCTTGCAGCGCCTCCAGATGCAACCCGGCTACGCGGCTTTCTGTCAGGACAGCAACGCGCGGACGCGCCAGCAGGGGCGCAATCAGCGCGCCCGCCTGCGCGAGCAGCCCTTGGCCGATCACCACATCATAGGCGCGCGCGCCGAGCGGGACATGCACGCGGTCGATATGTGTCATCCACGACCTCCTTCGAGCACATCAGGCCGCGCGGCCAGCGCCGCCAGCACTGCCTTTGCCATATCCGCCACAGCGTATTGCGGCTGCGCTTCGACCACCAGATCGGCCTTGGCATAATCGGGCCCGCGCGCCTCGAGCAACCCGGCCAGGGTCGCGCGCGGGTTTTTGGTGCGCAGCAGGGGTCGCGTCGTCTTGTGACGAACCCTTTGCCAGAGAAGTTCCAGATCCGCCTTGAGCCAGACCGACACGCCAAGCTCCGAGATCAACGCGCGGGTCTCGGCATTCAGAAACGCCCCGCCTCCCACCGAGAGAACGCCGGGCGTGCCGCGCAGCAGACGCGCAATCACCTCGGCCTCGCGCGCGCGAAAAAATGCCTCGCCATCGCGGTCGAAAATCTCCGCGATGCTCATGGCGGCGGCGGCGACGATCTCTTCATCCGAATCGAGAAACGGGACCGAAAGCATCCGGGCCAGTTCCTTGCCCACAGCGGTCTTGCCTGCGCCCATCATGCCCACCAGCACAACTGTCTTGCGCAATCTCATGCCTGTGCCCCGCCTGCCATTACCTTAGCGCCATCAAGTTTTCGTGGCCTGTCTGTCTAATGTCGTGTTAATGCGGCAATGTCGACCGGAAAACCCCCATGCCACCGCGCGAGAAGGGGTACTCCGTGTGCAAGATAGGCAGGCCCAGATGCGATACATATTCCGACTAGTCCTCATGCTGGTTTTCCTCGCGGCGATCGCGGTTATTGCGTATTCCTATGTCGGGGATCTGACGGCTCAGCGCAGCACGGTCGAGGTTCCGGTTTCACTGGAGGTGAATTGATCCGGCGAGGTTTGATTTCTGCGCTTGCCAGTCTGGCACTGACCCTGACAGGGGCATCGGCCCAGAGCAGCGACGCGCCGCCCTTGAGCGCCATCGAGCGGTTGCAGCGTGAACTCGAAGCTCCCACGCCGCCTCCGGATGACTCGCCTGCGACGCTCTTGCGAGATGAGACCGATGCCCGCCTGCCGCAATCTCATTTCGAAGCGATTGAATCCGCACCGCTGGAAAGAACAGCAGCCGAGAGTGTCGGCCTGTTCACGGCCGAGCGGGTTGGCTTGCCGCGCGATCTCTGGGGCTCCGCTACGGTCTCCGAGGTCATTGACGGGATCGCAGCCCTGCCCCCAGATACGTTGCCGAGCGCCAAGCGCCTGACGCTGCGCCTGCTGCAGGCCGAATTGGCCCCGCCACGCGAAGAGGGGCCGGACGGCCGCGATGCGCTTTTGCTCGCGCGGGTGGACAAGCTTGTCGAGTTCGGAGCGCTGGAACAGGCAGGCCAGTTGTTGCAAGCGGTTTCCGGGCCCAACGCCGCGCTGAACGCACGCGCTTTCGATATCGCTCTGCTGCTGGGGGAAGAAGATCGCGCCTGCGCGGCAATGCGCGGGCATATCGGTTCCGAGCATGGGCAGGCGGCGCAGATTTTCTGCATGGCGCGGCGCGGTGACTGGCAAGTGGCCCATAGCAGTCTTCGCGTGGCGCAAGGGTTGCAACTGATCGACGATACCGAAGCGCTGCTTCTGACCCGTTTTCTGGAGGAAGAGGAAGAAGAGTATCCGCTGCCGCCCCCGCAACAGACAACGCCGCTTGGCTGGCGGATCATGGAAGCCTTGGGCGACCCTGTCACCACAGCAGGTCTGCCGATTGCCTATGCTCATGCCGATCTGCGCGGGACCTCGGGCTGGCGCGCGCAGCTTGACGCTGCCGAACGCCTGACGCGCGCGGGCGTGATGCAGCCCAATCGCCTGCATGGGCTCTATCTGTCGCGGCGCGCGGCGGCCTCTGGCGGGCTTTGGGACAGGGTGCGCGTCATTCAGGCGCTCGAACGCGCGACAGAGACCCGTGATGCTGCCGCTGCCTCTGCAGCGCTGGAGCAGGCATGGCCGCTTTTCGCTGCGGCCGAACTGGAACTCGCGCTGGCCGAGATGGTCGCGGAGGAGCTCATGGGCCTTTCGTTTACAAGTAACGCGCGCGAGATCCTCTGGAAACTCGCGATGCTGTCCGAACACACCCGCGAAAGCGCCGCAGACCTTGCGCCCGAAAGCACAGTGGCGCGAATAGCCTCGGCACTGGCCGAGGGGCGCGATATCGAGGCGATCGCGCGTGCACCGATGGCAATGGCGATCCAGGCCGGGTTCGCGGCCGAGCCCTATCCGGAATCTGTGCAGGCATTGCTCGAGGCTGGCAAGCCGGGGATGGTTCTGCTGGACGCCCTGGCGCGCATTGCAGAAGCCGCCTCAGGAGATTTGAATGCGGCCAGCGCAGGCTTGATACGGTTGCGCGCGATCGGGCTGGACCCTGTCGCTCGTCAGATCGCCATCGAGCTTCTGTTGCTGGAGCGGCGCGGATGACCGCGCAGGCCGACAGCTTGCGCTGGGTTTCGACCTTCCTGGAGGCGCAGGCCGCCGAGCAGGGCGCAGCACGCAATACGCAACTGGCCTATGCGCGCGATCTGCGCGATTTCGCGGAGTGGTGCGCGGGGCATGGACATGATTTCGCAACGCTCACCCGCAGCGATATCGAAGCCTATCTCATCCATTGCGAGGCGCAGGGGCTCGCGACATCAACCCGGGCGCGCAGGCTCGCCGCGATCCGGCAGTTGTTTCGCTTTGCCTATGCCGAAGGCTGGCGCAAGGACGACCCGGCAAGCCGCATCTCCGGGCCTGGAAAATCCAGGAAACTGCCGCAGACCCTGAGCCCGGATGACGTGGAGGCGCTCTTGTGCGCGGCCGGGCAGACCGGCAGAAGCGCGGGAGAGCGCTCGCGCAATGCCTGCCTGATGGAAGTGCTCTATGCCACAGGGTTGCGCGTGAGCGAGTTGGTCAGCCTGCCGGTTGCCGCCGTGCGCGGGAGCCCGGAAATGATCCTCGTGCGCGGCAAAGGCGGAAAGGAACGCCTCGTGCCGCTCTCGGACCCGGCGCAACAGGCGCTTGCGGATTGGCTGCGGCATTGGGAGGGTGAGGCCGCAGCGTTGCGCGCCAAGCGCAAGCCCGAGCCGCGCCATCTTTTCCCCTCACGCGGGCGCGACGGGCATCTGAGCCGCGTGGGCTTCTACCTGATCCTGAAAGAGATCGCGCTGCAAGCCGGGCTCGACCCTGCGCGTGTCAGCCCGCATGTGCTGCGTCATGCCTTCGCCACGCATCTGCTGGCAGGCGGGGCTGATTTGCGCGCCATCCAGACGCTGCTGGGCCATGCCGATATTTCGACGACCGAGATCTATACCCATGTCCTCGAGGAACGGTTGCGCGCGCTGGTGCTCACGCATCACCCCTTGTCGAAGGACTGACGCCGCAGGGCCGATCCGCGCCTAACCGGCTTCGGCTTTCGCGACATGGGTCTTGACGGCCAGATAGCTATCGGGCGTGACCGAGATGCTGTCGATCCCCGCCTCGACCAGAATCCGTGCGAATTCGGGGTCATTCGAAGGGGCCTGTCCGCAGAGGCCCACCTTCACGCCCGCCGCCTTCGCCTGCGCAATCGTCTCGCGGATCATCCAGAGCACCGCCGGATCCCGCTCGCGAAACAGCCCCGCGAGCGTGCCCGAATCCCGATCCACGCCCAGCGTGAGCTGCGTCAGATCGTTCGAGCCGATGGAGAACCCGTCAAAGCGCTGCGCAAACTCGGCGGCGCGGATCACATTCGAGGGGATCTCGACCATCACATAGACCTGCAAGCCCGCACTCCCGCGCGCAAGCCCATGCCGCGCCATCTCGGCCAGCACCAGATCGGCCTCTTCCGGGGGGCGGCAGAAGGGGATCATCACGACCACATTCTCGAAGCCCATCGCCTCGCGCAGATGCCGGATTGCCTGACATTCCAGCGCGAAGCCTTCGGCATAATCGGGCGATGTGTAGCGCGAGGCGCCCCGGAACCCGATCATCGGGTTTTCCTCCTCCGGCTCGAACCCGGCCCCACCCAGAAGCCCCGCATATTCATTGGTCTTGAAATCGCTCATCCGTACGATCACCGGGCGCGGCCAGACCGGGGCCGCGATCCGCGCCAGCCCCTGCGCCAGTTTCTCGACGAAATAGGCAGGTTTGCTGTCATAGCCAGCGGTCATCGCCTCGATCTGCGCGCGTATCTCCGGGTCGGTGATCTGGTCAAACCGGGTCAGCGCCAGCGGATGCGCCTTGATGGTGTTCGAGATCAGGAATTCCATCCGCGCAAGCCCGACCCCATCCGCGGGCAGGCGCCACCAGCGCGCAGCCGCTGCCGGATTGGCCATGTTGAGCATGATCTGCGTGCGCGTCTCGGGCGCTTGCGTAAGGTCGATCGCCTCGGCGCTGTATTCCGCTGTGCCGTCATAGACCACGCCCTCATCCCCGCCCGCGCAGGAGACAGTGATCATCTGCTCGTCATGCAGGATATGCGTGGCATCGCCGCAGCCCACGATGGCCGGAAGCCCCAATTCGCGGCTGACGATCGCGGCATGGCTGGTGCGCCCGCCATGATCGGTGACAATCGCCGAGGCACGCTTCATCACCGGCACCCAATCGGGATCGGTTGTCGGCGTGACCAGCACAGCGCCATCGCGAAAATTGGCGATATCGGCGGCAGACTCGATCATGCAGACTGGCGCCGAGACGACGGCCTGCCCGACCGAGAGGCCGCGCAACAGCTCGGGCCCGTGCTCATGCAGGGTGAAATGCAGGACCTCGCCGCTCTTGGCGCGCGATTGCACCGTTTCGGGCCGCGCCTGCACGATCCAGAGCGCGCCCGTTTCGCCATCGCGCGCCCATTCGATATCCATGGGCATCCCGTAGTGATCCTCGATCACGCAAGCCTGCCGCGCCAGGGCGAGGATCTCGTCATCGCCCAGCACATAGGCCCCGCGTTCGGCCTTCGAGGTCGGCACCATCCGGGTCTGCCCGCCTTCATGGCCCGCATAGATCATCTTGCGCTCTTTCGCCCCGCGCTTTTTCTCGATGATCGGGCAGGTCTCGGAGCGCTCCAGCAAGGGCTTGAAAACCTGGTATTCATCGGGGCTGACCGTGCCTTGCACCACGACCTCGCCCAGACCCCAGGCGGCAGTGATCAGCACCACCTTGTCAAAGCCTGTTTCGGTATCGAGCGTGAAGATCACCCCCGCGCCGCCAATATCCGAGCGCACCATCATCTGCACGCCTACCGAGAGCGCGACCTGATCATGCGCAAAGCCCTGCACCCGGCGATAGGTGATGGCGCGGTCGGTGTAGAGCGAGGCGAAGCACTGCCGACACGTCGCGAGCAGCGCGCTCTCGCCGCGCACATTGAGGAAGGTCTCCTGCTGGCCCGCGAAACTCGCCTCGGGGAGATCCTCCGCCGTGGCCGACGACCGCACTGCGACCGAGGGCGCCTCCACACCCGCGCGCTGGCCCAACTCGGCATAGGCTTCAAGGATCGCCTTGCGGCTCTCTTCGGGCCAGTCACCGGCGATGATCGCCTTGCGGATCGCCGCGCCCGCTTCGGCAAGTGGCATCCGGCCGTCCTCGAGCTTCTGCAGATGCTCCGCGATCATGCCCTCGAGCCCGTTATGCGAAAGAAAGCCGCGAAACATCTGCGCCGAGGTCGCAAATCCCGGCGGCACGTCGATCCCCTTGGGCGCAAGCTCCTGAACCATTTCGCCCAGCGAGGCGTTCTTGCCGCCCACGAGTGCTACATCGCCACGTCTGAGGGTCTCGAACCACAGGATCGGATCGTCGCGCATGTCTGGCTCCTCCTTGCCCGAAAACTGCGTCAACCTGCCCCCGGCGGACAGATCGAGCCATGATCTGTGTCAATCACGCGCCCGCGAGCGGGTGGGGCAAAAACCTTGTTGGCAGGGGAAGGCGTCTGACCTACTGTGGAGCCAGTGAAAAGAGGATCAGGACGCCCGGACATGGCCAGATCCCAGCTTGGGGTGCAGACGCAGTTTTCCCGACCCTACCGCCAGATCGTGATGATGCTGGTCATTCTAGTATTGGTCGCGGTCGGCACCTGGTTCGCGCTGCCCCGTGTCGCGGGGATTTTCCTTGCGAATATCTGGCTCAACGGCTTCATCTTTCTGGTCTTCGTGATGGGCGTGCTGGCCACATTCTGGCAACTGATCCAGCTCAACCGCTCCATTGTCTGGATCGAGGGCTTTGTCGCGGATACCCCCGGCCATGAAGCCACGCAACCACCCGCGCTGCTGCTGCCGCTCGCGGCGCTTTTGCGCGGGAGAGGTCGCGGCAGCCAGATCAGCTCCAGTTCGGCCTCCTCCATTCTCGACTCTGTCGCGACACGGCTGGATGAGCTGCGCGACATCACGCGTTACATCATCTCGCTGCTGATCTTTCTCGGGCTTCTGGGGACGTTCTACGGGCTCGCGATCACGGTTCCGGCCGTGGTCGATACGATCCGCTCGCTGGCGCCTGACGAAAACCAGACTGGCATACAGGTCTTTGACAATCTGATGACCGGGCTCGAGGCGCAGCTTGGCGGCATGGGCACGGCGTTCTCCTCCTCGCTCCTCGGGCTTGCTGGTTCGCTTGTCGTGGGCATGCTCGAGCTTTTTGCGGGCCATGGTCAGAACCGCTTCTATCGCCAGCTTGAAGAATGGCTCAGTTCCATAACGCGCCTCGGCGTCGCGGGTGATCTTGAACCCGGTAGCGAGATGGGGGCAATCGTGCAGGTGCTCGACGGTATGGCCGAGCAGATGGAGGCTATGAACCGGCAACAGGTCCAGGCCGATCAGGAGCGCGCCCAACTCGATCAGGCACTCGGCTATCTGGTCGAAGCGATCGACCGGCTCGCTGCCGGATCAGGCATGACCCAGCCCACGCAGGAAAGCCCGGATCTGGCCCCGGTCATGGAGCGCATCGCCAGCGGGCAAGAGGCGATGCTGGCCCATTATCAGCAACTCGCCGAGGAAAGCGGACCGGCATCGCAGGCTGAAATCCGGCTCAGGCTGCGCAATATCGACAGCCAGCTCTTGCGCATCGCCGAAGAGCTTTCGGCCGGGCGGCTCGAAACCACAGCCGATCTGCGCTCGGATCTCTCGTCGCTGACCCTCGCTGTGCGGCAACTCTCGCGCACTGGCTTGATGGCCCGCCGGGATGAGGACTAAGCGATGGCGCTGGCGCGCAGGGCAGGGCAGCGACGCGATGTAAGCGGGGCGATCTGGCCCGGCTTCGTCGATGCCATGACGGCGCTGCTGCTCGTTCTTATGTTCGTGCTCTCGATCTTCATGATCGTGCAGTTCGTTCTGCGCGACACGATCACAGCGCAGGACACGCAGCTCGAGGGGCTGTCGGCTGAAGTCGCCTCGCTCGCCAATGCGCTGGGGCTCGCGCGCGCACGTGTCGAGACGCTGGAGGACGAGGTGGGGGCGCTTTCGAGCGATCTCGAGGAAAGCCGAGCGCTGGCAGCAGCTCAGATTTCCCAGATCACCGCCCTTCAACGCGATGTCGCGGCGCGCGAGACCGCGCTGGCCGAAGCGCAAGCGCAGATCACCGATTTCGAGGCGCAGGTGGCCGCACTCATCGCCGCGCGCGACACGGCGCTGGCCGAAGGTGAGGCCCTGAGCGCGGATGTGGCCGAGCTTGAGGCCGCGCAGGCCGAGCTGCTCTCCGAGCAGGAGGCGCTGGAACTCGCGCTTGCGTCGCTGCGTGACGAGCTTGACGCGGAGGCGGAGGCCGCGCGTCTTGCCGCCGCCCGTGCGGAGGCCGTCGAGGCGGCGCTGGCCGAAGCACAAGCGCAGGCCGTCGCGCAGGAAGCCTCCCTTGCGCAGCTTGCGGCTCAGCTGGATCAATCCGAGGAGGCGCGCATTGCTGCGCAAGAGGCCCAGACAAGCACGGAAGCGGATCTTCTTGCCGCCCTTGCTGACCTCTCCCGGGTGGAGGGTGAACGCGATGCGGCGCAGGAGGGCGTAGTCAGCGCCGAGGAGGCCCAGGCTGCCGCGCTTGCCCGAGCCGAGGAGTTGCGCGCGGAGCTCGAGGCCGCAGAAGAGCGCATGTCCTTGGAGGAAGCGGCCCGACTGGCCGCCATCGCCCGCGCAGATAGCCTGCGTGCTGAGCTTGAGGCGGCGGAGGCGCAGATCGATCAGGAAGAACAGGCACGGCTCGAAGCCTTGGCCCGGTTCGAGGATTTGCAGGCGCGTTTCGCCGATCAGGAGACCGTACTCGATCAGGCCGAAGCCGAGGCGCTTGCCGAACGCGCGGCCGCGGAAGCCTTGCGCGAACGGCTCGCAGAAACACAGGAGGCGCTGAGCGAGGAAGAGCGCCGCAGACTGGCCGATCAGGCCGCTGCCGAGGCATTGCGCGCGCGGCTTGAAGAGGCTGACTCCGAACTGACGGTGATGACGCTCGCGCTCGAAGAGCAGCGCCGCCAGGCCGAAGAAACCCTCACGCTTCTGGCCGCAGCCCGCACAGATGCCACAGAGCTCGAGGCCGCGCTCGAGACCGAGATTTCCGAACGCGAACGGATCGCGGCCCTGCGCGCGCAGGCCGAGGAACGCCTCGCGGAGCGTGATGAACAGAGCTTGGCCGACCAGCGCAGGGTCGAAGCGCTCAATCAACAGGTTGCCAGCCTGCGAGCGCAGGTGGGCGGGTTGCAAGAGTTGCTGGGCGAAGTGCGCGCCCGCGAAGCTGCGGCGCAGACCCAGATCGAAAGCCTTGGCGAGGACCTGAATATCGCGCTGGCCCGGCTTGCCGCCGAAGAACGCCGCCGCGCGGATCTGGAAGCTGCCGAACGCGAGCGGCTGGAGCGGTTCCAGTCCGAGTTCTTCGGTCAGCTCCGCGACGTGCTGGAAGGGCGCGAAGGGATCGAGATCGTGGGCGATCGGTTTGTTTTCTCGTCCGAGGTGCTGTTCGAGCTTGGCTCCGCTGACCTTTCGACCGAGGGGCAGGAGCAGATCGGCGATGTGGTCGCAACGCTCAATGACGTGGCAGACCGCATTCCCGAGGAAATCGACTGGATCCTGCAGGTGGAAGGCCATACCGACAACCTGCCGATCGCGCCGGGGGGACGATACGCCGATAACTGGGAACTCAGTCAGGCGCGCGCCTTGTCTGTGGTCCGCTACCTTACAGAGGAGCGAGGTTTTCCCGCATTCCGCCTGTCAGCGGCCGGTTTCGGGGAGTATCGCCCGGTTGATCCGGCAAACACATTCGAGGCTCGCCAGCGCAACCGCCGAATCGAATTGAAGCTGACCGAGCGTTAGATTCGGGCAATGATGGCGACCCCGGCAGGATTCGAACCTGCAACCTGCCCCTTAGGAGGGGGCTGCTCTATCCAGTTGAGCCACGGGGCCATGCAGCGCATCGCATACCGCTTTTTTCTGCGCCTGTCACGACCAGAGGCGGCGCGCAACCCGCAGAGGCTTGGCGCGGGGTATGAGTGGCGCTAACATCGCGTAACACTCGCTTTCCAGGATCAAGCCATTGCCCCCATATCTGCCACCCGAAGCCCAACGACCGCTCACACTCCGCGATGTGTCCGAACTCAGCGGTGTCAGCGAGATGACGGTCAGCCGCGTGCTGCGCAACCGTGCCGATGTCTCGCCCGCCACGCGCGAGAAGGTGCTCGCGGCCGCCAAAACCCTCGGATATGTTCCCAACAAGATCGCCGGCGCGCTCGCGAGCCAGAGGGTGAATCTGGTGGGGGTGATCATCCCGTCACTGTCGAACATGGTCTTTCCGGAAGTGCTCGGGGGCATCTCGGCGGCGTTGGAGGATTCGGGCCTGCAGCCCGTGTTTGGTGCGACCGATTACAAGGCCGAGCGCGAGGAAAACGTCATCTATGAGATGCTGTCGTGGCGCCCATCGGGCATGATCGTTGCAGGGCTGGAGCATACGGAACCCGCGCGGGCCATGCTGGCGAATTCCGGCATTCCGATTGTCGAGATAATGGATATCGATGGTGAGCCCATCGACTCGATGGTGGGGATTTCGCATCGGCGCGCCGGGCGGGAAATGGCCGAAGCGATCCTGGCCGCTGGGTATCGCAAGATCGGTTTCCTCGGCTCCAAGATGCCCGATGATCACCGCGCCAGAAAGCGGATCGAAGGATTTACCGAGGCTTTGGAAGCGGCGGGCATCCCCCTGGCGGAGACCGAACATTATGGGGGCGGCTCGTCGCTGGCAAAGGGGCGCGAAATGACGAAAGCGATTCTCGCGCGCCGCCCGGATCTCGATTTCCTGTATTACTCCAATGACATGATCGGGGCAGGGGGGCTGCTTCATTGTCTGGATAACGGGATCGACGTGCCCAACCAGATCGGGCTTGCCGGGTTCAACGGGTTGGAACTGCTCGACGGTTTGCGCTTGCGGCTGGCCACGACAGATGCATGCCGCCGGGAAATCGGCCTGCGCGCGGCAGAGATCGTGGCCGGAAAGAGTGATGATGGGCTGATCGGCGCGCGGCGTGTCGAACTCGCGCCCCGGATCGACTTTGGCGACACGATCCGCTCGGTGAAATGAACCGCCCGCGTCGGGCCGTGCTCTTTTTTCCCCACAGCTCGACCCGCTGAACGTGGTGCGCAGGGCTTCCACTTGCGTAGACGCAGCGTTACAAGCCGCCTGTAGGACAGCAAGCGGGATCCGACAGATGGCGATGGACAAGACTTTCGACGCGAAAAGCGCAGAGGCACGCATTGCGGCGCTCTGGGAAGAGGCTGGCGCATTCCGCGCAGGCGCGAATAAACAGCGCGACGAGTCCTTCTGCATCATGATCCCGCCGCCCAATGTAACCGGCAGCCTGCATATGGGCCACGCCTTCAACAATACATTGCAGGATATTCTGGTACGCTGGAAGCGGATGCAGGGCTATGACACGCTCTGGCAGCCAGGGCAGGACCACGCCGGCATCGCGACCCAAATGGTGGTGGAGCGCGAACTCGCCAAGGAGGGCCTGAAGCGCGCGGAGATGGGGCGCGAGGCGTTTCTCAAAAAGGTCTGGGAATGGAAGACGCAATCGGGGGGCACGATCATCGGGCAGCTCAAACGGCTCGGATGTTCGCTCGATTGGGAGCGCAACGCCTTCACCATGTCGGGGGCTCCGGCTGCGCCCGAGGGAGAGGATGGCAATTTCCACGATGCCGTGATCAAGGTCTTTGTCGATATGTATAACAAGGGCCTGATTTATCGCGGAAAACGGCTGGGGAACTGGGACCCGCATTTCGAGACCGCGATTTCGGACCTGGAGGTCGAGAATCTCGAGACTGACGGGCATATGTGGCATTTCAAATACCCGCTCGCAGGTGGCGAGACCTATGAGTATTTGGAGCAAGATGAAGACGGCAAGGTGATCCTGCGCGAGACGCGCGATTTCATTTCGATCGCCACGACCCGGCCCGAAACGATGCTTGGGGATGGGGCGGTCGCTGTTCATCCATCGGATCAAAGATACGCGTCAATCGTTGGAAAACTCTGCGAAATCCCGGTTGGACCGAAAGAGCATCGCCGCCTGATCCCGATCATCACGGATGAGTATCCCGACCCGAATTTCGGCTCAGGCGCGGTCAAGATCACTGGCGCGCATGACGCCAATGACTATGGCGTGGCCAAGCGCGGCGGCATCCCGATGTATCGCCTGATGGATACCCGCGCGCAGATGCGGGCCGATGGCGCGCCCTATGCCGAGGCGGCGGCGATTGCGGGGGACGTGGCGCGCGGGGAGCGTGCTTTGTCGGAGGCTGAGGCCGATGCGCTGAACCTCGTGCCGGATCATCTGCGCGGCCTTGACCGCTACGAGGCGCGTAAGCGGGTGGTAGAAGAGATCACGGCTGAGGGGCTTGCGGTGATGACGCGGGCGGATGATCCGCGATTGGGGCGCAAACTGGGTGAGGATGACGACCCGGACGCCGCCGTGCCGCTGGTCGAGGCAAAGAAGATCATGCAACCCTTTGGCGATCGGTCGAAAACGGTGATCGAGCCGATGCTGACCGACCAATGGTTCGTAGATACGGCCAAGATCGTGGGACCGGCCCTCGATGCCGTGCGCTCGGGCCGCGTGAAGATCATGCCCGAAAGCGGTGAAAAGACTTATTTTCATTGGCTTGAGAATATCGAGCCGTGGTGTATCTCGCGACAGCTATGGTGGGGGCATCAGATCCCGGTTTGGTATGACGCCGAAGGCAACAAATACTGCGCGCCGACAGAAGCCGAAGCGCAGGCACTCGCGCCGGGAAAGGGACTGACGCGCGATCCCGATGTCCTCGACACATGGTTCTCTTCAGGGCTCTGGCCCATCGGCACGCTGGGTTGGCCCGAAGACACTGACGCGCTAAAAAAATACTTCCCGACCAGTGTGTTGATCACCGGCTCTGACATTCTGTTCTTCTGGGTCGCGCGAATGATGATGATGCAGCTTGCCGTGGTGGGCGAGGTGCCGTTTCACCATGTCTATCTGCACGGGCTCGTACGCGATGCCAAGGGCAAGAAGATGTCGAAGAGCCTTGGCAATGTCATTGATCCGCTTGAGATCATTGACGAATACGGCGCTGATGCGCTCCGCTTCACCAATGCCTCGATGGCCTCGCTGGGTGGCGTGCTGAAACTCGACACCAACCGCATTGCAGGCTATCGCAATTTTACGACAAAGCTCTGGAATGCGTGTCGTTTCGCCGAAATGAATGGTGTCTGGGAAGGCCATGCGACGCAATCTGCGCCGCCTGCTGCTCAAGCGACCGTCAATCGCTGGATCATCAGCGAGACAGCGCGGGTGCGTGAGGTCGTGGATAGCGCATTGCATGACTACCGTTTCAACGATGCCGCGAACGCGCTTTACGCCTTTGTCTGGGGCCGGGTCTGCGACTGGTACGTGGAATTCGCCAAGCCGCTTTTCGATGGCGCGGATGCGGCCGAGACACGCGCGACCATGGCCTGGGTGCTCGATCAATGCATGATCCTGCTGCATCCGTTCATGCCCTTCGTGACCGAAGAACTCTGGGGGCTGACAGGGCAACGCGAAAAGCTGTGCGCGCATGCGGACTGGCCGGACTATGGCGCCGACCTGGTGGACGAGGCGGCCATGCGCGAGATGCGCTGGGTGATCGGGCTGATCGAGACGATCCGCTCGGCGCGGGCGCAATTGCGCGTGCCGGTGGGACTGAAGCTGAACATGGTGCAGCTTGACCTCGATGCCGAAGGGCGCGCGGCGCTTGATCGCAACATGACGCTGGTCATGAAGCTCGGGCGCATTGCGCAGCTCGAGGAGGCAGCGGAACTTCCGCGCGGCTCGATCACGGTGACTGTCGAAGGGGGTAGTTTCGGGTTGCCGCTGGAGGGCGTGATCGACATTGCGGCGGAACGCGCGCGGCTGGAGAAGACCAGCGCCAAGGCAGAAAAAGAGCTCGCCGGGATCGATGGACGTTTGCGGAACGATAAATTCCTCGCAAGCGCGCCGGAAGACGTCGTGACAGAGGCGCGGGAGCGGGCCGCGAGCTTGCGCGAGGAAATCGGACGGCTGCGTGCGGCCATCGCGCAACTCGAGCGCGCGGGGTAAGGCTGCAAGCCGGGGGCGGACTTGCCCCCCATCGAGGGGGGCGCGTCCGCGTCGGGCCCGCAGGCCCTCCGGGTGACTTCGCTAAGCTTGCGATATCACCGGGAGCAAGGCTGGAAATCCACACAGATTGTGTGCATGTCGCGCAGGCTCAGAAAACTCCGGGTCGACTGACAGAAATAGCTGCCGTCATGCTGCTCGCAGTTCGTGCAATCCGCGCAACTGCCGAAGACCGGCGCCTTGCGCTCTGCCGCGAGCACCTCGATCGTCTCGCCAAGGGCGTCGGAAAGGGCCGCGCGTCGGGCGGGCTCCAGCTTGTCCAGAGCCTTGCGCAGGTCTTCCAGCGGATCATGGCGCAACATCTCGCGCCCGGCCTCTGTGATCTCGATCACGGTGCTCCGCGCATCTGATTCGTGGCACTGGCGCGACAGCAAGCCCAGCGCGACAAGTGATTTCACTGTCTGTGACGCAGTCCCGCGGGTCGTAGCATGAAATTCGGAGAACGCCGAGGGGGTACGTGAAAACCTGTTGGCATGCGCGAAATACCGCAACGCTGTCCATTGCGCTGTGGTCAGGCTGTGCGATGCAGTCTCCGGACACCGTGTCTGTGACTGTCCAAGTCGGGACAGATACAGGATGAGGTCCGCAAGGTTGCATGCGGTCTGAGGTGACGACCTGCTCATGCTCGCGAAGTAATCCTGCCAAGGGGCGTTGACAAGTGCGGGCATGAATTGATAGCGATACGAAACTGTTTTGTTTCGCTACTACAGGAAGCTCCACATGGAACCGCGCGACCCCCGCACCAGCCAATTCATCAAGGAGGCGATGGCCAGCGAAATGCTCGACGCCGAAACCGAGCAGAGCCTTGCCAAGGCGTGGCGTGATAAACGAGATGAAGCTGCGCTGCATCGGTTGATCACGGCCTATACGCGGCTTGCTGTCTCGGTCGCCGCGCGGTTTCGCCGCTACGGGTTTCCGCTCGATGATCTGATCCAGCAGGGCAATCTCGGGCTCATGCGGGCTGCCGAAAAATACGACCCGGACAATGGTGCGCGTTTTTCAACCTATGCGGCATGGTGGATCCGCGCCTCGATGCAGGAATATGTGATGCGCAACTGGTCCGTTGTCCGCACGGCCACCAACGCATCGCAGAAGAAGCTCTTCTTTCACCTGCGCAAGACCCTGATCAAGCTCGAGAATGGCGAGATTCGGCAGGAAAACCTCGGCCAGTCGATTGCGCGTGAACTCGATGTTCCCGAGGAGCAGGTCGAGATCATGCTGGGGCGCATGTCCGGTCAGGACCTCTCGCTCAACACCCCGCAAAGCGATGGCGAGGAGGGGCGCGACTGGCTCGACACGATCGAGGACGGCAGCGTGGCCACTGAAACGCGCGTCCTGGATGATCTGGAGACGCGACGCAGGCGGAAATTGCTGTATTCTGCAGTTCAGGAGCTGCCCGCGCGCGAGCAACGTATCATTGCACAACGCCATCTGAATGACGAGCCGCGGACGCTCGCGGAAATCGGGGTGGAGCTGGGTATATCGAAAGAACGCGTGCGCCAACTCGAGGAACGCGCGATGTCGCGGATAACGGATGCGGTCCGCACTGCCGCCGAGGCAGGGGTGCCGGTTTGATCGCCTGAACCCTTGTCCCACGCTATCGAATATGCCACCTGACCCCCTCAAAGGAGGGACAGGCATGGCGCAGATCAACCCAGGCTACCGCAAGATCGGATTCTCGCTGACAGCAGCGATCTTTTTGCTCAGTATTGTCGTGTTCCTCTATCCGGGCAATGGGGAGTCGAAACCGAACCTGTTTGGTCCAGACAAACTCGCGCATATTGCGGCCTATTTTCTGATGCTTTTGCCTGCGCTCTCCGTCGCGCCGCGCATATGGGTGTGGTTGGTGCCTGCTGCGATCTGCTACGGCATCCTGATAGAGTTCATCCAGCCATTTTTCGGACGCGGCTTTGACGTTGCGGATATGGTCGCCAACGCCATTGGTGCCTTCGCCGCGATCCCGGTTGCGCGGAGCATCAACAAGCGCCTGTCACAAACGCGGTAGCTGAAGAAGCCGCAGCGGGCCGAGATACATGTCAGACTGCCGGATTTGCAGGGGAAGGGTTATCTCGCCAGTGTCAGGGTCGGCTTGCCCCGAGAGCAGCATCCCGGCCATCATCGCCATATCCGGCGCAAGCGCCTCGGATGCGACGAGCAATTGATGCAAGGGCTCCCAATCCGATGCCGTCAGCGTGACAGTTCCCTCAAGCCAACCGGAGGGATCCCGCACAATCCGACCTGACAGACTCAGGTGCAAGTCGCCCCAATCGAGCGTCACAGTATCGAGGTCCAACTCATTCAGCGCAGGTAAGGCTGCACCGAACATGATCGGTTCGGCATAACCCAGCCCGATATCGATCGTCAGCCGACTGATCTGCGCAGGCAGGATCTGGTCGGGGTCCAGTTGCGCTCGCAGCATCGCCGCGAACTCAATATCGTTTGCGGTGGCCTCAAGCCTGTACTGCGCATCATCCACTTCTCTCAAGCGCGCTTCAAAGCGTGAAAACTGCTGTACCAGCAGCGAGGGCGCGATTTCCAACGTCTCCAGCATGAGCGCTGCTTCCGTTAGCTGCATATCGCGCCCCAGAGTGATGTCACCTTGCGGATCCGCGCTGCGCAAGGTGAAATCCTGCGCGCCGATCACGAGCGTCTGCTCCGGGGCAAGCGTGAACAGGATTTGCTCGGGACGATAGCTGGGGGTCGTAAGCTCCAGATAAGGGGCCCGCCATAGAAACAGCCCTGTCCGGGATTGCCATTGAGCGTTGTCGAGTTGCATGCGAAACGCCGTCGGGAACCCTGTGACCGAGTGCGGCGTCGCATCAATCTGTGGCGTGTGGTCAAGGATTTGTGCGGTGACGCTACGCATCTGCCGCGCGGAATAGACCCAGTAGACGCTGAATGTAGTGGCCGCGACGAGGCATAGGATCACGATCAGGCGCATCTGCAGGGTCTCTCTTCCGGTTATGGTCGATCCGGTTTACACCCGGCGCAGTGGAAAGGACCAGTCACATGCACGCGCGAACTTCGCTTTGGGTCTTCGGATACGGCTCGCTCATCTGGGAGCCTGGCTTTGCCTTTGCCAGCCGCCAGATTGCCCGGCTGGAGGGCTATCAGCGCAGCTTCTGCATGCGCTCGATCCATCATCGCGGCACGGTGGAGCGTCCGGGGCTGGTGCTGGCACTCGATGCGGGGCAGGGCGGTTGCGAGGGGGTGGCTTTTGAAATTCCGCAGGCCATTGCCGAAGAAAGCCTCGAATATCTGCGCGCGCGCGAATTGATCTCCGCGGCCTATCTGGAACGCCGCGCGCCGGTCGCGTTGCAGGACGGGCGGCAGGTCGAGGCTGTGACCTATGTCATCGACCGGGCGCATGAGCAGTATTGCGCGGGGCTCTCGCTGGAGGATCAGGCGCGGATCATTGCTGGCGCGCAGGGCGGGCGCGGGCCGAATTGCGAGTATCTGTTCAACACGGCGGCGCATCTGGCCGAGTTGGGGCTTCGTGATTCGCAGCTCGACTGGCTGGCCGCGCGCGTGCGCGATTTGCGGCGCGCGAGCTGACCCGGCAAGCGCTTCAGAACCGCAACGCGTGGTGCAGGATCACCGGCACCACAAGCTCTTCCTCATCGACCAGGTGCCGATCGAGAAATCTCTCGAACCCTTCGAGCTTCGCCAGAATCTCGCCGGCGCTCTCGGTGCTTAACGTCCGCAGATGGGTATTGGCGGCCTCGGTCAGAGCGGCCAGTTCGGCGTCAAGCGTGTGGTGATCGGCGTCGAGCAACTCAAACCCGCGCGCCAGCCGCGTTTCGGCGGCAGAAAGGACCGGGAAGTAATGCGCATCCTCGATATGGTGATGGCCATGCAATTCATTGATCAGAAACCCACCGATCCGCGCGGTCATCTGCCCATGCGCCTGCGCGTCGCGGGCCTTGTCGAGAAAGCCGCGCGTATCCTGTTGCCATTGCGCGAGCGCGCGGCGGAACATCAGATGCCGCTCCAGCCAGAAGCGGGTCAGCCCGTCGAAATTCCTGTGGCTTTCCCACATGTCGCGCGGATACTGCTCGAGCAGGACGCGCAGCGCATCCGGCAGGCGGGTACGGTGCTGGAGATCATCCATAAATCTGCGCAAGCCTGTCCACAGCCGCCTCGGGGGACATTTCCTCGCTGTCGCCCGTCCGACGCGAGGTGAGTTCCACCACACCTTTTTCTAGCCCGCGCGGACCCACAGTGATCCGCCAGGGCAGGCCGATCAGATCCATCGTGGCGAATTTCGCGCCTGCGCGCTCACTGCGATCATCGTAAAGCGGCTCCAGCCCTTTCGCGGTCAGCGCCTTGTAAAGCCCCTCGCAGGCCGCATCTGCCGCGCTGTCGCCTTGCTTGAGGTTCACGATCCCGGCATGGAAAGGAGTGACGCCCTCGGGCCAGATGATGCCGCGCTCGTCATGGCTCGCCTCGATGATCGCGCCCAGAAGGCGCGACACGCCGATCCCGTGGCTGCCCATATGTACCGGCACGCGCTCGCCCTTGTCATTGACCACGACCGCGCCCATCGCATCGGAATATTTGGTGCCGAAATAGAAGATCTGCCCCACTTCGATCCCGCGCGCCGAGCGGCGGCGCGACTCGGGCACGCGTTCATTGAAAACCGCCTCGTCATGGGTCTCATCCGTGCGCGCATAGCGCGAAGTAAACTCTTCCAGCACAGCCTGACATTGCGCGACCGAGTCGTAATCCACCTCACGGTCGCCAAAGCGCAGGTCTGTTATTTCGCTGTCATAGAAGACTTCCGACTCACCCGTCTCGGCCAGAACCAGAAACTCATGCGTATGGTCGCCACCGATGGCGCCGCTGTCGGCGCGCATGGGGATCGCCTGCAGGCCCATGCGCTCATAGCTGCGCAGGTAGCTTACCAGATGGCGGTTATAGGCATGGAGGGCCGCGTCCATGTCGACGTCGAAATTATAGCCATCCTTCATCAGGAATTCGCGCCCGCGCATCACCCCGAAACGCGGGCGAATCTCATCGCGGAACTTCCACTGGATGTGGTACAGCGTCAGCGGCAGGTCTTTGTAGCTCGCCACATGCGCGCGGAAGATGTCGGTAATCAACTCCTCATTGGTCGGCCCATAGAGCATGTCGCGCCCATGCCGGTCCTTGATGCGCAGCATCTCCTCGCCGTAATCGTCGTAGCGCCCGCTCTCGCGCCACAGATCAGCCGATTGCAGCGTGGGCATCAGCATCGGGATATGGCCTGCACGGATTTGTTCCTCATGCACGATCTGCTCGATCCGGCGCAGCACCTTGTAGCCCAGCGGCAGCCAGGAATAGATCCCTGCCGAGGCCTGCTTGATCATCCCCGCCCGCAGCATCAGCCGATGGCTGACGATCTGCGCCTCCGAGGGGGTTTCTTTCAGAACGGGCAGGAAATAACGGCTCAGGCGCATGTGAATGCCTCTTGTGCAGGGTCTGTCGTCCCGCACGGGTTTAGGCGAGCTTGCGCGGGGTCGCAAGGCATCACCCATTTGCGCGCGACGCGGGCAAGCGGACACAAGCACGCCAGATCCTGCACAGAGCCGTTTTCAGGCACCTTCCTGCACTTCCCCTGCGCGCCAAATGCCGGTATCACGGCGCCAAGGAAAGATTTGTTACAGGAGATGTCGCGGATGCGTAGAGTCGTGGTCACAGGGATGGGTCTGGTCACGCCCCTTGCCTGCGGGGTCGAGGAAAGCTGGTCGCGGCTGCTCGACGGGCAATCCGCCGCCGGGCCGATCACGCGCTTCGATGCCAGCCATCTTGCCACAACCTATGCCTGCGAGATCCCGCGCGGAGATGGCACGGATGGAAGTTTCAACCCCGATGACTGGATGGCCCCGAAAGAAGCGCGCAAAGTTGACGAGTTCATCCTTTACGGGATGGCGGCGGCCGATCAGGCCGTGCGCGATGCCGGCTGGATGCCTGAGGATGAAGAGGCGCGCTGCCGCACCGGCGTCATGATCGGCTCGGGGATCGGTGGCCTGTCGGCCATCGCGGATACGGCCGTGCTGCTGAAGGAACGCGGGCCGCGCCGCGTCTCGCCGTTTTTCATCCCTTCGGCGCTGATCAATCTCATCTCCGGGCAGGTCAGCATTCGCTATGGCTTCAAGGGGCCGAACCATGCAGTTGTGACCGCCTGCTCGACCGGGGCGCATGCCATTGGCGACGCCGCCCGGCTTATCCAGTGGGGTGATGCTGATGTCATGATCGCGGGCGGCGCGGAAAGCCCGATCTCGGAAATCAGGATCGCCGGGTTCAATGCCTGCAGGGCGCTCTCGACCAAGCGCGGCAATGACCCCAAGGCGGCCTCGCGCCCTTATGACGCCGACCGCGATGGCTTTGTCATGGGCGAGGGCGCGGGCGTGGTGGTGCTGGAAGACTATGAACACGCCAAGGCACGCGGGGCGAAGATTTATGCCGAGGTGCTGGGCTATGGCATGTCGGGTGACGCCTATCACATCACCGCCCCGTCCGAGGATGGCGATGGCGCGCTGCGCTCCATGCAGGCGGCGGTCAAGCGCGCGGGCATCGATGCGGGCGATATCGACTACATCAACGCGCATGGCACCTCGACCATGGCAGATGTGATCGAACTCGCCGCTGTCGAACAGCTTCTGGGGGCCGCGGCCGAAAAGGCCACCATGTCCTCCACGAAATCGGCCATCGGGCATCTGTTGGGGGCCGCGGGCGCGGTCGAATCCATCTTCTGCATGCTTGCAATTCGCGACCAGATCGCGCCGCCCACGCTCAATCTCGACACGCCCGCAGTTAAAACACCGCTCGATCTCGCGCCACATAAAGCGCGCAAGCGGGATATACGCATCGCACTATCAAACAGTTTCGGCTTCGGCGGCACCAATGCCAGCCTCATTCTGGGGAAAGTTGACGCCTGATGATCCGACATGTCGTCGCCAACATACTGACGCTTTCGATCGTCGGCCTGATCGGGTTGGGCATCGTGATCTCGTCGGGCAAACGCAGCTATTTCGCCGAAGGCCCGCTGGAACAGGCGATCTGCTTTCGCGTGGCGCAGGGGGCATCGCTGCGCGCAGTCTCGTCCGGGCTCGCGCAACAGGGCGCGATCACATCCGAGCAGGTCTTCCGCATCGGCGCGCAATATACCGAGCGGGCAGGGGGGCTGCGCTTTGGCTCCTATCTGATCCCGGAGGGGGCCTCGATGGATGAGATCATGGATCTGATCACGCGCGGTGGGGCCTCCACCTGCGGCTCCGAGATCCATTACCGGATCGGGGTCACACGGATCGACACGCTCGTGCGCGAGCTTGATCCTGCCACGCAAAGCTTCGAGATCGTGGCGCGCTTTTCTTCCGATGAGGAACCACCCGAAGACTATCTGCGCTTCACGCAGGAAGCGGATATTCAGTATCGCATAACGGTCGCCGAGGGCGCGACAAGCTGGCAGGTGTGGGAGGGGCTGCGTCTGGCGGAGTTCCTGTCCGGCGATCCGGGCGAGGTGCCGCGCGAGGGGTGGCTCGCGCCCGACAGCTATTCAGTGCAGCGCGGGGCCGACCGGCAGGATCTGCTGGCCGAGATGGAAGCGCGACAG